>JBKDSQ010000016.1:0-105664 GCA_046340895.1 Synechococcaceae cyanobacterium | reverse complement strand
GATCTCGTTGCTGTCGGCCCGGGCCGGCTGGGCCACCAGCAGGCTGGTGAGCATCTGTTCGAGGTACCGCTCCGGAATCCCTTGTCGATGGGCAATTTCGGCCACCTGAAGGACGCCGCCCTGGCTGTGGATCGAGGCCAGCTCCAGCAGGGAAACGAGTCCGTATTCCGTCTTGGCGCTGAAGGGCATGCCATCCCCGGCTGGTGACGGAATTTTGGCAGTCCGGCGGCAGCCATGGGCATCCCCATAGGGTCAGGGGAGCGGAGAAAATTTCCCGCAGTTTTCTTTCGGCATCACCAGGACTCCCCTGTCCAGCTGAGGAAGACTCGTCAGCCCAGCGATGTTGCTCTGGTCAGGGGCCGAGCACCAACCCCATCTTGAGCAGTGTGGTGAAGATTCAATCAAGTCCGTATCTCCTTTGACCCAACGGGTGTTAATCGCCACTGCCTGGCCTATCGGCTCACTTGCCTACATTGGAACTCCCTTGTCTGATCCGGATGGCCCCTGCTGGCGTGCGCTTGCACCATGCCGCCCGCTTCCGGCTTCCTCGCTTCGCCACGATCCTGCTGATCAGCGGCTTTGCGCTGCTTCTCCCCTTGTGGCTCCTCAGCCTCTGGGGAGGGGGGGGCAGTGAGCTGGCCACGATGGCGCGGTTCTTCACCCGTGTGGCCCTGGTGAGCTTCGGCGGGGCCTATGCGGTGCTTCCCTACGTGGCCCAGGGGGCCGTGGAGCAGTTCGGCTGGCTGGATGCCCACCAGATGGCCGATGGCCTGGCCCTGGGGGAGACCACGCCCGGACCGCTGATCATGGTGGTGGCTTTCGTGGGCTTCCTGGGCGGCTGGAACGGCAGCGGCTCGCTCGCCATCGCGTTGCTGGCCGGCCTGGTGACGGTGTGGTTCACCTTCCTGCCCTCGTTTGTGTTCATCCTTGCCGGCGCGCCGCTGGTGGAGGCCAGCCGCTCCGAGCTGCGCCTCGGGCCGCCGTTGACGGCGATCACCGCCGCGGTGGTGGGCGTGATCGCCAGCCTGGCGCTGCTGCTGGCGGGCCCGGCCCTGGCTCCGCGCGGAGGGCTCGATGCAGGGGCCTTGGCGGTGGCCGCGGTGGCGCTGGCGCTGCTGCTCTGGCGCCGCTGGGGCGTGATGCCGCTGATCGGCGCCGCCGCCCTGGTGGGGCTCGGGCGCTGGCTGCTGTTGTGGGCTACAGGCGCGACCCCCTGAGCCAGAACACGACGGCCAGCGCCACCGCGATCGCCACCACCAGCCAGCGCAGCCGCTCCGGATCGATCCGCCCCGCCAGTCGCCCGCCCAGGGCCCCCCCCACCAGAGCGCCGCTGCCGAGCAGCAGGGCCGTCGGCCAGTCGACGCTGCTGCGGCCCACGAACAGCAGGGCGGCGCTGAGGTTGGCGGCCAGGGAGATGCCCTGTTTGAGAGCGTTGAGGCGGGGCAGGCTGTCGTCGAGGCACAGGCCGAGCACCGCCAGCAGGATCACCCCCAGCCCGGCCCCGAAATAGCCGCCGTAGATCGCCGCCAGTCCCACCGGCGCCACGCTCCAGGCGGGGGAGGGGCGGCGGCCCGCGGCGGTCGCAAGGGCACCGATCCCCGCCCGCAGGGGCGTCTGCAGGGCCAGCAGGACCGAGCCGAACAGGATCAGCCAGGGCACGGCGGCCTGGAACAGCTCCTCACCGCTGGCCAGCAGCAGCAGGCCGCCCACCAGACCACCGGCAGCGGCCACCGGCAGCAACCCCAGCGCAAGCCGGCGCTGGTCGGCCAGAGCACGCCGCTGGGCAAGGGCAGCGCCGAAGTAGCCAGGCAGCAGGGCCACGGTGTTGGTCGCGTTGGCGATCAGCGCCGGCAGCCCCAGGCCGGTGAGCAGCGGAAAGCTGAGCAGGGAGCCGCCGCCGGAGAGGGCATTCACCAGCCCCACCACGACGCCGGTGGCGGCCACGGCCAGGAGGGTGGCGGTGCTGCTCATCCGGACACGACGGTGCCGACGCACAGCTCCCGCAGCCGCCCGATCCCCTGCCCCGTGCGGGCCGACACCTCCACCACCGCCGCCTGGGGCGCCACCTGGGCCAGGGCGGCGTGGGCGGCGGCGCGGTCGAAGCCCACCGCCTCGGCCAGGTCGATCTTGCTGATCACCACCACATCGGCGCGGCGGAACATCGCCGGGTACTTGAGCGGTTTGTCCTCCCCCTCGCCGGCGGCGAGCAGCACCACGCGCAGGTCTTCGCCCAGGTCGTAGCCGGCGGGGCAGACCAGGTTGCCCACGTTCTCGATCAGCAGCCAGCGCAGCCCCGCCAGCGTCACCCCCTCGGCCGCCAGCCGCTCCAGCCCCCGCTCCACCATCGCCGCCTCCAGATGGCAGGCCTGGCCGGTGTTGAGCACCACCGCCGGCAGCCCCGCCGCCCGCAGCCGGCGCCCGTCGAGATCGGTGGCCAGATCGCCCACCAGCACCGCCATCGCCTCCTGCGGGCTCCAGTCGCGGGCCAGGCGCTCCAGCAGGGCGGTTTTGCCGGATCCCGGCGAGGAGAGCAGGTTGAGCACCCGCACGCCTGCATGGCGGAAGCGCTCTCGGTTGATGGCGGCATGGGCCTCGTTGTGCTCCAGCAACCGGCGGGCGCTGTGCACCAGCCGCGGGGCGGGGGGCTCGGGCTCACCGCAGGCGCAGGTGCCGCACATGGTTTCGCTCGCTCAGGGTTTTTTCGCCTTGGCGCCCTGGCAGCGGGCGCCCTTCTGGATCCCCGCTTCCTTGGTGGAGCGGCAGAGATACTGCACCTTGCCGCCGCTTTCCACCTTCTGCCAGTAGAGCCCACCGCTGCTGGCCGGGCCATTCACGGTGCCGGCCTGGGCCGGCGCAAGGAGCAGGGGCCAGGGGGCGAGCAGCGCGAGCAGGGGCAGGCACAGGCGCAGCTGCCGCGGGGAGAGCGCGGGCCCAAGGGAGCGGAGCATGGCCGAGTCGGCTGGCGGTCCCCAGCATGGCGCCAGCGGCCCCGCTCGCCATGCCCCTCTTCGCTTCCATCCCGCCTGCGCCAGCGCAGGCCCCGGCTCCGCCGGCGTTGATCCTGCGCCTGCAGGGGGCCGCCGCGGCCGGTTGCCTGCGCCAGGGCGCGCTGCGGGTGGAGGCCGCTGTGCGGCCGGCCGGTTCGGTGGATGGGCTGCCCCTCATGGCGCCGCAGCTGCAGGTGCGCGTCGGCTCGCGGCTGGTGGGCCGCCTTGAGGGGCTGGCCACGGCGGGGCCGCCCGGCGCCATCGTGCAGATCGCCGAGATGGACCCTGCCAACCCCTTCCCGGAGGTGCTGCTCTCCTCGTTCAGCGGCGGGGCCCACTGCTGCCGCCGCACGCAGGTGTTGCGCGCCGATGCCGGGGGCCGCCACTGGCGCGAGCGCAGCCTGGGGCCGTTCAACGGCGGCCCGGCTGCGGCGGAGGATCCGCTCGACGACGGCCGTTTCCGGCTCGTGGATGCCGACAACCGCTTCCTCTACCGGTTCGGCTGCTACGCCTGCGGCACCACGCCAGTGCGGGTGTGGGAGCTGCAGGGCGAGGGCTTCGTGGATGTCTCCCACCAGAGCGCCTTCCTACCCCTGCACCGGCGCTGGCTGGCCGACCAGGAGGCGTGGTTCGCGCTGTCCGATCCCCCCGATGCGAACGCCTTTCTTGCCGGCTATGTGGCGAGCAAGGCGCTGGTGGGGGAGTTGGAGGACGGCTGGCAGCGCATGCTCCGCCACTACGACCGCCGTTCCCGCTGGGGCCTTCGCCTGTGCGACGGTGGCCGGGACGCGGACGGAATCTGTTTGGGACGGGAGCGGCCGGCCCGCTCCTTCCCGGAGGCCCTGCGCTCCTTCCTCGTGGATAGCGGCTACCTGCCGCCGCCGGCCTCCCCCCCGCCGGCGTCCAGCCCCGCCGCCCGCTGACGCCGCTGGGCAGGCCGCCGCGCCTGGTTGCGGCAACGCTCCGAGCAGTAGCGCACCTCCTCCCACACATCGCGCCACTTGCGCCGCCACTGGAATGGGCGGCCGCAGCAGGCGCAGGTCTTGCTGGGGCGGTCTGCGTGGTGGGGCATGGCGCCACTCTGGCGGGCTGGGGCAGGATGCCGGCCTGGAAATCGGCCGCTGAGCGATGCGAAGTCTTGTGTTGCTGTGCTGGCTGGTTCGGGTGGTGCTCGCAGGGCCGGCCTGGGCCTGGGCACCGCCGCCCCGCACCGCCCCAGTCAGGGGAGGGGCCGGAGCCCCGTACCGGGCCACCGTGCTCTCGGTGGGCGATGGCGACAGCCTGCGCGTGCGCCACGACGGCCAGACGCGCAAGCTGCGCCTGGCCTGCATCGATGCCCCCGAGCTGGCCCAGGCGCCCCATGGCGAGCGCGCCCGCGCCTACCTGCGCACCCGCCTGCCGGTGGGCAGCAGGGTCTGGATCCGCCCGGTCGACACCGACCGCTACGGCCGCACCGTGGCCGAGGTGATCGGCGAGATCAACCTGGGCCTGGCGATGGTGGAGGACGGCTGGGCCTTCGTGCACCCCCGCCATGTAGAGGCCTGCGCGGCGGAGGCGTACCGGCAGGCGGAGTACAGGGCCTCGCGCCATCGGTACGGCCTCTGGCAGCAGCCGGGGGGCATCGAGCGGCCGTGGGACTTCCGCCGTGCGCACAGGCGCTGATCCGGGCGGCGGGGCCTGGAGATAGTGGTTCGCAGTGCATGGGCGCGCCATGGATCCCAGCCGGAGCCGCTGGCTTCTCCCCGGCCTCAGCAACGCCTCCCTGCTGCGGTTTCTGCTGGTGTTCGCCTGCGGCTGGGCGAGTCTTCAGCTGCTGAATTTCTTTTCCCTTCCCATCAGCCTGTTTCTGGTGGCCGGGGTGTTGGCGGTGCTGCTCGACACGCCGGTGCGCTGGGTGAGCCGCCTGATGCCCCGTCCCCTGGCCATCGCGCTCACCACCCTGACGGCACTGGGCCTGGTGGTCGCGTTCGTCACCGGGCTGGGACAGCAACTGGCCGGCCAGGGCCAGGCCCTGTTGGCGGAACTGGAGGCAGGCCTGCGCCAAATCCCCCTGCCGATCAGCCCAGGCCAGCGGGAGCTCGACCTCGATCAGGCCCTGCAGCTCCTCGGCAAGCTCAGCCACGGCCTCGACCTGCTTGGGGGAGCTTTCTCCAAGCTGATGGCATTCGTTGTGGTGCTGGTGCTCACCGTCTACATGCTGGCGGATGGGGGCCGCCTCTTGCGCTCCCTGCTCAACCGGCTGCCCCAACCTTTCGGCCTGCAGCTGCAGGGGGCACTGGAGCGCAGCGTGCTCGGATTTCTGCGGGGTCAACTCAGCCTGGTGGCCTTTCTCAGCGTCGCCAGCGCCCTGCTGTTCCAGGCGCTCGGCGTGCAGTTCGCCCTGATGCTGGCGGTGGTGGTGGGAGTGCTCGATGCGATCCCGGGGATCGGCGCCACCCTCGGTGTGGCCGTGGTGGCGGTGGTGGTGGTGCTCACCCAGGGCCCCTGGCTGGCCTTGCGGGTCGTGATCGGCAGCGTGCTGCTCCAGCAGGTGCAGGACAACCTCCTCCATCCACGCGTGATGGGGCGGGCCCTGTCTCTGCCCCCGCTGGTGCTGTTTTTCTCGCTGTTCGTGGGCGAGCGGATCGCCGGGCTGCTGGGCGTGTTTCTGGCGATCCCGGTGGCCGGGGTGATCGTGAACTGGCCCCGTGAACCGGCGTTGCCGGAGCAGTGCTGATGGCCCGGGGCTTGCCTTCCTCGCCGACCGCCGCTGAAGATGCACCATTGCCCTGCCGTTGTTCATGGCCGCTACGCCGAATCAAATCGCGCTGACCCCCCTCGCCCCCGGCGCCCTCGATGCGGCCCTGAACTGGCGCTATGCGGTGAAAACGTTCGATGCCGCGCGCCGGATCGAGCCCACCACCTGGGCGGCGCTGGAGAATAGCCTGGTGATGAGCCCCTCGAGCTACGGGCTGCAGCCCTGGAAGTTTCTGGTGATCGGCGACGACGCCCTGCGTTCGGAGCTGCGCCCCCATTCCTGGAACCAGAGCCAGATCACCGATGCCTCCCACCTGGTGGTGTTCCTGGCCAAGCGCGCGATCACCCCGGTCGACCTCGACCAGCTGATCACCACCACGAGCACGGTGCGCGGCGTGCCGGCCGAGCAGCTGGGCTACTACCGGGAGATGATGCAGAAGGATCTGCTCGATGGACCCCGCAGCCAGCAGATCGAGCGCTGGGCCTCGAATCAGGTGTACATCGCCCTGGGCACCTTCATGACCGCCGCCGCCCTGCTGGGGGTGGACACCTGCCCGATCGAGGGCTTCTCGCCAGCCGAGTACGACCGGATCCTGGGGCTCGAAACCAGTCCCTACCGCAGCTGTGTGGTGTGTGCCGCGGGCTACCGCGACGCCTCCGACAAGTACGCCGGCCTGGCGAAGGTGCGCTATGCCCCCACCGAACTGATCGAGCACCGCTGAATCAGGGATGGGCCGCCACTCTTCCCCTGTGGCAGGCGCAAGAGTGTCGCGCGATACCGCTGGGCAATACGAACGGTAAGCAACGCCTCAGAACGCTCGCAGCTTCCGCTAATCTTAATTGAATTTTTTGTTGTTCTGGCGTCCGCGCTGGCCTCCATGCTTGCTGTCACGGCCAGCCCGGCGCAGGCGCTTGTAAGGGATTGGTCGTTTACCAACGGCGGCGTGAACAACGGTTCGGGAACGTTTACCACGTCCGGTATTTCGGTAACGCCCGGTGCCACATATTCGGTCACCGATGTGTCGGGCACGTTTTCAGTCAATGGTGACGGTCCATTCGCCATCACCCAGCTGTTGTCAACCGATCCATGGGGCAATCCTGCCGACAACACCTTTCTGTGGTCGGGGCCCGGCGCGCCGTTGCAGGTAACGGGAAATGGGATAACGTTCGCCAGCAATAGTGTTTCGGGTATTCAGTTCAGTGGTTTCACGATCTACTATGATCCCATCCAAACCCTGGCGTATCTGCCTGTGAACTACTTGCAGGGTCAGAGCAATGCTTACAGCATTGGTGGGTCGATTGTGGCCACCACGCTGTCGCCTGGAGCTTCTCCGCAGGTCCCCGCGCCATTGCCGATGGTGGCAGCCCTTTCCGTCTGGGGGTGGAGCCGGCGTCTGCGTCGGCGAATCCCATCAGCTGTCTGACAGCCTCTCCGGCGCTGGGTTGGGCCGGGATCGCCACAACAAAGCCCGGAGCGCTGGCCCCGCGCATCTGTTTGCTCAGCCGTGGCGCAGCTCCAGAGGGTGCGGGCTCAGCTGTTCGGTCTATCGCTGGCGCCTGGGGCCAGGTGTCGAGGGGGACGTGCCGTGGGGGCCGGGGCAGCTGCGGCGGTGCAGTGGACGGCATCAATCTCCTCCCGGAAGATGCACGCCAGGAACATCACATCTGCTCAAAAACTGTTCGAGCAGGGACCGGATCGTCAGCGCGCTCCTGGCCGTTGCTCAGGGGGGCTTTCCTCCATCCTCGGACGGAGCAGTGGATGAGGCAACCCCTGGGGCACGACTGGGAACGAGAATTCACCTAGTTTTTTCCCACCCGCCCCCAGAACTCCCCCAGCCGCTCCCATCGCCAGCCCGTCAGGGCTTGCGCTCGGCCCACCAGCTCCCCGCACAGCCCCCCTGCAGCTGTGCCCCTTGCCGTTCAGCACCACCCTGGGGAGGGCTGAAGCGTTGCCGGCTCTGCGGTGCGCCCGTGCAGATATTGCTCTAGGAGACTGGCCATCCTCAGGGCTTGGTAGTCTTGCACGGCCTGGCGTGCCCGTGTAGGTTTGTATTCATCGTGCCAGCTGGGTGTCGATGGAACCACCAATTCTCGTCCCGGCCACGATTTAGCCCCGCGTTTTGAGCTCAGCTGATCATGACAGGCTCTTCCCCGCCTCTGCAAAAATTCCCGATTGGATGCTTGAAGGAGAGAATCGTTGCGAAATACGGCGAACGCATTGGCGATGACGCTGTAGATGCTTTTCGTTATGATGAACTTGGTGGCATGGCCGCTTTTATTGCTTCTGCAATCAACCCCGCTGGTGATCCATTGACGATCTACGCTGAATTGGTGAGATGGTCTGCAGACTGCATTGAGCGAGAGGGGCTTGCCGTTCAGCAATCATCCCTCGACATTGAGGATGCGCTCTAGCTCCCGCAAAATTGTGCTGCTTTTCGGCATGCAACAGCCAGGGGGATAGGGGCGATCGCTTCATGTTTCGTGGGTCTATTTCGGGTGAGCTCAGCCCATTGCCGCCCTTACCGCTCCGTCCCAGGAGCCGTTGGCCGAGTTTCTGATCGATTGCACCGGCCCCGCCGATCTAGAAGCCTGGCTGGCCCGCAACGCTTTCTATGCAGCAACGCCAGCGGCGCACAGCTCCTCGCTCACACTCCACAGCCGCTGTCGCTGCTGTGCATCCAGGGCCGTGGGGGCGGGCCGGGCCTCGGTGGGCCAGCCGCGCATGCCGCCCCATTGGTCGGGGGCGTAGTGGCCGCCGGGCGCCGCCTCCGGATCCGTGGCGGCGAACAGCTGCGGCAACGCACCCATTGCCGCGCTCTGAAACAGCGGCCCCATCAGCCGGTAGGCGAGCGGTTCGATCCACGATCCACTCGCCGCCACCGATGCCGGCTGCAGGTTGGTGCGGGCCACCCCCGGATGGGCCGCCAGCGACCGCACGCCCGATCCCTCCGCCGTCAGCCGCTCCTGCAGCTCCAGCGCGAACATCACATTCGCCAGCTTGCTCTGGCCGTAGGCGCGCCAGCGGTCATAGCGGCGCTCGCCCTGCAGATCGTCGAAGTCGATGCGGCCGAAGTACTGGGCCCCCGATGTCACCGTCACCACCCGCGCATCCACCTGCGGACGCAGAAGCGGCAGCAGCGCGGTGGTGAGGGCGAAATGGCCGAGGTGGTTGGTGCCGAACTGCCGCTCGAAGCCATCGCGGGTGAGGCTGCGGGGCAGCCCCATCACGCCAGCGTTGTTGATCAGCAGATCGAGGCGGCCGTAGCGCTCAGCCACGTCCGCCGCCGCCCGGCGCACCGAGGCCAGATCGGCCAGGTCGAGGTCGAGCGTGTCCACGGCGCCGCCCTCGCGGCTGGCGGCCAGCAGCTCCTTCTTCGCCTGCTCCGCCCTGGCGAGTGAGCGGCAGCCCAGGATCACCGTCGCGCCGCGGGCCAGCAGTGCCCGGGCCGTCTCCAGGCCCAGGCCGCTGCTGGCGCCGGTGATCAGGGCCAGACGTCCCGACTGGTCAGGAATGTCGGCGAGGGTCCAGGGCATCGGGCCGGACGGAGCAACACAAGCCAGACCCTAGGCAATCCGGCCCAGTGGCGGGCTCGCCGGCTGCCGCCCACAGTTTGCCGTTGCCAATCGCGTCGATCAGAAGCAGCGATATAAATCGCGTTGACGGATTGATTGAGCATCCGTACTCTTGCCTCACCGATCTTTCCGCCATGACCGTTTCCCTCCCGTCTCCTCCTGCTGACACCTCTGCTGCCTCGCTGCAGGAATCTCCGCCCGGTTCGTCCGCAGGTGCACGCCGTTCTCTGGCCTGGTACCAGTTGTTTCGAAGGCCCCAGTTGGTGCAGTCGCTGGAGGCGGTGCAGGATCTGATCGCTGTGTCGCTCTGCCTGGGATTGTTCTGCGTGATGGCCCTGCAGCTTCGTCAGATCTTCACCTCCCTGCTCGGCAAGCCCCAATTTCATGCCATCACCGCCGACATCCTCTTCATCTTGATCCTGGTGGAATTGTTCCGGCTGTTGATCATCTACCTGCAGGAACAGCGGGTTTCAATCGGCGTTTCGGTGGAGATTGCGATCGTGTCGGTGCTGCGAGAGGTGATCGTGCGTGGCGTACTCGAAACCGACTGGCGCCAGATCCTCGCCGTCTGCCTGTTTCTGGCCACGGCCGCCCTGCTGATGGTGGTGCGCGTCTGGCTGCCGCCCACCTTCGCAGGGGTCGATCCGGAAGCCCAGGTTTCAGCCCGGATGCGGACGCCTGAGCAGCCGTGATCAGCTGCTCAATGGCCGAACAGAAACTCGCTCGGATTGGAGCGGGTTACTTTGTTGAATGCACGGCAAGACATGGCTTGATTCGTGGATCCGAATGGATCGTTGATCAGCAAGCAATTGTAGAATTTCTCTAGAAGGGATGCATATGAGGGCTTGCCATTTCCATCTAGAAACGACGGTGATGCCAGCACCATCGGCACATCAGAGCCCCACATGATCTTGTTCTGGATCGCTTCCAGGTTTGTGATCCATGTATCTTTGTATAGGGTCATTGAGCCGCCAATTAATTTGGCCAGCCCTTTTCTGTCGTCTTCCTCTTCGAATTTAAATGCAGAGATATCGGCATAGGTATTCGGGTAGTTGCTGAGCAATCGGCAGATCGTAAGAGACCAGCTATCATTCAGCGTTTGGCTTGTGATGTTGGGGTTGATCCCCTTCATCATTTTGCCAAGCTCGCCCGAGCCACCAAAATGGCCAAAATTAATCCGTAGGCCGTGAAGCTCCGGGTGCTCCTTGAAGAGTTGTTCCCAGTTTTTGGGGTTTGTCAGGCGATTGATCCTGTCGATGGAATCACCTTTCGCTCCGGAGTAGGAACTCTCCTGACAGTGCACCGTAATCGGGATGTCGTTGTCGACACACCATTTGAAGAAGGCTACATAGCGTTTCCGGGCGCCTTCGTCTGTTGGGATGGGGCTGAATCCCAGCGGCGGATACAGTTTGATCCCGATCACTTTGCCGCTCCTCAGAGGGGTCAGCCGGCCTTTGGCGCGATCCTCGGCGTCAAGAGAGTTGTCGTGCCACCACTCTTTGAAGGCTTCAAACTCTGTGTTATCGACGTTGAGTTTATCCAGGGCGAAGCCTGCAAAGGGATAAATCTCGGTGCTGACTCCGGCATCTTCGATCGCGTGAAAAAGCCTGCGAACCTGGTCTGTGCAGAGGCAGTCTCTGCCGATTTCGGTTTCGAGGCGATTGGAGTCAAAATCCATCACCAGTGGAGTTATGATGATTCGATTGTTCCTGTATCCATAGTCTTTTAGGGCCTTGTTGATCTTGTTGTCGAAATGAACAGCGTTCTTCAGTTCACGGTCGAGCCAGCCGATGTTCTCGGTAATATCCCTCTCGAAGAAGCGTAGGAAGTTTCGCTGTTTCTTCAGGGCTTCTGGTAGTTCCCTGGAAACAATTGCGGCGCCTGCGAAAAATCCTGCCAGGAGGTTTTTGATCGTTCCCATGTCGATGAGGCCTGCGATCGACTCATACAGGGGCACATCAACGATGTTGAACAAGTGGCAGTGCGCGTCGATGAAGGGATCGGCCGATGTATAGGCCTGTGAATCCTGGGCGGGAGGCATCGCGGCTTGTGCGAGTTCTCCATGCCTAGCAAGGCTCAGGCTGCGCGGCCGAGCTGTAAAACTTCTTTGCTTATGTTGAGCGAGATCGTCTGGTTATTGACGCTTTTCTCGATCCTTGGCAATTATGCCCTGCCTGCCTGCCTGGTCACTGGCCGAAGTGGGCTTTGGCGTCATAGAGCGTTTCGGCATCGATCAGGGCGATGCCGCGCTCGTGAGCGAACCGTTCGGTGTTGCGCCGCACCTTGCCGCGCACGAAGAAGGGGATCTTGTGCAGTTCCGCTTCACCATCGGGGCTCCAGCGTGCTTTGCCCTCGCCGGCGCCCTCCGCCGCTGCTGCCACCACCACCGCCGTTGCCGCTGCCGTTTCCGGCGCGTTCTGCACCGGATCACAGGCGGGGGCCGCCCCGGGGGCGCCATCGCCCAGGTGGCTGCGGTGGCCGTCGACGAATTCGAAATCGTGGCGGAACATGCCGATCAGGTGTTCCTCAAGGCCCATCATCAGCGGGTGCACCCAGCTGTCAAAGATCACATTCGCTCCCTCCCAGCCCATCTGCGGCGAATAGCGGGCCGGCACATCCTGCACATGCAGCGGTGTGCTGATCACGGCGCAAGGGATCCCAAGTCGTTTGGCGCTGTGGCGCTCCATCTGGGTGCCGAGCACCAGCTCCGGAGCGGCGTCAGCCATCGCTTTCTCCACCGCCAGGTAATCGTCGCTGATCAGCGCCTCCAGGCCCAGCTCCTTGGCGGCAGCGCGCACCTCGCGGGCCATCTCCCGGCTGTAGGTGCCCAGGCCCACCACCGTGAAGCCCATCTCCTCGCGGGCGATGCGGGCGGCGGCCAGGGCGTGGCTTCCGTCCCCGAAGATGAATACGCGCTTGCCGGTGAGGTAGGTGGAATCCACCGAGCGCGAATACCAGGGCAGCCTTGAACGGCGCTGCTCCAGCGCCGCATCCGGCAGTTCCAGCTCCAGCACCTGCGCCAGCTCCGCCAGAAAATCGCAGGTGGCGTTGATGCCGATCGGCACCGTGCGCACCGTGCTCATCCCGAAACTTCGCTCCAGCCAGCTGCACAGGCTGCCGGCCAGCTCCGGGTAGAGGCACACATTGGCATCGGCCTCGGGGATGCGCCGCAGATCCGCCGGCCGCGCCCCCAGCGGCGCCACCACCGCCACATCCACCCCGTGTTCCGCCAGCACTCGGGTGATCTCAGCCACGTCATCGCGGCAGCGGAAGCCCAGCAGAGACGGGCCGAGCAGATTCACCCGCGGCCTTCGCCCCTCCTGACGCCAGCGGCCGGGGGAGGGTTTGGCATCGCCCGGGGCCGGCAGCTGCCCCTTGAGCAGGCCGCGCACCAGTTGGTAGAAGGTTTCGGCGGCCCCCCAGTTCTCCTTCTTGGAGTAGGCCGGCAGCTCCAGGTTCACGATTGGCAGGTCGCCGAAGCCCATGCCCATCGCCAGGGCACCGGGCTGGTCCTGGATCAGCTCGGCGGTGCAGCTCTCGCCCACCAGCAGCGCCTCAGGCTTGAAGCGGTCCACGGCCTGCTGCAGCGTGCGCTTCACCAGATCGGCCGTGTCCCCGCCCAGGTCGCGGGCCTGGAAGGTGGTGTAGGTGACGGGCGGCCGGCGGTCGCGCCGCTCGATCATCGTGAACAGCAGATCGGCGTAGGTGTCACCCTGGGGGGCGTGCAGCACGTAGTGCACCCCCTCCATCGAGCTGGCGATTCGCATCGCCCCCACGTGCGGCGGGCCTTCGTAGGTCCAGAGGGTGAGGTCCATGGCGGCGGAATGGCGGCGGAGGGATGGGGAAGGCTGGGCCGAGGGGGGAGTCGCGCGGTCGGGGCGCTCAGGCGAACTGGAGCAGGCCGCGGCGGCGCAGCGGCCGGGCGAACAGTTCGGCCAGGTCGCCGGCCTGGTCGCAGCCGTGGATCGGGCTGAACACCAGCTCGATCGACCACTTGGTGGCGATGCCCTCGGCCTCCAGCGGGTTGGCCAGCCCCAGACCGCAGACCACCAGATCCGGTCGGGCGGCGCGCACCCGCTCCAGCTGGCGTTCCACGTCCTGCCCCTCGCTGAGCTGGGTGCCGGGCGGCAGCAACTCCTGCTCGCAGGCCATCAGCTGCCGGTCGTGGTAGGGGGTGCCCACCTCCACCAGCTCCATGCCGCACTCCCGCGCCAGGAAGCGGGCCAGGGGAATCTCCAGCTGCGAATCGGGCATCAGGAACAATCTCTTGCCCTGCAGCACCTCCCGGTGCGGCGCCACCGCCCGGCGGCCCCGCTCCACCAGCGGATCGAGCACGGCGGCCACCGCGGCCGGATCCAGCCCGAAGGCCCGGGCGGCAGCCTCCATCCACAGCCGGCTGCCCTCCACCCCGAAAGGGTAGGGCGCCTGGATCAGCTCGGCGCCGCGGTGCACCAGCGCCCGCGCGGTGCCGCTCAGGAACGGCTGGGCCAGCAGCACCTTCGTGCCCGGGCCCACCGGCGGCAGCTCCGTGGAGCGCCGCGGCGGCAGGCTGCGCACCACCGGCATGCCCATGCGGGCGAACAGGGAGAGGAAGCGATCCTCCACCGCATCGGCCAGGGTGCCGACGATCAGCAGCTGCGGCTCCTCCCGGCTGGGCATCAGGGGCAGCAGCGCCTGCAGGGCCCCGTCTTCCCCCTGGGTGAAGGTGGTTTCGATGCCGCTGCCGGAGTAGTTGAGCACCCGCACCCGGCCCTGGAACTGAACGCTGAGCCGTTCCGCCGCCCTGGCCAGGTCGAGCTTGATCACCTCGCTCGGACAGGATCCAACCAGGAACAGGGTGCGGATCTCGGGGCGCCGCTCCAGCAGCTCGCGCACCAGGCGGTCGAGCTCGTCGTTGGCGTCGGCCAGGCCCGCCAGGTCCCGTTCCCCGAGGATCGCCGTGCCGAACCGTGGTTCGGCGAAAATCATCACCCCGGCAGCGCTCTGGATCAGGTGCGCGCAGGTGCGCGACCCCACCACCAGAAAGAAGGCATCGGGCATGCGGCGATGCAGCCACACGATCGATGTGAGGCCGCAGAACACCTCACGCTGGCCGCTCTCACGCAGCAGGGGCGGCTCGGCGGCCGCGGCTGCCAGGGAGGTTGCGGTGGGCTGGGGCATGGCGATGGGCCCGTTGGCACGGACAAGGGCTAGCGGGGCTGACCCCGTCGGCGCCGACTTGTGTCACATCTTTTCGGGATCAGAGGCGGCGCCGGAAGCCGTCGGAGAAGCCACCCCGCTCCGGTTCTTCCGAAGCCCGGCTGAGTTTCCAGACGTTGCGGCTCAGGCGCTTCGCCCGCAGCCCGCCCCGCTGCACCACCGGCGCCCCCGGCCGGGCCCCCAGCAGCTGGCTCACCTCGGCGGTGGTCAGTGGAGCGCCGGTGTCGAGCGCGAGCTGCACCAGTTCCAGGCGCTGGCGCAGGCCGGCGAGGTCGGCGGCGCCACCCTCCTCCTCCTCGTTCCACACCCAGGACGTTTCCTGGCCCCCATCCGCCAGGCGGCGCATCAGACCGAGGCCGATGAAGGCCAGGGCCTGCTCGGGCTTCACCCCCTGCTCCACCGCCCGCGCCAGCCAGTCGGGCATCGTCGCGGTGGCTTCCGGGATCGGTTCGGCCACCGGCATCGGTTCCGCATGGGGGCTGGTGGCGGCAGTGGTGCGTTTGGGTGCCATGGCAACGGCCCAACGATTGGGCGGACGGTACCGGCTGCGCCCGGCTCGGCAAGCCCTGTCGGTCGGCCCTCAGCTGCGCCGCAACCAGCCCGGCGCGCCGCCGAACCAATCGCCCAGATCCTCGCCCCCCTCGTCCGTTTCGCCTGCCTGGCCACCCCGCCCGGTGCGGCGCTGCGGCGGCTGATCGTCCGGCTCGGTGCTGCCCAGGTTCAGGTCGGCCAGCAGGCGGTCGAGGCCATCGGCTGGCACCTGCCCCTGCTGGCGGCGACGCGCCTGGCGCAGCCAGCCGGCCACGCTGGGGTCGCGGTCCGCGAACTTCTGCAGGTAGATCCGTTCGGCCAGCGAGACCGGTTCATCGGCGGCGATGCGCCCGAGGATGCCCTGCAGGCGCAGACGGGTGGTGGGCGTGAGCATGGGGAGCGGGCATCAGCGGCGGTGATCGTGGTGATAGCGGACCCTGATTGGGCGGCTGTGGCCAGGACCACCAAATCGCATCTCCTGTCAGAAGGCCGCGATCCAGCGACCGGTAAGATCGGCTGCCATCCGGCACGAAATCGGCACGCCCCGTGACGGACGCCAGGACCTCCCGCTCCAGCAGCTTCTCCGGCGGCTTCAGTTCCTCCGAAGACCGCGCCGTGAGTCGGCGGCGCCAGGCCCTGCGGCTTGAGGGCGGCAGTCGTCCCGAGATCACCGGCACGGTGGTGGAGCACGGCAGCGGTGCCCTCGCCCGCGACGGCGCCAGCTGTGTGATCACCACCGACAGCGAGAGCTCGCGGCTGCGCCAGTCGAGCCATGTGCAGTCGATCGAGCTGCGTACCTACGTGTTTCTCGATTCGCTGCAGCCCCAGCTGGCGGCCTACATGGGCACCGTTTCCCAGGGCTTCCTGCCGATCCCCGGCGACGCCTGCCTCTGGCTGGAGGTGTCTCCTGGCATGGCCGTGCACCGCGTCACCGACATCGCCCTCAAGGCCAGCACCGTGCGCCTCGGCCAGATGGTGGTGGAGCGGGCCTTTGGCTCGATCGCGATGTATCCCCGCGCCCCGCGCAATGTGCTCCCTTCCGGCGAGGTTGTGCTCGAGGCGATCGGCAGCAGCATCGAGCGGCGCAGTCCCTGCGACGTGACCTGGACCGAGATCATCCGCGCCATCACCCCCGATCACGCGGTGTTGATCAACCGCCAGAACCGCCGCGGGTCGATGATCCAGGCCGGCATGAGCATGTTCATCCTCGAAACCGAACCGGCCGGCTACGTGCTCATCGCCGCCAACGAGGCCGAGAAGGCCTCCAACATCACCGTGGTGGACGTGAAGGCGGTGGGCGCTTTCGGACGTCTGACCCTGGCGGGCCGCGAAGGGGATGTGGAGGAGGCCGCCGCCGCGGCGATGCGGGCCGTGGCGATGATCAACGGCTGAGCCCGAGGCAGGCGCGCAGGGCCGGGGCGATCGCCCGGGCTGCCTTGCCGCGGCTGCCGAGCCGCGCCCGCAGGTGTTCGCCCATGCGCGCGTAGCTGCAGCCGGCCTCCCGCACCCAGAAGATCGCGTCGTAGCCGGGGCCGTGGCCATCGGGGGCCCGCAGGATCAGGCCCCGACAGATGCCATGCGATTCGGCCACCACGGCGCCGCCCGGATCGGCCAGGGCCATGGCGCTCACGAAGCTGGCGCCGCGGTACAGGGAGTCGTCGAGTTCCCGCAGCAGCCGGTGGATGCGCTCGTGGTCGGTGGGGGCGTAGCGGGCGGAGTAAAGGCCCGGCCGTCCGTCGAGGGCATCGACCTCAATGCCGGAGTCGTCGGCCAGGGCCCATTCGCCGGTGGTCGCGGCGGCGGCCTCCGCCTTGAGGCGCGCGTTCTCGGCGTAGGTGGAGCCGGTTTCCTCCACCGCCAGCTCCCGAGGCTGGGCCAGCACCTCAATCTCCGCCAGCGCCAGCATCGCGCCGATTTCGGCCACCTTGTGGGGGTTGCCGCTGGCGATGACGAGGCGGGGGCGGAGGGGCCGGATCGTCACGCGGGGCCAGCCGGAGTGGATCGGCGCCCATTGTGACGCAAGGGGGTGAGGCAGGATGGGTTGAACATTCCACCCCCAGAACAGGTTCCGGGGACCTGCCTCGCGGCCAAGGTAAGGAAAACGTCCCAGTTCTGACCAGGTGGGCCGTCAACTTTGAGCGCGCCCTGACCACCGGCTGGCCCCGCACGCCTAGGTTTCAGGATCCCGGCCGGCGCGAGTGGTGCAGACAGGCCTCATCCTCCAGAACCTGCTGTCGGCACCGGTTCTGTTCTTCTTTCTCGGCATCCTGGCGGTGCTGGTGGGCTCCGATCTGGAGATCCCCTCGCCCCTGCCCAAGCTCTTCTCTCTGTATCTGCTGCTGGCGATCGGCTTCAAGGGGGGCCTGGAGCTGGCCCACAGCGGCCTGAGCGCGCTGGTGCTGCTCACGATCGGTGCCGCGGTGGCGATGTCGCTGTTGGTGCCGCTCTCCAGCTTCGCGATCCTGCGCACCCGCCTGGATGCGGCCAACGCGGCCGCGGTGGCGGCCTCCTACGGCTCGATCAGCGCCGTGACCTTCATCACGGCTGAGAGCTTTCTCACCATCCTGCAGATCCATTTCGATGGCTTCATGGTGGCCGCCCTCGCCCTGATGGAATCGCCGGCGATCGTGGTGGGGGTGGTGCTGGCGCGCCTGAGCCTGCGCCGCGCCCGGGAGGGGGAGGCGATGCGCTGGCGCGAGGTGCTGCAGGAGGCGTTTTTGAATGGTTCGGTGTTTCTGCTGATCGGCAGCCTGGTGATCGGCTACGTGGTCACGGCCTACAGCCCTTCCGGCCTGGCCAAGATGGAGCCCTTCACCGACAAGCTCTTCTACGGCGCCCTCTGCTTCTTCCTGCTCGACATGGGCCTGGTGGCGGCCCAGCGGTTGCAGGATCTGCGCAGGGCCGGCGCCTTTCTGGTCGGCTTCGCGGTCGTCGCCCCACTGGTGCATGCGCTGTTGGGGTTGCTGATCGCGCGGTTGCTGGGGCTGGGTCTGGGCGATGGCCTGCTGTTCATGGTGCTCTGCGCCAGCGCCTCCTACATCGCCGTTCCAGCCGCGATGCGGATGACGGTGCCCGAGGCCAATCCCAGCCTGTACATCTCCAGTGCCCTGGCGGTCACCTTCCCGTTCAACGTGGTTGTGGGGATCCCGCTTTACCTCAGCCTCGCCCAGCGCTTCCTTGCCGCCGCCTGAACCGATCCCCATGAAACGCATCGACCTGTTCATCGCTGACCGCGAACTGAGCCCGATCTGCCGGGCGATCCGCCAGGCCGGGGCGCCGGGCTACTCGGTGATGCGTCACGTGACCGGCTTCGGGCTGGGCGGGGAGATTTCCGAGGCGATGGATTTCAGCGGTCTGGGGGCCAACGCCCATGTGATCGTGTTTTGCAGCGCTGAGCAGGCCGAGGCGGTGCGCAGCGCCTTGCGGCCGTTGTTGGCTCGCTATGGCGGCGTTGGCTTTCTGTCGGAGGCGGAGCCGCTTTGAGCCCGGGGGGGACCGAGCCGCCGCTGGGGGGCTGCGTGCGCAAGGGATTCTTACGTTCTGTTGAGCAAGGATAAGAGCCGCTTATCCGTCAAAAGCGAAACCTTGATGGCGTTCCGGGTCCCAATGGCTTGACGGGGGGTCCGGCGGCGGACGAGGGTAGCTGGCGAACATTCCACCCCCTCCTCCAGGAGCAGGTAATGGCAAACGAAACCATGGGCATTGCCCTCGGCATGATCGAGACCCGCGGGCTGGTGCCTGCGATCGAAGCCGCCGACGCCATGACGAAGGCCGCTGAAGTCCGCCTGATCGGCCGGGAGTTCGTCGGTGGCGGTTACGTGACCGTGCTGGTGCGCGGCGAAACCGGTGCCGTGAACGCGGCGGTGCGCGCTGGCGCCGATGCCTGCGAGCGCGTGGGTGACGGTCTGGTGGCCGCCCACATCATCGCCCGCCCGCACCGGGAAGTTGAGCCCGCGCTCAACAGCAACTTCGGTGGCCTGAAGGACTGAGGCGCACGGCGCTGACGCGCCTGCACCCCTGACCTTCCCCACGACCCAACCGGAGAACTCCCATGAGCAAGAAGTACGACGCCGGGGTCAAGGAGTACCGCGACACGTATTGGACTCCTGATTACGTCCCCCTCGACACCGACCTGCTGGCCTGCTTCAAGTGCACCGGCCAGGAAGGCGTGCCCAAGGAAGAGGTGGCTGCCGCTGTGGCCGCTGAATCCTCCACCGGCACCTGGTCCACCGTGTGGTCCGAGCTCCTCACCGACCTCGACTTCTACAAGGGCCGCTGCTACCGCATCGAAGACGTGCCGGGCGACAAAGAGTCGTTCTACGCCTTCATCGCCTACCCCCTCGACCTGTTCGAGGAAGGCTCCATCACCAACGTGCTGACCTCCCTGGTCGGCAACGTGTTCGGCTTTAAGGCCCTGCGCCACCTGCGCCTGGAAGACATCCGCTTCCCGATGGCGTTCATCAAGACCTGCCAGGGTCCGCCGAACGGCATCGTGGTCGAGCGCGACCGCATGAACAAGTACGGTCGCCCGCTTCTGGGTTGCACCATCAAGCCGAAGCTCGGCCTGAGCGGTAAGAACTACGGCCGCGTGGTGTACGAGTGCCTCCGCGGTGGTCTCGACTTCACCAAGGACGACGAGAACATCAACTCCCAGCCCTTCCAGCGCTGGCAGAATCGTTTCGAGTTCGTTGCCGAAGCCGTCAAGTCGGCTGAGCAGGAAACCGGCGAGAAGAAGGGGCACTACCTCAACTGCACCGCCGCCACTCCGGAGGAGATGTACGAGCGGGCCGAGTTCGCCAAGGAGCTCGGGCAGCCGATCATCATGCACGACTACATCACCGGTGGCTTCACCGCCAACACCGGTCTGGCGAAGTGGTGCCGCAAGAACGGCATGCTGCTGCACATTCACCGTGCCATGCACGCGGTGATCGACCGCCATCCCAAGCACGGCATCCACTTCCGCGTGCTCGCCAAGTGCCTGCGTCTCTCCGGTGGCGACCAGCTGCACACCGGCACCGTGGTCGGCAAGCTGGAGGGCGACCGCCAGTCGACTCTCGGCTACATCGACCAGCTGCGTGAGTCGTTCGTTCCTGAAGACCGTAGCCGCGGCAACTTCTTCGACCAGGACTGGGGTTCGATGGGTGGCGTGTTCGCCGTGGCCTCCGGCGGCATCCACGTGTGGCACATGCCTGCCCTGGTGAGCATCTTCGGCGATGATTCCGTGCTCCAGTTCGGTGGTGGCACCCACGGTCACCCGTGGGGCTCCGCCGCCGGTGCGGCCGCCAACCGCGTGGCCCTCGAGGCCTGCGTCAAGGCCCGCAATGCCGGTCGCGAGATCGAGAAGGAAGGCCGCGACATCCTGATGGAAGCCGCGAAGCACAGCCCCGAGCTGGCGATCGCCCTCGAAACCTGGAAGGAGATCAAGTTCGAGTTCGACACCGTCGACAAGCTCGACGTTCAGTGATGCCGTTGCGTTGACGCCGTGGGACGGTTCGCTGTCCCCGGCGCCGCGCCGCTTGCATCCCGTTTCTTTCCCCCTCTTCCGGGTTTGGTTCGTCCAACCCGAATCCATCGGACGGCAACACCTCCGTTGCCATCCCCTCCCCTTCCCCAAGGATCCCCATGCCCTTCAAGAGCACCGTGGGTGACTATCAGACAGTCGCCACCCTGGAGACTTTCGGCTTCCTGCCGCCGATGACCCAGGACGAGATCTACGATCAAATTGCCTACATCATTGCCCAGGGTTGGAGCCCGCTCGTTGAGCACATTCATCCCAGTCGTTCCATGGCCACCTATTGGTCTTACTGGAAGCTGCCCTTCTTTGGTGAGAAGGATCTGGGCGTGATTGTCAGCGAACTTGAGGCCTGCCACCGCGCCTATCCCGACCACCACGTGCGTCTGGTGGGCTACGACGCGTACACCCAGAGCCAGGGTGCCTGCTTCGTGGTGTTCGAAGGCCGCTGAGCTCCGCTTCCTCCGGTCCCGGCTTGCGGCCGGGACCGATTTTCTCCAGCCTGCTGCGACGCTGCCACCGATGGCCGGTGTCGCTGCATCGCAGCCCTTGACGCACCCTCCGCTGCGTCGTTGAGGCGTCCTGCGCGATTTCGTGCCGGGCTGCCCCCCATCTTCACCTCCATTCATCCGGGCGGATATGGCCAGCACATCCAGTCGTGAAGCAGCCCTGGAGCGCCGCAAGGCCCTCACCAACGGCGGCAAGAAATCCGCCGGGCGCTACGCCTCGGCCCCTGGCCGCGTCCGGACCGCCGCGGATGCCCGACCGACGCGCACCAACGCCGAACCCGCCGCTTCCGCGAGCAACCCGGTGGCCCCGGCCCCCAGTTCTGCCCCCGTCTCCGTGCCCCAGCGCTCCCGTCGCGGCCGTGAGCCCCAGCTGAGTGCGCCCACTTCGCCTGTGACCCGCAGCCTGCGTCCTGTGCCCAATCCAAGCCGCGAGCTGGTGCTCGCCCGCCGTGAGGCGCTCTCCCGTCGCGGCAAGCGCGCCGACACCTCCCGCGATCGCACCCGCCAGGACCTCCGTCGCACGCCCGTCGCCCCTGTGGTTGCCGCACCGGAGCCCACCACCGCCCCGGCCGAGGCGGATCGCCCCTGCCGCTGCCAGGGGCGCAGCGAGATCAGCAGCGGTCTCGCCGCCCGTGCCGCCGCAGGCAGCCGCAACGGACGGGCCACCACCCCCCGCCGCACCAGCGCCCAGTTCAACCCGAGCCGGGCCCTGGTGCTGGCCCGCCGAGAGGCCCTCTCCAAGCGTGGCAAATCGGCCAACACGCCCAGCACGAGCATGGCCGCCAGCGTCGCGCGCCAGGGAAATCCCGATATGAGCGCCCGCGAGCTCTCCCAGAAAGTGCGCGAGCTCAAGAGCAAGGTCGGCGCCGCCGCTGGCGCCCGAAGCGGTGGCGGCGCCCGTCCCACCGGTCCCAACCGCCACGGCGCCCGTCAGGCCGCCGCGGCGGATGCCGCCTGGAAGGTGGGCGCCAGCCAGACCAGTGGCGGCCAGGTGGTGACCGGCACCCAGGCCAACCGCTCGGCGAAGACCACCGGCAACGAGGCCGCCACCTGCCGCGCGATCACCGGCACCGAATACCTCGGTGCGGAGGTGTTTGAAACCTTCTGCCAGAGCGGCCCCATCACCCGCCAGCCGGCCAAGGTGCGCGTCAGCGCCACCACCCATGGCAACCGGGTCACCGGCAATGAGGTGGGGCGCTCCGAGAAGGTCACCGGCGATGAGCCCGGCACCTGCAAGATCGTCACCGGAACCGAGTACGTTTCCGCCAACCAGGCTGCGGCCTGGTGTGGTGGCGCCAGCCCCTCCCCCCGCAAGGTGGGCCAGGCCCAGACCCATGGCGGCCACACCGTGTCCGGCGTGATGGTGGGCCGCTCCGAGAAGGTCACCGGCGATGAGCCGGGCTCCGGCCGCCAGCTCACGGGAGACCAGTACTTCACCGAGGCCCAGCAGCTCCCCGGCCGCGCACCCGCCAAGGTGGCCAGCCTCCACACCCTGCGGGGCACTGGCATCACGGGCACCCATGTGGGCCGCAGTGAGCACGTCACCGGCGATGAGCCCGGCAGCTGCCGCCTGATCACCGGCGACGAATACATCGGCACCCAGCAGTACGACCGCTTTTGCGGCACCCGCCCCGCCCCCGAACCCGCCAAGGTGGGATTCAGCGTCACCAACCGCGCCCAGGTGGTGAGCGGTACCCGCACCGGGCGCTCGTCGAAGGTCACCGGCGATGAGCCCGGCACCTGCAAGGCGGTCACCGGCACCCCCTACGCCGGCCTGGATGAGGCGGGGAACTGGTGCCCCACCCCCGCCGTGGAGCAGATCCGCGCCCGCACGCCTGTGCGCATGGGCAGCGTGATGAGCGGCATCCAGCCGGGCATCGGCGGCGTCATGACCGGCGCCGAGCGCGGTGCCTGCGGCGACATCACCGGCACCCCCTACGTGGGACCTGACCAGCAGGCCCTGGCCTGCGGCACCGCCCCGGTGGGCAGCGAGCCCGATTTCCCGCTCCCGCTGCAGAACCAGCCTTGGCAGGGGTTCAGTGTGCAGTCTCCCGCCCAGGCGGCCTTCGCGGCCCGCCAGCGCGGCGGTGGTGTCACCGGCACCCGCTACGAGGACAGCCGCAGGATCACCGGCCCTTTTGACATGGCCGGTGGCAAGGTCACCGGCACCGAGGAGTTCCGCTTCGACCGTCGCGCTCCCCAGCTGGCGCGTGGTCCGGTCGCTGCGGCGCCCGTGAGCGTGGATGAGGATGCGCGCCCCGTATCGCGGGTGACCGGCGAAGGCAATTCCTCCGGCCAGAAGATCACCGGCGACGACTGGGACCGAGGCGAGCGCGTCACCGGCACCGAAGGCCCCTCGGCGCGCCGGCGCAACCCCAGCCGGCCCGGGCCGATGAGCGCCATGCCGGCGTTCCAGTCCAAGCGCAACGACGAGGTACCTGAACCGGTCAGCCGCATCACCGGATCCAGCGGCAACACCTCCGCCGGTTCGCTGATCACCCTCTCCGGCGGCGCCCGGGCCTGATCGCCGCGATGTCACGCCGCCCTCTCCTGTCCCGGCCCATCCAGGCCCCCACGGCTCCCCGCCGCCGCCCCGGGGCTGGTGAGGTCCCTGATGGGCGGCCTGATGCCGCTGCCGAGGTCCCGCTGGAGCCCCGCGGACGGCGCCGGGCCCCTGCCCCCTCCCCCTCGGCGGTCTATCGGCCCACCGGCCGCGTGCGGCCTCGGCCGCAGGCCCCGGAGCTCCGCCCGTCCCGTACGCCATCCACCAGCAGCGGCGATGGCCCCGCCACCCGCACTCGCTTCGCGGGTCCTCCCCTCCATCCGCTAACCGACGCCGACGCCAACACCGCGCTGCGCGCCTACGACGAGCAGGTCAAGGGCAGCTTCGACCGCATCGTGCCCGTGTTGCGCCGGCTCTCCGCCCTGCAGCACGAGGAGCACTTCATCGCCAGGGCCCAGGAGCTGGCCCAGCGGGAGCTGGGCACCACCCTGCCGCTGCCGATTCTGGAGACCGCCTGGGTCACCCAGCTCGACATGCGCACCCTCTTCGCCTGGTGCGTCTTCCAGGCCTACGAGCAGACCAGCAACCGCTTCTTCCAGGAGGACCCCCTGGCAGGCGGGCCGAGCGCCCCGGCGGCCCAGGAGTTTGAGGCTTTTCTGCTGGGCTGTGGCTTCCACCTGCTCGACATCACCCCATGCGCCGACGGTCGTCTCGCCCACGCGATCGCCTATGCGCTGCGCCTTCCCTTTAGCTCGGTGCGTCGCCGCCCCCATGCGGGCGCCCTGTTCGACGTCGAGAACACGGTGAATCGCTGGGTCAAGACCGAGCATCGCCGCTATCGCGAAGCGGTGCCCAATCCGGCCCACGCCGATACCCGCTACCTGAAGGTGGTTCTCTATCACTTCAGCTCCCTTGATCCCAGCCACGAGGGCTGCGCAGCCCACGGCAGCAACGACGCCGCCGCTGCCCGCTGCGGCCATCAGCGACTGCTCGACTTCCAGACAGCGGTGGAGAACAGCTTTTGCTGCGGCGCCTCCGTGGATCTTCTCCTGATGGGGATCGACACCGACACCGACGCCATCCGCGTGCATGTGCCCGGCCTCGACGGCAGCACCAACCTGGATCGTTGGCTGGATGCCCGTGATGTGTACGAGGCCACCAGTGGCCTGCCTCCTGAGGAGGGCCGGGCCCGCATCGCATTCCTGGTGGAGCAGGCCGCGGCCGCCACGCCCGATCCGGGCATGGTACGCCTGATCGCCCGTTTGTTCGAGCACAATATCTCTCAGATCGATTACGTTCGCCAGATCCATGGCGGCCATTACGGTGACGCCGGCCATGCCGAACGCTTCATTGGCGTGGGCATCGGCTTCAAGGAGATTCACCTTCGCAATCTCACCTACTTTGCCTACATGGATACGGTGGAGGAAGGGGCACCCGATCTTGACGTGGGCGTGAAGATCTTTCGCGGTCTCAACGTATCACGCGGCTTGCCGGTGCCGATTGTGGTGCGTTTCGATTACCGTGGCGAGGTGCCCGGCGCCCGCGAGCGAGCGATCCGCCATGGCGAGCGGGTGGTGGAGGCGGTGAAGAACCGCTATCGCGAGCTCTTCCAGCAGGGCCTGCTGCACATTCTGCTGACCGTGCGAGAAACCGGCCGCCATACCCCGGCTGAAACCATCGCCTCCACGATCGTGCTGGAAGCCGAGGGGGGCCACTGACATGATCATCTGCAAAGTGGTGAAACCCCTGGTTTCCACCAATCGCATTCCCGATTTTGAGCACAAGCACCTGCAGGTGGTTCTTGATGGCAGCACCCAGAAGGTGGCCGTTGACGCCGTGGGTTGCGTGCCCGGTGATTGGGTGATCTGCGTTGGCAGCTCGGCGGCCCGCGAGGCGGCCGGCAGCAAGTCTTATCCCAGCGATCTCACGATCGTGGGCATCATCGACCACTGGGACCCGGACGCCGCTAAGGCCCCCGCCCCCGGTGGTGGAGCGAAGTGATGGAGATCCACCAAGTCACCGGTTCCCTCGTGTGCACCCAGCGGGTCCCCGGGCTCGAGCACTGGAACCTGCGCATCCTGCGCAATCCAAAGGGCAAGCTCACCGTGGCCGTGGATCCGGTGGGAGCCTCCCCCGGCAACTGGGTGTTCACCGCGAGCGGATCGGCCGCTCGCTTCGCCTGCGGCAATCCGGAGGTTCACACCGATCTCACCATCGGTGGAATCATCGATTTCTGGGAGCCAGACGGCTAGTTCCCCCTCTCCGCTGCAGTCTCCCGATTCTCTCCGCCATGGCCAGCCCCTCCTCCCGCCGCACGCGCTCTCGTCGCAGCGCCAGCACCGCCAATCCCGCCGCCGCCAGCGGCGCAGCGGGCCCCGGGGCCGCCCCCTCCCTAACCCCTTCTCCGGCCGCGCCGACCATGACGTCCTCCAGCTCCTCCCCAGGTCCCGCGGCCTCGCCCAGCCCGCCCGCCGCGCCAGCAGACGCCCCCCCAGCGGCGTCCGTCCCCGCCGCCGCCACCGCCCCGGCCGCCAAGCCCGCCACCCCTTCCCCCGCCGCGACCCCATCCGCGGCGGCTCCGGCCTCCTCCACTGCCTCTGCCGCTCCTGTGGCCAACCCGGCAGCGGCCGAGCCCTCCACGCCGCGGGCCCTGCCCGCTGCCCGCTCGAGCGCCGCGAGGGCCAGCACCGCTCGCCCCCCAGCGCGCAGCACACCTCGCACCAGCCTCGCCCGTTCTGCCACGTCCGCGCGATCCGCTGCCACCCCGGCGCGATCCTCCCGATCCGCCGCCTCCAGCCGCAGCGCTGCCAGCGCCGGCCGTGCCTCCTCCGGTCGCTCCGCCTCCGGCGGCCGCCCCCCCGCCACCCCTACCCCCCCCCGCAGCTCGGCCATGGTTCCCTCCACCGTTCAGGGCATCGCCCTCGGCATGATCGAAACCCGCGGCCTTGTGCCTGCAATCGAAGCGGCAGACGCGATGACCAAGGCCGCCGAAGTCAGCCTGATCGCCCGCGAATTCGTAGGCGGCGGCTATGTGACCGTGATGGTGCGCGGAGAAACCGGGGCGGTGAATGCCGCAGTGCGCGCTGGTGCCGACGCCTGCGAGCGTGTAGGCGACGGCCTGGTGGCGGCCCACATCATCGCCCGTCCCCACGGCGAAGTGGAGCCAGCCCTCACGCCCAGTGGCGCCACCCGCCGGCTGTGACTCCCATGGGCGCCGTCCATCCGCGCGTCCTGGCCCTGCTCGGGCGCGCCCTCAGCCTCGAGCTCTCTGCCGTGCAGCAGTACCTCACCCAGGCCTCCCTGCTCGAGCTCTGGGGCCAGCCGGAGGCGGCCGAGCGCTTCCGCCGCGAAACCGTGGCCGAAATGCAGCACGCCGAGCGATTGGTGCAACGAATGCTCGCCCTCGGCGTCGCACCGGCTGCCTCCCAGCTCCGCCCGGTGCAAACCGGCCCCGATCTCGCCAGCCTGCTTCGTGTCGATGCCGCCCTGGAGGCTGATCTGATCCAGCACTACGCCGAGGCCGTTCGCTTCTGTGTGCTGATCGGGGATGCACAGCACGACGCCTTCTTCCGCGCCCTCTGGAGCGAGGAGCAGGAGCACGGCGAGGAACTGGCCCGCTGGCAACACGACCTCCAGGGCGGTTCCCTGGCGCTGGAGGCCCGCGCCAGCTTCTGAGCCCAGCGTCTGCGGTGGTGCCTCCGGGCCCTGCCTAGATCCAGCTCTGCCCCTGCCCCTGCCCCTCCGCCCTCTCCTGTTGACCGCTGCCCTGCCGCTGCCCATTCAGCTGGTCTGGTTGATTCCCCTCTATGGGTTCGCCGGCATGCTCCTCTCCCTGCCGTGGGCGAGTGGCTGGATCAAGCGGAACGGGCCCAGGCCTGCCGCCTACCTCAACCTTCTGGTCACCCTCGTGGCCGTGCTGCACGGTTCCCTGATCCTGCGCGATGTGCTGCAGATCGGCCCCCAGCACATTGACATCCCCTGGTTTCGGGTAGCCGATCTCGATCTGCATATCGGCTTCGACCTCACCCTCACCAACCTGGCGGCGCTGGAGCTGGTGGCCTTCATGAGCCTGATCTGCCAGGCTTTTGCCCTTGGCTATCTCGACAAAGAATGGTCACTGGCACGTTTTTACGCCCTGGTCGGCTTCTTTGAGGGGGCGATGAGCGGTGTTGTGCTGAGCAGCAATCTGTTTCTCAGCTATTTCCTGCTCGAAATGCTTACCCTCTCCACCTATTTGCTGGTGGGGTTCTGGTATGCGCAGCCGCTGGTGGTGACCGCTGCGCGGGATGCCTTCCTCACCAAGCGGGTCGGGGATGTGCTGCTGCTGATGAGCGTGGTGGCGCTAGCGGCCTGGGCCCCCTCGCTCGAATTCGAAGACCTGTACCGCTGGGCGCCGGAGGCCCCAATCAGCCCCTTGGCCAGCACGCTGGTGGGTCTGGGCCTGATCGCCGGTCCGATCGGCAAGTGCGCCCAGTTCCCGATGCACCTCTGGCTGGATGAGGCGATGGAGGGTCCCAACCCGGCCTCGATCCTCCGCAACTCGGCTGTCGTCACCTGCGGGGCTTTCGTGCTGCTCAAGGTGATGCCGCTGGTGAGCCTCTCCCCCCTGGCGGTGACGATGCTGCTGCTGGTGGGCACGATCAGCGCCCTGGGCGGAGCCCTGGTGGCTTTGGCTCAGGTGGACCTGAAGCGAGCTTTTTCCTACTCCACCACCTCCTTCCTGGGATTGGTGTTCGTGGCGATCGCCTTCCAGCAGCCTCTGTTGGCTCTGCTGCTTCTGTTCAGCCATGGCCTGGCCAAGGCGCTGCTGTTCATGAGCGTCGGCTGCGTGATCGCCACCACCAACTGCCAGGACCTGACCGAGCTCGGTGGTCTGGGCCCGCGCATGCCCGCCACCACCAGTGCCTACCTGGTGGCCAGTGCCGGCCTCACGGGCCTGGCCCCCCTTGGTTGCTTCTGGACCCTCGCCCAGTTGTTCGACAGCCTGGCCCCGCGCGCTCCGTTCTTCGCGGCGGTGGTTCTGATCACCAACGCCCTGACGATGGTCAACCTGGTCCGGGTGTTCCGCCAGGTGTTCCTCGACACCCCCCACCCCAAGACCCGCCGCACCCCGGAGGTGATCTGGCTGATGGCCCTGCCGATGGTGAGCCTCGAGGTGATGGTGCTGCTCACGCCACTGGTGATCGAGCGGCTCCTGCCCCAGTACCCCCTGGCCAGCATCTCCCTACCGGCCGCAAGCCTCCTTGCCGCCAGCTCGCTGATCGGGCTTGTGTCCGGATGCCTGATCCGCCTGGATCGCTTCTGGTCGCGCTCGGTGCTTCCGCCGCTGCGCGCCCTGCAGGATCTGCTGGCGGCTGATTTTTACACCGACCGCATCTATCGCACCACCATCGTGGCCTTCGTCGCCGGCCTTGCGCGGCTCACCAACAGCTTCGATCGCATCGTGGTCAGCGGACTGGCCAACCGCGTGGGCAGCGCCTCGATGGCCAGCGCTGAAACCCTCAAGCTCGGGGTGAGCGGCCAGCTCCAGAGTTACGTGCTCACGCTGGTGGCGGCCATTGTGCTGCTGTTCGGCAGCCTCGTTTGGTTGCGGGGCTGAGGCGGCCATGTTGCTCACCCCCCTGCTGCTGATCCCCTTCCTGGGGATGCTGCCTCTGCTGCTCTGGCCGGGTCGGCCTCCGGGTGCTCGCCTGCGTGCGATCGCGATCAGCGTGCTCACCCTGCAGCTGCTCTGGAGCTTGCTGGTGCTGCTGCGCTTCGATCCTGGCGATGGCGGTCTACAGATGGTCGAGAGTCTCCCCTGGGTGGCGAGCATCGGCCTGGAGTACCGCCTCGGGGTGGATGGGCTCTCACTGCCCCTGCTGCTGATGAATGCGGCCCTCACCCTGGTCTCGGCGGTCTGCACCCGCGACATCAGCCAGCGGCCCCGCATCTACTTCGCCCTGCTGCTGCTGATCAGCGGCGCCGTCAACGGCGCCTTCCTGGCCCAGAACCTGCTGCTGTTCCTGATCTTCTATGAGCTGGAGCTGATCCCGCTCTGGCTGTTGATCGCTGTCTGGGGCGGGGCCGAACGGGCCTATGCCGCCACCAAGTTCCTGCTGTTCACCGCCGCCTCCGGGATGCTGATCCTCGGGGCGTTTCTCGCCCTGGCCCTGCTGACCGGCAGCGTCGACTTCAGCCTCACGCCGGTGACCAGCGAGCGACTGGCGATGGGCAGTCAGCTGCTCCTGCTCGCCGCCCTGCTGGTGGGCTTCGGCATCAAGATCCCCCTGGTGCCCTTCCACAGCTGGCTGCCCGATGCCCACACCCAGGCCTCCACGCCGGTGTCCGTATTGCTGGCGGGGGTCCTGCTCAAGCTCGGCACCTACGGGCTGCTGCGCTTCGGTCTCGGTCTGTTCCCAGAGGCCTGGGCGCTCGTCGCCCCCTGGCTGGCGGGCTGGGCGGCCGTTTCCGTCCTGTACGGCTCGCTGGCCGCGATCGCCCAGCGGGACATGAAGCGGATGGTGGCCTACAGCTCGGTGGGGCACATGGGCACGATCCTGTTGGCGATCGCTGCCGCCACGCCGGTGAGCCTGCTCGGGGCGGTGTTTCAGATGGTGAGCCACGGGCTGATTTCGGCGCTGCTGTTCCTGCTCGTGGGCATCGTTTACCGCAAGACCGGCACCCGCGACCTGGAGGTGCTGCGCGGCCTGCTCAACCCCGAGCGCGGCCTGCCCTACACCGGATCGCTGATGATCCTCGGGGTGATGGCCAGCGCCGGCCTGCCCGGCATGGCCGGCTTCATCTCGGAGTTTCTGGTGTTCCGCGGCTCGATCGGCGTCTTTCCCCTGGCCACCCTGCTCTGCATGGTGGGCTCGGGCTTGACGGCGGTCTATTTCCTGCTGCTGGTGAACCGGGCCTTCTTCGGTCGGTTGGCGATCACTCCGGCCACCGATCCCATCGAGGACGGCCGCCTCGATGTTCAACCGATCGCGGTTGCCCCGCGCGAGACCATTCCCGCCACCGCCCTGGCCATGGGCGTGGTGGGCATGGGCCTGCTCCCCGCGGGCCTGGGCCACATCAGTGAGGCGGCCACCGCCGCCATCAGCCGCCTGCCGGGGTTGCTTGCGGCGATTGTTGGCACCGGGGGAGTGGGCTGATGCCGGTCATTCCCGCCAGCCTCACCTACGCCGGAGGCCATCCCGACGCTGCCACCCTGGCCGCGCGACTGCTGGCCGGCCAGACCCTCCTGGCGGACAGCGCCGATCATCTGGTGGAGGTGGTGGATGTGCTCCACAGCTACGGCATCGTGCTCGATGCCTACAGCCGCAACCTGATCTATCAGGCCGAGAAGCAGTTCCTCAATCCGTTGCCGATTTTCAAATATCTCGATGGCGATCACTCGCCGGCGAAGATCTGGCGCCATCTGATTCACAACCGCCTCAATTTCGAATACGCCGAATACTGCATGAAGGCCATGCTCTGGCATGGCACTGGTGGTCTGGATGCGTACCTCGACAGCGATGGCTTCCGAGAGGCCGCCGCGGCGATCATCCGCCGCAAAACGGGTCGCGATCCGCTGCTCGCCCTTCTGAATCCCCTGTTCCGTGGCTTTCTGCCTGAGCTGATCCGCACCGCCGCCACCACCCATGCCCTCGGCCAGTTCTGGCGGGTGATGAGCGATCTGTTTCTCGATCTCGCCCGGGCGGAGGCGGACGGCGTCGTGGCCTCGATCCCAGATGTGGTGGCCTTCATCCAGCAGGGGCTGGTGGCGGCGGCAGCCAATCCGATCACCTATGCCGTCACGCTGGCGGGGGAGCGCTTCTGGGTGCTGCCGCCCGAGGCCGGTCTCACCTTCCTCGCAGATGTGGCCGTGCCCTACGTGGAGGCGGTGTTCCTGCGCGGCACCCCATTTCTCGGCACGGTGTCGTTCAACGCCCAGGCCCAGCAGATCTCCCCCGACCTGAGCCAGTTCCGCTACGGCGCCCTCTACGCCGATCCCCTGCCAACCATGGGCGCCGGTATCCCCCCCAGCCTGCTGATGCAGGACATGTACCGCCACCTACCGCAGCGCCTGCACGAGCGCTATCGCCACACCAGCCGCGGGGAAGGCGATGTGCGCGTGAAGATCTGCATGAGCTTTCAGAAGTCGATGTTCTGCGTCACCAACGCCGCCATCGCCGGCACCTTCCCCCATCCCCTCCACGAGCCCAACCCGGCCGCCACTGCCGCCAACCGCGCCTACGCCGACGCCTGGGCGGCCCGGCTCTGCCTGGCCCGCACCGACTGCCTTGACACCGCCAAGACGGCCCGGGGGTAAGGTCGTGCCATGGAGCAGCCCTGGACCCAGCGCAGCCGCCCCGACCGGCTTGAGCGGCGCATCGAATTCGCCGATTACGAAACCACTCGCACATTCCTGGAGCGGCTGGAAACTCTCTCCGAGCGCTGCAGCCTCTATCCGGACATCAGCTTCGGTCGCACCTACGTGAACATCACCCTGCGCCCGGCCCAGGAGGATAGGCCCGTAGGGGATGCCGAGCAGGCCTTCGCGGCGGCGATCGATGAACTCCTCTGAGCCCATCGGCGCCGCGCCAGCTGAACCGTCCGGCGAAGCCACGATCGACCTGCGCGCCGCCCACGAGGAGGCAGGCATCGAAGCGTGCCTCTCCCAGCTCGACCGCGAACTGATCGGCCTGCGGCCGGTGAAGGCGCGGATCCGCGAGATCGCCGCCCTGCTGGTGGTGAACCGGGCCCGCCAGCAGCTCGGGCTTGACACGGCGCCGCCGGGGCTGCACATGTCGTTCACCGGTCCGCCGGGCACCGGCAAAACCACTGTGGCGGCAAGGATGTCGCAGATACTGCACGGCCTGGGCTACCTGCGCAAAGGCCACGTAGTCACCGCCACCCGCGACGACCTGGTGGGTCAGTACATCGGCCACACCGCGCCGAAAACGCGTGAAATGCTCAAGAAAGCGATGGGTGGCGTGTTGTTCATCGACGAGGCTTATTATCTTTATCGTCCCGAAAACGAACGCGACTACGGCGCTGAGGCAATCGAGATCCTTCTGCAGGTAATGGAGAACAACCGCGATGACCTGGTGGTGATCTTTGCCGGTTACAAGGAGCGAATGGACATCTTCTACCAGTCCAATCCAGGCCTCTCTTCGCGGGTGGCCAACCACATCGACTTTCCTGATTACAGCGCCGATGAGCTGCTGGCGATTGCCCAGCTGATTCTTGCTCATGAGAACTATCGCTTCAGCGATGAGGCCCGCGCCGTGTTCGCGGACTACATCCGTCGCCGCATGCGGCTCCCCTTTTTCGCCAACGCCCGTTCGATCCGCAACGCCATCGACCGGGCTCGCATGCGCCAGGCCAACCGGCTGTTCAAGGGCATGGGCACGGCCCTCACCAGGCTTGATCTGATGACGATCGAAGCGGAAGACATCACCGCCAGCCGCGTGTTCCAAGGTGAGGTGGAGGGCGCCGATCCTGCGGCACCCCTGCTCTAGCGGCGTTTGCGCGAATCGATCTGCAGCAGGTCGCGCACCTGCTGGATGCGACGGGCCAGCGCAGGATCGCTGCTCAGCTTCTTCTCCACCTGTTCCACCGCGTACATCACGGTGGAGTGGTCCTTGCCGCCAAAGGCTTCGCCAATGCGTGGCAAGGAAAGATTGGTGTTCTGGCGCATCAGAAACATGCCCACCTGCCGGGCCTGGCTCACGGCCCGCTTGCGGCTGGGGCTGAGCATGTCCTCCACGCGCACCACAAACACCTCCGCCACCTTCTCAAGCACCTGCTCGGGGGTGACCTCCACGTCGTTGCCGATCGGATCGAGCATCGGCGCCACCGATTCCACCGTCATCGGCAGGCCGGTGATCGAGGCGAAGGCCACGGCGCGGGTGAGGGCCCCCTCCAGCTCGCGGATGTTCGAGGTGAAGCGGCCGGCGATGTAGTGGATCAGCTCGCGCGGCAGGGCCATCTGCTCGCTCTCGGCCTTCTTGTGCAGGATCGCCATGCGGGTTTCCAGGTCGGGCACCTGGATGTCGGCGATCAGTCCCATCGAGAAGCGGGAGATCAGGCGCTCCTGCAGCCGCGGGATCTGGCTGGGCGGGCGGTCGCTGGCGATCACGATCTGGCGGCCGGCTTCGTGCAGGGCGTTGAAGGTGTGGAAGAACTCCTCCTGGGTGTACTCCTTGCCCTCGATGAACTGGATGTCATCCACCAGGATCAGATCGGCGGCGCGGTAGCGATCGCGGAAGGCCTGCATGCCGTCCTTGCGGATTGCCTGGATCAGGTCGTTGGTGAAGGTTTCGGTGGAAACGTAGGAAACGCGGGCGGTGGGATCGATCTCCAGCCGGTAGTGGCCGATCGCCTGCATCAGGTGGGTCTTGCCCAGCCCCACGCCGCCGCAGATGAACAGGGGGTTGAACTCGCGCCCCGGCGATTCCGCCACCGCCAGGGCGGCGGCGTGGGCCATGCGGCTGTTGGCGCCCACCACGAAGCGGCTGAACACATAGCGGGGATTGAGTCCGGCTCGGGGGGCGCCGCCCCCCGAGCCGGGGACCGCCGCCCCGGGAATCGCCGGGCCCGGCGTTCCCGGCGCGTCCCCCCCAGCCGAAGCCGCGGCAGTTCCCGCCGGCGGCCCCGCCGCGACGCGCGCCGCTGAGCCGGAAGCGCCCTCGGCCGCCGCCTCGATCCGCACTTGCACGGGCCGTCCGGCCAGCTCGGAGGCCAGCGCCACGATCTGGCTCAGGTAGTTCTTGCGCAGCCAGCTGCAAGCGAAGCTGTTCGGGGCTTCCAGCACCAGGTGATCGTCGAGCCAGGAGCGGCAGCGGGCCGGCCGGATCCAGGTCTCGAAGGTGGGTTTGCTGAGGTTTGCCTGCAGGGCTTCCACGACCCGGTGCCACAGCTGCTCGCCCTGCTGCACCGCCGGCCGCCTGCTCAAGAGAGGCTGAATATAGGCACGGTTCCGGGGGCGGGCCGGTCTTTAATGAAGCCAGTACGCCGGCGTCCGGCTTCACCATGCCCCCGTTCCAGGCCCCCCGTCCCCGGCGCGTCCGCTGCGTCGCTTGCCCTGGCCTGCCCATCCTCGGCGCCCTCGCCCTGCTCACGGGTTGCGTCGGCGGTGGCCCGATACCGCTGCTGCGGCCGCCGTCCGAAGCGCCCCGTCTCAGCGATGCGGCCCCAGCCCCGCAGATCCTGCCGGACAACCGCAACCTGATCGTTGAGGCCGTCGAGAAGGTGGGCCCGGCGGTGGTGCGGATCGACACGGTGAAGCGGGTGGTGAACCCCCTTGGCGGCATTCTCGGCCGCGGTCCGGCGATCCAGCAGCAGCAGGGGCAGGGATCGGGCTTCATCACCCGCTCCGATGGCGTCCTGCTGACCAACGCCCACGTGGTCGAGGGGGCCAGCGAGGTGGGCGTCACCCTGCCCGATGGCCGCAGCTTCACCGGCAAGGTGCTCGGCGCCGATCCCCTCACCGACGTGGCGGTGGTGAAGGTGGTGGCCGACCGGCTGCCGGTGGCCCCGCTCGGCGACTCGGCCAAGGTGCGTCCCGGCCAGTGGGCGATCGCCATCGGCAACCCCCTCGGCCTCGACAACACCGTCACCGCGGGCATCATCAGCGCCGTTCAGCGCACCAACGCCGTCGGCGAAGGCCAGCGCGTGCCCTACATCCAGACCGACGCGGCCGTGAACCCGGGCAACAGCGGCGGCCCGCTGATCGATGACCGGGGCCAGGTGATCGGCATCAACACCGCCATCCGCCAGGCCCCCGGCGCCGGCCTGAGCTTCGCGATCCCGATCAATACCGCCCGCCAGATCGCCGCCCAGATCCTCGAGCGCGGCTACGCCAGCCATCCCTACATCGGCGTACGCCTGCAGGCCCTTACCCCGCAGCTGGCCCGCGAGATCAACGCCGCCACCGACGAATGCCGCGTGCCCGAGGTCAACGGGGTGGTCGTGGTCGATGTGGTGCGGGGCAGCCCAGCCGAGAAAGGCGGCCTGCGACCCTGCGATCTGATCGAGAGCATCGATGGGCGGGCGGTGAAGAACCCCTCCGAGGTGCAGCTGGCCGTGGACCGCGGCCGGGTGGACCAGCCCCTGCGGCTGGAGGTGCGCCGTGGCGGCAGCCGCCAGGAGCTCAGCGTGCGACCCGCCGAGCTGCCGCGCGAGGGGTGAGGCGCCTCTCGCCCGCGGCGAGCGCCCGCCAGCTGGTGGTGATGGCCCGTTGGCCCGCGCCCGGCCGCTGCAAGAGCCGGCTGGCGGCGGGCACAGGCCGTCGGCGAGCGGCAGCGGTGCAGGAGCGCCTCACCGCCCACACGCTCGCTGCGGCGCGGGGGCTTGCGGCATTGGCAGCCGCAGACCACGATCGGACCGTGCCGGATCTGGTGTTGGCCGTGGATGGCCTGGCGCTGCGGGCCGCTCGCCGCTGGGGGGCCAGCCTTGGCGCGGCGCGGGTGCGGTCGCAGGGGCCGGGTGGCCTGGGGCTGCGGCTGCGCCGCCAGTTGCACGCCGCCCGCGGCGAGGGAGCCCGCGCGGTGGTGCTGGTGGGCAGCGACCTGCCCACCCTGGCTGCGGTGGAGCTGCTGGAGGCATTTCGGGCCCTGGAGCGCACGCCGTTGGTGCTCGGTCCGGCCCGCGACGGCGGCTACTGGTTGATCGGTCTGGCCGGAGGGGCGCTGCGCCATCCAGCCGGGGCGGCGGCCGCCCTGTTCGCCGGACGCGGCGAGGCGATCGCCTGGGGCAGCCCGCGGGTGCTTGCCCAGACCCTGGCGGCAGCGGAGGCCGCTGAACTGCCGTGGCAGCTGCTGGGGGAGCGGGACGATCTGGACCGGCCGGAAGACCTGCGCCCCTGGCGATGAAGGCCGCGTCGCAACCCCCGCTCAGTGTGGTCATCCCGGTGCGCGATGAGGCGCGCGCCCTGCCGTCGCTGCTGGCTGATCTGGCCACCGCTCCGGAGCTGGTGGCGGAGGTGCTGGTGGTGGATGGCGGCAGCCGCGATGGCAGCACCGCCATCGCCCGCCTGGCGGGGGCGCGGGTGCTTGCCAGGCCACCGGGCCGGGGCGGACAACTGCGTTGCGGTGTCGCCGCCAGCCGGGGCGCGTGGCTGCTGTTGCTGCATGGCGATGTGCGCCTGCCAGCGGATTGGGCGGCCTCGGTGGCGGCGGCGATCGGGCGCGGCGAATCGCGTGCCTGGGCTTTCCCGCTGGCGATCGCGGGCCAGGATCCGGCCCTGCGGCTGGTGGAGCTGGGGGTGATGGTGCGCAGCCGCTGGCGGGGGCTGCCCTATGGCGACCAGGGCCTTCTGCTCAGCCGCACGCTGTACGAGCGAGCCGGCGGAATCGCGCCCCTGCCGCTGATGGAGGATCTGGAGTTCGTGCAGCGTTTGCGCCGTCTGGCCCCGATCGCTCTGCTGCCTGGGGCCCTGCGGGTGAGCGATCGGCGCTGGCGGCGACTGGGGGTGTGGCAGACCGCGCTGGCCAATGCCCGGCTCCGCCGCGCCTGGCGCCGGGGAGAGCCGGTCGATCGGTTGGCCCGCCGCTATGAGCGCGGTGGCTAGGCCTGCGGGCCGGGGCTAGGGGGCGTACCAGAACGCGCAACGACGCGCCAGCGGCTCCAGCTCCCAGCCCTGGGCCTCGTAGAAGCCCACCACATCCGGGTCGGCGAACAGGCTCACCCGTTCGACCTCCATCGCACGCAGCTCCGCCAGCACATAGTCCATCAGGGAGCGGCCAAGACCCACCCCCTGATACAGGGGATGCACCGCCACGTCCCAGACGGTGGCCTCCACCACCCCATCGCCGGTGCAGCGGGCGAAGCCCACCAGGCGCGGCAGGCGGGGATCATGGCGCCACAGCCCCACCCGCAGCAGGCTGTGCTGCAGGGCCTTGCGCACCCGGCGCAGCGGCCGGCGGCTCCAACCCACCGCGTCGCAGAGGTTTTCCAGTTCGAACAGATCAATCTCGCGCTCGCGGCTGAGCACCAGCGCCAGATCAGGGTTGGGCGTGGGGCACAGCCGGTGGCCCTCGCCGTAGAGATGGGTGAGCAGGGCCGGTTCGAGCCACGGCTTGGGCTGGGAGATCGGGTGGGGGAGCGACAAGCCCGGCCATCGCAAAGCACATTGACGATCCTGCCGGAAGCCGGCCGATCTGCGGCAAGGTGGTCGGCGATTGCGCTGCGATCCTGAGCCCCGCGTTCTCCCCCCCGTCTGATCCCGCCCCCGGTCTGACCGCCTCCCCGCGGCGCCCGCTGCTGGTGGCCGTGCACGGCTGGCTGCTCTCGGGGCGGTTGTGGGAGCCGCTGCAGCGGCAGATGGAGCCGCGCTGGAGCCTGTGGTGCCCCGACCTGCCGGGCTTCGGTGTCCGCCACCGTCCCGTTGGCTTGCCGGCCAACCTGGCCAGTTATGGGCGCTGGCTGGCCGAGGAAGTGGAGCGCCAGTCGCCCGAACGGCCTGTCGTGTTGCTCGGCCACTCCCTTGGCGGCAGCGTGGCGCTGCATGCGGCGTCGCGGCTCGGCGAGCGCCTGCTGGGGGTGGTGCAGATCAGCGCTGGCGGCGGCGTCTACCAGCCCCGCGCCTTCGCCCAGGTGCGGCGAGGCGGCGCCCTGTTCCTGCGCTGGCGGCCCGGGTGGTTGGCCGAGCTGCCCGGCACCGCGGCGATCCGCAGCCCCCTGCAGGCCGACCTGCGCGCGGCTCGGGGGCTTCTGGCGTGCAGCACCAACCGCGGCGCCGTTCGCCAGCTGCCCCAGCTCACCAGCCGCCTGACGGTGCCGAATCTCTGGATCGCTGGCAGCCGCGATGGGGTGATGGAACCCCGGTACGTGCGCCACCTGGCCGCCTACTCGCCCCAGCACCGCCTCGAGCTGCTCGAGGGCGCGGGGCATCTGCCGATGCGGCAGATGCCCGATCGGCTGGCGGCCCTGATCGAGACCTGGCTGGAGGAGGAGGTGATCGACGCCCCTGCCGCCGCCGCTCCGGCGGCCCTGGCGGCCTGAGGCCAGAGCGCCCTGCCCCCTGACGAGCCGGTGAAACTCAGAGGGTGGCCAGTCCCTTTTCCTGCAGCTCCGCCAGCTGGGCGTAGAGGCCGCCGGCGGCCCGCAGCTGCTGGTGGGTTCCCTCTTCCACCAATCGCCCGCGCCGCAGTACCAGGATCCGGTCGGCGGCTTCCACGGTGGCCAGACGATGGGCGATCACGATCGCGGTGCGGCCGCGCAGCAGCCGATCCAGGTCGCGCTGCAGGGTGGCCTCGGTGGAGGGATCGAGAAAGGCGGTGGCCTCATCCATCACCAGCACCGAGGGATCGCGGATCGCCACCCGGGCCACGGCCAGCAACTGCCGCTCGCCGGAGGACAGGTTGCCGCCGCGTTCCCGCAGCTCGGTGGCCAGACCCTGATCCAGTCTCTCCAGCAGCGGCGCCAGCCCCAGGGAGGCGCAGAGGCGCTCCAGGGAGGCATCGTCGAGGTCGGCGTCGAGGCGGAGGTTGTCGGCCACGTTGCCGCTGAAGAGGAATGTGTCCTGCAGCACCACCCCCAGGCGCTGGCGCAGGGTGGCGATCGGCAGTTCCCGGATGTCGACGCCATCGAGCAGGATGCTGCCCTGCTGGGGTTCGTAGAGGCGGCAGAGCAACCGGATCACGGTGGTCTTGCCGGAGCCGGTGGGTCCGACGATCGCCACGTGTTCGCCCGCGGCGATGCGGAAGGAGAGATCTTCGAGAATCGGCTCGTCGCTTCGGTAGGCGAAGCTCACGTTGTCGAACACCACTTCCCCGGGGCTGTGGCGCTCCCGTCCGCTCCGCAAGGCCGCCTCGCCGCGCTCGGCTTCCGCGAGGTCGGCGATCTCGATCGGTTGCTCCATCAGCTCGCCGATCCGCTCCACCGCCGTCAGGCCCCCCTGGATCTGGGTGAAGCGCTCGGCCAGTTGCCGCAGCGGATCGAACACCCGCTGGGAGAACAGGATGAACGTGGTGAGGGTGCCCAGGCCCATGGCACCGCCGCTCACCATGGTGCCGCCCAGGGCCAGTACGAGGCCCACCGCGGCCAGGGCCACCCACTCGATGAAGGCGGAGATGGCGCTGTCGTAGAAGATTGTGCCGGTGACGGCGCGGCGGTAGCCGCTGGTGGTGCGGGCGAAGGCCTCGCTGTTCTCCCGCTCGCGCCGGAACATCTGCACGACCTCCAACCCCTGCAGGTTTTCCTGCAGGTCGGCATTGAGCTGGCCCAGCTCCTCGCGCACCCGGTAGTTGGCGCGTCGGTAGCGACCCTGGAGCCACAGCACCCCCAGGGTGACCGGCAGCTGGATCAGCAGCAGCAGGGCACCGAGTCGCCACTCGATCGACACCATCGTGATGCCGATCACCACCAGCGTGACCAGATCGGCGAACACCCCCACCGCGCCGCTGCCGAACACCTCCGCCAGGGCATCGACATCGCTGGTGAGGCGGGTGAGCAGTTTGCCCACCGGCATCCGGTCGTGGAAGCGCAGGGGCAGGGCCAGCGCGTGGCGGAACAGGTCGTCGCGGATGCGGGCGGTGAGCCGCTGCCCCACCACCTGCACGTTGAAGCTCTGGGTGCCCTGCAGCGCCAGCCGCAGCAGCACCGCCAGGAGCAACAGCAGCACGAGCAGCCGCAACGCCTCGGCCATGGGCCGGCCGGCCAACCAGGGCATCACGCTCTCTCCGCGGAGCACGGCGATCGCCTGACCCACCAGCAGCGGTTGGACGCTGGCGGCCAGGGCCAGGGGGATCAGCAGCAGCAGGGTGAGCAGCAGGCGGCGCCGCTCCCGGGCCAGGTAGGGGAGCAGGCGCAGCAGCCGGCGGCGGTCGAGGGCCGCCATCAGCGGGTCTGCGGCGTGCGGCTGACGGCGTCGATGCGCTGCACGATCGCCTGCAGCGCGCCGTCGTCGAGGCGCAGGGAAAGCGGGTGGCCGATCAGCCGGGCCGTGCTCTCGAACAGATCCTCAATGGCCACGAGACCGTTGTCGCGCAGCGTGCGGCCGGTGGCCACCAGATCCACGATCGCCTCCGACATGCCGGTGATCGGCCCCAGCTCCACCGAGCCGGTGAGGTGGATCAGCTCCACCGGCAGATCAAGCCGCTCGAAGAATTCGGCGGCGCAGCGGGTGAACTTGCTGGCGATGCGGCAGTGGGCCGGCAGATCCGCGGCGCGGCGGTAGCCGCTGCTCTGCCGCACCGCCACCGCCATCCGGCAGCCGCCGAAGCCCAGATCCACCAGCGGTGCCACCGGCAGCCGGTGCTCCCGCAGCACGTCGTAGCCCACCACGCCGAGCTGGGCCTGGCCGTAGGCCACGTAGACCGGCACATCGGCGTTGCGCACCAGCAACCCGCGGGCCCGGCCGCAGTGGCTCGGCACCATCAACAGGCGGTTGTCGGGTTCGAGCAGGGCGCTGAAGTCGAGACCAGCAGCCTGGAAGCGCGCCACCGAATCGCGAAGCAGCGCTCCTTTGGCCAGGGCGACGGTGATCATCGGGCGGGGATCATCGGGCGGGCAGCGTGGTGCTGGAGGCCTGGAGCGGGGATCATGGGCCGGAGGGACTGCGGAATCGGCGGGTGATGATCGGATCGGAAGGCGCCAGCGGCAGCGGCGGCAGGGAGGACGCCCCCCAGGTACGGGGTGGAGACGGCCCCCAGGGGCGCGGTAGAGACGGGCGCCAGGGGCGCGGTGGCCGATCGGGTGTGTCGGCAGGGGCCGAGGCGGCGTTCGAGCAGCCGCAGGCGACTGTACCGATGTCCCTTCCGTCGGTGGACCCGATGCCCGCGGTCGGCCTCGCGCCCCTGGAGGTGGCCCTGATCCCGGTGCTGCGCGACAACTACGTATTTGTGCTCCACGATGGCCGGCAGGCCGCCGTGGTGGATCCGGCCCTGGCCGAGCCGGTGCGCCGCTGGCTGGAGCAGCGCCAGCTGGAGCTGGTGGCGGTGCTCCAGACCCACCACCACAGCGACCATATCGGGGGCACCCCGGAGCTGCTGCAGCGCTGGCCCCAGGCGGAGGTGGTGGCGGCCCGGGCCGATCGGGACCGGATCCCCTTCCAGACGCGCGGCGTGGCCGATGGCGAGCGGATTCCGCTGCTGGGCCGGGAGCTGGAGGTGCTGGAAGTACCCGGCCACACGCGCGCCCACATCGCCTTCCACCTGCTGCCGGTGGCGGGGGCGGATCCGCTGGCGGCCGGTGATCTGTTCTGCGGCGACACCCTGTTCGCGGGCGGTTGCGGCCGGCTGTTCGAAGGCACGCCGCAACAGATGTGGCGTTCCCTGGCCCGCCTGGCGGCACTGCCCGGGCCCACGCGGGTGTGGTGCGCCCACGAATACACCGAAACCAATCTGCACTGGGCCTCCCGCGAACGCCCGGACGACGGGGCGATCGCCACCCGGTTGCGCCAGGTGCGCGAGCGCCGCCGCCTCGGCCTGCCCACGATTCCCAGCCGCATTGACCAGGAGCGGGCCACCAACCTGTTCGTGCGTAGCGCCAACAGCGAGGAGTTGGCCCGGTTGCGGGAGAGCCGCAACACATGGTGACCCCAGGGACGATCAGCGACCTACCAGGAGCCAGCGCAGGGCCCCGCGCAGCCGTTGTCCCACCCGCTCCGGGCTGAGCCCGTCCGCGAAGCCGCTGGTTTCGGCCGGGCGGACCCGCGGGCTGGGCAGGCGTTGAAGCCAGGCGATCGTTTCATCCAGCGGCATCGGCGGCGCGAAGTGGAACCCCTGCGCGTAGAGAAAGCCGTTGGCGAGCAGCCAGGCGCGCTGCGCCTCGTTCTCCACCCCTTCGGCAGTGGTGCCGAGACCGAGATCGATCGCCAGGGTATTGATCGTGCGCAGCAGTTGATCGCTGGGGGTGAAGGCGTGATCGATCTGCTGCACGAAACAGCGGTCGATCTTGAACATCTGGATCGGCAGGGCGTTCAGACGGGAGAGGGAGGAGTAGCCGGTGCCGAAGTCATCGATGGCGATCCCAACCCCAAAGGAGGAGACACGGCTGAGAAAGCTGTCGAAATCGGGGCTGATGTCCTGGAGCGCCTCCTCGACGATCTCCACCTGCAGGCGCCAGAGCGGCTCCTGGCAGCGGCTGCCGAGCAGCTCGATCAGCTGACCGCGCAGCAGGCTGTCGCTGAGCAGCTGGGCGGAGAGATTGAGGCTCATCACCAGGGAGCGGCCCTGGGCGGCGGCCCCGAGGGCGGGCATGGCGTCAAGGGCCTTGCGGATGATCTGCAGATCCATCTCGCCGGTGAGGCCGCTGCGCTGGGCCATGGGCAGGAAGGTGCCCGGCTGGGTGATCCCTCCGTCGGAGTCAGGCCAGCGGGCCAGGGCCTCGAAGCCCACAGGTTCCCCGGAAGCCAGGTCGATGATCGGCTGAAAGAAGGGCACCAGATCCCGTAGGCGCAGGGCGTCGCGGAAGCTGGCCTCGAGCGCGTAGTCGTCGCGCACATGGCGGCGGTTCTTGGCGTCGAGGAAACAGAACTGGCTGAGCAGAGAGCGGCTGGCGATGCGGCGGGCGATCGCCGCGTCGGCCAGCACCGATCCGGCGCTGGCATGGCGTGACTGCACCATCACGATGCCGATGGCGATTGTCACCGGAATGGCGTGGTTGTTGGCCTGGATCTCCTCGCTGAGCTGATCGATCAGCCGGCGCGCGGTGCCGGCGGCCACCGCCTCGCGGCTGCCGTGGGGGAGCACCACCAGGAATTCGGCGTCGGTGAAGCGGGCGGCGGAGGCGCCCAGGGGGAGGGCGCGCAGCAGGCGTCGGGTGATCTCCTCCAGCACCATCGCGCCGAGCTGGCTGCCGTGGCTGGCGCAGAGTCGGTCGTGGTCCTTGAGCTCGCAGCGAAGCACGGCATAGCCCGAACGCAGCCCGAGGCGGAAGCCGCTCTCCAGCATCTGGGTGATCTGTTCGCGCTGCAGCAGCTGTGGTGTGGCAGGCAGCGGGGAGGCGCTGATGGCCCGATCGGTCTCGGCCAGCAGGCGTCGTAGGCGCCGTCGTTCCAGTAGCCGCACCACCAGGGCCGCGAGGCGGCCAAGGGGCGCCAGGGCCGGATCGGGCAGCAGCCGCGGCTCCGGATCGAAGCAGCCCAGCACCCCCAGCACGCGGCCATCGGCGGCAATCAGGGGATGGGAGAGCAGGAAGCGCACATGGGGAGCCCCCTGCACCAGGGGGTGGTGGCGCAGGCGCAGATCGGTGAGGGTGTCCCCCACCAGCAGTGGTTGGCGCTGCAGGATCGACTGGGCGCTCAGGCGCAGCAGCTCCTCGAGGTCGGGGCGGGGCTCGCCGGCTGGAGCATTGGTGCGGTCCGCTTCAGGCAGGCCGTGGCAGGCGCGAACCACGCCATCGCCATGGGCGGGATCGTCGAGCAGGATGACCACACTGATCGCCGCGCCGCTGAGGCTGCGCACCAGGTTGGCGATGTGGTCGCAGCAACTGATCAGATCGTTGCCCGGCGTGTCGCTCTCCCAACATCCTGATTCGAGCAGGACAGCCAGCTGAGCATCGTCTGGGTCGGGCGGAACGCCGGCGAACCGATCAGCGCGACGCAGAGAATCCTTCACCGACGAAAGAGACCACCAGCAACCAACATTAATGATCCCGAAGGCTCTAGTCGTGGTCAATATTTGATCATGATTTCATTCTTTTGCCCGCAGCCGCAAGCCCCCCGGATACAGCCGAGCCGTCTCCCCCGCCCGCAGCCGCAGCCGCGCCCTGCTGCCGCGGGGCAGCACGCAGGAAAGCGGCTGCCGCACCCGCAATCGCTCGCCACCGCACTCCACCACATACACCCAGTGCCTGCCCTGAAACTCGCGCCCCAGCAGCCGCGCCGGCCCATCGGCGGCAGGCTCGAGCTCCAGCGCCTCCGGCAGGATCAACACCTCCAGGGCCCCCGCTTCGGGGATCCGTCCGGCTTCAACCACCAGTGCCCCTACGGAGGTCCGCAGTTCCCCGGCATCCATCCGGGCGGGCAGCACGTTGGCCTGGAGCAGGAAACGGCCCACGAAGGCGGAGGCAGGATCCTGAACCAGCTCGGCCGGGGCCGCGCACTGGTGCAGCCGGCCGTCGGCGAGCACCGCCACCCGGTCGCAGATCGCCAGCGCCTCCTCCGGATCGTGGGTGACCATCAGGCCACCGGCACCGCATTCGGCCAGCACCGCGGGCAGTTCGGCGCGCAGCCTTAGCCGCACCTCCACATCGAGGTTGGAGAAGGGCTCATCAAGCAGCACCAGGGAGCCGCCCGGTGCCAGGGCCCGCGCCAGCGCCAGCCTCTGTCGCTGCCCGCCGGAGAGTTCATGGGGAAAGCGGTGGCGCAACTCCGCCAGCCCGAGCAACTCCAGCAGCCGGGCAGCCCGGTCGCTGCTCTGGCCGCGACGCAGGCCGAAGCAGGTGTTACCCCAGGCGTTGAGATGGGGGAACAGGGCGTAGTCCTGAAACACCATGCCGACGCCGCGTCGCTCGGGGGCTAGCCAGCGCTGCGGCCCGGCCACCTCTCGCCCGTCGATCTGAACGCTGCCGCGCCAGGGCCGCTCGAACCCTGCGATCAGGCGCAACAGGGTGGTCTTGCCGCAGCCGGAGGGACCGAGCAGCCCCACCAGTTCCCCCGGCCGCAGGCTGAGGCTGATGCCCCGCAGGGTGGCCTGCCGCTCGCCCATGCCCGGGTAGCGGTGCCAGAGCCCCTCCAGGCGCACGAGCGGTTCTGCTCCGCCGGCCACGGCGGTTGCCTCAGGCGTGGGAGCGGGGGTGGAGAGGGAGGTCATAGTCTCGTTTCCGTACGTCCAACGCCAGTGGCACCCTATGGCCGCCGATCCGGGCACCGCGCCGCGCCCCATCCACAGCACGGCGGCGCCGGAGCCTGTGGGGCCTTATAACCAGGCGGTGGTGGCCGGAGGCCTGCTGTTCTGTTCCGGCCAGATCGCCCTCGATCCGCACAGCGGTTTGCTCGTTGGTGAAGGCAGCGTCGAGGCGGAGACCCGCCAGGTGCTGGCCAACCTTCAGGCCGTGTTGGCGGCCGCGGGTTGCGGACCGGAGCGGGTGGTGCGCACCACGGTATTCCTCACGGATCTGGGCGACTTCGCCGCCGTCAATGCGATCTACGCCGAAACATTCGGCGCCGGGGTATCGCCGGCGCGCGCCTGCGTGCAGGTGGCGGCGCTGCCGAAGGGCGCGCGTGTGGAGATCGATGCGATCGCGCTGCTGAGCTGAGCGCGCCACGGGCTAGCGCTAACTGCTGGTTGCTCAGGTGGGCAGCACCATGCGGAAGGTGAGGTTGATCCGCTCGCAGGCCACCCGGCGTCGCCGCGGCAGGGCGTGCTGCCAGCAGCGCTGGGTGGGAGGGTCCATCACCAGCAGGTCGCCATCGGCGAGATCCAGGGCCAGGGGCGGCCGGCCCACCGCCGCTCCGCCTGGGGTGGGTCGAAAGCGCAGGTTGCGGCTGGCCCCGAGGCTGAGGGAGGCGATCGGTGCCCCGGGCTGCAGCGCCGCTTCGTCGTCGGCGTGCCAGCCCATGGCGTCGTCGCCATTGCGGTAGCGGTTGAGCAACACGGAATTGAAGCGCCAGCCCAGTTCGTTCTCCAGCAGTTGGCGCAGCTGCAGCAGGGGCGGGGTCCAGGGCCGCGGCTGGTGGGTTTGGCCGCTGTACTGGTAAGTACAGCCGGGATCGGCCAGCCAGCAACAGAGGCGCGGCGCGGGCAGCTGGCGGCCGCGCAGGAGCAGCGTCGGCTGTTCCCACGGCAGGTCATCGCGCAGATGGCGCTCCAGTGGGTCGATGGCCAGGCCGGCGGACGGCGCCTGGTGGAGCAGCCAGGCGGGCCAGTGGCGCAGGACCAGCCCGGGGGCCTCCAGCCGGCGGGGTTCAGGCGCGGCTGCTGTTGGCATCCTGCAGGGCTTGGCACGCCTGCGGATCATGCTCGCAGAGGCGCGCCAGCACGTGATGGAGGTCGAGGGGGGTGAGTTCGCCGTCATCGCCCCACTTCAGACTGGTGCTCGCCGGGCGTGCCACGCCCGCTTCGCAGGCGGGCCGCAACGGGGCGGAGGCGGAGAGATCCATGGGACGCAGGGGGAATGGCAGGTCCATGGGCGCGTTTCCTCGCGTGGTCTTGGGGTGGCCGGGCCCGACGGGACCAGAATGTGTTGATTTCAAGACTAGCGGCTGGTCGTGGCGGCGCCAGGGGGCTTCGCCGGGGCGAACCGGGCCCGGGCCCGCGATCATGGCCCTTGGCTGCCGCATCGCCGTGGACACTCCCTTTGGCCAGTGGTCCCCCGAGGTGGTCGTGATGACCCCGGCCCGCTTTGAGGATGCGATGGCCGCCGTGCAGGCCGTGCAGCGGCTGCGCACCGTTGTTCTGCACCTGGGAGCGATGGAGCCGGAGGAGGCCCAGCGCACGATCGATTTCGTCTCCGGTGGTGTGTACGCCATGGATGGCCAGTCGGAGCGGTTGGGCGACACGGTGTTTGTGTTCGCTCCCGCCCTGGTGACGATTCACCGCGATGCCGCCGAGCCCGAGCCAGGCTTGGACGGCTTCTGAATGCGGCTGTGAGCGAGCTGCTGCGGGGTGTCGATGGCTGCCGCGCCGGTTGGCTGGTGCTGAGTCGCCCGGCTCTGCAGGGGCCGCCGCCGTGGCGGCAGGTGGAGGCACGCCTCCTGCCCGACGCCAGCGCCCTGGCCGTCGGGGCCGAGACGGCGATCACCGCCATCGACATCCCGATCGGCCTGGCCGACGCTGGCCCGCGGCGCTGCGACGAGGAGGCGCGTCGCCGCCTCGGTCCCCGGCGCAGCAGCGTCTTCCCGGCCCCGCCGCGGCAGGTGCTCGACGCGGCCGATCACCAGCAGGCCTGTCGGATCAGCCGCTCCCTCGACGGTCGGGGTCTGTCGGTGCAGACCTGGAACATCGTGCCGAAGGTGCGCCAGGTGGATGGCCTGTTGCGTCAGCAGCCCCATCTGCGGCCGCGGGTTCAGGAGGTGCACCCGGAGCTGGCCTTCCAGGTCTGGAACGGGGGCTTGCCCCTGCGCCATGGCAAGCGCTGCCGCGAGGGTCGGGCGGAGCGGCTGGCTCTCTGCGAGCGCGAGTTCCCTGGAGCCTGGGCCTCGATCCGGGCCCGCTTCCGCCGCTCCGATGTGGCGGATGACGACATCCTCGATGCCCTGGCGCTGCTGCGCAGCGCCGCCCGCCTCTGGTGCGGTGAGGCGACCGTGCTGCCGGAGGGGTCTACGCCACGCGACGCCTGCGGCCTGCCGATGACGATTGCGTTCTGAGCCCCATCCCCGCCAGCCGCATCGCCTTCCGCCCTCCGGGACTTGTGGAACCCCGGATGCGGGGGTTACATCGGTGCCCCGCCCTGGGCCGATGCGATCCCCGTTGCCGAATCTGCTCAGCACCTTGCTGCTGCTGGTCGCCTGCCTGCCTGCCGCCGCCTCGGGTTCGGCCCCAGGGCCGGTCTCGCCGTCGGCTGGCGCCGGGCGGATGGTGCTGGTGCGTACGCCCCGCACGCTCCCGCTTACCGGTGATCCGGTCTGGGAATTGCAGCTCGCGCTCCCAGGCCAGCGTCTCCGGAGCTACGAGGCTGTGGTGGGTCGGGCCAACCGCCAGTACGGCGACCGCCATCGTCTCGGCAGTCGCACTCCGCTGCCCCAGGGTCTGTACCGCGTGAGCGGAATCGAAGCCACCGTGGAGGGAGACGACCCGGAGCTGGGGCGCTTCGTCTGGATCGGACTGGAGCCGCAGTTCCCCAGCGCTCGCAAGGGTCTGGGCATCCATTACGACCCCAGCGCGGGCCGGGGTCGGCGCAGCGGCACCGATGGCTGCATCGGCCTGATCCACGGCAACGATCTGCTGGTGCTGGGCGACCTGCTGCGGCGCAGCGGCACAATCGATCTTGAGGTGAAGGATTGATGAATCTAGTTTCTGTAGTTTTTAAATCCTGATTTAGCTAATGCTGTCTACGGGTAGGTCATCCTTTTGATGATGGTGCATGGTTCTGCCCATCAAGTGGAAGAGCCGACCCCCCCGGCGGTTCTTCCATCTCTCTTTCTTCTCACTGCCTCCGCCCCACTCACCTTCCCTACGTTCCGGAGGTTTGTGTGGAGTTCCCGCTCTCCGCCCCACCATTGAATTCACGAGGCCACAGGGCGGACTCTGGGGCCACCAGGTCGGCGGCCCGCCTCGCTTCCCCAAGGATCTGCATCAGGAGCCGTGGGCTCTGCTGCAGCAACGCCACCCAGTGCTGCAGATAGGCGGCGTGGTTCATCGCCGCGCTGCCGATCTCCAACCGGTCCCCGACCAGCACCGCCCCAAGTTCTGCCACCAACTCCTCGCGGGCATAGGCCCGCTGTTGTTCCGCTGAGCCTGTGAGGCAGCCGCCGAGGTCGCGCCCCAGTCGACTGGGATGGCCCGTGGAATGGATCGCCTCATGGGCCCAGGTGGCATAGAGGGCGGCGGCGGAATGGAAGGCCGAGCGCTCCGGCAGCTGGATGCGGTCAGCGAGCGGCAGGTAGCAGGCTTGGTCGCCGCCATGGCGCACTGGCACGGGCCAAGCCCCCAGCACCCTCTCGGCCGCTGCCAGGCGCTCCGGCGCCGAGCGCTCCCCCTGCTGCGCCGCCCGGCGCCGCTCGGCGATCAGCGCGGCCAGGGCCGGCCCCTCCAGATCCGCCGCGTTGAACACCGCCACCGGCCGGAAACGCAGCGGAGCCGGCGACCCGTTCCGAGGCATGGCGCTCTGTTGGGATTCCCCCTGGCGCGACCCCTCGGGAGACGCATCGCTCGGCAGCCGCTCCGATCCGGTTTCCTCCGCCGGCTGGCTGCTTCGCATCGGCCGCAGCACATGCACCGCCCGGCTGCCGCGCCGGGGATGGAGCCCACGGGCTCGGGCCTCGGCAAAGCCGCACCACCAGGGCAGGCAGGAGCCGCGCAGGTGCATACCGAGCGTGAGCAGCACCGGATTCGAGCCCCCATAGGGCCGCCCGCTGAGCAGGTGAACATGGTGTCCCCCGGCTGCGGCATCCCACTCCCGCCTCCAGGGAGTGGTGCCGTTTTCCATCAGGCTGATCAACGACTGCACCAGCCTCTCCTCAGGACTGGGACGCCCGGAGGCGCCGAACGGGCGTGGGTTGGCCATGGACGCAGCAGGACAGCGGCAAGCCGTTAGTGCCACCAGCTCGATCAGCACGGGGCGCCGCCTGGGTTCCGGGATGCGGGCCGGATTCGGTGGTCTTGGCCGATGACGATCGGGCCCGTTGCGGAACAGCCGAAGGTTTAGGTAGTTCTGCCTAGGTTGTTGGGGCTACGGCGTCCTTGCGAAGCCAGGTTGTTTCGTTTTGCGCGATCAGCCCCCGGGTGCCGTGTCAGCGCCCTTGCATGGGAGAGCTCCGTCGTGTTCCCTGCCCGTCGTCCCTGGTTCCCAGGGAATGCGGCAACGGGCGGTGGCTTCGCACCCCGCGCTTTCCATGACCACCACGCTTCAACCCCCCGCCAACCGCCACGCCGACGGCGAAGGCAGTGTGCAGGTGCACCAGGATCCCTCGCTGCATATTGAAGAGGGCGCCCTGGTGATCGCCGTGTACGGCAAGGGCGGCATCGGCAAGAGCACCACCTCCTCCAACCTCTCGGCTGCCTTCTCCAAGCTGGGCAAACGGGTGCTGCAGATCGGCTGCGATCCCAAGCACGATTCCACCTTCACGCTCACCAAGCAGATGGTGCCTACGGTGATCGACATCCTTGAATCCGTGGATTTCCACAGCGAGGAGTTGCGGCCGGACGATTTCATGTTCGAGGGCTTCAACGGCGTCCAGTGCATCGAGGCCGGCGGCCCGCCAGCCGGTACCGGCTGTGGCGGCTATGTCACCGGGCAGACGGTGAAGCTGCTCAAGGAGCACCACCTGCTTGAAGACACCGACGTGGTGATCTTCGATGTGCTTGGTGATGTTGTGTGCGGTGGCTTTGCGGCGCCCCTGCAGCATGCCCACTACTGTCTGATTGTGACGGCCAACGATTTCGATTCAATCTTTGCGATGAATCGCATCATCGCTGCCATTCAGGCCAAGGCCAAAAACTACAAGGTTCGCTTGGGCGGTGTGGTGGCCAACCGCAGCCGCGATACCGACCAGATTGATAAGTTCAACGAGCGGGTGGGCATGAAGACCATGGCCCACTTTCGCGATGTGGATGCGATCCGACGCTCCCGCCTGAAGAAGTGCACGATCTTCGAGATGGAGCCCAGCCCCGAGGTGGAGGCAGTGCAGCAGGAATACCTCAACCTGGCTCGCACCATGCTGGAAAACGTTCAGCCTCTTGAGGCCGAGTCCCTCAAGGATCGTGAGATTTTCGATCTGCTAGGCTTCGACTGATGCCCCTGGCGGGGGCCGCTTCAGGCTGCTCCCCTGAAGGTGTCACAGGCCTGCATTGAGCCGCTCTGCAGGCCGCGGGCGAACCAGCGCTGGCGTTGGGCAGAGCTGCCGTGGGTGAAGCTATCGGGCCGCACCCTTCCGCTGCTCTGCCGTTGCAGCGTGTCGTCGCCGATGCGGCTGGCGGCGTTCAGTGCCTCCTCGATGCCGCCTGGCTCCAGGGTGGCGCGCTGGGTGGCGGTGTGGTTCGCCCAAACGCCCGCCAGGCAATCGGCCTGCAGCTCCAGCCGCACGGAAAGCTGGTTGGCCTCCCGCTGCGGCAGCTGCCGCTGGGCACGCAACACCTTCTGGTCGATGCCGAGCAGATGCTGCACGTGGTGCCCCACCTCGTGGGCGATCACGTAGGCCTGGGCGAAGTCGCCGGGCGCCCCCAGCTGCTGGCGCAGTTGGCGGTAGAAGGCCAGATCCACATACACCTTCTGGTCGCTCGGGCAGTAGAAGGGCCCCATCGCCGCCTGGGCCAGGCCGCAGGCGGAGTTCACCGCCCCTTCGAAGATCACCAGCTTCGGGGGCGTGTAGCGACCGCCCTGGCGGCGGAATTCCTGGCTCCAGGCGTCCTCGGTGTCGGCCAGCACCACCGACACGAAGTCGGCCAGCCGGTCCTGCTCCGTGCTCGGGCTGCGCGGCGGGTTCACGACCACCGGCCCCGGCCCGAGCGCACCGCTGCCCCCCATCTGCTCCAGCACGATCATCGGGTCGCCCCCCATCAGGGCCACCACCACCGCCAGGAGCACTCCCACCAGGCCGATGCCCCCTCCCACCATCGCCGGCGCCCCCAGGCCCCGGCGGTCTTCCACGTTGTCGCTGCGGCGACCCTGTTCCCAGCGCATCGGTGCGACTCCTAGATCTCGGCCGCCGCCCGCTCCACCAGCCGTCGCGCGATCGCCTGCACGCCGGTGTGCTGGTACGTGTCGGTGAAGGCGTCGAGGAAGGTGGCCAGTTGGTCAAAGCCGCCCTGCCAGGGGCCGAGGGTTCCCTCCAGGGCTCGCACCGCCTTTTGGCCGGTGAGGCCCAGGCCGCTCACAAAGCCTCCGGCCCAGCCCAGCCAGGTGTCCACCCCCTGGCGCAGGAAGCGCAGATGGGCGTCGTCGCCGCGGCCGGGGATGAGCGACGCCATTCCCGCGTAAGCCGGGAGCTCCCGCAGCTCCCGTTGGCCGACGCGGCCCAGCAGCCCGTCGAGGCGCTGCAGGGCCTCATCGCCGAGGGGGAGCAGGGCGTCGAAGCACACCATCGCGGCCATCCGCACGCTCGCCTCGCCGGTGTACTCCTGCAGGGAGGCGGCGAAATCGCCGAAGCTGTCGCCCGGCAGGCCGTTCACCTGGGTGAAGGCCAGCATCTCCGCGCCCACCTTCAGGCTCAGGTCGGCGGCCTGCAAGGTTTCGCTGGCCGGGGTGAGCTTGGCCACCTGCTTGACCAGCGGCAGGGCCCCAGCCACATTCGCGAGCACCCGCAGCCCTCCAGCCGCCTTCTGGGAGCGGTTGACGGCGTCGTAGAGGCTCATCGCACGGGTGTACCCCTCGTGGCGGGCGCGACTGAGATCGTCGGCGCGGGCGCGCACCTGGGCGATCAGGGCCGGGTCGGTGCTGCCCATCACATCGGCGATCAGTTCATCGGCGCTGGTGAGATTGCGCCAGCCGCCCGGAACGAGAGTGCCGATGCCCTTGAGGGCCAGCACCGTGAGGTTGCGCTTCGGCAGGCGATCCAGTCGTTCGAGGATGGTGCTCATGCGGCGGGCTCCAGAACCGGGGTGCTCGAGGTGGTGGCTTCCTTGCGGCGGCCCTCAGGAACGGGCACGCGCACGGGCTCTCCCTGGCCCTGCGGCAGGGCACGCGGGGTGGTTGCCCCTGGATTGAGGGCGGCCAGGCCGCTGAGGTTGAAGGCGCCGAGCAGGTCATGGCGCTTCTCCTGATCCAGGCCAGCCCCCTGGCCGATCACCTTCACCTGGAAGCGCTCGGCCACCAGCAGGGCGCTGGCCTGCGGCCCCTGCTCCACCAACGGCCAGCCCTGCAGCTGCTCCGCTGCACGCACGAATTTGCTGCGCGCCTCCGGGGCTGTGACGGTGTCGGAAATCGCCAGCAGGGCGCGCGTTTCCTGGCCGCTCTTGAGCCGGGCTTCGCTGAAGCCCCGCTTCTCCTGGGTGAAGACGATCGTTTCGCCCAGCTGCGGTTTGGGGAACAGTCGGTTGAAGGCGGAGCCGTTGACCACCTCGCTCTTGGGCACGTTGCCCACGGTGCCTCCCGGCAACCACGAGCGGAAGGGCAGGAACAGGAAGGCGCCGATCAGCAGGCCCGCGATCAGCAACAGTCCGAGTCCCCAGCGCAGCATGCGGGACATCGTGTTCAAAAGGTGCGGCTGAGGCTTTGGTAGCAGCGGCAGCCGTCGGCCGCCGCGCCGTGTTGCGAATCGCGGCGACCCTGATGCCGATCCGGTGCGGCGCGGCCGATGCCGACTCTCAGCTCAGGCCCACCAGCTGCAGGGAGTAGTCCCACACGCGGCGGGCGGTTTCCGGGTTGCTGGCCTGCTCGGAGAGCTCCTGGCTGAACTGCTGGCCACCCTTTTTCTGACGGTTGCCCCAGCTCCAGTGCACGCCGGAGACGGCGAACTCCGGATCGGCCACCACCTGCGCAACGCGCTCCCCAGCCAGAGCCTGGCTGACGTAACCGCCGGTGATGTTCTTCTGAAACCAGGGAAAGATGGTCTGGAAGGGTTTAGGGGTGTTGCGGAACAGCGGTGTGTCGGCCACGCAGCCGGGATAGAGCGAGGTGAACACGATCCCTGTTTTCTCGTGCAGGCGACGGTGCAGCTCCTGGGTGGTGATCATCGTGCAGAGCTTGCTGTCCTTGTAGGCTTTGCCCGGCTTGAATGGCTTGCCATCGGCCATGGCGATCGGAGCCTTGAAGCCAGCGGCGAAGCCGGCCAGATCGCCCAGGTCGGCCGGGGCCGGGATCGGGATGCGGCCGCCCAGTTCCTTGGAGTTGGCGGTGACGGTGCCAAGGATCACCAGGCGCCGCGAGGGGTGGCTGGAGCGCTCCATGTCGGGCAGGAGCAGCTGAATCAGCAGAAAGTGGCCCAGATGGTTGGTGGCCATCGAGATCTCGTAGCCCTGGGGCGAACGCTCCGGGTGCTTCAGCCGCGGCAAATACACCGCCGCGTTGATCACCAGGGCATCGAGGGGGCGGCCGGTGGCCCGGAAGCTCTCGGCCAGCTGCTTGACGCTCTCCAGATCGCCGAGATCTACCTGCAGGTGGGTGACCGAGGCATCGGGAATCGCCAGGGCGGCCTGGGCGCGACGGGCTTTGCCGGTGTCGCGGCAGGCCATCACGACATGCCAGCCGCGGTCGACCATGGCTTTGGCGGCGAACAGACCGACGCCGGAGGACGCCCCGGTGATCAGGACGGTGCCGGGAGTGGAGGGCATGGACGCGGGAGAAGAGGGCAGAGGGAGGTCACCCTAGGGACGGGGTGTGACCTGGTCTCGGGGGGCATGTGCGGTTTGCACCGTCGGGAAGGCGGCGTCGTTCTGCCATACCACCCGCAGGCGATTGGGGGCGATCCACTGGCTCTGCTCGCGGATCAGGCGCTGTTCGCCCTCCATGCGGAACAGGGTGTCGAATCGTTCGCGGGCCTTGGCAAGCTTGGCGCTCTCCAGCTCCAGCACCGCGGTGATCTCGCCCTGGCGCTCCATGCGTTGCTGGTAGGCGCCGGCCAGACGCATCAGGCTGACGCCTGCCACGGCGATCAGTCCCAGCTTCACCAGCAGGCCGATCACACTGCAAAGCAGCTCCTGCCGGTCGTTGCGGATCGAGAGCAGCGCCCCCTCCGTGCCGAAAACCGCGAGCACAGGCTCCCGCTGACCTGCGGCTCCGATTTGGCCCTGCCGGGAGTGGCGTGCCATGGGCTGCTCGGGGGAGAAGTCGTGCGGTTGGCCCCCCTGCTGCGATCCAGCGGGCGCAAACAGGGATGGGATGCCATGGAGCGAAGGGGCTGGATCGCTGCCCTCGGAGGCCGATGGGGCAGGGTCGCTCGCGGGGACGCTGCGGCCGCGGCTCCGAAGCCCTGCATGGCGAGATTGCCGGCTCCCAGGGGTGGGTCGGCTATCGCCCGCTCGAGCGGCGGGGCTGCTCTCCGAGCGGCGGGAGGGAGGACGGGAGAAGGGGCGCACCGGTGGTGGGCGGCGATCCCCCTGCTTGTACCACCCTGCCGCCGGACTGCCAAGAGCCGAGCTCAGGCCTTGTACAGGCTGAAGCAGAGACGAACGGCCAGCACGCCGGCGTGGGCGGCCACCACCAGAGCGATCAGGATCTCGGCCTGATTGATCATCGTGGGCATGGGGCGGGTACGCGGGAAGTCCGACCCATTCTTCGCGCCCGCCTGGCTACGGTCCAGCTTTGGCCTGCCGCCTGTCACAGCTCTTGATGGCACCCCTCCCTTCCTCCAAGTCGCCGGCTCCTCTGCCGGAGCGGCGGATTGTGATCGGTGCCGCGGCGATCCGCGGCCTCGATCTCAGCCCTCTGGCGGCCTGGGCGGCACTCGATCCAGCCAGCCTGCTGGGCTCCGCCGCCAGTGTCGAGCTGCTTTTCGAGTGGCCCCGGGAGGCGGAGGATCCGCGCGAGCTCTCGGAGATCCCTGAGCTGCGCCTCTGGAGTCTGCGGGCCGACGCCTGCCATCCCTGGCTGCCGCTGATCCTGGAGCGCTCCGGCGGTCAGCTCACCCGCCATGTGGCGATGCTGCTGCCCCATGGCTTCCAGCGCACGGAGGGGATCCGCTTCGCCCCCGAAAGCCTGGAGCTCTGGCTCACCCACCGCCTGTTCCTTCTGGATCACTGGCTGCGTCTGGCCGGTCTCAACGGCCGCGCCGGCCTGGGCCAGATGGCTGCCGTGCTGGGCTTCGAACTCGATCCTGCCTTCTGGTCGCCCTTGCCGGTTCCTCCCGCCGGCGCGGCGCCGCCGTGAGCGCTGCGCCGGCGGCCCGCTGGATCCCGCCGCTGTGCCGCCGTGGCGCCTGGCAGATGGCCCTCGACGAGTGGCTGCTCGACCAGGCTGTGCTTGCGAACGGCGCCGGTGGTGCGGTGCTGCGCTTCTACCACTGGCAGCAGCCCACCCTCTCGATCGGGTACCACCAGCGCCGCCTGCCGGAGCGCTGGCGGGAGGTGGTGAAGCGTGAGGGCCTGGACATCGTTCGGCGCCCCAGCGGGGGCCGGGCGGTTCTCCACGCCGGCGAACTCACCTACGCCCTGGTCTGGCCCCAGGCCCCGCAGCGGCGCACCGAGGCCTACCGTCAGTCCTGTCGCTGGCTGCAGTGCGCGTTCGCGGAGCTGGGCCAGCCGCTTCTGTTCGGTTCCCAGGCGGCTGCGGGGGAGCGCAGCAGCTGCTTTGCCTCGAGCACCGCGGCTGATCTGGTGCACGCTGACGGGGCCAAGCGGATCGGCAGCGCCCAGCTCTGGCGCAATGGCTGCCTGTTGCAGCACGGCAGCATCCTGTTGCAGCCTCCGGAGAGGCTCTGGCGCAGCCTGTTTGAGCACGCGCCGCCGCCGCTGGCGCCGCTGCCGCTGGCCGGCGCCGAGCTGCTCGGGCACCTGCGCCGCTGCGCCGAATGGGACCTGCCGCCGCTGGGTGGGACGCCGCTGCAGGAACAGGCGCTGCAGGCGCACGAGTGGGGGGCCATCGCGCCCTACCTCGACCGTTACGCAGTGCCAGCGGAGGGCTGGCCGCCGAACCAGACGCCGCCGAAGCCCCAGACGCCCGGGCCGAGCTAGGGGGTCACCTCCCCTGCCGCCACCATGCCGCGGGCCACCTGGGCGAGATTGAGCCCAAGCGGGTAGCCGCCCTGACGGCGTGCCAGGGCAAGCATCTCCGGCGGCAGCCGCAGCCCCAGCCGCTGCAGCACAGCCTCGGCCAGCTCGGGCTTCTCGAGGGTTCCGCTGGGCAGGCCGGCCGCGCTCAGCACCAGCAGGCGTGGGGCATCGCTCTCTTCAAAGCGAAGCGCCGCCTGCCAAAGGGGCGAGGATTCGCCGATCGAAGCCAGGCTGTCGAGCGGGCGCACGTGGTCGCGGATGCGCTCGCGATCCCAGCGCTGCACCGGCAACTCCTGTAGGGGACGATCATCGATCACCCCGCGCCAGCGGCCTCCCTCGCACACCAGCAGCCAATCGGGCAGGCTCGTTTCGGACGCCTGGGCTCCAAGGGCGCGGCTCAACAGACCGCCGCCCGCTCCTGCTCCACCAGGGCCGCCGCTTCCCGGAGCGCTGGTGGAGCCGGCGACAGGGGAGTGCTCCTGGGTCATCAGCTCGCGCAGCCGCATCTCGCTGAGTTCACGCAGGCTGGAGCCTCCTTCCAGGACCCGGAATCGGCGCCGCGCCACATCTTTCACCGTCAGCTCGCGCAGGGCCCGTTGCACCTGGAGCAGCTGCTGCTGGCTGCGCGCCGAGCCCAGGCCAAACCAGCCCAGCAGCATCAGCCAGGCGCCGCCGAGGCTGCCGCCGCGCAGAAGCCAGATGCTTCCCAGACCGATCGCCATCCAAGAGAGGAAACGGCCGCTGGCGTTGGCCACCTCCACGCCCCGCCGCTGGCTGCCGCTCACCTGCCACACCAGCGCCTTCACGATCAGGCCACCGTCGAGCGGCAGGCCGGGCAGGAGGTTGAACAGACCCAGGGTGAGGTTGAGCACCGCCAGATCAAGCACCACCTGGCCCAGCACCGGTGAGAGGTGACTCGCCCCGTGCTGGCCCTGCCATAGCGACAACCCCAGCACCAGACTCACCGCCGGACCGGCGGCCGCCACCAGCAGCGCCCCGCGCGCGGTGGCGCACTCCCGTTCAACACTGGCCACGCCGCCAAGCAGAAACAGGGTGATGCTGCGCACCTTCACCCCCTGGGCCATCGCCACCAGGGAATGGCCGAGCTCATGCAGCAGCACCGACACGAACAGCAGCACAGCCGTGGCGAGGGCGACCGGCCACACGGGAGCCCCGCCGAGATAGCCCGCCAGCTGGCTGCGGTAGGCACGCTCCAGGGCGAAGGTGACCATCGCCAGGATCACGAACCAGCTGGGGTGGATCCGCACCGGAATGCCGCGGATCTTCAGCAGTTGCCAGCCTTCGGCCACGGGATCGGAGGGGAAAGAGCGGGGTGGGGCCTGCCGGCTCGCACCCGGGAAGACCAATCCTAGAAAGAACCTGCCCACCAGCCCGCGCCGCCCCTGTGACCCAGCTCAAGATCTGCGGCCTCCGCCACCCCGGCCAGGCCCGGGCGGTGGCCGCCCTGGGGGTGGACGCGATCGGGGTGATCGCCGTGCCCGGCTCCCCTCGCTATGTCGAGGCCGAGCTGCGGCCGGCCCTGTTCGCGGCGATCGAGGCGGAGCGGCCCCCCTGCCAGCGGGTGCTGGTGGTCGCCGACCCCAGCGACGCCGACCTGCCGGCGCTGCGACCGGAGCAGGGTCACAACGTGCTGCAGCTGCACGGCCAGGAGAGTCCGGAGCGCTGCGCCGCCCTGCGCGAGCGGCTCGCTCTGCCGGTGTGGAAGGCGCTGCGGGTGCGGGAACCGCTCCAGCTGGAACGCTGGGGCGCCTGGCTCGGGGCGGTCGACGCCCTGTTGCTCGATGCCTGGGTGCCAGGCAGCCTGGGGGGCACGGGCCAGCCGATCCCGCCGGACTGGCTGCTGTCCTTCGCCCCTCCCATGCCCTGGTGGTTGGCAGGTGGTGTGACGCCCGAGCGGGTGCCCGTCCTGCTGGCGAGGCTGCGGCCCTCCGGCCTGGATGCCTCCAGTGGTGTGGAGGATGCCCCAGGGGAGAAGAACCTGGCCCGGGTAGCGGCCCTGGTGGCGGCGGTGCGCGAGGCGGCAGGATCGGGCCATCCCTGAGTCGCCGTGATGCTCCGCTCCTTTTCCTTTTTGCCCTGGCCGAGGGCGCATCGGCCTGTCCTCTCGCTGGCATCCGCCCGGCTCTGGCCTGCCTGCCTGGCGCCGCTGGCCGTGGTGCTGCCGCTGGTGGCCCCTGGCGTGGCCTGCGCCCAGGATCTGGTGGGCTGCCAGCTGGTGGATGGAACCCTTCAGTGCGTGCCGGGGATCACGGCATCCCCCCAGCGGCAGATCCGCATCCTGGAAGGGGAGATCGGCCGAGACCAGGCGCTGGAGGGGGCGGTGCAGCAGGCGATCGATGGCCTGGGACCGATGGTGCTGCTGGGGGAGACCCGCCAGGGGCAGCTGCTGCGGGCCAGCCTCGCGGCTGATCGGGTGGCAGGCCTGCCTCCCTCCGCCTTCCACTGGTATCGGCGCCCGCCGGGGCGGCGGATGTGGGAGCTGATCACCACGGCATCCGGCCCCACTTACACCCTTCAGCCGGGCGATGTGGCTTACCAGGTGATGGTGGTGGTGGCGATCCCGAGTGCGGAGGGAAGCCAGCGCAGCGCTTCGGCTCCGGTGGGGCCGGTGAAAGCTGCCTTGGCCGGCCCTTGAGCCGGCCTGGCTCCCCTCAGCGAACCAACAGCGATTCCTGCTGCTTGACCAGCTCGAAGAACTCCTGCTTCAAGCTGGCGTCGTGGCGGAAATCGCCGCGAACAACAGAATTCACCATGCTGGTCTGCGGTTCTTTCACCCCGCGCCACTTCATGCAGTAGTGCTGGGCCTTCACGAGGATTGCCAGACCCTGCGGCTTGCACAGACGCTCGATCTCATCGGCAAGGATCATCACCGCCTCCTCCTGGATATGGGGACGGGAAAACACCCAGTCAGCCACGCGGCTGAACTTGGAGAGGCCGATCACCCGCTCACCAGGCTTGATGCCGATCCAACAGGTGCCAAGAATGGGCACAAGATGGTGTGAGCAGGCAGAGCGCACAGTGATGGGACCGACGGTGTAGATCTCATCAAGCTTCTTGACATTGGGGAAACTGGCGATCTTCGGTTGCTCGTGATAGCGACCCTTAAATACCTCTTGGAGATACATCTTGGCTACACGATCCGCCGTTTCTGCCGTGTTGTGGTCGTTTTCGATATCGATCACGAGGCTGGTGAGCAGATCCCGAACCCGGTCGCTGACCTCGGCTTGCAGTTGTTCGAGCTCACCATCGGTGATGTAGGCAGCGATGTTGTCATTCGCCAGGAAAGGAGCACCGGCCTCCTGCAACCGCTGGCGAATCCGCTGGCTCACCGGCAGGTTGTCGGCAGCGCGCAGGCTGGAGCGGCTGCCGAGCTCGTGGCTGGCCAGGTCGCGGCTGCTGAGGCCGCTGGGGAGGGTAGAAGTCATGGAAGTGTCAGAAGGCGCCGGCTGCCGGCATCAGGGTGAAGTCCTCGACCGTTTGGTCTGGAGGTAGCTGGGCGAGGTACAGAAGGGCGTCGGCCGCCTGTTCGGGCGCAAGCATGGCACGGCGATCGAAGGAACTGTCGACCGTTTCGCTGTCCCACAGAGGTGTATTGACCGAACCAAGGGTGAGCGTGGAGACCCGGATGCCGTGGACCCGCTCCTCAACGGCCAAGCAGCGGCTGAACGACTGGAGCGCCGCCTTGCTGACGCAGTAAGCCCCCCAGTTGGGGAAGGAGGCGCGGGCGGCGTGGCTGCTGACGTTGAGGATCAGCCCGCCCCCGGCGGCCCGCAGACCAGGCAGAACGGCCCGGCAGACCTCGAACACGCTGGTGAGGTTCAGCTGCAGCAGCCACTGCCAGCGCTCCAGGGGCATCTCCGCCAGCGCTCCGGTCCAAGCGACGCCGGCGTTGTTGATCAACACCGTCGGCTGCAGGCCGCGGCTGCAGAGCGCCTCGATTGCCGGGGCGATGCGACCGGCCTCCGCCAGGTCGATGGCGGCGGTCTCGATGCGCCGGCCCAGGGGCCGCAGCTCTTCCGCCAAGGTTTCCAGATCGGCGCCGGAGCGGGAGACCAGCAGCAGGTCATGGCCGGCGGCGGCGAAACGGCGGGCGGCGGCTGCGCCGATGCCGCGCGAAGCGCCGGTGATCAAGGTTGTGGGCACCCGGTGCGTGTCGAAACGGCAAACGCTAGTGGGCGTGGGCCACCTCTGCCGCGCTCCCCTCCAGGAAGCGGCCCATGCGCCGGAATTTGGCGTAGCGCTGCTCCAGCAGCTCCGGCTCCGGCAGGGCCTGGAGCTCCAGCAGCTGAGCCAGGATGGCCTGCTTGAGGGTTTCAGCAGCCTGCAACGGAGCCCAATGGTTGCCGCCCGAGGGCTCCTTCAGCACCACATCAATGATGCCCAGCTGCTGCAGATCGGCACCGGTAATCCGCAGAGCCTCCGCCGCCACCGGCGCCTTGCCCGCATCCCGCCAGAGGATGGAGGCACAGGCTTCGGGGCTGGCCACGGTGTAAACGCTGTGCTCGAACATCATCAGCCGATCGGCCACGCCGATGCCGAGGGCGCCGCCCGAGCCCCCCTCGCCGATCACGGTGGCCAGGATTGGCACCCGCAGCCGGAACATCTCCCGCAGGTTCACGGCGATCGCCTCGCCCTGCCCCTGCTCCTCCGCCAGCACGCCCGCATAGGCTCCCGGGGTGTCGATGAAGCTGAGGATCGGCAGGCGGAAGCGGTCGGCGTGCTCCATCAATCGCATCGCCTTGCGGTAGCCGCCAGGGGATGCCATGCCGAAGTTGCGGGCCACGTTCTCCTTCATGTCGCGGCCCTTCTGGTGACCGAGCAGCACCACCGCCTGCTCGCCGATCCGGCCGATGCCGCCCACCAGCGCCTGGTCGTCGGAGCCACGCCGGTCGCCATGCAGTTCGATCCAGGTATCGGTGATCACCTGGATGAAGTCGAGCGTGCTGGGCCGTTGCGGATGACGGGCCACCTGGATCTTCTGGGAGGGGGTGAGGGCGTTGAAGATCTCCTCCCGCCGGCGCGTTGCCAGGGTCTCGAGCTGCAGCAGCTGCTGACTCACGTCCACCTCGGAATCGCGGGCCAGCTGGCGGATCTGCTCGATCTGCTCCTCCAGTTCAACCAGCGGTTTCTCGAAATCGAGCAGGGCGCGTCGTGCCATGGGTGGGGGGTGGGAGAGCGGAGCGGAGCGGGGAAGGCGTGGGCGCTCAGCCGGCGGCGAGGGCGTCGGCGGTGCGGGGCGTGGCGGTGTCGAGATTGGCCTCGGCAGAGGTGACTTGGCTGCTCAGATCGAGAGCCCGGAAACCGTGCCGGAGGGAGGCGCTGCCGATCTGCTCCATGCGCTCGATCTGGATGTTGTTGCGACCCCAGCTGAAGTTGGTATGCCAGCCTTCGAAGTCGAGCAGCATCGCCTCGGCGAAGCAGGCGAACATCTGCCGCAGGGGGCGGGCCATGTCGGCGGCGATCGCCACGGTCTGCCAGTCGATGTCGCGGTGGAATTCGACGATGCCGCCTTTGAGCACGTGCACCCCCTCCGCGGCCACACGGCTGTCGAGGTTCTTCGGATAGCCGCCATCCACCATCAGGCAGGGCCGCGGAAGGGAGCCCAGATCGATGCTGAGACTCTCCGGCAGGCTGGCCACCCACACCACCACATCCGCCTGCGTCAGCGCCTCCTCCAGGGCCAGGATGCGGCCAGCCCCGAGGGAGGCCTGCAGGTCGCGCAGCGGCTGTTCCTTGCGGGCCACCAGCAGCAGTTCGCCCACACCGGTTCGCTCCTGCAGCCAGCGGCAGACGGCGCTGCCGATGTCCCCGGTGGCGCCGATCACCGCCACCCTGGCTCTGGGCAGGTCGATGCCGAGCCGGGGAGCGTTCTCCTCCACTTGGCGGCAGATCACCCAGGCCGTGTGGGTGTTGCCGGTGGTGAACCGCTGCCAGTCGAGGGTGGTGGCGCGCACCTGCTGCTCGCGCAAGAGATTCATGTCCTCGAAGATGATCGAGGTGAAGCCCCCAAGCGCGCTGATCTGGATGCCGCTCTTCTGGGCCAGCTCCATCGCATTGAGCACCTTGCGCTTGGCGGTCTTGAAGCGCCGCAGCATCTCCGGCACGAACACCGAATCGATGTAGGCACCTTCAGTGCGCTGGCCGGTCGCGCTCACAACCTCGAAGCGTTCCACCAGTTGGGGCGGAGCGCTGCACCACATGTCCAAATCGCCGGAGGCGTACTCCGGGAACCCGAGCCGGAGGGCCAGCGAACGGGCGGCTTCAAGGCTTGTGGAGTGACCGATCAGGCCGAACATGCGCGAAACGTGTGCCGATGGCAGGGGGGCCGGTGGTAGCCGGCGCCACATCTTGCCACGCCTGGGCCGTTCGCCCGAGGCGGTCAGCCGACGAGGGCGGCCGCGGCCATCCGGGCGATCTCGCGGGGATTGAAGCCGATCTCGGTAAGGGCTTCCTGGTAGGCGATCAGGAAATCCTCGATCAGGTCTTCCTTCTCCATGTGCAGCACGGCGGCGTCCTCGGCCACACGCTCCAGCATGCGACGGACGTGGGGGAGGTTGTCGCGGTTGGCCTGCTCCAGCTCGCCGCGGCTGGCCTCGAAGTTGGCCTTGAGCCACTCCTGGCCGTAGTTGAGGTGGGTGTACTCATCCTTGACGACCCCCTCAGTGATTTTGCGTGCGAAGGGATCGGCGACCGGGATGTAAATGTGATATGCGGCGATCGCAAAGGCCTCGATCAGCAGGGCCTGGATCAACAGACAGGTCACCACCTTGCCCTCGGCCAGGGCTGCTTGGAAGTTGTCGCGCAGCGGCGAGAAGAACTCGCGGGCGAATGCCATGTCGGCGGTCACGCCAAGGTTGGTGCCGCAGGCGGTGAAGCCCTTCATGTGCTTGAGCTCCATGCGCGCCAGCCGGGCCAGTTCCTCGGCCTGGTCGGGTAGCAGGCTGCCGATGGCGATGTAGTTGTCGTGGGCCTCCTGCTCGCCTTCGATCACGATCGCATTGATGCGGCTGTACGCGTCTTTGTAGGCCTCGCTGCCGAAGTCGGGCAGACCCTCAGGCGCCGCGGCATGGGCGGGGCTTGCGGGGGTGGATTCGACGGTCGGCATGGGGGCCGCAGGGAAGGAATCGAGGAACTGTAGTCACCTCGGGCTGGCTTCGGCCGGCCAATCGCTGCGCAGGAGGGCGTCGAAACGCCTCTCCCAGCCTCGCAGCAGCCTCTGGAACAGCTCCTCCCCCAGCTTCGCGGAGGCGCCCCCGGGGTCGCCGATCACGCCGCTGGCGCTCAGCTCCGCCGTGCGCCAGGCGCAAGGGGCCGCTCCCTCGAGGCTCCAACCGGCCGGGATCGCGGCAAGGTCCGGGCCGTCGGCCTGGCGTGAGGGGCCGGTGAGCTCCGGGGCCAGATAAAGCATCAGCGAAGTTTCTGCCAGGCCGGCATGCAGGCCGTGGCTGGCCTCCGGTTCGTCGATCAGCGCCTGGAATCCCTCCAGCCCCCGCCACAGGAAGCAGGGCAGCACGGCCAGCTGCGGATGGTGATCACGCAGGGCCCGGGCTGCGGCCTCCAGCAGGCCGATCTGGCCGCCGTGGGCATTGAACAGAACCAGGCGCTGGAAACCGGCGGCGGCCAGATCCGCCCCCACCTGCTGCACCAGGGCCAGAATCAGCTCCGCCCCGAGGCTGACCGTGCCGGGGAAGCCGCGGTGCTCGGGGGAGAAGCCCAGGCTCTGCACAGGCAGACGCCAGACCGGCAGCGTGGGGTCGAGTTGCTGCAGCACCGCCTCACAGATCCGATCGGCGAACAGCGCATCGGTGCCGAGGGGCAGGTGGGGGCCGTGCTGTTCGATCGCCCCGAATGGCCAGATCACCGTGCTGCCTGGCCGGGCGGCCTGTTCACGAACCGCTGGCCAGGGCAGCTGATCAAGACGCCGCTGGGAGGGGGAGGGGGGCATCGGCGCTGTCGCCAAGGGATCGCGTTGGGCTTCGTACAGTGTTACGACCCCGTGATCCCCCTGGCCATGGCCGGAAGCGGCAAGCCCGCGCAGCCATCCGCGCAAGCCCCAGCCCAGCGCCCTGCCCCCCGTGGCAAGGGCCCCAGCGCCGCAGCCCAGCCGCCCCGGCGACCGCCGCAGGTGCTGATGATCCGCAAGGAGGAGCCCCTGCCGGCGGTCGGTGAGGGGGTGGATCCGTCGGCCAGCGCGCCGGCGGCTTCTGCGCCCACCGCTGCGCCGCTGGCCCCCTCCCCAGCCGCCCCTGCCCGCCCGTTCCTCGCCGACGACGATGACGGCATGGCGGGCCTGGAGGGTTTGACCATGGCCGACCTGCTCGGTCCGGCGGAGTCGCCGCGGCGGCGATCTGGTGGCCGTTCCGAGGCCCGGCCCACTCCAGGCCCAGGCAGCGCACCGCCGCCCCAGCGCAGCGTCGACGATTTCGACTTCGACGAGGAGGCCTTCCTCGCCGCCCTCGATGAGAACGAGCCGGTCGGCGCCACCGGCGAGGTGGTGAGCGGGGTCGTGATCGGCGTCGAAAGCGATGGCGTCTACGTGGACATCGGCGGCAAGGCTCCGGGCTTCATGCCCAAAAAGGAAGCCGGCCTGGGCGTGATCACCAACCTCAAGGAGCGCTTCCCGAAGGGCGCATCGGTGGAGGTGCTCGTCACCCGCGAGCAGAACGCCGACGGCATGGTGACGATCAGTGCCCGTGCGCTGGCGCTGCGCCAGAGCTGGGATCGGGTGCGCCAGCTGGAGAAGGAGGGCAAGGTGGTGCAGGTGCGCGTCAACGGTTTCAACCGCGGCGGCGTCACCTGCGATCTGGAGGGGCTGCGCGGCTTCATCCCCCGCTCCCAGCTGGAGGAAGGCGAAAACCATGAGGCTCTGGTGGGCCGAACCCTCGCGGCGGCCTTCCTCGAGGTGAACCCTGAAACCCGCAAGCTGGTGCTCTCTGAGAAGCGCGCCGCCACGGCGGCCCGCTTCGCCGAGCTGGAAGCGGGCCAGCTGGTGGAGGGTCAGGTGGTCGCGGTGAAGCCCTATGGGTTTTTCGTCGACCTCGGTGGCGTCAGCGGCCTGCTGCACCATTCCTGCGTCACCGGTGGGGCCCTGCGCGACCTGCGCGAGGCTTTCCAGCAGGGCGACCGTGTCGCCGCCCTGATTACGGAGATTGACCCCGCCCGCGGCCGCATCGCCCTCAATACGGCCCTGTTGGAGAACCAGCCCGGGGAGCTGCTGATTGCGCGCGACCTGGTGATGGCCGAGGCGGCCGAGCGGGCCAACCGCGCCCGTTCGGTGCTGCGCACCCAGGAGCAGTCGGCCGGATGAGGTTTACGGCAACCCCAGGCGCGGCGCCCCTCTCCGCTGCCGCCGGCCCCGATGGCCCCCCCGACTGGGAGCTTGATTTCTATTCCCGACCGATCCTCGAACCCGACGGCAAGAAGAGATGGGAACTGCTGATCTGCTCCACCCCGGCTGATCCGGGCGAGGCCCTCCAGGGCTCGCGGGCGGATCCCTTCCGCTGGGTGCGCACCTGCCCCGCCACCTCGGTCAATTCGATCTGGCTTCGCGATGCGATCGCTGAAGCCCTCTCCGAGGCGGAGGCCCAAGGGTTGGGGCGGCCCCGGCGGCTGCGCACCTGGCGCGCCACGATGCGCACGATGGTGCAGCGGGCGGCAGAGGGCCTTGGGATCGAGCTGGTGGCCAGCCGCCGCTGTTACGCCCTTCGGGATTGGTTGATGGAGCGCGAGGCCCGGGTGTACCCCGCGGAGGAGGGATACATGGCCGGTCCACTGGCGCCGCCCCCCCAGTCCCTGCGCGCCCAGCCCCTGCCCCTTCCCGAGGTGGCGCGTGGCGAGAGCTGGAGCTGGGCCACGCTGCCCGCCTCCGCCCTGGCCGAAGCCCCCGGCTGGCCGATCGACTTCGCCGGTCTGCTGGCCCTGCCGCCCCTGGCCGAGGCTGAGGTGCCCGTGCCCGGCATCCGCCTGTTCAGTCGCGGCCGTGCCCTTGCGATCGCCGGCTGGCTGGCGGGCCTGGAGCCGGTGCGGCTGGAGGTCAGCGGACGCCAGCTGGTGCTGGAGGCGGGCCTAGAGGACCGCTGGCTGCTCAGCGATCTGCCCGACGACGAGGCCGCGGCGGCTTCTGAGGCTCTGGCCGCTTCCCGCCTGCAGGCCGGTGGCCTGCAGTTCCTGGCGGTGCAGAGCGATGCCGAGGCCCCGGCCCTGCAGGGTTTCTGGATGTTGCGCGACCTTCCCGATGGCTGATTCCCAGGGATCGCCGTTCGCGCGGCCCGATGCCGGCTTCAATTCCCTCGATGGCTGGACCTGGGTCGGCACCTACGGCGGCTACTACCTGCAGTCCGATCTGTTGGTGGATTTCGCCCACGGCTTCTTCACCCGCCGCTGGCAGGGACGGGGGCCGGAGGTGCTGGCCGGGTTCCTCAGCGCGGGGGTGAGCGTGCACCGGCCGCAGCAGATCCACAGCGCCCTGGTGCTGGCCGCCAGCGCCGCCGCTCAGGAACCCTGGCCCCAGGCCGATGGGCTGTGGAGCGACGCCGGCGGCCAGAGCCTCTGGGTTTGCGGGGCCGATTGCACCCCGGTGCTGATCGCCGACCCCGAAAGTGGCCGTGTCGCCGCCTGCCATGCCGGCTGGCGTGGGGTGGCAGGGCGCATTCTGCCGGTGGCGATCGCCGCGCTGGAGGCCGCCGGCAGTCGTCGCGACCGGCTGTTGGTGGCCCTCGGGCCGGCGGTGAGCGGCGCCCGCTACCAGGTGGAGCGGGCGGTGAGCCTTCAGGTCGCATCGGCCCTGCGCCCCCACGGTCGGGAGGATGACGAAGCCCTGGCGGAGCTGATCGACTGCGGCGCCCTGCGGCCGGACCCCGATCCCAGCCGGGATCGGCTCGACATCCGCCTCGCCACCCGCCGCCAACTCGAGCATGAGGGCATCGCCCCCGAGCGGGTGGCCCTCTGCCCGTTGTGCACCGTCGCCGAGCCGGACCTGTTCCATTCCTGGCGACGGGATCAGGTGAAGGCCGTTCAGTGGAGCGGCATCGTTGATCAGTCCTGAGGGTTCTGCCAGAGGCTCAGCTGGACCGCATCGTCATCCGTCGCCGGGGGCCGGCGGCGTCGCCGGCCTCCTGAAGCCCTTGCGCTGGCCGTTGCCGGCTCGCCACGGGCCTGGCGCTCGCTCTCGGCCGCGCGACCGGCGCTGAACCAGCTCGCCAGGGCCCGACGACCCGCTCCGTCGAGGGCCTCGGGTGTCACCGGCGCTGGCACCAGCTGGGCCGCTGCGTCGACCGCCCAGCCCAGCTCCGCCGCCGCAAAGCGCTCGGCGGCAAATGGCCGAAGGTCGTCGGGCAGGAGCACCAGTCCACGCAGGGGATCCCCGCCCGGTGTGCCTGCACCCGCGCCTGCTGAGGCACCGTCGCTGGCGCTGCGCCGACGTTGCTGCTCCAGCCATTCCAGCCGCCGCCGCCGCGCGCTGGTGTAGTCGAGCACCGGGGCGGGATAGTCGGCCCTTGGCGGCGGCGCGCCGAGCTGGTCGTTGGTGAGATCGGCCAACTCGGGAACCCAGCGGCGGATGAACAGGCCCTGGGGATCGCAGCGATCGACTGCCACCTGGCCGGGGTGGTACACCCGCGTCCAGGCGCCGGGACCCACCTGGGTGGCGCCCGCTTGCATCGCCCATTGCCAGTGGTCGATTGGGCAGTCGCCATCGATCAGGTGCCGCATGAAGTGCAGGGCGCCCCAGCGCCAGTCGATGCCGCAGAGGTTGGTGAGAAAGCTGGCGGCGATGGCGCGGCTGCGGAAATTCAGCTCCCGCCAGCCCCCCTCCGCCAGCAGGCAGCGGGCCGCGGCGTCAACGATCGGGAAGCCTGTGAGGCCCTCCTGCCAGGCCAAGTAGAGCGCCTCCTGCTCTGGGGTGAGCTGGCCGGCGGCCGGGTCGTCATGGCAGCGCCACAGCGGGCGGATTTCCAGTTGGGGCAGATAGCGGAAGCGCTGCGCCATGCTGGCTCCCCAGCGCAGCCGGCTGACCAGCTGGCGGGCACTGCGACGCCGGCCCGGGTCGGCCGCCAGCGCCAGCGGCCGCAGTTCGTGCAGGCAGCGTCGCGCGCTGATCACCCCGAATTTCAGGTACGGGCTCAGCCCGGTGCTGACGCGGGCGGCGGGATAGCTCAGCTGCCAGTAATACGTGCGGGCGGCTGGTCCATCGCGGAAGTGCCTCAGCAGGGCCAGGGCGGCTTCACTGCCGCCTGGCGGCAGTGGTTTGCCGTCCGCGCGCAGACCCAGTTGCTCCAGATCCGGTGGCGGAGCCGGATCGAATCGCGGCGGCGAAGCCAGCCGGGCCGGAGCGCTGAGCGGAGCTTCGGCCATCGCCGCCAGCCAGAAGCGGCGCCAGTGGGGATAGGCCAACAGCTCGCCGGTGGCTCCCGGCGGTTCGATCCAGCGCAGCGGCACCGATGCAGCCCGCAGCGCCGCCGCCACGCGGGCATCGCGCACGCGGCCGACGATTCGTTCGCTGTCTGTGTGGGCGAGCACCCGGTCCGCCCGCCAGCGCCGCGCCAGCGCCGGTAGCACCGCCGCGGGATCGCCCCGTTCCACCTGCAGCCGGCTCCCACGCAGGCGCAGTTCGGCATCGAGTGCGCGCAGGCACGAGAGCAGGAACGCCACCCGTGCCACGGCCGTCTCCGGATGGTGCAGCAGGGCCGGATCGAGCACGAACAGTGGCAGCACTGGGCCGAGACGACAGGCTTCCCGCAGGGCGGGATGGTCGTCGAGCCGTAGATCGCGGCGAAACCAGAGAATCGTCAGACCCATGCTCGATTCTCAGCGATGAGCTAAAGGGGGCGTCGTTGCTTGGCGGGCGGGGCAATGGCTGGCCCGAACCAAGAATGGCGACTCGACCATGGCGAACCCCTTGCATCGGCACATGAAGTGAGAGAATATGCGTTGGACGCAAATTTTTCCCGTCATGCTCACTGGTGCCGACCTCCTCGCCAAGGTCAAGGAGCTGGGCGATGTCAGCAAGTCTGACCTCGTTCGCGCCTGCGGCTATGTATCCACCAAGAAGGATGGGGCCGAGCGGCTGAACTTCACGGCCTTCTACGAGGCGCTCCTCAATGCCAAGGGTGTTGACTTCGGGTCTGCTCCCAAGTCTGGCAAAGCAGGTCGCAAGCTGAGCTTCGCTACCAAGGTTCAGTTCAACGGCAACCTGATGGTCGGCAAGGCCTACACCGCCATGCTCGACCTCAAGCCAGGCGACGAATTCGAGATCAAGCTGGGCCGCAAGCAGATCCGTCTCGTTCCTCTCGGTTCGGAAGACGAAGAAGGGTGAGGCCTACAGCCTCCGCCAGCTTGATTCCATCGATCGCGGCCGAGAGGATGCCGCCGGCGTAGCCGGCGCCTTCCCCTCCCGGATGCAATCCGGGGGTGTTAACGCTCTCTAGGGTGTGCGGCTGCCGTGGCAGCCGCACCGGAGAAGAAGTTCGCGTTTCCACGCCGGTGATGAGGGCGCCTGCTTCGAGGTACCCGGGCAACCGCTTGGCAAAAGCAGGCAGGGCTTCCCGGATCGCCGCCAGGACAAATGCTGGCAAGCACCCCTCCAGGCTTCCGAGTCGCACCCCGGGCAGGTAGCTGCCGTGTACCGAAGGGTCCACGCTCGCCTCGGTGCTTGATCTCCCCTCGAGAAAATCCCCCAGCCACTGCGCAGGAGCCCGGTAATCGCCGCCGCCTGCGGCAAACGCCAGGCTCTCCCAGTGGCGCTGGAAGGCCACCCCAGCCAGCGGATCGTTCGGTGCTTCAGCCCATGGCGCCAGATCCTCCAGTTCCACGTTCACCACCAGAGCGCTGTTGGCGTTGCGCTCGTTGCGGGTGTGTTGGCTCATGCCATTGGTGACCACGCAGCCGGGCTCGGAGGTGGCACCTACCACCAGCCCCCCCGGGCACATGCAGAAGCTGTAGACGACCCGCCCAGCGAGGTCTGATGCACGGCAGTGGTGCACCAGTTTGTACTCCGCCGCTCCCAGCCTGGGATGGCCCGCGGCGTTCCCCCAGCGGGCGCGGTCGATCAGGGCCTGGGGATGCTCGATCCGCACGCCCACCGCGAATGGCTTGGCCTCCATCGCCACGCCATGGCGGTGGAGCATCGCGAAGCTGTCGCGGGCGCTGTGGCCGATCGCCACCACCGCATGCTGGGCGTCGATCCGCTGGCCATCGGCCAGGCGCAACGCGCACAGCGCGCGGCTGCGGGGATCGAGCACCAGGCCATCGACGCGGCTGCGGAAGCGCACCTCGCCGCCGAGCAGCTCGATCCGCGCCCTCAGTCCGCGCACCACCGTGGCCAGTTTGAACGTGCCGATGTGGGGGTGGTGACGAACCATGATCTCGGGATTGGCGCCGCAGCGCACCAGCTCCTCCAGCACCTTGCGTACGTAGGGAGCTGGCTCACTCACCTGGCTGTAGAGCTTGCCGTCGGAGAAGGTGCCCGCCCCCCCCTCGCCGAACTGGGCGTTGGCCTCTAGATCCAGGCCCTGGCGGCCTCGCCAGAAGCCAAAGGTGGCCGCGCTCCGCTCGCGCACCGGCAGCCCGCGCTCGAGCAGCAGCGGCCGCAGGCCCATCTCCGCCAGCACCAGGGCGGCAAAGTAGCCGCACGGGCCCGCCCCCACCACCACCGGCCGCGGCGGAGCGTCCTGGTGGGCGCCCAGCCGTGCCACGGGGCGGTAGCGCTCGTCGGGACTGGGACGCAGGTGGGGGTCGTCGGCGAAGCGCTGCCGCAGCCGCCGGCGCGCCTCGGCGTCGAGATCGAGGTCGAGGTCGAGGCTGTAGACCAGCCGGATGCCCCCGCGGCGGCGGGCGTCGATGCTGCGTTTGACGATCGTGTGGCCGCGCAGCGCGGCGTCAGGCAACCGCAGCCGGCGGCGGATCGCCTGACGCAGGTCCTCCTCGCTGTGATCGAGCGGAAGCTTCAGTTCGCTCAGACGCAGCACGGCCGGGGTGTGGGCGACTGCCCCATCGTGGCAGCCTCAGCCGCCGATTTCTTGCGCGGCACCACGCTCAATCGCGGCGATCGCGAGCCGGGTGGCCACCACGGCGTCGGGGTTGAGGCTGATTGAGTCGATCCCCTCCTCCACCAGGAATCGGGCAAAGTCCGGGTAGTCGCTCGGCGCCTGGCCGCAGATGCCGATGCGCCGGCCGCAGGCCTTCGCCGTGCGGATCGCCAGGCGGATCATCTCCTTCACCGTTTCGTGCCGCTCGTCGAAGAGCTCGGCCACCAGAGCCGAATCACGGTCGAGGCCGAGGGTGAGCTGGGTGAGGTCGTTGGAGCCGATCGAGAAGCCATCGAAGCGCTCCGCGAATGCCGCCGCTCCGATCACGTTGCTCGGCAGCTCGCACATCACATAGATCTGCAGGCCGTTCTCACCGCGTTTCAGGCCATGGCGGGCCATCTCGGCCAGCACCCGATCGCCTTCCTCCGGCGTGCGGCAGAACGGCACCATCGGGATGGCGTTGGTCAGGCCCATTGTCTCGCGCACCAGCCGCAGGGCCCGGCATTCGAGCGCGAAGGCATCGCGGAAGGCGGGCGAGCAGTAGCGGGAGGCACCACGCCAGCCCAGCATCGGGTTCTCCTCCTTCGGCTCGAAGCCGCTGCCCCCCAGCAGCCGGGCGTATTCGTTGCTCTTGAAATCGGAGAAGCGCAGGATCACAGGCCGGGGGTGGAAGGCGGCGGCGATGCGGGCCATCCCCTGGCTGAGCAGATCCACGTAATAGTCAGCCGGTTCGGCGTAGTTGCGACAGAGGGCTGCGATCGCCTCTCGCTCGCCCGCATCGCGCACCCGCTCGGGCTGCAGCAGGGCGAGCGGGTGCACGCGGATGTGGTTGGCAATGATGAATTCCAGCCGCGCCAGACCGACGCCGTCGCAGGGGATCGCCGCCTGCTGGAAGGCCTCCTGCGGGTTGCCCACGTTCATCAGGATGCGGGTGCGCGTGGGCGGCAGATCGGCCAGTGCCTGCTCCTCCAGCTCGAACGGCAGGGCCCCGGGGTAGACGTGGCCCACGTCGCCCTCGCAGCAGCTGATCGTCACCGTCTGGCCATCGGCGATGCGGCGGCTGCCGTCGCCGGTGCCCACGATCGCGGTGATCCCCATCTCCCGGGCGATGATCGCCGCGTGGCAGGTGCGGCCGCCCTGGTCGGTGACCACGCCGCTGGCTTTGCGCAGGATCGGCTCCCAGTCCGGGTCGGTGCGCTCGGTCACGAGCAGGTCGCCGTCCCGGAAGCGGCCGATCTCGGAAGGGTCGCGGATCACCCGCACCACACCGCTGCTGACCGACGCGCCGATCGCCCGGCCGCTCACGATCGGCTGTGCCGTGTGCGGCTCCAGCCGCCAGGTGCGCAGCACCGCCGCGCTGCGGCGCGATTCCACCGTCTCGGGGCGGGCCTGGAGGATGAACAGATCGCCATCGACCCCGTCCCGGGCCCATTCGATGTCCATCGGCGTGGGCACGCCGCGCAGGCCGGAGTAGTGGGCTTCGATACGGCAGGCCCAGCGCGCCAGGGTCAGCACCGCCGCATCGTCAAGGCAGTAGCGCTCCCGTTCGGGCTCCGGCACCGCTTCGATCTGCACCGGCCGGCCGTTCCCCCCTTCGTCAGGAGCGCAGCGCACCATGCGGATCGCCTTGCTGCCGAGCCGGCGGCTGAGGATCGGCGCAAAACCCTCCGCCAGGGTGGGCTTGAACACCAGCCATTCGTCGGGGTTGACCGCCCCCTGCACCACCGTCTCCCCCAGGCCCCAGGCGCCGGTAAGCAGCACGGCGTTGCGGAAACCCGATTCGGTATCGATGGTGAACAGCACGCCGGAGCAGCCCTGATCGGAGCGCACCATGCGTTGCACGCCGATCGAGAGGGCCACCTCCAGATGGCCGAAACCGTGCAGTTGGCGGTAGGAGAGGGCCCGGTCGGTGAACAGGGAGGCCCAGCAGCGCCGGCAGGCCTGCAACAGCGCCGCCTCACCCTGCACGTAGAGGAAGGTTTCCTGCTGGCCGGCGAAGCTCGCCTCTGGCAGATCCTCGGCGGTGGCGCTGGAGCGCACCGCCACCGCCGGCGCGCCCAGGGCCCGGTAGGCCGCGAGGATCTCCTGGCTCAGGGCATCGGGCAACTCCGCCTGCCCCAGCCACTGGCGTGCCGTGTGGCCCGCCTGCTGCAGGGCAGCCAGATCGTCGACGTTAAGGCCGTCGAGGAGCTGCTGCAGTCGCTCCTCCAGATCGTTGTGGCGCAGCAGCAGGCGGTAGGCCGCGGCGGTGGTGGCGAAACCCGGCGGCACCCGCACGCCTGCGGAACCCAGTTCGCGCAGCATCTCGCCGAGGGAGGCGTTCTTGCCCCCGACGCGACCAATGTCGTTCAGGCCGACCTCCTGAAGCGGCACCACCAGGGCCGTGTCTCGCAGATCGGGGGCCGGTAGCGGGTCCATGGCGTCCGCGCCGTTGCGCGCTCTGAGCGGACTGTGGGACCGGAACGCGCCACCACCGCGCTTCGTTGCAATCCGTAGGCCTAGGCCGGTGTGGCTGGGCGGATCGCGCGGGCGGGGGGATCGGGCGGCTATGGGCTGCGAACCCCTCAGCGGATCCGATCGGCGGGCGCGCCGGCGGCCGACTCCGGTTCCGCTCCCTCCGGCTGGGGCTCGGGAAGCAGCTGGGCGAGAAGACCGACGACCATCAGCAGACCGCCCAGCCCGAGGGCCAGGGGACGGTTGGCGGCGGCGGGCCCATCGCCGCTCCAGCTGGCGGCGGCCAGGAACGCCCCGCCCAGCAGCAGGCTGGGCACGAGCACGATGCCTTTGGCGGTGCGGTGCAGACCCATGGGGCCGAGCCTAGGCGCAGGGAACGGCCGTGGCGAGGCCGGCGGCGACAAGGGCTTCGGCGGGGTCATCGCCGTCGGGGTCGATCGGGCGCAGGTTGGCCACCAGCTCGCCCTGCTGCACGCCCAGGGGCCGCAGGTTGACGCGGCGATGGCGCGGCAACAGCCGGCGCAGCAGAGCCGTGGCCGACTCGGCATCCTCCGGCGCCACGGCCAGGCAGCCCAGGCGCACGCTGGAGGTCCGGTTCCGGTCACCGATCAGCAGCCTGTCGGGGCCTGTGACCTGCAGCACCTCCGCGGCCGTCGCGGGCAGGGGGGCGACGGCCAGCGTGGCCCCAAGGCCGAGCAGCGGCACCAGGCAGAACCAGGCAGCGGCCAGAAGCGAGAGCAGCGGGATGGCGGGATTCAGAGTTTGCTGCCGCAGCTGGGGCAGAAGAGGTGAGCGCTTTCGGTGGTTTCCCCGCAGGCGTTGCACTGGCGGTGGGTGTGGATCGCCAGTTCCGGATGGCTGGGCAGGCCTACCATCTGCGCGTTGCTAGCGCCTGGAGGAACCATTGGATAGCAATTTTCATTGCGCCGCACCACCACTTCGATAAAGGCCGGCCCGGGGTGGGCAATGGCTTCCGCCAGCTGCTGGTGCAGGCTGGCTCGCTCGTGGATGCGCACGCCGCGCACGCCGAAGGCCTCCGCCAGGGCGCCGAAATCGGGCATGCCGTCGGTCATCTCCGAGGCGGAGTAACGCTCTTCGTAGAAGCTCTCCTGCCACTGGCGCACCATGCCCTGCCAGCCGTTGTTGAGCACCACCACCTTGACCGGCAGGCGGTACTGAGCCAGGGTTCCCAGCTCCTGGATGTTCATCAGGATGCTGGCGTCGCCAGCAACACAGATCACGGTTTCCTCGGGGAAGGCGGTTTGCACCCCCATGGCAGCGGGCATGCCGAACCCCATCGTGCCGAGGCCGGCACTGCTGATCCAGCGGCGGGGTCCGTTGCGCAGGAACTGGGCCGCCCACATCTGGTGTTGGCCGACGTCCGTGGTGTAGAAGGCGTTGGGTGCCAGCTCGCGCAGGGCGACCACCACCTCCTGGGGTGCGATCTCGCCCTGGGGAGAGGGAACCACCAGAGGGTAATGGTGCTTCCAGGTGTCGATGCGCTGCAGCCAGGGGTCGGTGCGACCGCCGCTGCGATCGTGGCTGGAGGCGGCCAGCAGGGCCTCAAGCGCCGCCTTCACATCGGCCACCACCGGCACTTCCGGGGCACGGTTCTTGCCCACTTCGGCTGCGTCGATGTCGATGTGGATGACTTGGGCGCGGGGGGCGAAGCTGTCGAGCCGGCCGGTGACACGGTCGTCGAAGCGAGCCCCGCAGGCGATCAGCAGGTCGCACTCGGTGACGGCGAAATTGGCGTAGGCGGTGCCATGCATGCCGAGCATCCCGACGGACAGGGGATGGTGTTCATCGAACGCTCCCTTGCCCATCAAGGTGGTGGTGACGGGAAGCTGGAAGCGTTCGGCCAGGGCCAGCACCTGATCGTGGGCGCCGGAGCTGATCGCGCCACCGCCCACATAGAGCAGCGGCCGCCGGGCCTGGCGCAGCAGGGTGAGGGCCTCTTCGATCGCCCCCGGATCGGGCTGCGGATGGGGCCGGAAGCCGGCAGGCACCGAACTGCCTGGCTCCACCGGCACGTAGTCGAACACCTCGGCACCCACATCCTTGGGGATGTCGATCAGCACGGGGCCGGGTCGGCCGCTGGAGGCGATCAGGAACGCCTCCGCCACGATGCGGGCAATGTCCCGGGGATCGCGCACCACCCAGGAATGCTTCACGATCGGAAGGGTGATGCCGAAAATGTCGGTTTCCTGGAAGGCATCGGTGCCGATCGCGGCGCGGGGCACCTGCCCGGTGATCACCACCATCGGCACCGAATCCATGTGGGCCGTGGCGATGCCAGTGACCAGATTGGTGGCGCCGGGGCCGGAGGTGCCGAAACACACACCCACCTGGCCGGTGGCGCGGGCATAGGCATCGGCCGCATGGGTGCCGCCCTGTTCGTGGCGCACAAGGATGTGGCGCAGCCAGCCCCGGGATTCCGCTTTGTGCAGCTCGTCGTAAATCGGCAGGATGGCTCCACCGGGGTAGCCGAAAATGTGGCGCACGCCGTGGCGGCGCAGCGAATCCATCAGGGCGTGGCCGCCGCTCACCCGCTGGGGGATGGATCCGTCACCGCTCCCATCGGCTGTGTCGGCGAGGCGGGACGGGTCGGTAGGGCTGAGGGGCGTGAGCGTCACGGCAAGTGGCGGGTCAGCGCAATACGCCAACATTAAGCGGCCTGGGCCGGCTTGGTGCTCGGTTGCCACTGGCAGTGCCCGCCGCACGGCGGCTGGCGGCCATCGCCCGCAGCACCCGGGCCGGATCCATCCAGTCGCCGCGGTAGCGGATGCCCCAGTGCAGATGGGGCCCGGTGGTGCTGCCGGTGAGGCCGATGTGGCCGATCACCTGCCCCGCCCGCACCCGTTGGCCGGCCCGCAGCAGCACGCTGCCACTGCGGTACCAGCCACCCTCGACGCTGCCGGCCAGATGGCAGTAGATGTGCTCGTAGTTGCCGGAGCGGAGCGTCAGCCCGTTGCCGCAGCCACCGTCGCGGATCACCTCGGTCACCGTGCCGTGCCACCAGCTGCGCACCGGTGAGCCCAGCGGGCCGGCGATGTCGATGCCGAAATGCTGGCGCCTGTCGCCGCTGAGGGGGTGGGTGCGCATGCCGAAGGGGCTGGTATACCCGGCGAAGCTGGCCACCGGGAACACCCCCCGCAACCAGCCGGAGGGTCCGCGCGCCACAGCCGGTTCCTGCAGGCTCCCCAGCAGCCCCAGCGCGGAGGCCAGGGCCACCGCCGCCCACGGCGCGCCGCCCTTAGAGAAGGCCGATCGCATGCAGGGGACCCCGGCCGCTGAGCAGCTCCAGCAAGAACGCCGAGAAGCCCACCATCGCCAGGCGGCCGTTCCAGATCTCGGAGCTGTTGTTCCAGCCCCAGGCCCATTTGTCCTGGGGGTAGAGCTTGACGCGGGTGGGCAGCTCCGCCGCCTGGTCGAGGTTGATCTCCGGACCGGCCATCGCCTCCTGCACGAGGTCGGCAAGGCCGCGGATGAAGGTGGGGTCGGTGTCGAGCGCCGGCACGCGACGGAAGTGCTGCACGCCGGCCTCCTCGGCCAGCTCGCGGTACTCGATGTCGATCTCCTCGAGGGTTTCGATGTGCTCGCTCACGAAGCTGATCGGCACCACCACCAGATCGCGGGTGCCGGCGGCGCCGAGCTCATGCAGGGCATCCTCCGTGTAGGGCTTGAGCCACTCCACCGGGCCGACCCGGCTTTGATAGGCCAGGGTGTGGGGGTTGGTGTGGCCCAGCTGCTCGGCCAGCCGATGCATGATCAGCGCTGTGCAGGCCTCGATCTCGCGCTGGTAGGGATCGCCCGCTTCCTCCACATAGCTCTTGGGCACGCCGTGGGCGCTGAAGAACACATGGGCGGCTGCGGGATCGTCGCAGGCGCGGATCTCGCGGGCGATCAGGCCGGCCATCGCCTCGATGTAGCCGGGATGGTCGTACCAACTGCGGATGCAGCGGATCGGCAGGCTGCGGAAAGCCGGATCGGCCTGGCGCAGGCGCTGCAGCTCGCGAAAGCTGGAGCCGCTGGTGCTGATGGAGAAATGCGGATACAGAGGCAGCACCACCACCTCGTCGATGCCGTCCGCCTTGATGTCGGCCACCGCCGATTCGGTGAAGGGGTGCCAGTAGCGCATCGCCACGTAGGTGGTGGCTTCCACGCCGCGTTGGCGCAGGCTGCTCTGTAGCTCGCGGGCCTGATGCTCGGTGATGCGGCGCAAGGGGGAGCCGCCGCCGATCGAGCGGTAGGCCTCCTGGGACTTGCCGCTGCGCAGGGTGCTGATCAGCCAGGCCAGTGGTTTCTGGAGCGCCGGCGTGGGCAACCGGATGATCTCCGGATCGGAGAAGAGGTTGTAAAGAAAGGGCCCGACGTCCTGAATGCGTTCGGGGCCCCCCAGGTTCAGCAGCAGCACGCCGACTCTGGTCATGCCCGTCGCGAAGGTCCAATCGCAGGGAGCGTAACGCGAGGCTCCCATCCGCGGGGTCCGGCTCTGGCATCGCCGCGGCGAGCTCGATAGCGTCCGCTCGCCCCGCCTCTGTCCCCTGGCCCCGCCGCGCCGCTCCGCCCCGGCTGCCCCGGCTGCCCCGGTTGCCCCGGCTGCGGCGACCTGGCAAGAGCAGGCGCTCACGGCCTGCAATTCGGCCCTGGCGGCCGAGGGCTGCGCCCTGCGGATCGAACGGCGCGGCGCCCGCCTCGGCCTGCGGGGGCCACTGCCGGCGCGGGATGGTGGCGGGGCCCTGGTGGTGCAGCGGATCAGTCTGGGCCTGCCGAGCACGCCGGCGGGTCTGGCGGAGGCCTCCGCCAGGCTGGCGGAGGTGCGGCAACAGCTGCAACAAGGAAACTTCCGCTGGGAGAGCTGGTCGCGGCGGAGGGCAGCCTCCGTGCCGTCCGCGTCGGCGGCTGGGCTGCGGACAGGCATGGCCCTGGTGAAGGGTCGCGGCTCCCTGGAGGATCCCGGGCTGGGTCCCGGCTTGGAGGGCACCGGGCTACGGCAGCAGATTGAGGCATTCGCCCAGGCCTTCCGCGCCGATCCGCGCCGCCGCCGCCAGCCCGCCGGCAGCCGCTCCACCTGGAGCGGCGCCTACCTCCCCTACCTGCGCCGGCTGCTGCGCCATCCCGCCGCCGACTCCAACGCCGCAGCGCTCACCCCGGAACTGCTGGAGACGGTGCTCGAGAGCTTCGAGCCCGGCTCCCGCTCCCGCCAGCAGTGCGGGCTGGTGTTCGGCGCCCTGGCCCGCCAGCAAGGCCTCCCCATGCCGTCCGACTGGAGTGACCGCAGCGGCGGCTATGGCCTCCATGCTGCCCGCTTCCGCCGCCTTCCCAGCGATGCCCAGATCCTGGCGCTGGTGGAGCGCATCCCCAATCCGGCCTGGCGCCTGGCCTACGGGCTGATGGCCACCTATGGGCTGCGCAACCACGAGGTGTTCTTCTGCGATCTCTCCGCCCTGGCCCCCGGTGGCGACCGGGTGCTGAGGGTGCTGCCCGCCAGCAAGACCGGCGAACACCAGGTGTGGCCGTTTCAGCCCGAGTGGGTGGAGCACTTCGGCCTGGAGCGCCTCGGGGTCGAGCCCGAAGCTCTGCCGCCGGTGGACACCGACCTGCGCCGCACCACCCTGCGGCAGGCCGGCCGCCGCGTGGCCGAGCAGTTTCACCGCTACGGCCTGCCGATCACCCCCTACGACCTGCGCCACGCCTGGGCGGTGCGCACGATCCACATCGGCCTGCCTGACACGGTGTCGGCACGAATGATGGGGCACTCGGTGGCGATCCACACCCGCACCTATCACCACTGGATCACCCGCCGCGACCAACAGCAGGCCGTCGATGCCGCCCTGGCCCGCCGCGGCGCCGCCTGAGGCCCGTCGGCGGAGACGGGTTGTCGTCAGAGTGGGGCTCCCTACCCCTGTCCGCCGTGCCCGATCCCACCCCTCCGGCCGATCCGCGCGAGCCAGCGGCCCATCGGCTCGACCGCGAGGCCGAGGAGCTGGGGCCTGGTGGCGCGCTGGCGCCGGAACGGGATGCCGATGCCTACCGCCGTCGCATGGAGCGCCGCCAGCAGGTGCAGCGCCAGCGGGTTCAGGAGCGCAGCCTTGAGAAGGGGTTGGTGCTGGTCTTCACCGGCGATGGCAAGGGCAAGACCACCGCGGCCCTGGGTCTGGTGCTGCGCACCCTCGGCCACGGCGAACGGGTGGCGGTGCTGCAGTTCATCAAGGGCGGCTGGCAGCCGGGAGAGGCCCGCGCCCTGGAGCTCTTCGGCGACGCTCTCCACTGGCATGCCCTCGGAGAGGGCTTCACCTGGGAGACCCAGGATCGCGAGCGCGACCGGCAGGTTGTGCGGGCGGCCTGGGAGCGCTCGCTCACCTACCTGGAGGATGCGGCCTTCCGGTTGGTGGTCCTCGATGAACTGAACGTGGCCCTGAAGCTCGGCTACCTGGAGCTCGAATCGGTGCTGGAGGGGCTGGATCGCCGGCCGCCGCTCACCCACGTGGCGCTCACAGGCCGGGGGGCGCCGCCGGGGCTGCTGGAGCGCGCCGATCTGGTCACGGAGATGCGCCTGCTGCGCCATCCCTTCCGCGAGCAGGGGGTGCGGGCCCAGGCCGGCATCGAGTTCTGAGGGTCGCTCGAGCAGGGAGTCGCGAAAGCCGCTTGCTACTGTGCGCCCGATCAGGCAGGCGAGCGGGGCGACGCAACGATGGCTTACCGGCGCGTCCTTCTCAAGCTCAGCGGCGAAGCCCTGATGGGCGACCAGGGCTACGGGATCGACCCGGCGATCGTGCAGTCGATCGCGCGCGACGTGGCGGAGGTGGTGGCCGACGGCACCCAGCTGGCGATCGTGGTGGGCGGTGGCAATATCTTCCGCGGCCTCAAGGGATCGGCAGCGGGGATGGACCGTGCCACCGCCGATTACGTGGGCATGCTGGCGACGGTGATGAATGCCATCACTCTCCAGGACGGCCTGGAGCGGGCCGGCGTGCCGACCCGCGTGCAGAGCGCGATCTCGATGCAGGAGGTGGCCGAGCCTTATATCCGCCGCCGCGCCATCCGCCACATGGAGAAGGGGCGGGTGGTGATCTTCGCCGCCGGCACCGGCAACCCCTGCTTCACCACCGACACCACCGCCGCCCTGCGGGCCGCCGAGATCGGCGCCGATGTGGTCTTCAAGGCCACCAAGGTCGATGGCGTCTACGACAAGGATCCAGCCCGCCACAGCGATGCGGTGCGCTACGAGAGCCTTACCTTCCTGGATGTTCTCAGCCGTGAGTTGGCAGTGATGGATGCCACCGCCATTTCGCTCTGCAAGGACAACGCGATCCCGATCGTTGTCTTTGATCTCTTCGCTGCCGGCAACATCGCCCGGGCCGTCGCCGGCGAACCGATCGGCACCCGCATCGTGCCGGCCCGCTGACGCGGCATTCTCCAGCCCCCCCCTGCCCTAACCCCTGACCCTCCCGCCATGGACCTGGAAGCCAGCATGCGCAAGTCGGTGGACGCCACCCAGCGCACCTTCAACACGATCCGCACCGGCCGCGCCAACGCCACCCTGCTCGACAAGATCACCGTGGAGTATTACGGCGCCGAAACGGCGTTGAAATCTCTGGCCACCATTTCCACCCCCGATTCGCAGACGATCCAGATTCAGCCCTTCGACGCTGGTTCCCTCAATCTGATCGAGAAGGCGATCAGCATGAGCGATCTCGGCCTCACCCCCAACAACGACGGTCGCACGATCCGCATCAACATTCCTCCTCTCACCGAAGACCGGCGCAAGGAGCTTTGCAAGCTCGCCGCCAAGTACGCGGAGGAGGGCAAGGTTGCGTTGCGCAACATCCGTCGCGACGGCATCGACCGCATCAAGAAGCAGGAGAAAGACGGTGAGCTCTCCGAAGACCAGAGCCGCGACGAGCAGGAGAAGGTGCAAAAGCTCACCGACCGCTTCATCGCTGAGCTGGAGAAGCAGCTTGCCGCCAAGGAAGCTGACATCCTGAAGGTTTGAGGCCGGGACCATTCCTTCCAACGATGCCGAGGTGATCGTGCTCGGCGCCGGTCCCGCCGGTGCCGCCACCGCCTACCATCTCGCCGCGCGCGGCCGCCGCGTGCTGATGATCGAGCCCCGCTCGCGCATGGAGGGAAAGCCCTGCGGCGGCGGCATGGCGGCTTCGGTGCAGCGCTGGTTCCCGTTCGAGCTCTCGCCGGTGGTGGAGCAGGTGATCCGCCGCGTGCGCTTCACCTGGTGCCTGCAGGATCCGGTCACCGCCGAGCTGCCGGGCGATGCCCCCTTCTGGATCGTGCGCCGCGCACGCCTCGATGCCTTCCTGGCCGAGCAAGCCGAGCAGGCCGGAGCAGTGTTGCGGCGAGGTTGCCGGGCCGAGACGGTGCAGCGCGGCGCCGACGGACGCTGGCAGGTGGCGCTGGCGGGGGGGGAATGCCTGGAGGCGGCGGCGCTGGTCATCGCCGACGGATCCGGTTCGCCGTTCGCCGCCGCCCTCGGCCTCGGTCCGGCCCGGCCTCGCTTTGCCGCCACCGTGTCGGTGGAGGTGGAGGCGCCGGTGGTTGAGCCCGACACCGCCCGATTTGAGTTTGGCCTGGTGCACCATGGCTTCTGCTGGGCCTTCCCCCGCGGCAGTGGCTACAGCATCGGCGTGGGCACGTTCATCGGCCAGCAGCCGGCCGACAGTGAGGCTGTGCTCCAGCAGCTGCTGCCCAGCCTCGGCGTTCCAGCCGACGCCGGAGAGCGACGCTTCGGCCGGCTGCGGGTGTGGGATGGCCACCATCCCCTGCATAGCGACGGGGTGGTGGCGGTCGGCGATGCCGCGTCGCTCTGCGATCCGTTTCTGGCGGAGGGGTTGCGCCCTTCCCTCCTGAGCGGCTGCCGAGCGGCGGAGTCGCTCGATCGCTGGCTGGGGGGCGATGCCAACGCCCTGGCGGAGTACAGCCAGAGCCTGCGGCGCGAATGGGGCGATTCGATGGCCTGGGGGCGGCGCATCGCCCAGGTGTTCTACCGGGTGCCGAGGGTGGGCTACCAGCTCGGCATCAAACGGCCCACGGCTCCGCAGCGTATCGCCCAGATCCTCTCCGGGGAGATGGGCTACGGCGACATCGCCCAGCGGGCGATCCGGCGGCTTCTGTTCCAGCGGGGTTGATCCGGCCGCCCTGGCTGGATCAACCGCGGGTGCAGTCCTTGAGATCGCGCAGGCGCTGGTCAATCGAGGCCAGCAGCTCAATCGCGAACATCGGCGATTCCTGTACCGCGAACAGAAACTTCTCGCGGTTCATCACCAGCAGCCTGCAGGGAGTAAGGGCGCGGGCATTGCCATAGCGGCGGTGGTCCTGGGTCACGAGGGCACCCGCACCGAACACCTCGCCGGCTTCGAGGATCTCGTGGTTGCGGCCGTCGTTCCAAGTGAGCTCCACCGTGCCGGTGAGCAGACCGAACATGCAGTCCCCCGCTTCACCGGCCCGGAAGATCAGCGTGCCTGGTTCTACGTCGAGCACTTCGCCCTTGCTAGCCAGGGCGCGCATCGTGTCGAGAGCATTCATCGGCGGATCGCCAGGGGGGCGCCGAGGCCGCCGCGCACATCCTCGGGAGCGAGGCGACCGTCCTTGTCGGTGTCGAGGGCGTCGAACACCGCATCACTGCCCAGCCATTCTTCTCGCGTGATGCAGCCGTCGCCGTCGAGGTCGTTGAGCAGGAAGATCTCGTGCACGGCGTGGGTGAAGGCGGCGCCGCCCTCGAGCACGGCCAGCCGATGGGCCAACTGGGACTCGAGGGTTTCGATCGCCTTGCTGAAGCCGCGAATGCCCTCATCAAGTTTCTCGCTGGCCATCGAATCCTGGGCCATCATCAACTGGAACCGTTCAGCGTCGATATGGATCTGTTCCTGGGTGGGGCCGGGGTTGAATGGGTTGAGACGCCGTGCCAGTTCACCTTCGCTGCGGCGCAGTTCATCCATCAAGGCCGGTGAGATGGTGAGCAGGTCGCAGCCCGCCAGCTCGATGATTTCGTCAACGTTGCGGAAGCTGGCCCCCATCACCTCGGTTTTGTAGCCGTAGGTCTTGAAGTAATTGAAGATGGCCGTCACCGAGATCACGCCCGGATCCTCGGCACCCGGATAGCTTTCCCGGCCAGTTTTCTTGCGGTACCAGTCGAGGATGCGGCCCACGAACGGGGAGATCAGCGTCACCCCCGCCTCGGCACAGGCCACAGCCTGGGCGAAGCCGAAGAGAAGCGTGAGATTGCAGTGGATTCCCTCCTTCTCCAGCTGTTCGGCAGCACGGATGCCCTCCCAGGTGGAGGCGATCTTGATCAGCACGCGCTCGTTGCCGATTCCCGCGGCGTTGTACAGGCCGATCAGTTTGCGGGCCTTGGCGATCGTGGCGTCGGTGTCGTAGCTGAGGCGGGCGTCCACCTCGGTGGAGACACGGCCGGGAACGATCTTGAGAATCTCGCGCCCGAAGATCACACTGATTTCATCGAGCGCTTCACGCACGACCGCATCGGCGCCGGCTTCGTCGCCGAGCAGCTGCCGCGATTCCCGCAGCGATCGGTCGATCAGTTCCTGGTAGGTGGGGATCTGGGCAGCCGCCAGGATCAGGGAGGGGTTGGTGGTGGCGTCGCGCGGGGTGAATTGGCGGATGGCGTCGATGTCACCGGTATCCGCGACCACCACGGTCATGGCAGCGAGTTGGTCGAGCAGGTTGGCCATCGCGGGCGGGGGGAGTGGTTCGCGGCAGGTCTTGCGGTCAGGCCGCTGGTGTCAGGCTAGCCAGCGGAGGTGGTGACACCGCCAACCCGGGGCGCGCTTGCGCAAATGAGCACCGCCGCGCCCTCACGCTCCAGCGGCACCGGAGCGGCCAGCCTTGAGAGGCGGCCGGCTGGGGGGGATCTTCTCAATCACCAGCAGCGCCTCCACGATCTGGCGGGCCACCGGCACCGCCACGGTGGAGCCATAGGCGTTGCCGCCCTGGGGTTCATCGACCACCACCAGCACCACATAGCGCGGATCTTCGATCGGCAGAACCGCCACAAAACTGGTGATGCGGGCCCCGGGGATGTAGACGCCGTTGCGGGCCTTCTGGGCAGTGCCGGTCTTGCCGCCAAGCCGGTAGCCGGGGATCTGCAGACCCTTGCCACTGCCCTTCTGAACCACGGTCTCCATCCAGTCGACCACAATGCGGGTGACCTTCGGATCGAGCAGCTGCACGCCGCCGCTGCGGCTGCCGTTGGCCAGGGCATCGCCGGAGCGCAGGCCGCGCGTGATGTGGGGGCTCACCAGCCGGCCACCGTTGGCGAGCATGGCGTGCAGCTGCACCAGTTTGAGTGGCGTCAGGGAGAAGCCCTGGCCGAAGGCGGCCGTGGCCGGTTCGATGGCGCTGCCCACGAATTCGTTGCGGCTCTTGAGCTGGCCGGCCACCGCTCCGGGCAGGTCGGTATCGGGCACATCGTCGATGCCGAGGGTGTGCAGCCACTTCCAGAAGTGCTCGCGCTTCACCCGTGACATCGCATCGACCATGGCGACGTTGCTGGACACCTGCAGCACGGTGGCGAAGTCGATCACGCCGTTGGCGCGCCGGTCGGCGTTGAAGATCGGCCAGCCGCCGATGGTGAGCTGCCCTACGTCGTTGGCGGTGCCGTTCGGATCGATCGCCTTTTCCTGCAGCGCCAGCGCCAGGTTGATCGGCTTGAAGGTGGAGCCGGGCTCGTAGAGGTCCTGCACCGACCATTCACGGAACAGCCCCGGGTTGTACGACCAGAACCGGTTGGGGTCGTAGGTGGGGGTGGAGGCCAGGGCGAGCATCTCGCCGCTGCGGGCATCCATCACCAGGGCCGCGCCGCGTTTGGCATTCCACTGGCGAACCTGCTTGGCCAGGGCGCTCTGCGCCACCTGCTGCAAGCGGGCGTCGAGCGTGAGTTGCAGGCGCAGGTCGTCGCCGTAGAGAGAGCCGGCGCGGATGCCGTCAGGCAGGGGGGTGCCGTCGGCGCCGCGGCGCATGCTGAAGGGTGTTTCCTGGCGTCGCAGGTCGCGGTTGCGGCTCTGCTCGAGGCCGGCCTGGGGCACCCTCTCCAGATTGAGGAAGCCCACCACATTGGCGAACAGCTGCCCTTGCGGATAGAGGCGTTGGGGGTAAGCCTCGAGGTCGAGGCCACTGATGCCCAGGTCGCGGATCCGCTGGGCTGTCTCCGGATCGAGGCCGCTGGCGAGTTTCACGCCGCTTCGGCGACCACCGATCGTGTTCAGCAGCTCCTGCTGGGGGCGGGCCATCACCGCCGCCAGACGCTGGGTGACTTCGTCCGACCGCCGGATCTTCTGGGGATCGTCGCCGGGAAAGTTGAAGTAGCGGGGGTGGGCCCAGAGGGTGAAGCGTTCCTCATCGAGGGCCACCAGGGTGCCCTGGCGGTCCACGATCGTGCGCCGTTTGCCGAGCGGGGTGACGGCGTGGGTCTGGAAGGAGCGGGCCTTGGCCTGCAGCCGATCTCCCTGCACCAGCTGCAGCCAGGCCAAACGCCCCGCCAGGCCGGTGAGGGCCAGGCAGAGAACCGCATACACCGTCAACAGGCGTCCGCGGGAGAGGGGCGTGATCTGGGGGGCGCGGTGGCGTCCGCCGCTGCCGCCGCCCGCACCGGGACGCGGCGCCCGGGCGAAGGGATGGCGCGTGGAGGTTCTTCCGCTGCCGCCGGGCGGATGGCGACGGGTCGGGGGGCCGGCCATGGGCTCAGAAGCCTGCCGGGATGCGGCGCAGCTGGATGCCGGCCAGCAAGGGAGTGCCCGGCCGGGGGGCACTGGCGCGGGGTTGGCTGAGGTGGATCAGCTTTTCGCTGCTGGTGGGGACCAGCTGGCCGGGGCGACGCACGGCACCGAGATGATGTTGTTCGAGCACCGCGGCGGATTCCTGCAAGCGGTGCTCCAGAGCTTTTGTGGCTTCGAGATCGGTGAAGCTCTGGGCCCAGCGGTTCTGCCAGTGCAGCGTGAGGGCGCTGAGGCCCAGCATCGAAACCCCCAGGCCGAGCAGGGTGCCGCTGGCGAGTCGGTGCAGGCCGGCGAGCCAAGGGGCCTGCCTCTCCACGGGTTGGGCTGTCAGGGACCCTTGGAGCAGGCGCAGTCCCTCAGCCGGGCTCTGCCGCTGGCGACGGGCCCCGGAGCCGGCGGCGCGGCCGCGTCGCGGGCTGGCGGGGCGTCGCGGGGCTTCCTGGGGGAGGGAGGCGACCAAGGGTCCGGTCCGAGTTCTGCGCAAGTGAACCATCCATCCGGGGGGGCAGCAAGCGCCCAGCCCTACCGAATCCGGTTTGCCCGAGTCCGGGGCTTACTGGGCCAGGAGCATCAGGTTGAGAAAGGTGAGACCGTTCCAGAGTGCGTGCATCAGCACGCAGGGCAGCAGGCGGCCGCTGCTCCAGCGCAGCCACCCCAGCCCCAGGGCCAGCACGAACAGGGGCACCAGCTCCCCCAGGCTCAGGTGGGCGGCCGCGAAGACCGCCGCACTCACGAGCACCGCCGCCGCTCCGCCCATGTGGCGCGCCGCGACCGGCAGCAGCACACCCCGGAAGAGCACCTCCTCGAATACCGGTGCCAACACGATCGCCGTGAATCCGAAGCAGAACAGCGCGCGCGGATCGGGGCTGGTGAGCACCAGATCCAGCAACGGATTGCTCCCCCCCGGATCCCCCCAGATCCGCTCCACCAACCAGCTGCTCAGCGCCACCAGAGGCAATGCCATCAGGACCGCGGCCACGGCCTGCCCCAGAGCCGTGGCCAATGGGCGCGTCTGCCACTGCAGCCAGCCCCCCTCGGGCCGCGGGCCCGGGGGCAGCATCGCGGCGAGGATCAGCAGCGGCGCCGCCATCAGGCCCAGATAAAGCAGCAGCACCTGCAAGCCCTGGGCCAGGGCGGGTGGCACCGCCAGCGACGTCAGCGTCACCGAGAGCAGGGCCTGCAGCAGCTCGGGCATCACCACCTCGCCCAGCACGACAAAGCCACCGGCGATCAGCAGCGTCACATCCACGGCCGAGAGCGGCGGTCCCAGCAACGGGGGCGGCGCCGGGGCCCCACCCCGCAGCTGGCGCCAGAGTCGCCGCAGCAGCAGGACCACCCCGAGCAGCACCAGCATCACAGGCACCACGCTCACCCCCAGCAGGAGCAGCAGCAGGCGGGTCGCATCCCGCCCTGCCGGGCAGGCGGCCTCCGGCCCGCCCAGCTGCTCGCAGGCCAGCTGGTGCAGCATCGGTGAGGGGCGCCAGGGCTCGAGCAGCCGTGCCTGCTCGGTGGGGGAAAGCCGCCGCCCTTCGAGCAGGGCCGCCAGCAGGGGCCGCCGCTCCGCGTCCACTTGCTGCAGCATCGTGCTCAGTGCTTGCTCCTGGGCGGCTGAGCCGGCGGCATCGCCGCGACGCAACAGGATCAGTTCCAACCGCTGGGCGGCTGGGGCGGGCAGGGGGGTGGCCTGGATTTGGCGCTCCAGCTCCTGGGCCAGCTCAGCCCGCGGGTTCTCGCCGGTGAGCGCCATCCGCAGCTCGGCCGGCAGGGCCTCGCCCGCCAGGGTCGCCAGTTCCAGCTGGCGGAGGCTCAGCGAATCCACCACCGAGGGGCGGCTGAGGCTGTCCACCAGGCCACCGACCCAGAGCCAGGCACTCAGCACCAGCGCCAGCAGGGCGAGGGTGCGCTTCCAGGCGGGGGCGCCTGGACCGGGGCTGCCGGGCGCCGGGCGGGTCGGGGAATCGCTGCCGGAAGCCTGCAACGCGGGAGCGCATGGAACGGCCCGATTCTCTCGCTCGCGCCGACCCGGCGCGGCCCAAGCCGGCTCCGCCGTCCGGGCAGGGCCGGACCGTGCCTCTCCCATACGATGGGGCGGCCTGCGGCGCAAGGCCTGTGACCCTTCGCATCGTTCTCGTCCGCCACGGGTTGAGCAGCTTCAACCTGGAGCGGCGCATCCAGGGTCGTGACGACCTCTCCGCCCTGGCCGAGCCCGGCGTGGAGCAGGCCCGTGGCGCTGGCGAAGCCCTGGCCGAGCTCCCCCTGGCCGCCGCCTACAGCTCGCCGTTGCGCCGCGCCCGCCACACCGCCGAAACGTTGCTGCAGGCCCAGGGCCAGGGCCTGGAGGCCGTGCTCGACGACAACCTGCTGGAGATCGATCTGGCCCCCTGGAGCGGCCTGCGGGTCGAGGAGCTGCGCGAGCGGGATCCCGATGGGGAGTCCCTCTGGCGCCATGCTCCGGAGCGGCTGGAACTGCGCCGCGCCGACGGCAGCTCTTACCGGCCGGTGCCTGAGCTGATGGAGCAGGCGGGCCGCTTTCTCGATGGCCTGCTCGCCTGCCACGCCGCCGATCTTGATCCGGCCGCTCCCACCGCCACGGTGCTGGTGGTGGCCCACAACGCGATTCTGCGCTGCCTGCTGCTGCGGCTGCTCGGCCTGGAGGCCGCCGCGTTCCGCCGCCTGCGCATCGACAACGCCTCGATCTCGGTGCTCAACCTCTGCCGCCGCCCCGACGGGCCGCTGGAGGTGCAGATCGAGTCGCTCAACACCACCGCCCACCTCGGCCGACCCCTGCCGCCCCCCGGACCGGGGCCGCGCCTGCTGCTGGTCCGCCACGGTGAAACCGACTGGAACCGTGAGGGCCGCTTCCAGGGCCAGATCGACATTCCCCTCAACGACAACGGCCTGGCCCAGGCGGAGGCGGCCCGCCGCTTCCTGGCTGCGGTGCCGATCCAGCGGGCCTGGTCGAGTGTGATGGCCCGGCCTCGCCGCACCGCCGAGGTGATCCTTCAAGACCACCCAGATGTGCCGTTGGCGACCACGGAGGGCCTGATGGAGATCGGCCATGGCCTCTGGGAGGGCCGCCTGGAGAGGGAGATCGCCGCAGACTGGCCCGAGCTCCTGGCCGACTGGAAGATGGCCCCCCACACCGTGCAGATGCCGGATGGGGAGACAATCCAGGATGTATGGGACCGTTCGCTGGCCTCCTGGGACGCGATCACCCGCAGTCTCCAGGATGCCGAGACCGGCCTGGTGGTGGCACACGACGCGGTCAACAAAACGATTCTCTGCGCCCTGCTCGGCCTCGGCCCCGCGGACATCTGGGCGGTGAAGCAGGGCAATGGGGGCGTCACGGTGATCGATTACCCCCATGGCGCCGACGGCGGCCCGGTGGTGGCCTGCCTCAACCTCACCCACCATCTGGGGGGTGTGCTCGACCGCACAGCCGCTGGCGCCCTCTGACCCCCCAGCCCGTCGCGCGATGGCTGCTCCGCTCACGCCCCCTGAGCCCCGTCCGCTCCTGGTGCGGGGCGTCAGCCTGCTCCCTGGCCCGGCCCAGCCCTCCCGCCTCGCCGATGTGCGCATCGACGCCGCCGCTGGCCGGCTGCTCGATCTGGAGGCCAGCCCCCGATCCGGTGAACCCCAGCTCGATGGCAGCGGCTGCTGGCTCGGGCCGCCCCTGGTCGATCCCCATAGCGTGCTCGAGGAGCCTCGCTTCGGCAGGGCCGAAACCCTGGCGAGTCTGGCGGCGGCAGCGGCCGCCGGCGGCTACGGCACCGTGGCCCTTCTGCCCTGGGCGCGCGACTGGCGCGACCGGCCGGAGCGCCTCGACCTCCACTGGCCCGAGCCCCTGCAGCTGCTGCTCTGGGGCAGCTTCAGCCGCGAAGGGCTTGAGGCCGAGCTGGCTCCCCATGGCGAGCAGCTGGAGGCGGGCGCTGTGGGTCTGGCCTGTGGCGAGAGCCTGCCGCCACTGGCCCTGCTGGAGCGGGGCCTGGTGCTGGCGGAGATGGGGGGGGCGCCGGTGCTGGTGGCGCCCCGGGATCGCGACCTGGCGGCGCGGGGGTTCGTGCGCGAGCGGGTGGAGGCGCTGCGGGCCGGCTGGCCCCTCGACCCAGTGCTCAGCGAGACGCTGCCCTTGCACAGCCTGCTCACGCTGGCGGAAAGCGTAGGCGAGGCTTCCCTGCGGTTGATGAACGTATCCACCGCCGAGGCGGTGGCGCTGCTGCGCTCCCGTGCGCGACCTGCGCAGGCCAGCGTGTGCTGGTGGCATCTGCTGGCCGACAGTGGCCATCTCGATCCGGCTGACGAGGGCTGGCGGCTGGTCCCTTCCCTCGGAGGCCCGGCCGACCGTGAAGCCCTGATCGCCGCCCTGGCCGACGGGGTTCTCAGCGCCGTGGCGATCCATCACCAGCCCCTTGATCCCGAGGAGCAGCTGCTGCCGCTCGACCAGCGCCGCCCCGGCATGGCGGGCCACGGCCCGGCCCTGGGCCTGCTCTGGCAAGAGCTGGTGGAGCGACGCGGTTGGGAGGGGAGTTTGCTCTGGCAGCGCCTCTGCTGGGGGCCGGCGTCCTTCCTGGGTCTGCCCGCCCAGACGCTGCAGCCGGGCAGTCGTCGCTGGATTCTGTTCGATCCCACCGCCGAGCGGCTCTGGTGCGGCCCCTCGCAGGCGGCCAACCAGCCGGCAAGGGCGGTCCCGCTGCGCGGCGCCGTCGTGGCCAGCGGCCTCAGCGACCCGGCGGCGTGGATGGCCCCAGGGATCCCACCGCATGGAACGGGTAGAAGCGCCAGAAGGCCCGGCCGATGATTTCCTTGGTGGGCAGGAAGGGTCCGCCGGGCCAGAAGCGACCGTCCCAGCTATTGGCACGGTTGTCGCCCAGCACGAGCACGTGGCCCGCTGGCACCAGCACATCAAGGCTGCGGCACGGACCCATGCCCTGGGAGTCGACAGGGCAGAAGTTCTGGACGTAGGGCTCGGCCAGGGGAGCGCCGTTGATGCGCACGCGGCCGCGCGGATCCACCGCCACCCGTTCGCCAGGCAGAGCCACCACACGCTTGATGTAGGCGTCGCAGGCCGGGTTCTGCACGCTGGGGAGCGAGCCGATCAGCGGCAGGTTCACCAGCAGGCAGCCCAGAGGCCCCACTGGATTTTGCGCGGCCAGCGTGGGATCGAAGTGGTGTGGCGCGTGGAACACCACCACCTCGCCGCGCTGCGGGGAGCGGCTGCGAAAGCTGAGCTTCTCCACCAGCAGGCGGTCCTGGATCTGCAGCCCAGGCAGCATGGATCCAGAGGGGATGTAGCGAGCCTCCAGCACGAACTGTCGGATGGCCAGGGCTGCGGCGAGGGTGAGAAGCACGCTGCGCCAGAACACCCAGGGGCTCTCCTCCAGCTCGGGCTGCTGGCCAGCGGGGGTGGGATCGGGATCGGCGGGCCGGCGGTCGGTGCCTGCGGGCGAGCGGGGGTCCGGGGAGCTCAAGGCACTCGTACGGCAGACGGCGGAAGCGACAGGCAGATTAGGCAAGCGTTCGCCCCACGCTCCGATGGCTCGTCCCCGCTGGCACGAGGCGCTGCCCCGGCCGGCGAGCTGGGCGGGGCGGCAGTGGGACCGCTTTGTGGCCATCTGGGCCCTCGTCAATTTGCTCTGGGTGGCGTTTGATGCCACCTACATCCCGCTGCGCACCTTCTGGCAGCAGCGCAACCTCTATCCGATTCCGTCGGTGCCGCTGGCGGTGCATCTGCGCTTCCTGCCCGACATCACACCCTGGGTGGATCCGATCAAGGGCATCTCGCCGCACCGCGAAACCCAGGCCTACTTCGATCGCTTCCGCCGCCTCGATGCAGCGCTTGGCGCGCACGGGCCAGGACAGCCCCTGAGCCCCACCCAGCGGCGGCTACTGCAGGAGCAGGTGCAGGCCACCCGCGAGCTGATTGACACCGACCCTTTCGCCGCCTCCAACGCCTCCGGCACCCTGGAGAAGATCAAGAACCGGCTACGCGAACGGGTCGATGATCACCGCCGCGGCTCTGCCAAGGATGCCGCCGAGATGTTGCTCAGCCCGGCCTGGCTGACGCCGCGGGGCTGGAGCCGCGAGCGAGCGTTTTGGAACCAGCAGGTGTTGCCGCTGGTGGACACCAACTATTGGCGCTCGATCGATGAGAACGGTCGTCCCACCGACCATTTCTGGCGCTACGACCTGCTGCTGTTCCAGAGCGTCTTCGCCTTCGACATCCTGCTGCGGGCCTACCGGCTGCGGCGCCGCCTGCTCGGCATCAGCTGGCGGGAGGCGCTGCTGCGCCGCTGGATCGACCTGCCCCTGCTGCTGCCCTTCTGGCGATGGTTGCGGGTGGTTCCGGTGATTGAGCGCTTGCAGGGCAGCGGCCTGATCTCGGTGGAGCCGCTGCGGGCGGTGATCAGCCGAGCCGTGGTCGCCCTGCTGGCGGTGGAGCTGTTTGAGGTGTTGGCGCTGCAGCTGATCGACGGCATGCAGGGGCTGATCCGCTCCCGCCGCTGGCCCGAGCGTCTGCGATCCCTGCGTAGTCACCAGACCGTGATCAGCGACGAGGAACGCGAGCTGGTGGAGCTGTTGCGCATCTGGGCTCCGCTCCTGCTCGGTCGGGTGGCGCCGCGGCTGGCCCCCGAGCTGCAGGGTGTGCTCAGCCATGCCCTCGGCCAGAGCCTCGCCACCACGGTTGTGCCGCCGCCGCTGCGTCAGTTGGAGCCCCTCCTGCGCGTGGAGCAGGGGCTGGCCCGCCAGCTGGCCGGTGGCATGGTCGAGAGCCTGCTTGGCATCAGCCGCAGCACCGGCGAGCGTCTCGGCCAGCTTGACGACCGCCAGCTGCAGCTTCTGCAGCGATTCATCGACCGTTTCTGGGAGGAGCTGGCCCTGGCTCTGGAGAATGGGCCGGTGCTGGAGCGCTCCCAGCAGTTGCTCTGCACCGCCCTGGAGGAGTTCAAGCGCACCTACGTGAGCCAGATCAGCCGGGCCGGCATCGGCGGACTGATCGAGGAGCTCGACCAGATCACATTGGGCCGCGATGGCGAGGGGGGAAGTGGGGCTCGGGGACCGACAGATGCCCGACCCCTTACCCCAGCAACGACTGCCACTCCTCCTCGCGGAAGCCGGTGAGGGTGCGGCCGTCGCTCGCGATCAGGAAGGGCCGCTTCACCAGCCGCCCGTCGGCCGCCAGGGCCGCCAGCGCCTGAGCGTCGTCCATCGCCCTGACGGCTGCGGCCCCGAGGGCGCGGTAGCTCTGGCCACTGGTGTTGAACAACCGGCCGCGACCCAGCTGCTCCAGGGCTGCCCGCAGCTCGGATTCACGGGGGGGCTGAACGGTGATGTCGATTGGATTCGGCTGGAGGCCGCGTTGCCGGAGCCACGCCATCGCTTTGCGGCAGGTGCCGCAGCCGGCGTAGCCGTACAGCCGGGCAATGCCGGCAGCTGCTGGCAGGGGGGCGGCCATGGGCGCTCTGGGGCTTACTTGCGGCCCACCAGCGACTTGAGGGCGCCCACCAGGCTGTTGGAGCCCTTGCCCACCCCATCGTTCGGGCGGGTGCGCACGGTGACGTCGCCGTTGACGGTGGTGCGGCAGCTCAGGCGGTAGTTGGCGGGACGGTCGGCGAGGTAGACCTCCTCGACATCACTGCGGGGCGAGAGATTGCGCTCGCCTTCCAGCACTTCCACCACACAGGTGCCGCACTGGCCGAGGCCACCGCAATTGTTGAGGTTGTTCAGCCCCGTGTAGGGGTTGATCCCGGCGTCGAGAGCCGCCTTGCGCAGGTTGGCGCCCTCGATGCAGCCGACCTGCTGGCCTTCGCGTTCAAAGCGGATGGTGGGCACGCGACTCGGGGGATTGGGCGCAGCCAACTTAAGGCACACCGCCCACCGCAGCGCAGGGTCGGTGCCTCCGTTCTCACCGGCTGCAACGCGGCACCGCCCACGGCGGTGGCTGAGGCCAGATCCGCTGTTCTGCCTACGATCGGACCACCCTTCGGCGCCGGTCCGTGCTCTCTTCCGACCCGCAGCCCTTTGCCGCCGCCCCTGCCGGTACCAGCTACGACCTGGTGGCGCAGCAACTGATTCCCGGCTATGGCAGCTTGGCAAGGTTGGCGGCGGCGCTGATCGCCGCGTCGCCGCTGGCCTCCCAGCCGGGTGCCGCGGTGCTTGTGGCCGGCTGCGGCACCGGGGCCGAATTGCGCGCCGCCCGTGAGATCCGCCCCGACTGGCGCCTCACCGCCCTCGATCCCTCGGCCGAGATGCTGGCGATCGCCCGTGCCCGGTTCGACGAGGCACCTGGCATCGAGTGGCGCTGTGCCGCGGTGGAGGATCTCCAGGGCTCCCCCGCCTTTGATGGCGCCCTCTCGGTGCTGGTGCTCCAGTCGCTTCCGGATGACGGCCGCAAACTCACCTTCCTTACGGCCCTAGCCCGCAGCCTCCGTCCTGGTGGACAGCTGGTGCTGGTCGACCTGATGCGCCCGGCGGCCTCGCCGCTCCAGGCCCAGATGGCGGCCGCCTGGTTGGGCTTCCAGAGGGCCAGTGGTGTGGTGGAGTCGGCGGAGGCCCTGGAGCGTCTGGCCGGGGGTCTGCATCCGATCGGCCTGGCGCGGCTCACGGCCCTGGTGAATGCGGCCGGGTTTGGCGATCCGGCTCTCTTCTTCCAGGCCCTCGATGTGCAGGGCTTTCTGCTCCAGCGTCGGGATGACGGCTCAGCGGAGACTGGAGCCGCCGCCATCGCTGCGGGAGTGGATCCCCTCTGAGCGCATCAAAAGGGCGGCTGGCGCAAACCCTCGCTGGCCCGTCTGCGGGTCGCGCCGGTCGCTGAGCACCGTGAACAGGGGCACCAGCAGGGTGAGAACCGCTAGGCCGGCTCCGAGAAGGGCTGCCATCGGCTCAGCCAGGGGATCCGCCAGCACTTCGGCCCCTGGGGCTGCCGGGTCGCTATCCGATGCTGACGCGGGCCGAGGTGGGTGAGGAGCCTGGGCGCGAGGGTGTTCGGGGCCCGGACTGTCGGGATCCTCGCAGGAGTCGGATCCGGACTCCGCGGTGGCGGTGTGCAAGGGCGCGCAGGAGCCGGGGAGCAGGGTTGTGGAAACCTGGGTCATGGGACGGTGGGGCAGGAGGTCCGCGCCACCGGTCAAACAGAGAACTGCGTCAATTCTGCCACCGTTGCTCCGATCTCGCCGATCTGGTCTCAGGCGGCCGGTCGGGCGCGGTCGTGCTGCTGGCGATGGGCGTCGAGGTCGGCCGGGGTGGGGGCGGTGGCGTCGAGGTGGCGGCGGATGGCCCGCAGCTCCTCGAGAATCGAGGTGAGCAGCTGCTGGGTGGCGGTGGAGGGGGAGTTCAGCACTTCCACCGTCACCTCCTTGATGCGCAGGATGTCGCGGGCGAAGCGGGCCACCTCATTGGGGTGGAACAGCAGTGGTTCCTTCTGGTCGCTGCGGTATTCGGGGTTGAGCTTGCGGGGATTGAAGGGGGGATTGAGGTTGCGCGGATCGGTGTTGGTATAGCGGTACACCGAAGCCCGCGAGCGGTTGAGAGACTTCTGTACCTCTTCGATGCCGATCAGGGCGTCGCTCCCCGGCGTGCTGGACTCCAGTCCCCCAGCGGCACTGCCGTTGCCCCCATCCACCGGCACGGAACCATTCAGCGCAACCCCGTTGTGCGCAGGACCAGACGGTGTTGCGGGCTGCGCAAGCATGAGACGGCCGTAGGACGTATGGGAATAAGTCGCGGACCTTAGCAGAGGTCTTCGTCCAGCGCCTGTCGGCGCGGATGCCGCTGCTCCGGTTCGCGCAGCGTCCCCCTCCGGATCGGTGGTGATAATTGGCGCAGCTCTTTGCCCCGGCCTGCCATGCGCGTCTCCTGTCTTTTGCTGGTGACGCTGCGCGATGATCCTGCTGAGGCGGAAATTCCCTCCCACAAGCTGTTGCTTCGGGCCGGATACATCCGCCGCATCTCCTCGGGCATTTATGCCTACCTCCCCCTCCTCTGGCGAGTGCTGCGCAAGATTTCGGCGATCGTGCGCGAGGAGCTCGATGCCTGTGGCGCGCTGGAAACCCTGCTTCCCCAGCTCCAGCCGGCCGAGCTCTGGCAGCGCAGCGGCCGCTGGGTGGGTTACACCGCCGGGGAGGGGATCATGTTTCACCTCGAAGATCGCCAGGGCCGCTCGCTCGGCCTCGGCCCCACCCATGAGGAGGTGGTGACGGCACTAGCGGCCGATCTACTTCGCTCTTACCGCCAGCTGCCGGTGAATCTGTATCAGATTCAGACAAAGTTTCGCGATGAGATTCGGCCGCGTTTTGGCCTGATGCGGGGCCGTGAATTCATCATGAAGGACGGCTACTCCTTTCATGCCGACGAAGACTGCCTGCGGCAGACCTATGCCGCGATGGACGGGGCCTACCGCCGCATCTTCGCCCGCTGCGGCCTGCGGGCTGTGGCGGTGGAAGCCGACAGCGGCGCCATCGGCGGCTCCGCCAGCCAGGAGTTCATGGTCACCGCCGATGCTGGCGAGGATCTGATTCTGCTCAGCGGCGACGGCCGCTATGCGGCCAACCAGGAGCGGGCCGTCTCCCTGCCTCCGGAGGCGGTGCCTCTGGCCACCAGCGGTCCTCGCGAGCTTGTTACGCCTGCTCAGAGCTCAATCGAGGCTCTCTGCGGTGGCCATGGCTTCGATCCCACCCAGATCGTCAAGGTCTTGCTGCTGCTCGCCCGTCTCGGCAACGGTTGCGTTCAGCCGCTGCTGGTGAGCCTGCGGGGCGACCAGCAGCTCAACGAGGTGAAGCTCGTCAACGCCGTGACCGCACGGCTGGCGCCGGAGGCCGGCGGCGTGCTGGAGATCGCGCCCCTCGATGCCCAGCGACGCGAAGCATGGCGGCTCGATCTTGATCTGGGCTCCATTCCGTTCGGCTATCTGGGCCCGGATATCGGGGACAAGGTTCTGGCGGGCACCACCCCAGCCCCGCTGCTGCGCTCGTTCCTGCGCCTGGCCGATCCCACCGCTGCGGGTCTCGAGCGCTTCGTCTGCGGCGCCAACGCCATCGACCGCCACCGCGTCGGCGTGGCCTGGAGCGACCTCGGCGGTGTTCCGGACACGGTGGACCTCCGCTCCGCCCAGCCCGGCGACCGTTCCCTGCACGATCCTTCACAGACCCTGGAGGCCGCCCGCGGCATCGAGGTGGGCCACATCTTCCAGCTCGGCCGCAAGTACTCCGAAGCCCTGGAGGCCCGCTTCACCACCGAGGCCGGCAGCGAGGAGGCCCTGTGGATGGGCTGCTACGGCATCGGCGTCTCGCGGCTGGCCCAGGCCGCCGTCGAGCAGCACCACGACGCCGACGGCATCCGCTGGCCGGTGTCGATCGCGCCGTTCGAGGTGATCGTGGTGATTGCCAGCGCCCAGGATCCGCAGCAGGTGGCCCTGGCCGAGCAGCTCCACGACGAGCTGGAGGCCGCCGGTGTGGATGTGTTGCTCGACGACCGCGCCGAGCGGGCCGGGGTGAAGTTCAAGGATGCCGACCTGATCGGCATCCCCTGGCGCCTGGTGGTGGGCCGCGGCGCCGCGGCGGGGCTGGTGGAGCTGGTGGAGCGCCGCGATCCGACCTCCCGCAGCGAGCTGCCGGCCGCGGAGTCGGTGGCCCGCCTGCTCAGGCTGCTGCCGCAACAGCGACGCGGGCTGCTGGAGGCCACCTGAAGGCTTGCTGGGGGCGGCCCGGGCCATCCCCCCTAGGATCCGCTCAACGCCCCTGCCAGGGGCTCCGCCCGCCCCTTGCCGCTGCCTTTCTTATGGTCGCCTTCCTGCGCCGTGCCGTGCTCCGCACGGCCGTGGCCCTCTGTCTGAGCGTCTGCCTCTGCCTCACCCTCACGCTCAGCGCCTGCAGTGCCAGCGGCACCGGCCTCACCGGCAACTACGTGGACGACACGGTGGTGACCGCCCAGACCTTGCTCGCCACGATCGCCCTGCCCCAGGACGACCCCGACCACGCGGCCGCCGAAGCGAAGGCCCGGGCTGTGATCAACGACTGGACCTCCCGCTACCGCCCCCGTGGCGATCTGCGCACCCTCACCTCCTTCACCACCATGCAGACGGCGCTGAACTCGCTGGCGGGCCACTACGCCAACTACGCCAACCGCCCCCTGCCTGACACCCTGCGCACCCGGCTGGAGAAGGAGCTTCACAAAGCGGAGACCATCGTCAGCCGCGGCGCCTGACCGGGCGCTGGATCTTTGACGAAGGGCCCCTCGGTCTGAGAGGCTCCCACCTTGTGCTTCCAGGCGGCGTACGGCCGCGGTGTCCTTGGCCAACGTTGTCGTCATCGGTGCACAGTGGGGCGACGAGGGGAAAGGCAAGATCACCGATCTGCTCAGCCGCTCCGCCGATGTGGTGGTTCGCTACCAGGGTGGCGTGAACGCCGGCCACACGATCGTCGTTGACGAGCGGGTGCTCAAGCTCCACCTCATCCCTTCCGGCATTCTCTATCCCGACACCACCTGTCTGATCGGAGCCGGAACGGTTGTGGATCCGAAGGTGATGCTCGGCGAGCTCGACACCCTTCTGGCCTTTGGCCTGGATGTATCCGGCCTGAAGCTGGCGTCCACGGCGCACGTCACGATGCCTTACCACCGCCTGCTTGATCTGGCGATGGAGCAGCGCCGCGGCGATCGTCGCATCGGCACCACCGGCCGGGGCATTGGCCCCACCTACGCGGACAAGGCCGAGCGCAACGGCATCCGCGTGATCGACCTGCTCGATGCCGGCCGCCTGCGCGACCGCCTTCTGGGGCCCCTGGCGGAGAAGAATGAGCTTCTGCAGAGGGTCTACGGCCTCGATCCGCTCGATCCGGAGGCCGTAATTGAGGAGTACGCCCGCTACGGCGAACGCTTGGCTCCGCATGTGGTGGATTGCACCCGCACGATCCACGAGGCAGCGCGTGCCCGCAAAAACATTCTTTTTGAGGGCGCCCAAGGCACCCTGCTCGATCTCGACCACGGCACCTACCCCTACGTCACCTCCTCCAATCCGGTGAGCGGCGGGGCCTGCATCGGTGCCGGCGTCGGCCCCACCCTGATCGACCGGGTGATCGGCGTGGCCAAGGCCTACACCACCCGCGTCGGCGAAGGTCCCTTCCCCACCGAGCTCGAGGGCAGCCTCAACGACCATCTCTGCGATCGGGGCGGTGAATTCGGCACCACAACCGGCCGCCGCCGCCGCTGCGGTTGGTTCGATGGCGTGATCGGCCGTTACGCGGTGGAGGTCAACGGGCTCGACTGTCTGGCGATCACCAAGCTCGACGTGCTCGATGAACTCGACGAGATCCAGGTGGGAGTGGCCTATGAGCTTGATGGCCGCCGCATCGACCACTTCCCTTGCAGTTCCGAGGATTTCGCCCATTGCCGCCCGATCTTCGAGACCCTGCCGGGCTGGCAGTGCTCCACGGCCGACTGCCGCCGCCTGGAGGATCTGCCGCCGGCCGCCATGGACTACCTGCGCTTCCTGGCCGAGCTGATGGAGGTGCCGATCGCGATCGTTTCCCTCGGCGCCCAGCGGGACCAGACAATCGTGGTCGAAGATCCGATCCATGGCCCCAAGCGGGCCCTGCTCAGCCGCTGAAACCAGCCTCCGCGGGCCCCCATTTCCCCCCTCCCACCCATGACCGCCGCCCCTGCCGACACCGCTGACAAGAGCCTTGATGTCGTTGGCATCGGCAACGCGATCGTGGATGTGATCGTGCAGGCCGAGGAGAGCTTCCTCGACGACCATGGCCTTACCAAGGGCACGATGGCGCTTGTGGACGAGGCCCTTGCGGAGCGGCTCTACGCCAGCGTCGGGCCGGGCCTGGAAACCTCCGGCGGCTCGGCCGCCAACACGCTCGCCGGCATCGCCCAGCTCGGAGGCCGGGCCGCCTTCATCGGCCGGGTGCGCAACGACCAGCTGGGGGGGATCTTCGCCCACGACATCCGCTCGGTCGGCGCCCGTTTCGAGACCCCCCCCGCGGAGGAGGGCCCCGCCACCGCCCGCTGTCTGATCCTCGTCACCCCCGACGCCCAACGCACGATGTGCACCTACCTCGGTGCCTCGGTTGGCCTCGACCCCCGCGACCTCGACCTCGAGCTGGTGCGCCAGGCCCGGATCCTCTACCTGGAGGGCTACCTCTGGGACAGTGAGGAGGCCAAACAGGCCTTCCTCGCCGCCGCCGAGGTCGCCCGTGCCAGCGGCGGCCAGGTGGCTCTCTCGCTCTCGGATGCTTTCTGTGTCGATCGCCACCGCGAGAGCTTCCAGGAACTGGTCGACGGCCATGTGGATCTCCTGTTCGCCAACGAAATGGAGATCACCTCGCTCTACAAGGCCGACAGCTTCGAGCAGGCCGCCGCTGAGGTTCGGGGCCGCTGCCGGATCGCTGCCCTCACCCGCAGCGAACAGGGATCGGTGCTTCTGAGCGGCGACGAAACGATCACGGTTGCCCCCTACCGCCTCGGCGAACTGCTCGACACCACCGGTGCCGGCGACCTCTACGCCGCCGGCTTCCTCTACGGCCATGCCCGTGGCGAGAGCCTGGAGCGCTGCGGCCAGCTCGGCTCGCTCTGCGCCGGCCAGGTGGTCACCCAGCTCGGTCCCCGTCCCCAGGCCTCACTGCCGGAGCTGGTGGCGCGCCACCTGGGCTGAGCGTCCCTGCGCCGCCTGTGAGCGCCGCTGCCATCCAGCCGCTGTAGGCGTCGCTGCTGCCGGCACGCCAGTGCAGCCACATCGGTGTTTCGTAGCTGTGGAGCTCCTTGACGGTGTGCTGCAGTTCCTCCAGCCGATGCGGCTGGGTTTTCAGCAGCAGCAACACCTCGCTGCCCTTTTCGATCCTGCCCTGCCAGTGGTAGCGGGAGCTGCAGGGCTGCAGGGTGACGCAGGCCACCAGCCTCTGTTCCAGAAGGGCCTGGGCCAGCGCCTCAGCCCGCTTCGGATCGGCTTCGCTGGTGAGCACAAGCAGTACGTCGAGCTCTGCCATGGCGCTGTTCGGGGGGATCACAGCCGATGAGGCTGGCACCCCCCGGGGGCTCCCACCAGCTCCAGCAGGGCCTCCAGTTCCAGGGCCGGTACCCCCGCCGGCTCCTGTGGCCGCTCCAGCAGCAGCAGGCCCAGGCCGAGCTCGGCGCTGATGCGCCGCCAGTGGCGCTCGCTCGGCCCGCCGGAGCGACGGCAGAGCACCGTCTCGATGCGCCAGCGGCGGCACAGGGCCGCCTCCACCGCGGCGGCGGCATCGGCAGCGGCGGGGGGCCGCAGGCAGGCCACGCGCTCCGGCGCGATCCCTGCCGCCATCGCCTGGCGCAGGGCCGCGGGCGTCGGCAGGAGCCGGGCGTGGTGGATCGCCCCAGGGCAGTGGGCCATCGCCTCCGCCAGCCGTCGGGCGCCGATCGCCAGCAGCAGCCGCCGATCCGCCAGTGGCTGGCGGGCTAGGTCGGCCAGGTCGGCCAGCACCTTCGGGGCGTTGGCCCCGGCGCTGGAGGGGGCGACCACGGTGTCTGAGGCGTCTGCGGCGGGTCGCAGCAGGCGCAGCAGCGGCTGAGCCTCGATCCGGCACGCCTCCGCCAGGGCGGCGCTGATGCGCAGGGCGAAGGGATGGCTCGCATCGATCAGCCAGCGGCAGGGGCGGCCCTGGCTGGCGGCGGCACGCAGCTGTGCCTGCACCGCCCGGGCCGCTTCCCCGGTCTCTGCCCCGGCCCCCCCTAGCGCCCCCACCTGCATCTCCAGAGCGGGATGGGAGGGGTAGGCGCGCGTCGCCGTCCCGCTCACCACCGACACCCGCACGTACCAGCCCCGCTCCAGCAGCCGCGCTGCCAGGGGCGGCCCTTCGCCGGTGCCCGCGACCAGCCAGACCCAGGCGCCCCGCTCCGGGTCGCCGGGGCGGATGGGGGCCTGGTGAATGGCGGGGCCTTGCTTCAGGATGGGGCCTCCTGTGCGTTCGTTGGGGTGTGAATCACTGTTTGCTCGAAGTGGAGGTGCTGGAGGCCCCCCAGTTGCGGTACACCCAGGACAACCAGACGCCGGTGGCGGAGATGCCGGTGCGGATGGAGGGCTTGCGCCCTGATGATCCGCCAGGGCAGCTCAAGGTGGTGGGCTGGGGCAATCTGGCCCAGGACCTGCAGAATCGGGTCCAAGTGGGTCAGCGCCTGGTGCTGGAAGGTCGCCTGCGCATGAGCACCGTCACCCGCCAGGACGGGTTGAAGGAGAAGCGGGCGGAGTTCGTGCTCGCGCGTCTCCATCCCCTCGCCGGAGGCGGTTCGGCCGCCGGGCCGGCGCCGATGGCCGCTGCGCCGATGGCCGCGGCCGCTCCCCGGCCCACGGCGGCGGCCGGCAGGGCTGCACCGGGCTCCACCAAGGCGACCCCGGTGACCCCGGCCGCCGCCCCGCCGGTCTGGAACACTTCGCCGCTGGTGCCGGAAGACCCGCTCGACGACGACGACGAGATCCCCTTCTGAGCCTCAGCCTTCGCCGCAGCGCTCGGCCGCCTGCTCCAGCAGTTGGCCGAGCTCCCGCTCCAACGCCGCCAGATCGAGCCGCCACTGCGTCCAGCGGCCGCTGTCGATCTGGCGCAACAGCCACAGCCGGTCTTGACGGAGCCGCTCCAGAAGTTCGGCGGTGCTGAGCTCGCTTTCCCCCGCTGCCTGCTCTGCGATCTCGCTGGGTGTCGGGCTTGGGGGCTCGCTTGGGGAATCAGAAGCGGCGGACTGGGCCATGGGCTGGCTGCATCGGGTCCCATCCTGCCCCGTGCTGCAGGAGGATGGGCGCATGCAAGCCCTCCTCTCCCCCGGCAGCCTGGTCACGATCGCCGGCGCGCTGCTCACCGTGATCGGCTCGATCGCCTACCTCGACGACAACGCCAACCTGAGCCTCCCCACCATTTTTTATGGCATTCCGATCCTGCTGGGGGGACTGGCGCTCAAGTCCTCCGAGTTGCCCCCGGCCGCGCGGCTTACTCCGCCCGCGCTGTTGCGCGATCTGCGCGAGCAGCCCGCCAGCGAACCCCTGCGCAAGCTTCTGGCTGATGTGACCCGTTGGCGCTACGGCCAGAAGGCGCATCTGGAAAGCTCCCTGGAGGCCCTCAAGCTCTGGGACGAAGACGCACCGCCGCAGCTGCTGGCCGTGGAGGAGATCGACCGCGATGGCTATGGGCTGCGTCTGCAGTTTGAGCGCAATGGAGTGGCCCTGGAGCGCTGGCAGGAGCGACGCGAGCGGCTCGGCCGCTTCTTTGGGCCAGGTCTGCAGGCCGAGCTGGAGGAGGAAGGGCCCGGCCGGCTGAGCCTGCTGCTTGTGCCGGCGGCCTGAGCCTTGCTCGGGTCCCTTTCTCCGCTTCCATCCCTCTCCCCTCCTCCGCCCATCCCGCGCCACCGCCCGCCATGAGCCCCGACCCCAGCGAGCTTTCCGGGTTCGATCCGCTGATCAGCGATGCCGATGCCCTGCGCGTGGGCGTGCTCAGCGAAGCCCTTCCCTATATCCAGCGCTTCGCGGGACGGCGCGTGGTGGTGAAATACGGCGGCGCGGCGATGGTGCGCGCAGACCTGCGCGAGGCCGTGTTCCGGGATCTGGCGCTGCTGGCCTGCGTCGGCGTCCAGCCGGTGGTGGTGCATGGCGGCGGTCCGGAGATCAACCAGTGGCTGGGGCGGCTGTCGATCGAACCGCGCTTCCACGACGGCCTGCGCATCACCGATCCGGCCACGATGGAGATTGTGGAGATGGTGCTGGTCGGGCGGGTTAACAAGCAGATCGTCAACGGGCTCAACCTGGTGGGTGCCCGTGCCGTGGGGCTGTCCGGCAGCGATGGCGCCCTCGTGCGCGCCCGCCGCTTCGGCGACGGCTCCCTCGGCCTGGTCGGCGATGTGGCAGGGGTGGATCCCTCGGTGCTCACCCCCCTGCTCGACGCTGGCTATCTGCCGGTGATTTCCAGCGTTGCCCCCGACAGGGAGGGCCAGGCCCACAACATCAACGCCGACACCGTCGCCGGCGAACTCGCGGCAGCCCTGCAGGCCGAGAAACTCGTTCTCCTCACCGACACGCCCGGAATCCTGCGCGATCGCCACGATCCCAATTCCCTGATCCGCCACCTCGGCCTGGCCCAGGCTCGGGCGCTGATCGCCCAGGGCGTGGTGGCCGGCGGCATGACCCCCAAGACCGAGTGCTGCATCCGCGCCCTGGCCCAGGGGGTGCGGGCCGCCCACATCGTCGACGGCCGCGTGCCCCATTCGCTGCTGCTGGAGGTGTTCACCGATGCGGGCATCGGCACCATGCTCTCCGGCAGCCCCCGCGTGCCGGCCTGACGGACGCCATGGTCGACGACGCGCAGGCCGCCACCCTCGCCGCCGCCCGCGACGCGCTGGAGCGGGGCGACTATGGCCTGGTGCGCAGCCTGCTCGAACCTCTGGCCGAGCGCCAGGGGCCGCGCACCCCGGTGGGGGCCGGCGTACGGCTGCTCCTGGCCACCGCCCTGATGGGTCAGGGGGAGACCCAGTCGGCGGCTGATTGCTGCCGCGCCGTGCAGGACTGCCTCGACCCCGCCCTGCGCGCCCGCGCCCGTGACCTCCTTTACGTTCTGGAGGCGCCGGCCCTGAACCGCCCCCGCGTCTTTTGTTCCAAGAGCGCAACTGGATATTGGGGGTCCGCCAGCGCCAGCAGCTGGAGATCGAACTCCGTCCGCTGGAGCCGCTGCCGGCGCTGCGGCTGGAGTTGGGC
>JBKDSQ010000015.1:0-41459 GCA_046340895.1 Synechococcaceae cyanobacterium | reverse complement strand
CTGCCTCGTCGCAGGCGGCACCGGCCCCATGGATGAGTACCTGATCGCCGGTCTCGACGAGATCAACCGCGCCTTCGAGCTCTCCCCCTCCTGGTACGTCGAGGCCCTCAACTACATCAAGGCCAACCACGGCATCTCCGGCGACCCCGGTGTCATCGCCAACAACTACATCGACTACGCCATCAACGCCCTCGTCTGATCCCAGGCACGCGTTCCCACGGGGCTCCTCTTGGAGCCCTTTTTTTGTGTCGGCTCGCTCCGGCCGCGCAGCACCCCGGCGCTATGGCGCCGCAGAGATGACAGCATCACCCGCAGTGATCCACGCCCCCATGCAGGCCCCCGGCGCGTCCGGCAGTGCGGCTGCCAGCGGCAGCGCGAACGGCGAACCGATCGATGAACAGGAGGCGCTCGCCCGCCTGCGCCAGAGCGAGGACGCCTCGCTGCAGTACTACGCGGCCTGGTGGCTGGGTCGCAACCGCAGCCGCCATCCGGAGGTGGTGCCGCTGCTGCTGGCGGCCCTGCGCCAGCGGCGGCCGCGCGATCCCGGGGCCGGCGTGGAAGAGAACGCCGTGGCCCGCAATGCGGCCCGGGCCCTCGGCAAGCTCGGCGATCCAGCGGCGATCGCAGATCTGCTCGCCACCCTCGAAGACGAGGACGACGGCCTGCGCGAAGCGGCTGCACGCGCCCTCGGGGAGCTGCGGGCCCAGGCGGCGGTCGAGCCCCTGCTGCAACGACTGGCCAGCGGGCCGCAGGGGGCCGGAGCGCTGCGGCCCGGCACCCCCCGCTTGCAGGAGCCCTGCGAAGCGATGCTCGAGGCCCTGGGGGCGATCGGAGTTGGCGGGGCCGCGGTGTGCGCCGTGGTGGAGCCGTTCACCCGCCACGAACGGCCGCTGATCCGCAGCGCCGCCTGCCGCGCCCTGCTGCAGCTCACGGGAGAAGAGCGCTGGGCCGGCGATCTGGTGGCCCTGCTGGAGCACCCGCACCTGCAGGTGCGCCGTGCCGCGCTGATGGATCTGGGGGCGGTGGGCTGGCGGCCCGCCCTGCAACCGATCTGCCGCAGCCTGGCGGAGAACAGCCTCAAGCTGATTGCCCTGCGCGGACTCGTGGAGCACGGCGCCGCCCACGACCGTGACACCGACGCGACGGCCGTGCTGGCGGCCATGGATGCCCTGCTGTGAGCGGCGCGATGGCGATGGAGAACGACAGCCTGGCCAGCCGGGTGGCGGCGGTGCAGCAGGCGGCCAGCGCCGAGAGCCTGCTGGAGGCCACCCGCGCCCTGGCCAACTGCGACCATGGCGTCTGCGTGGATGAGGCGGCGATCGCCTGCCTGGTGGAGGTGCTGGGGTTCAACAACCCCGGCGCGGCGGTGGCGGCGGTGGACGGGCTGATCCGCCTCGGCCCGGCGGCGGTGGAGCCACTCCTGGCACGGCTCGATCCGCGCAACTACGGCGCACGGGCGTGGGCCGTGCGGGCCTTGGCGGGCATCGGCGATGTGCGCGGCCTGGAACTCCTGGAGGAGGCGCTGGCCAGCGATGTGGGGCCGAGTGTGCGGCGGGCGGCCGCCTGCGGTCTGGGCCGGCTGCGGCTTGACAACCTGCCGGCGGAGGAGCGGGCCCCGCTGCGGCAGCGCGCTCTGCAGAGCCTGCTGGCGGGTTGCCGCGACGGCGAATGGGTGGTGCGCTACGCGGTAGCGGTGGGCCTGGAATCGTTGGCGGGCAGCATGGAGCCAGAGCCGGAGCAGCGCCGGCAGCTGCGGCTGGCCCTGCAGGCGCTGGGCCAGCCGGAACGGGAGGACACGCCGGTGGTGCGACTGCGCGCGAATCTGGCCCTGGAGCGACTGGCGCAGCAGGAGGAGTGGCGATGAGCGGCAGGCCAATCCAGGGCCCAAGCCAGGCGGCCCGAGCCGCGGGGCGGCCGGAGCGGCCCATCCGCGTGTTGTTTGTCTGCCTGGGCAACATCTGCCGCTCGCCCGCGGCGGAGGGTGTGTTTCTGCACCTGCTGGCCAAACAGGGCCTGGAGAAGGGCTTCCGCGTGGATTCGGCCGGCACCGGCGGCTGGCATGTGGGCCGCCCGGCCGACGCGCGTATGCGGGCGGCGGCGGCGCGGCGCGGCATCACCCTCAGCAGCCGCGCCCGCCAGCTGGAGGCCGCAGACCTGCAGAGTTTCGACCACATCCTCACAATGGACGCCGACAACCTGGAGGCGGTGCAGGACCTGGCCCGCCGGATGGGGGGCGCCAGCGCCACGATTACCCCGATGGTGCAGCACTGCCGGCGCTTCCGCAGCGAGGAGGTGCCGGATCCCTACTACGGGGGCGACCAGGGCTTCGAGCACGTGCTCGACCTGCTCGAGGACGCCTGCGCCGGCCTGCTCGACACGCTGTGGCTCACCGACGATCCGACGGATCCCCAGGATCAGGCCAGGCCTCCAGAGGAACCCGGGCCCGGAACAGATCCACCAGGGCCTGAATCACGGCCACCACATCCATTCCGTCGGTGACGAGCTCCACGGCATCTTCGGCCTGACGCAGGGGGGCCACGGCACGCTCGCTGTCGAGCCGGTCGCGATCAGCGATCTGCTGCTCCAACTCAGCCAGGGACGGCACGGCAAACCCCCGTTGGCGCAGGTCCTCGGCCCGGCGCCGGGCCCGCTCGGCCGCGCTGGCGGTGAGGAACACTTTGCAGTCGGCATCGGGGAAGACCGCCGTGCCGATGTCGCGCCCCTCCGCCACCAGGCCGCCGCTGCGGCCCAGCGCCTGTTGCTGGCGGGTGAGCGCTTCGCGCACGCAGGCGTGCGCCGCCACGGTGGACACCAGGGCCGTCACCTCGGGGCTGCGGATCGCCTCGCTGACATCGTGGCCGTTGATCGTGACCTGCTGGCCGTCACCAGGGCCCGCAGCGCTGCTCAGGCGCAGATCCAGCCCCTCCAGCAGCGGCGCCACCGCCGCGGCATCGGCCGGGTCGACCCCGCACTGCTGCACCCACCAGGTAAGCGCCCGGTACATGGCGCCGGTGTCGAGATACACCAGGCCGAGGCGGCGGGCCAGGGCGCGGGTGACGGTGCTCTTGCCCGCGCCGGCAGGGCCGTCGATGGCGACGATCGGGGGGCGGCTCATCAGGAACAGGTGGTCGATCAGGCGGGCCGGGCCGCAGCGGACGGCGGCCGCCAGCAGGGAAAGCCCCTCCGGATGCGGCTGCGGGGCCAATGTATGCGCCTGCACCAGCTCCAAATACTCCACCGCCAGGCCCGCAGCCACCAGCCGCTCCCGGCAGCCCTCCAGGGCCTCAGCAGCGGCGTGGCCGCCGCGCAACCGGGCCACGGTGGCCGCCAGGGCCTCCGGCAGGGCGGCGGCGCGCTGGCGATCGGGCTGGGCGAGGTAGCGGTTGCGGGAGCTGCGGGCCAGTCCGTCGGGCTCGCGCTGGGTGGGGCAGCCCTCCAGCACCACCGGCAGCCCGAGGTCGGCCACCACGCGGCGCAGGATCAGCAGCTGCTGCCAGTCCTTCTCGCCGAACAGGGCCCGCACCGGCCGCACCAGCGCCAACAGCCGGCAAACCACAGTGGCCACGCCATCGAAATGGCCGGGACGCACGCGGCCGCAGAGGCCGGCCTGCAGGAGCGCCGGCGGCCGCACCTGCGTGATCGCCTCCGCTCCACCGGGATAGATCTCTTGCAGCGGCGGAGCGAACAGCGCCGCGGCCCCAGCCGCCGCCGCCAGGGCCGCATCGCGCTCCAGCTGGCGCGGGTAGCGCGCGAAATCCTCGCTGGGGCCGAACTGCAGGGGGTTGACGAAGACGCTCAGAATCACCAGCGGCTCGCCAGCGCCCCGTGGCTCGGCAGCGCGGCGCAGCAGCGCGGCGTGCCCCTCATGCAGGGCCCCCATCGTGGCCACGAAGTGGAGGGGCCGTTGCGGCTCCAAGCGGCGCCACTGCGCCAGGTCTATGCGGCTGCGCAGCAGCTCCACCAATCCAATCGACAAAGGCCCACCCGCCAATCTGACGGATGGGCCTGAAGCTTCCAGGGGCGGGAAGGCCCCCCTGAAAGTCAGTCGAGCACTTCCAGACGCACCTGGGCCACACCGCTGGCGGTGACACCAAGCTCCTTGGCGGCCCCATGGGCCAGGTCGATGATGCGACCACCGTGGAAGGGCCCCCGGTCGTTGATGCGCACCACGGTGGAGCGGCCGTTCCAGAGGTTGGTCACGCGCACGCGGGTGCCAAAGGCCAGGGTGCGGTGGGCGGCTGTGAGGGTGCCGGGGCGGAATACTTCACCGCTTGCGGTGCGGTTTCCGTAGAAGCCTGGGCCGTACCAGCTCGCCTGGCCGACGCTGACGGCGGATGCGATCTGCTGCCCCTGGGCGAGGGGGGCCGGGGGAATCTGCCTGATGAACCTTTCCTCCCAGGTGGGGGAAGGATGCGCCTCGAGAATCGCCACCGAAGCGGGGGCGAGGGAGGAGACGCTGCCGGCGGAGGCGGGAGCTGCGATGCCGGCGGCGCTGATCAGGAGGGCGGCGGCGCCCAGGAGGTGAGGTCGACGCATAACACGCGGAACCCGGGGGTGTGATTGGCTCTGATTCCGGATCAACGGAGTGCGAGCCGTATTCATCACTGACGATCTGCAGTTGCAGGTGCGCCGAGTGGCAAATGCACCGGACGGGTTCCTCACAAAAATCAGAACGATGAAAAGGTAACGGAGCCCTGCAGGCGGTTTCTGCTCGTGGATCACCAACAAGTAATCATCAGTTTTCTTCATCGCCGCCCCCACCTGCCGCCACACACAGGGGTTTGCAGACCCGGCCCCTCCTGGCACTCATTAGCGGATCCGATCCGTACGATCAGCGCTGCTGATGAAAAACTGGGCCAATCGCGGCACCGTCCACACCCTGCCTCTGCGAAGCGAGTCAAGCCGGATCGGAGCCCAGGCAGGATCGGAGGGCAGGATCAGCTCAACGACGGGGTGCGCAGGCCATGGACTACCGCACAGCTGGAGTGGATGTGGCGGCCGGACGGGCCTTTGTGGATCGGATCCGGGCCAGCGTGGAGACCACCCGGCGGCCCGAGGTGCTCGGCGGGCTAGGGGGCTTCGGCGGCCTCTGTCGGCTGCCCGCCGGGATGCGTCGGCCGCTGCTGGTCGCCGGCACCGACGGGGTGGGCACCAAGCTCGAGCTGGCCCAGGAGCATGGCCGCCACCACAGTGTCGGCATTGACCTGGTGGCGATGTGCGTCAACGATGTGATCACCAGCGGCGCCGAACCCCTGTTCTTCCTCGACTACATGGCCACCGGACGCCTGGCCCCCGAAGCGATGGCCGCGGTGGTGGAGGGGATCGCCGAGGGCTGCCGCCGTAGCGGCTGCGCCCTGCTCGGCGGCGAAACGGCGGAGATGCCCGGCTTTTACCCCACCGGCCGCTACGACCTTGCCGGCTTCTGCGTGGCGGTGGTGGAGGAGGACGAACGGATCGACGGCACGGCGGTGCGGGCCGGCGACCGCATCGTGGCCGTGGCCAGCAGTGGAGTGCACAGCAACGGCTTCAGCCTCGTGCGCCGCATCCTCGCCAGCCAGGCGGTGGATGCCACCACACGCCTCGGCCCCGAGGAGCGGCCCCTGATCGAGCAGCTGCTCACCCCCACCACTCTGTACGGCGCCCTGGTGAAGGAGCTGCGGCAGGCGGGGGTGCCCCTGCATGGCATGGCACACATCACCGGCGGCGGGCTGCCAGAGAACCTGCCCCGCACCCTCCCGGACGGCCTGCATGCGGTGATCGAGCCCGGCAGCTGGGAGCGTCCCGCCCTGTTCCGCTGGTTGCAGGAGGCGGGCCAGGTGCCGGAAGAAGACCTCTGGAACACCTTCAACCTTGGCGTGGGCTTCTGCCTGGTGCTACCCGCCGAGGCGGTGGAGAGCGCCCTGACCCTGGTCGGGCAGCAGGGGCTGGCGGGCTGGGAGATGGGCCACGTGGCCGCGGGTGAGGCCCCGGGAAAGCCCCTGGCCGGCTTGCCGTACTAAACCGCGCCTGACTGTCGGCCCCCGGGCTTCGTAAGGTCCCCGCGTAGCGCCCCATACCAATCCCCGGGTCTCGGCGCACGCCGGCCTCGGTTTCCCCAATACCCCATGTTCGAGACCTCGTCACGCATCACTCGCCGCCGCAGTTCCGCCGGTCCCGTTCCACCCCAGCGCCCGCTGCAGCCGCGGCCGCGCCCGAGGGACCCGATCAGCGGGGGCCGGGAGGGAACGCCGATGGGCCCGGGCGGCGGTGGCGGCGGCGGCGGCGGCGGCGGCCATCGCCCCACCTTTCTCACGCTGCGGGACCACGGCAAGGTGTATGTGGCCGACCTGCCGCGCCTCTCCGATGGGCAGCTGGTGCATATCGCCAAAGAGGCGCAGGAGGTGCACGACAGCCTCAGCCGTCGCCTGCAGGAGATCGAGCGCCAGGGGGTCCTCACCCAGGCCGAGCAGGACACGCTGATCCGGGCCACCACCAAGCGCGACGTGACCGAGCGCTTCCTCTCGGCCATCGCCCAGGAGCAGGAGCTGCGCCGCAGCAACCCCGCCCTGCGGGCCGCCGCCGGCGAATCGCTGGCGCGGGCGTTCCTGGAGCTGGCACGTCATCGGCTGCCGGGCGCCACCTTCGACTCGCTGCTGCAGGAGGCCCTAACCGCCTGCGGCCCCAGCAGCGATGGGGCACCGGCCGCAGACGACCCACAGGTGCTGCGGCTGCTGCAGGGTCCGGAGAACCCCGAACCGCGGCCAGAGGCCCTGCCGGTGGTGCTCACACCCGATCCACAGCGGGATCCGGCGCCGCAAGCCAGCTGAGACACCGCCCGCTCAGTCGCTGAGGAAAGGGTTGGCGGGCATGCGGGCCCCCTCCTTAGCGCACGTCCGCGCCAGCCGGTCCAGCTCCTGGCGCTCGTTGGCCTCCAGCCGCCACGCCAGTGCTGCACCTGCCGCCTCGGCCTGCGCCAACCGCCGCAGGCCGGGAATGGGCATTGCGCCATGGGCCCGGCACCAGTTGAGGGCCACGGCCGCCGGCGGCACGCCCCTCGCGGCAGCGATGGCCTGCAGTGCCTGCAGAAGCGGCTGCAAGGGCCGCCACAGGCGACGGAAGAGGATCCCTCGCGGCCCCGCCGTTACCGGCGGCCGGGAGGCCGGCGCACGGCCAAGCAGCCCCAGGGCAAGCGGGCTGTAGGCGATCAGCCGGATGTCCAGCTCCCGGCAGACCTCCGCCACACCCCCGTCGGCCAGGGCATCGGGGGCGAGCAGCGACAGCTGCACCTGCAGGCTGTGCAGCGGCACACCGCGTTCGGCCAGATGCTTGTGCAGGCGCCGCAGGCGGCACGGCCCCATGTTCGACACCCCCAGGGCTCCCACCTCGCCGCGCTCCACCAGGTCGGCCAGGCCATCGAGCAGGGGCCCCTCCTGCCATGGCGCGTAGCGGGCCGTGCTCCAGTGCAGCTGCACCAGGTCGAGCTTGCCCTGCAGGCGGCGGCGCGCCCCCTCGAAGGCCCGCGCATAGCCGCGGCGGCCGAGCCGCCAGGGGAACGGGGCCAGCTTGGTGGCCACGCACAGGCGGTCGCGCTCCGCTTCGGGCAGGGCGGCACAGAAACCTCCCAGGAGCTCCTCGCTGCGGCCCTGTAGCCGACCAGTGCCGTAGGAGTCAGCCGTGTCGAAGAAGCGAAGGCCAAGCGCAACCGCCCGGGCGAAACAGGCCTGCAGCTCCGCGTCCTGGGATGGGTCATAGCCCCACAGAAACCGGTTGCCCCAAGCCCAGGTGCCCACGCCGATGCCGGGGTCGGCTGGGGACGGGGGGGCGTCAGACGGATCGGTGTCAGCCGGGATCAGGGCCATGGCAGTCGCGGCGCAGCGGGCGTGGGGCCATGATCGAACCCGTCGGCACCGGCCAGCCCGTCCCGATGTCGTTCCCCAGCTGGATGCTGTGACCGAACCGCCTCTCGCCCATCCCCTGGCCCCAGGCGCGCCTCCCGGCACCATGGCCGTGGCCGGCGCGCCGATCGCCACCGATGCCGAGGCGCCCCTTGCCGCGCTGGCTCCGGACGATCCCGTGCTCTGCGGCCACTGCGGCCGCACCGCCCGCAACGGCCTCACCTGCATCGGCATGTGCGTCGCCGACTCCGGCTACTGAAACCGGGCGCCGCTCTGGCGCTGGGCCTCGCCCCACTGGGGTTGGTGCCGCTGGAGTTGGTCCTGGCCGACCCTGGCCGCGCTGCGGCACCGCCGGGGGTCACCGAGCCGGCGGATCCATCGCGGCAAGAGCCGGTGGGGCGATGGGAGCTGGCGTTGCGGCAGTGTCGGGTGGAGTTGCGGCCACCGGCAACTCGCCTGGACCCATCCGCCGATGCGGCTCCCCGCCCCCTGAGCTGCCGGGCCCTGCGGCTCGACCAGCAGCTGCCGGGGCTGCTCAGCCTGCGCCTGCTGGGGGCCGAGTCCGGAGCGGCGGGCGCTGCAGTGCAGTTGGTGCTTGCGGGAGTGTTGGAGCCTGGCAGCCAGCCGCTGCGTTGCCGCCAGCTGCGTTGCCGCCCCCGGGGCCCCGTGCGGATGCTGGTGAGCGCGGTGGCCCGCAGCGGGCTGCCCCAGGACCCAGGGACCGCGGCCGTGCTGCGCTCCCAGCTGGCCCAAGGACGCTGCGTGCTCGAGGGCAGGCGGCTGCAGTGCCTCGTCCGGGGTGCCGATGGGGAGGAGTGGCGGGTGGAGGCGCAGCGCTGAACGCCACCAGGGCACGAAGGGTTACGGGGGATGACGCTTGGCGGTGAAACGGCAACAACGACCACCCACGCCTAAAGAATTCCTTTAGGGTTTCATCCCTTCCCTGCGGCGCCCATGACGTCCTCCACCTCGCTGCTTGCTCTTGCCGGCGTGGCGGGTTTTGCCCTGCTCTCGTTGTTGTTCGGAATCTTCCCTTGAAGCCCTAGGGCGGAGCTGTCAGCGCCGTGATCCTTCGCCGTTGGGCTGCATCTCGGCATTGGTGGCAGATCCTTGCTGGTGGCCGTCGAGGTGTTTCTCACAGGCCTGGGCTGCCGGCACGAGCACCAGGGCTGAACCGATCAGGAAGATGGCGATCAGATCCTTCATGCCCATGCGGCAACCGTTTTCGGCACCGTAGCGAGGTTGGCCGGACCGGCCACCGCAGGACGATTGCCGCAAAAGAACCGGCCCGCCCCGATGTGCGGGAACAGGCCGCTGGAGAGGAGAGGCGGCACCCAGATTCGAACTGGGGGTAAAGGATTTGCAATCCTCTGCCTTACCACTTGGCCATGCCGCCGGCCGGGGAGCAAACTCCCGTCGTCGGATCGTATCAGCCATGGCATGCCCTCCCGTCTGCTGGTCCTGAGCAACGGCCACGGGGAGGATCTGATTGCCCTGCGCCTGATCGAGGCCCTGCAGCGCCGTCACAGCCACGGCCGATCGGCCGAGACGGTGGCGGTGGTGGTGCTGCCGCTGGTGGGGGAAGGGGGGGCGTTCGCAGAGGCCGAGGCGCAGGGGCTGCTGCAGCGGGTCGGCCCCCGCCGGACCCTGCCCAGCGGCGGCTTCAGCAACCAGAGCCTGGCTGGGCTGCTCGCCGATCTGGGGGCGGGCCTGGGGGGCCTGAGCTGGCGGCAGTGGCGGCTCGTACGCCGCTGGGGGCAGAGCGGCGCCCCGGTGCTGGCGGTGGGGGACCTGTTGCCCCTGCTGCTGGCGTGGGGAGCCGGCGGCCGCTTCGGGTTCATCGGCACCCCCAAAAGCGACTTCACCTGGGCCAGCCCCACGCCGGCCGGATGGAACGACAGCCCCCTGGCCGACGCCTACCACCGTGCCAAGGGCAGCGAATGGGACCCGTGGGAGTGGGCGCTGATGCGCAGCGACCGCTGCCGGCTGGTGGCCGTGCGCGATCGATTCACCGCCCGGGGGCTCCGACGCCACGGGGTGGCGGCGTTGGCACCGGGCAACCCGATGATGGACGGGCTGCCGCGAAGGCCCCTGCCCGACTGGCTGGTGGGCCGCCGCCGCCTGGTGCTGCTACCGGGGAGCCGCCTGCCGGAGGCGCTGCGCAACCTGGCGCGGCTGCTGGAAGCCCTGCCCCGCGATCCGGCGGAAGCCACAACCGTTCTGCTCACCACCGGCGCCCGCCCCACGGCCGTAGAGCTGGCCGAGCCCCTGGCGGCGGCCGGCTTCCGCCCCCAGCCGCCCCCCCCCGGCAGTGGGGCCGCGGCGGCCTGGGGGCGAGGCCGGCTGGATCTGCTGCTGGCGCCGGGGGGGTTCGCCGCCTGGGCGGGCTGGGGCGAGGTGGGGCTGGCCACCGCCGGCACGGCCTGCGAACAGCTGGTGGGGCTGGGGGTACCTGCCCTCTCCCTGCCAGGGCCGGGCCCCCAATTTCAGGCGGGCTTCGCCCGTCGCCAGAGCCGGCTGCTGGGGGGGGCGGTGCAGCCCTGCCGCGACGCGGCGGAACTGGGGCAGCGCCTGGAGGCCCTGCTGGCCGACGGGGCAGAGCGACGGCGGCTGGGGGCGATCGGCCGGCGGCGGATGGGGCCGGCGGGGGGCAGCGAACGGCTGGCGGCGCTGGTGCAGGCCCAGCTGCTCAGCGAAACCGCGCCAGGGCGGGGAGTCGGCGGGGGATGATGGCGACCTACACGCCCCGCCCCGCGATGGCCGGCATCCCCGACCGCGACTACAACGCCGCCTGTGGCCGCCTCGCCAGCCGCCTGGGGATCAGCCTGGCGGCCGCACGACGACGGGTCGACGTCCGCGCCGCCCAGGAGTCGCTGCGCGATACGCCGTCTCGCATCGCCCTGGCCGAGCGGATGCTGGCGGAGGCGGAGGCCTCCGGGGTCGACAACGCCGCCATGCTCACGGCGATGCTTCAGGCCGTGAGCAGCGACGACAACTTCATGACGGAAGACTGACGCGCCGACGAGGCCGCCGGCGGGCGCAGGGGGCAGGCTCAGTGCTCGAAGATCGACCCGCAGCGCTGGCGATCGAGGTCGGCGATCACGGGCACACACCCGAAGCAGCGCCGGGCCAGCTCCCAGCGCTCCTCCCGCCGCAACATCGCCTCGAGCCGGTCGCGGGCGGGCAACAGCCAGCGCACATCGCCGGCCGCATAGGCCAGCTGGGCATCGCTGAGCTCCTCCACCCGTCCCCAGTCAGAGCTCTGGGCCTGCTTGTCGAGCTCCACCCCCACGAGCTCACCCACCACCTCCTTCAGGCCGTGTCGGGGGCTGTAGGTGCGGGCCAGGCGGCTGGCGATCTTGGTGCAGAACAGCGGCGCCACAGCGATGCCGAGGTTCTCCGCCAGGGCCGCCACATCGAAGCGGGCGAAGTGGAACACCTTCTCGATCCGCCCATCCTCGAGAATTTCCTGCAACCGCGGCGCCCGGCGCTGGCCCCGGGCCAGGCGGATGCAGGCGACGTTGTCATGGTCGTCGCAGAGCTGCACCAGGCAGAGGCGGTCGCGGCCATGCATCAGACCCATCGCCTCGGTGTCCACCGCCACGGCGCGGGCGGCCCCGTAGCGCTCCTGCCACTCCCCATCGAGGTCGCCGTCGAACACGGCGAACCGGGCCGGCGGCGGCAGCGAGGAGGGGGAGGGGGCCTGGGCCATCGGGTCGCACCACAGCGGGGGGCAGCCGCCATCGTGACCCACCGGCGCGGATGGGGGAGAATCAAACGCTCTCTCCCTCCCACGGCCGCCTCGATGCCCACCCTGGGTTCCACCCTGCTGCTCACCCTGTTGCTGGCGATCGGGCTGGTGTTCTTCCTGCGGGCCGCCAGCAAAGACCGCACCACCGGGGTGGAGGTGCACTCCCCCAGGCCGCCGGTGGAGGTGCTCGAGGGCCTGAGCACCTGGCTGGCGGAGCGCGGCTGGCACACCGAGTCCAGCGACCCCCAGCGCCAGGTGCTGCGCTTCCGCGGCCAGGTGAGCGCCAGCATCCCCCTGGCGGTGCTGCTGTCGCTGCTCGGCGGCCTGGGGGCGGCCTGCCTGGGGCTGGTGCTGCGCCAGCTGCTGCCCGGGCTCGGCTGGTGGCCCCTGCTGCTCGCCCTGGTGGGCCCCCTGGCGGGCTGGCTCTACCGCCGCCGTGCCGCCCGCAGCGAAGGCCTGGAGCTGCGCCTGATGAACGAACCGGGCCGGGAGGGCAGCACCCTGCGGCTGCGCGCCCATCGCGACGAGCTGATTGCGATCGAAACCGAGCTCGGCCCGCGCCTGCAACTGGCCAGCGACGGCGCCCTGCTCAGCTCTCCGATCTGACCCCCGCGTCCCCGACCCATGCGCCGTCGCCTCACCACACTCAGCCTCGCCGCCCTGCTTGGCGCAGCGCCCCTCGCAGCCGCGGCTGCGCCCGCCCAGCTGGCCAGCCGCGGCGTCAGCCCCTACCCGGCCAGCAGCAGCAGCGACCCGCTCACCGGTCCCCGCAGCCGCCTGAGCCGCGACTGGATGGGCCTACGGACGCTGCCGGCCGCCACCCCGATCCTGGTGCTGGCCGGCCATGCCGACTCCCAGAACATCGCCGGCTCCGGCACCAGCGGCGCCGCCGTCGCCGCCGGGGCGGCGCCGATGTACCGGGGCATCAGCGACGAGCTGTACTGGAACATGGTGGTGGCCCAGGCGGTGGTGGCCGAAGGCCAGCGCCGCGGCCTGCGCATCGAGTACTACCGCCCCCCCTTCCGCACCATCCACGACGAGGACGCTCCCGGCACGAACTGGTCGGTGGGCAAGCAACATGTGGCGGCCGGTGGCTACGCCATGGAGATCCACTTCGATGCCTGGGGCCCCTCCGGCGTGGGCTCGGGGCTGATCCCTCCACTGCACACCTCGTTCAGCCGCGTCGACGAAGAACTGGCCCGCGAATTCGGCGACTACCCGATGTTCTTCCGCAACGGGCTGGGCGGACCCCGCCGCGGCATCGCCCTGCTGGAGGTGGGCAAGCTGGAGGGTTATCTGGAAGCCTCACTGCGCGATCCGCGCACGAGACCAATCGCCGTGCAGCGCATCGCCCGGCGCGTGGTGGATGCCCTCGAGCGCGGGCTCGGCCAGCCGGTGCCCGGCTCCGGCGTGGCCGGCCGCCCCGGTCTCACGCCACCGCCTGGTGCGGCTGGCAGCGCGCCTCGAGGGCGGGGTCTTCAAGCCAGTTCTGGGGGCGAGTGAACAGATCGGTGAGCAGCGCTTCACGGCTGCCAGCGTCCACCTGATAGCCGTACTCCCAGCGCACAAGCGGCGGCAGCGACATCAGGATGGATTCGGTGCGACCGTTGGTCTGCAACCCGAAGATCGTGCCGCGGTCGAACACCAGGTTGAACTCCACGTAGCGGCCACGGCGATACAGCTGGAACTGGCGCTCCCGCTCGCCCCACGGCGTTTCCTGGCGGCGCTCCACAATCGGCACGTAGCTGGGAAGGAAGGCGTTCCCGCAGGCGGTGGCCAAAGAGAACAGCGTTTCCCAGTCCTGCCGGATCGGGCCGAGGCTGGCGCTGGCCGCCGCCGCGGGCCCCTGGGGATCCTGGCCCTTGTAGAGAAGGCCCCCTTCATCCTGGTAGTCGTAGAAAATGCCCCCCACGCCGCGGGTCTCGCCTCGGTGGCGCAGGAAGAAGTATTCGTCGCACCAGGGCTTGAACACCGTGTAATAAGCGGGATCGACGCTGTCGCAGGCCTGTTTGAGGGTGCGGTGGAAGTGGCGGGCGTCGTCGAGGAAGGGGTAGTAAGGGGTGAGATCGGCGCCACCGCCGAACCACCACACCGGACCGGCCTCGAAATAGCGGTAGTTGAGGTGCACCGTGGGCACATAGGGATTGCGTGGGTGCAGCACCATCGAGGTGCCGGTGGCGAACCAGCGCTGCCCCTCGGCCTCCGGCCGCTGGCTGAGGATCGAGGGGGGCAGGCGATCGCCCTCCACCTCGGAGAAGTTCACGCCGCCCTGCTCGAACACCCGGCCGGCCTTCATCACCCGCGAGCGGCCACCTCCACCCTCCGGCCGCTCCCAGCTCTCCTCCTGGAAGTGGCCCTCGCCATCGAGCCGCTGCAACCCGGCGCAGATCGAATCCTGCAGCCCCATCAGCAGCTCACGGGCGCGGCGGCGGGAATCGGCGGGGGGCTGGGACATGGGAACTCCGGTGGCGATCCGTCACGGTGGGTTCGCCCACCTTTCCAGCCCGCCGGGGGCCAGCACAAGCCTTCGAGAGCCTCTGTCACGGCCCATCCGGGCCGGAAAGCCCTGCCTAGGATCCCGGTCTCCCGTGGTTTCGCCCCTCCGCATGGCTCCCGCTCCCACTCCCACTCCCGGGGTCACGGATGACGCCCTCCGCGAGGCGCTCGCCCCCTTGCGGGACGCGGGCAGCGGCCGCAGCCTGCTCGAGCTGGGTTGGATCGGTGCCGTGCGTGTGCAGGGCGCCCGGGCCGTGTTCCGCCTGGCCCTGCCTGGCTTCGCCACCAGCCAGCGGGACCGCATCGCCAGCGAGGCCCGCGCCGCCCTGCTGGCCCTGAGCGGCATCGACGACGTGCAGATCGAGCTGGCCCAGCCGGCCGCTCCGCCCTCCGCCGGCCCCATCGGCGGTGCCGGCCATGGCTCCGGGGGGCACGGTCAGCTGCCGGAGCGCCAGCCCATCCCCGGCGTGCGCACCGTGATCGCCGTGAGCAGTGGCAAGGGGGGCGTGGGCAAGAGCACCGTGGCCGTCAACCTGGCCTGCGCCCTCGCCGCCCGGGGCCTGCGCGTCGGCCTGCTCGACGCCGACATCTACGGTCCCAACGCCCCCACCATGCTCGGCGTTGCCGACCGCACCCCCGAAGTGCGCGGCAGCGGCAACGAGCAGATCCTCACGCCGATCGAGAGCTGCGGCCTGGCCATGGTGTCGATGGGGCTGCTGATCGAGGAGAACCAGCCGGTGATCTGGCGCGGGCCGATGCTCAACGGCATCATCCGCCAGTTTCTGTACCAAGTGGAGTGGGGCGAGCGCGACGTGCTCATCGTCGACCTGCCCCCGGGCACCGGCGACGCCCAGCTCAGCCTTGCCCAGGCCGTGCCCATGGCCGGCGTGGTGATCGTCACCACCCCGCAGAAGGTATCGCTGCAGGATGCCCGCCGCGGCCTGGCGATGTTCCTGCAGATGGGCGTGCCCGTGCTCGGCGTGGTGGAAAACATGAGCGCCTTCGTGCCCCCCGATGCGCCGGAGAAGCGGTACGAGCTCTTCGGCCGGGGCGGCGGCGCCCTGCTGGCCTCCGAAGCGGATGTGCCCCTGCTGGCCCAGCTGCCGATGGAGCTGGCGGTGGTGGACGGCGGCGACCGGGGCGCGCCGGTGGTGCAGTCCGCCCCCGCGTCCCTCACCGCCCGGGCCTTCCACGAGCTGGCCGAGCGCCTGAGCGAACGCTGCGCCCTGCATCCCGCCCTGGCCTGAACCGATGGCCCGCAGCGCCAGACGCGGCGGCTATGGGGCCAGCGGCAGGGGGCGCCGTCTCCCCTTCTGGCGCACGGTCGACTGGGTGCTGTGGGGGGTGCCGGTGGGCCTGTGCCTGCTGGCCGGCATCCTGATCGCCAGTACCCAGCGTCAGGCAACCGATGCGGTGTGGTGGCAGCACTGGATCACGGCCGCGGTGGGGCTGGCCCTGGCCCTTGCCCTGGAGCGGCTGCCGCTCGAGCGGCTCGCCCGCCTGCGCTGGCCGATCTACGCGGCCACTGTGGTGAGCCTGATCGCCGTCCGCCTGATCGGCACCTCCGCCCTCGGAGCCCAGAGCTGGATCGCCATCGGCGGCTTCTACGTGCAGCCCTCCGAATTCGCCAAGCTGGCGGCGATTCTGTTGCTGGCGGAGGTGCTGGCCCGCCACCCCGTGGAGCGGCCGGTAGATCTCTTGCGCCCTACGGCGATGATCAGCCTGCCCTGGCTCCTGGTGTTCGTGCAGCCGGATCTGGGCACCTCGCTGGTGTTCGGGGCCGTTCTGCTCACGATGCTGTTCTGGGCGGGCATGCCCCTCCCCTGGCTGGTGCTGCTGCTCTCGCCCCTGGTCACCGCGATCGTGGCCGGCAGCTTCGCCTGGGGGCTGCTGCTGTGGATCCCCGTCACCGCCGTGCTGGCGCGGCGCTCCCTGCCCTGGAAGCGCGCCGGCCTGGCGGTGGTGCTCAGCCTGCAGGCCCTGTTCGCGGTGGCGACCCCCTGGCTGTGGCAGCACGGCCTGCGCCCGCACCAGCGCGAGCGGCTCACGATGTTCCTGGACCCCTCCCAGGATCCGCTCGGGGGCGGCTACCACCTGATCCAGAGCCAGATCGGCATCGGTTCGGGCGGTTGGTGGGGCAGCGGCCTGCTGCAGGGGCAGCTCACCAAGCTGCGCTTCATCCCCGAGCAGCACACGGATTTCATCTTCAGCGCCCTGGGAGAGGAGCTGGGCTTTGTGGGCAGCACCCTGGTGGTGGCCGCCTTTGCCCTGCTGATGGCCCGATTGCTGCAGATCGCCGGCCAGGCCCGCACCGACCTGGAATCGCTGGTGGTGGTGGGCGTCGGTGCGATGCTGATGTTTCAGGTCGTGGTCAATGTGTTCATGACCATCGGCCTCGGACCGATCACCGGCATCCCGCTGCCCTGGCTCAGCTACGGGCGCTTTGCCATGCTCGTGAACTTCCTCGGCCTGGGTCTGGTGGCCTCGGTGGCGCGCCGCAACCTCCAGGCCCGGCGGCGGTGGTGAGCCTCGACGAGCTGCGTCGGCGGCTGGCCGAAGGGGCGCCTGCGGGCCGCAGCGACGAGGACAGCGTGCGGCGGCAGTGGTGGGCGGCCCTGGCCACCCTCCAGGACGACCTGCTCGGCTCCGCTGTCGCCGGAGGCGGCCTGTGGCTGGCGGCGCCCCTGCCGGCCCTCTACGAGCCCGCCCTGCTGCAGCACCTGCAGGGCTGGGTGTGGGCACCCGCCGCGATCGACCAGCTGCTGCCCGCCGCCGCGCCGCGGCTGCCCGGCGGGGGGAGCGCGGCGGCCCCGGCCGCCCAGGCCCTGGCGGAGGGCTTCCAGCGGCTGCCCCTGCGCGAGGAGGACGGCACCGATCCGCTGCTCGTGCTGATCACCGGGCGGCTGCAGGTGGCCCTGGCCGTCGATGGCCCGGCGGAGGCGCGGCGGCTGCTGGTGCGCTTCGACGCGCCCGTGCTCTCCACCGCCCTGGCCCTGCTCGACCGCCGCCTGCAGGAGGACGATCCGGCGGGCGCCGTCCGCTTGCGGCAGGCGCTCAAGGCGCTCGGCACCCTCCACAACGACCCGTCGCTGGCGCTGCAGTTCTGGCCCCTGCTGGCCCAGCGTCTGGCGGGGATGGCCCCCAGCGTCACCCTGCAGCCGGTGGTCGCCCCGCCGCCCCGGGGGCGCGAGCGGCATGGGGCGAGCGAGACCAGCGGGGAACTGGCGCTTCTCGAAGCCCTCACCCATGAGGTGCGCACACCGCTGGCCACGATCCGCACCCTGATCCGCTCCCTGCTGCGCCGCAGCGACCTGCCGCCACTGGTGCGCCAGCGCCTCGAGCAGATCGATGGCGAGTGCAGCGAACAGATCGACCGCTTCGGCCTGATCTTTCTGGCCGCCGAACTGCAGCGACGCGGCGGCGGCCGGCCCGCGGCCCGCGGTGAGCTGGCCCGCACCGACCTGGCCGAGCTGCTGGGCCAGCTCGAAGAGTTGTGGCGGCGCCAGCTGGGGCGCCGCGGCCTGGCCTTCCGCCTGGTGATCGAGGCCGATCTACCGCTTGTGCTCAGCGATCCCACCCGGCTGGAAACGATGCTCGGCGGCCTCATGGATCGCTTCAGCCGCGGCCTGCCCAGCGGCAGCCAGGTGGTGCTGCGCCTGCAACCGGCGGGCCCGCGGCTGAAGCTGCAGCTCAGCAGCGAGGCGGCCGGCAGTGGGGCGACCGGAGAAGCCGCAGCGGTGGGGCGCCATCAGCAGGTGGGGCCGGTGCTCAGCTGGAACCCGGACACCGGCAGCCTGCAGCTCAGCCGCCAGGCCACGCGCCAGCTGTTCCATCAGCTCGGAGGGCGGCTCACCGAGCGGGGGGGCACCAGCCTGACGGTCTTCTTCCCCCTGGCGGAGCGCAGCGGCTGAGGCCGCCTTTGTTGACGGGTGTGAAGAGTCGCCACCGACCGCCGGGGAGGCCCAAAACACGGTGCTAGCTTCCGCCTGAAGCGATCTGCGAGCCATGCCTGCTACGGCCCTGACCGGTCAACTTCCGAAGTACATCGGCAGCACAGGTGGTCTGCTGAACGCTGCGGAAACCGAGGAGAAGTACGCCATCACCTGGACGAGCACCGCCGCCCAGGTGTTTGAGCTGCCCACCGGCGGCGCCGCCGAGATGCACGCCGGCGAAAACCTGATGTACTTCGCCCGCAAAGAGCAGTGCCTGGCGCTCGGCACCCAGCTGCGCACCAAGTTCAAGCCCCGCATCGAGGACTACACGATCTACCGGATCTACCCCGGTGGTGACACTGAATTCCTACACCCCAAAGATGGCGTGTTCCCCGAGAAGGTGAATGAGGGTCGTGCCATGGTTGGCCACAATCCCCGGCGAATCGGCCAGAATCCCAACCCCGCCAGCCTGAAGTTCAGCGGCAAGGCCACCTACGAAGCCTGATCACCCCCATCCTGTAGAAAAGCGGGGCGAGCAGCCCCGTTTTTTTTGCCCGCCCGTCGTCCCGATGCCGGCCCCCGCACGCAGCCCTGACCGGGCCACGTTTCTCGAGCAGGTCGCCGCGGGCAGGGTGGGAGGCCCCCACGGCCCCAGCTTCGTTCCCCTCTGGAAGCGCTGGCCCGCCGACCTGGAGACCCCCCTCACCACCTGGCTGAAGGCCGGTGCCCACAGCCGCCACGGCGTGCTGCTGGAGTCGGTGGAGGGGGGCGAGCGGCTCGGTCGCTGGAGCGTGGTGGCCAGCGATCCGCTCTGGACCCTCACCTGCCGCGGCGAGCGGGCCGAGCGCCAGTGGCGCGATGGGCGCCACGACGAGCTGGCGGGCAACCCCTTCCAGCTGCTCCGCCAGTGCCTGGCCCCGCTGCGGGCGGCACCGGTTCCCGGCCTACCGGCCTTCGGCCAGCTGCTCGGCTTCTGGGGATACGAGCTCATCCACTGGATCGAGCCGAGCGTGCCGGTGCATCCCGCCGCCCCGGGCGACCCGCCCGACGGCTGCTGGATGCTGGCCGACAACCTGTTGGTGTTCGACCAGGTGAAGCGCCAGATCACCGCCGTGGCCTACGTCGACCTCAGCGATGGCGCCGACCCGGAGCACGCCTGGGAGCATGCCGCCAGCCGCATCGCCCTGCTTGAGGCCCGCATGCACGCCCCCCTGCCGGCCGATGTGGTGCCGCTCGACTGGCACGACGCCGACAACGCGGAAGTGAGCGCCGGTCTCCACCCCACCAGCACGATGGGCGAGGCGGCGTTCCAACAAGCGGTGCGGGAGGCCGGGCGGCACATCGTTGCCGGCGATGTGTTCCAGCTGGTGCTGAGCCAGCGGCTCGAAACCACCATCGCCCGCGACCCATTCGATCTGTACCGCAGCCTGCGGATGGTCAACCCATCGCCCTACATGGCGTTCTTCAACTTCGGCGACTGGTACCTGATCGGCTCCAGCCCCGAGGTGATGGTGAAGGCCGAGCCCCGCGACGACGGCACGGTGCTCGCCTCGCTCCGGCCGATCGCCGGCACCCGCCCCCGCGGCGAGAATGAGGCCGAGGATGCCGCCCTGGAGGCCGATCTCCTGGCCGACCCGAAGGAGCGGGCCGAGCATGTGATGCTCGTCGACCTGGGCCGCAACGACTTGGGCCGGGTGTGTCGACCAGGCAGCGTGAAGGTGAAGGAGCTGATGGTGATCGAGCGCTACTCGCACGTGATGCACATCGTCAGCCAGGTGGAGGGGGTGTTGCAGCCCCGGTGCGACGTGTGGGATCTGCTGATGGCGAGCTTCCCGGCCGGCACCGTCAGCGGCGCCCCGAAGATCCGGGCCATGCAGCTGATCCACGAGCTCGAGCCCGGCTGCCGCGGTCCCTATTCCGGCGTCTACGGGGCGGTTGACCTGACCGGCGCCCTCAACACCGCGATCACGATCCGCACGATGGTGGTGCTGCCCGGGGGCGAGGGCCGCTGGCGGGTGCAGGTGCAGGCCGGGGCCGGGGTAGTGGCCGATTCGAAGCCGGAGGCGGAGCACCAGGAAACCCTCAACAAGGCGCGCGGCATGCTGAAGGCCCTGGCCTGCCTGCTGCCCTCCGGGGCGGTAGCAGCCGCCCCGGAGGGCAGCAGCCGATGAGCCACTCCCTGCTGTCCAAGGGGTTCGAGGTGGAGATGTACACCGGCCGGCCCGATGGCACGGTGGTGGGCTGTGCTGCGGAGGCCGCCGCGGCCCTCGAAGGCTTCGTCACCGAACCCGACCAGCGCAACCTCGAATACATCACCCCCCCCGACGCCAGCTACCGCCGGCAGCTGGCGCTGCTGCTCGAACCCCGCCAGCGGCTGCGGCGCTGGCTGACGCCCCGCGGCCTCACCCTCCTGCCTGGCAGCACCCTGAGCACCGGCGACAGCCGCCGCTTCGAACGCTCCGACCCGAGCAACCGCTACCACGACACGATCGAAGCCACCTACGGCACCCGCGTCGTCACCGCCAGCGTGCACATCAACCTGGGCCTCAGCGCCATGGAGCCGCTGTTCGCCGCCCTGCGCCTGCTGCGCTGCGAGGGTGCCCTGCTATTGGCCCTCAGCGCCGCCTCCCCCTTCCTCGACAACGGCATCACCGGCGCCCATTCGCACCGCTGGCTGCAGTTCCCGCTGACCCCGCCGCACACACCCCTGTTCACCAGCCACGCCCACTACATCGCCTGGATGGAGGAGCAGCTGCGCACGGGCGCGATGGTGAACGTCCGCCACCTCTGGAGCTCGGTGCGGCCCAACGGTGATCGACGGCCCCACGACCTCAACCGGTTGGAGGTGCGGATCTGCGACCTGATCCACGATCCACTGCTGCTGCTGTCGGTCACCGCCTTTGCCGAGCTGCGGGTGCAACAGCTGCTGGGGGATCCCGGCACCCACGACCCGCTGCAGGCCTCCCGCCTCGACGTCGGCCAGCTGGCGGACCTGGCCGATGCCAACGACCACGCCGCCGCCCGGAGCAGCCTCGACGCCAGCCTGCGGCACTGGCGCAGCGGCGAGCCGGTTCTGGCCCGCGACTGGATCGCGGCCGAGCTGGAGGCGATGGCCCCGCTGGCGGCCTCCCTCGATCTGGCGGAGCTGCTCGAACCGCTGGCGGAGCTGCTGCTGCCGCTGCAGCGGGGTGGGGGCAACACCGCGATGCGCTGGCTGGCGCGCCACGACGCCGGCGAGAGCGTGGCGGAGATCATCGCCGCCGAAGCAGCCGCCCTGGAACGGCGCGAACAGCAGCTGGCGGCATGGCTGGCGACAGACGCGGCGCGCGCTTTGGGATGATCATGGGAGCCCCTTCCCCCCCGTCTGCCCCCATGCGGCAGCCCAGCGCAGCAGTCACGGCGGTCTCCCCGGGGGGAACGGCGGAGAGTCGGCCCGGGGCCATCCGTCTTCTGGGCGAGCGGCTGGAGCTGGTGGAGGAGCTCTGGGAAACCGTGCTCCGCAGCGAGTGCCCGCCGGAGCAGGTGGAGAAACTGCTGCGCCTGAAGAGCTGCAGCGGGCCGCTCACCCCCACCGAGATCGGGCAGGACGCAGAGGGCACCACCCTCCCCAGCGGCGCCACGGAGGCGATCGTGGCCGTGATCCGCTCGATGGACTTGGCCGACGGCATCGCCGCGGCCCGCGGCTTCTCGCTGTACTTTCAGCTCGTCAACATCCTGGAGCAGCACATCGAGGAGGACAGCTACCTCGAAAGCCTCAACCGCAGCTCCGGCCGCGCCAGCAACGACCCCTTCCTACCGCCCCTGGCCAGCCAGAGCGATCCGGCCACCTTCCGCCAGTTGTTCGAGCGCCTGCGGGCCCTCAACGTGCCGCCGGCCCAGCTGGAAAACCTGTTGCGGGAGCTGGACATCCGCCTGGTGTTCACGGCCCACCCCACCGAGATCGTGCGCCACACCGTGCGCCACAAGCAGCGGCGTGTCGCCGCCCTGATCCAGGCCCTGCAGGGCGAGCGCATCCCCACACCCGAAGAGCAGGCCAACCTGCGCCAGCAGCTCGAGGAGGAGATCCGCCTGTGGTGGCGCACCGATGAGCTGCACCAGTTCAAGCCATCCGTTCTCGACGAGGTCGATTACGCCCTGCACTACTTCCAGCAGGTGCTCTTCGACGCCATGCCGCAACTGCAGCAGCGCCTGCGCACCGCCCTTGCCGCCAGCTACCCCGACGTGCAGCCTCCGGCGGAAGCCTTCTGCACCTTCGGCTCCTGGGTGGGAGCCGACCGGGACGGCAACCCCTCGGTGACCCACGACATCACCTGGCGCACCGCCTGCTATCAGCGGCAGCTGATGCTCGATCGCTACCTGCGCGCCGTCTCGGATCTGCGCGACCAGCTCAGCATCTCGATGCAGTGGAGTCAGGTGAGCCCCCAGCTGCTGGAGTCGCTGGAGATGGACCGGCTGCGCTTCCCGGAAATCTATGAGGAGCGGGCGGCCCGCTACCGCCTTGAGCCCTACCGGCTCAAGCTCAGCTACATCCTGGAGCGCCTGCGCCGCACCGACGAGCGCAACAGCAAGCTTGCCCAGGCCGGCTGGGAAGCCCCCACCGACGCGCCGCTCAGCCCGGATCCCAGCGGCATCGGCGGGCTCACCGCCACCAGCCCGGAGCTCCACTACGCCAGCGCCGAGGAATTCCGCTCCGATCTGGAGCTGATCCGCGACAGCCTCAAGGCCACCGGCCTGAGCTGCGCCCCGCTCGATCACCTGCTCTGCCAGGTGCACATCTTTGCCTTCCACCTGGCCAGCCTCGACATCCGCCAGGAGAGCACCCGCCACAGCGACGCGATCGACGAGCTCAGCCGCTACCTCGATCTGCCGGTGCCCTACGGAGCCATGGAGGAGGAGCAGCGCATCGCCTGGCTGCTGGCGGAGCTGCAGACGCGCCGGCCGTTGCTGCCACCGGCGGCCCGCTGGAGCGACGCCACGGCCGAGACCTTCCTGGTGTTTCGCATGCTGCAGCGGTTGCAGCAGGAATTCGGGCCGCGCATCTGCCGCAGCTACGTGATCTCCATGAGTCACACCGTCTCCGATCTGCTGGAGGTGTTGCTGCTGGCCAAGGAGGCCGGGCTGATCGACCCCGGCAGCCAGCGCTGCGCCCTGCTGGCGGTGCCCCTGTTCGAGACGGTCGAAGACCTGCAGGGGGCCCCGGCGGTGATGGACCGCCTGTTTCGCGAACCCTTCTACCGCAGCCTGCTCCAGGGGGGCAGCGGCGGCGAGGTCCTGCAGGAGGTGATGCTCGGCTACTCCGACAGCAACAAGGATTCGGGCTTCCTCTCCAGCAACTGGGAGATCCACCGCGCCCAGATCGCCCTGCAGCGCCTGGCCGGGCAGCACGGGGTCGCGCTGCGCATCTTCCACGGCCGTGGCGGATCCGTGGGCCGCGGTGGCGGGCCTGCGTATCAGGCGATCCTGGCCCAGCCGAGCGGCACGCTGCGGGGCCGGATCAAGATCACCGAGCAGGGGGAAGTGCTCGCCTCCAAGTACTCCCTGCTCGACCTGGCGCTCTACAACCTCGAAACGGTGAGCACCGCCGTCGTGCAGAACAGCCTGGTCACCACCCCACTTGACGACACGCCGAGCTGGAATGCCCTGATGGAGAGGCTGGCTGCCACCTCCCGCGATCACTACCGCGCCCTGGTTCACGACAACCCTGATCTGGTGGCCTTCTTCCAGCAGGTCACGCCGATCGAGGAGATCAGCAAGCTGCAGATCTCCAGCCGGCCGGCCCGGCGCAAGGGCGGCGCCAAGGATCTTTCCAGCCTGCGGGCGATCCCCTGGGTATTCGGCTGGACCCAGAGCCGCTTCCTGCTGCCCAGCTGGTACGGGGTCGGCCATGCCCTGCAGGCCGAGCTCGACAGCGACCCCGACCAGATGGAGCTGCTGCAGCTGCTGTATCAGCGCTGGCCCTTCTTCCGCATGCTGATCTCCAAGGTGGAGATGACCCTCTCCAAGGTGGACCTGGCCCTGGGCCATCACTACGTCCAGTCGCTGGGCCGGCCAGCGAACCGCGAAGCCTTCGCCGCCATCTACGCGGCGCTCGCCGAGGAGTTCGCCCTTACCCGCGAGCTGGTGCTGCGGATCAGCAACCACCGCCGGCTGCTCGATGGCGATCCGGGCCTGCAGCTATCGGTCGACCTGCGCAACCGCACGATCGTGCCCCTGGGCTTCCTGCAGGTGGCCCTGCTGCGACGGCTGCGCGACCAGAACCGCCAGCCTCCGATGAGCGAGAGTCCCAGCAGCGTGGGCGGCGAGAGCGACGGGCGCACCTACAGCCGCAGCGAGCTGCTGCGCGGCGCCCTGCTCACGATCAACGGCATCGCTGCCGGCATGCGCAACACGGGTTGAGCACCTCCTCCTTGCTTCCCTTCCGCAACCAAAGCGCCAATCCCCGCCTGCGCGAGGGCTACCAACTCGTGGCCGACGCCGCGCCACCGGTCGAGGAGCTCAACCGTCTCCGGCGGGCCTGCGGCGAAGGGCCGCGTCGGGCCGATCTCTGGCAGCGCGCCCTGGAGCGCAGCCACGGCCAGGTGGCGATCTACAACGGCCAGGGGCGGCTGACGGGTTACCTTCGCATCACCAGCGATCAAGCGCTGAACGCCAACCTCTGGGATCTGCTCAGCGACCCAGCGGACCCTGGCCGCGAGGAGATAATCACCGCACTGCTGCAGGCAGCCCTGGTGCGGCTGCGGCGCGAGTTGAGCGGTTGCAGCATCTCTGTGTCAGCCCCACCAGAGGCGCTGAAAGCGCTCCAGCGCGCTGGCTTCTCGGTGGATCCGGGGGGGATCCGAGCCATGGGCCTACGCCTTCACGACGGCTGAGGTTCCCTACGGCTAGGGCCGCAGGCGTGGCACCGACGGGGGGAGTGGGGTTGGGGGGCTGGGGGCCCGAAGGCCCGGGCAGCGAGCATGGAGGGACTCGAACCCCCGACACTCAGAACCGGAATCTGATGCTCTATCCAACTGAGCTACATGCCCAACATCAGGGCCCCGCTCCCACCCGATCGCTCGTGGCCGGTTCGCGGTCCTGATGGATCTACCTTAGCGGTCGATCGCCCTAGAACCATCCGGCTGCAACGCCTGGAGCTGCACCACTTCCGCAACATCGCCAGCCTGGAGCTGGCGTTGACGGAGCCGCGGCTGCTTGTGATCGGCAGCAACGGCGAGGGCAAATCCAACCTGCTGGAAGCGGTGGAGCTGCTGACCAGCCTGCGTTCGCATCGCTGCAGCCATGACCGCGACCTGATCCGCCACGGCCGCGACGACTGCCGCCTGCGCGCCGCCGATGACGAGGGCGATGGCTGGGAGCTGCGGCTGCGCCGCCAGGGCGGCCGGCAGGCCCTGCGCAACGGCCGGCCCCTGGAGCGCCAGCTCGACCTGATCGGACCGCTGCGCTGCGTGGGCTTCAGCGCCCTCGATCTGGATCTGGTGCGCGGCGAGCCGGCCCAGCGGCGCCAGTGGCTCGACCGGGTGGTCCTGCAACTGGAGCCGCCCTACGGCGCCCTGCTCAGCCGGTATGGCCGGCTGCTGCGTCAGCGCAGCCAGCTGTTGCGCCGCGGCCTGGCCGCCGACCAGCGGCAGGCCCTGCTGGATGTGTTCGACGAGCAGATGGCCGCCCTGGGTACCCGTCTGCACCGCCGCCGCCAGCGGGCCCTGCGGCGCCTGGAGCCGCTGGCGGCGCTGTGGCAGGAGCGCCTCGGCGGTGCGGCGGAGAGCTTGGCCCTGCGCTACCGCAGCGGCACCGCCCTGGCGGGCGATCAGGAGCCGGCGGAGGACGACGAGGAGGCCTGGCGCCAGGCCCTGAGCGAACAGCTGCGGCTGCAGCGGCCCCAGGAACTGCGGCTGGGGTTCTGCCAGGTGGGCCCCCAGCGCGATGAGATCGAATTGCAGCTGGCGCAGCAGCCGGCCCGTCGCTACGGCTCCGCCGGCCAGCAGCGCACCCTGGTGCTGGCCCTGAAGCTGGCGGAGCTGGAGCTGGTGGGCCAGGTGGTGGGCCAGCCACCGCTGCTGCTGCTCGACGACGTGTTGGCGGAGCTCGATCCGCAGCGACAGCAGCTGCTGCTCGAGGCGGTGGGCGAAGGCCATCAGTGCCTGGTGAGCGCCACCCATCTGGAGGCTTTCCGCGGCGGCTGGACGCGCGCGGCCCAGGTGGTGCGGATGCAGGCCGGCGTGCTCCACGCCACCTAGCCCGGGGCGACGCGAAGGGCGAGGGCGGTTGTCCGGATGCTCATCGAGGCTCCCCTTGCCTGCCAACAAGCTCCCCATCCCGTATGGTGAGACCTCTCTGCCTGGATTCGATGAACCAGAGCCTGTCCTGCCTCCACCCCAACCCGGGATGGTCCGGTGCCGGCGACAAGCCCCAGTCTCCCAGCCCCAGCTGCGAAGCGGTCGGCAAACACTGCATCCTCGAGCTCTACGACTGCGACCCGTCCAAGCTCGACGACGAAGCTTTCCTCAGGGACACCATCACGACGGCAGCCAAACGTGCCGGTGCCACCCTGCTCAATTTGATTACCCACCGCTTCCAGCCCCAGGGCGTGACGGGCCTGGCCCTGTTGGCCGAATCCCACATCTCCATCCACACTTGGCCGGAATCGGGCTACGCGGCAGTGGATGTGTTCACCTGCGGCGACCACACCATGCCCGAGAAGGCCTGCCTCACCCTTGCCGAGGAACTTGGTTCGCTCCGCCACAAGCTCACCAGCTTCCGTCGCGAGACCCCGGCCAGCGTGGAAGGCACAGAGCGTGAGCCGGCCCTGGAGGCAACCGCCGTCTGATCCGGCCGACCGCGGTTCCAGCTCGGTTCCCCGAGCGGCCCCTGCCACACCCCCTCAGTGCTGCGGATTTGCTTGCGGCACGGAGGGGGTTTCACCATGGAGGGCACGATTGAGCTTGCCGCTCACCAGACCCTCAAGATCGAGGGCGACAGCCTGAAAGCCAAGGGTTAAGAAGGTTTCCACCAGGGAGCGGCGGAGATCCTCGCCGGCCAGACGCGCCAAGGCCTCGCCCAAGCCGGCGGCCGGCAGTTCGATCCGGGCCGTCTCCCCCTGGCTGCGCACCCGCAGCTCGGCAAAGCCCCTCTGGCGCAACCAGTCTTCCGCCGCCGCCACCCGCCGCAGGCGCTCGGCACTGATCGCCTCGCCGTAGGGAAAGCGAGACGCCAGGCAGGGCTGGGCCGGTTTGTCCCACCAGGGCAGACCCAGAGCGCGCGAAAGCTGCCGCACGCCGGCCTTGTCGATGCCGGCGTCGGCCAGCGGCGAGAGCACCCCATGCTCGCGGGCGGCCCGCAGACCAGGCCGGTGGTCGCCGAGGTCATCGAGGTTGACGCCATCCACCACCTGCGCCCCGCCGGCAGCGGCGGCAACCGGGGCCAACAGGCTGTGCAACTCGCGCTTGCAGGCGTAGCAGCGGTCGTGGGGGTTGTGGCTGTAGGCCGGGTCGGCCAGCTCGGCCGTGGCGATCTCCCGGTGCCGCAGGCCCAGCCAGGCGGCCTGGGCCCGGGCCTCCTCGAGCAGATGCGGGGCTAAGGCCGGAGAGACGCCCGTGATCGCCAGGGCCCCCTCCCCCAGGCGCTCCACTGCCAGCGCCGCCACCAGGGCGCTGTCGACGCCGCCGGAGTAGGCCACCACCACCCGGCCAAGCGCCTCGATCTCGGCGCGCACCCGGGCTAGCGCCCGCTCCAGGGGGGGAGGCAGGGGCTCCAGCAGGCGGAGGGAACGGAGCGGAACCATGCCGTCGATCCTGGCAAGCCGACCCCCCCGGCTGCGGGGTGGGCGGAGGCGCCGGGCCAACCTCGGTAGCATCCGGATCTGCACCCAGGCCGATGACCCCGCCCAGCAGCTCTACCCAGACCCCGCAGCGAGGCACCGGCCGCGGCATCGGCATCCGCACCGCCGCCGGCAGCGATGAGCGCGCCCTCGGCCAGCTGCACGTCTACGACGGCGAGGGCAAGGGCAAGAGCCAGGCCGCCCTCGGGGTGGTACTCCGGACGATCGGCCTGGGCATCTGCGAGCAACGCCGCACGCGGGTGCTGCTGCTGCGATTCCTCAAGGGTCCGGGCCGTTCCTACGACGAGGACGCGGCCATCGAAGCGCTGCAGCAGGGCTTTCCGCACCTGATCGACCAGGTGCGCACGGGCCGCGGCGAATTCTTCACCGCCGAGGAGGCCACCCGCTTCGACCACCAGGAGGCCCGGCGCGGCTGGGACATCGCCCGCGGCGCGATCGCCAGCGACCTCTATTCCGTGCTGGTGCTCGATGAGATCAACCCCGTGCTCGACCTGGGCCTGCTCGACACCGAGGAGGTGGTGCGCACCCTGGCGGCGCGGCCGGCGGGCATGGAAATCATCTGCACCGGTCGGGGCGCACCGGGGGATCTCGTGCAACTGGCCGATCTGCACTCCGAGATGCGCGCCCACCGGCGCCGCCAGCCCGGCGAGGCGGGAGCCGAGGGCGAGCGTGGCCTGGATGGCATCGAGATCTACACCGGCGATGGCAAGGGCAAGAGCACCAGCGCCCTGGGCAAGGCGCTGCAGGCGATCGGCCGCGGCATCAGCCAGGACAAGAGCCACCGGGTGCTGATCCTGCAGTGGCTCAAGGGAGGCAGCGGCTACACCGAAGACGCCGCCATCGCGGCTCTGCGGGAAAGCTATCCCCACCTGGTGGATCACCTGCGCTCCGGCCGCGACGCGATCGTCTGGCGAGGCCAGCAACAGCCGATCGACTACGTGGAAGCGGAACGAGCCTGGGAGATCGCCCGCGCCGCCATCGCCAGCGGTCTCTACAAAACCGTGATCCTCGATGAGCTAAATCCCACGGTGGACCTGGAGCTGCTGCCGGTGGAGCCGATCGTGCAAACGCTGTTGCGCAAACCGGCCGAAACCGAGGTGATCATCACGGGTCGCTGCAAATCCCGGCCCGCCTATTTCGATCTCGCCTCGGTTCACTCCGAGATGGTGTGCCACAAGCACTATGCCGAACGCGGCGTCGACCTCAAACGAGGCGTTGATTACTAATTCTTGCGAGCCTGCCGCACCAACCAGTAGGCGAGGGCGATGCCCACCACAATCAACCCAAAACCCGCCATCAGCTGGGGCTTGTTCTCCGTACCGGGTGGGAGCACGATCACCTTCCTGGCTACGGCCGTAAGGGCTGTGAGCAACACAAGCTCGATCTGCACAACCTGATCGCGCAGGTAGGCCGTGACGTTCTGCAGCACTTCAAGCGCGATGAAGATCATCAGCAAGCGATCCAGCAGCTTGATGAGGCCACCCTCAAACCAATTGGTCTGCCACTGCAGCAGTTTCACAGCCGTCTCCACCAGCAGCTCCACTGCGGCAAAGCCGATCACTACAGCCAACACGAATGCCAGCAGCTTTGCCAGATGGCGCTCGTAGCCATGAATGGCTTCCAGGAAGCGCTTGTCGCTGAACATATCCATGTCGGGGAAGACGAACTACAAAGCAAAGGCCCGGCCAGGCCGGGCCAAAGGAATGGACGATCCGGTCCTCAGGCCAGGCTGGCCACAGCCTGCTCCAGAGCAGCGCGACGGCTGATGTTGGTGTGTTCGGGCGGCACCTTCTTGAACAGTCCCAGCTTCTCGAGGCGCCGCTCAGTGGTGCCCGTAGCTCCCACCACATACACCTGGCGACCCTTCTCAAGCGCCTCCTCCACCGCGTTCTCCACCGCCAGGGCAGCGGTTACACCCAAATGCGACACCTCGCCGAGATCGAAGATCACGGCTTTGCAATCGGTGATCGCGTTGTGCTCGCGGCCGATCGCCTTGGCGACCCCGAAGATCATGGCGCCGTTGAGCTGGAACAACAATACCTGTCCCTTGCCTTGATCGAGCAGAGCCTTCTCATCGTCAGGAATCATCAAATCGCCATCGCCGGTGCTCACAGATTTAACAGATTTGCTCTGCAGGGAGCTCATCTTGTCGATGGTCAGGATATTGGCGATAAACACACCGACACCGACGGCTGCAATGAGGTCAACCAAAACCGTGAGAGCAATCACCAGGTACATGATCAGCGCACCCTTGATCGAAATCAGGTGAGCACGCTTGAGGAACCCCCAGTCGACAATGTCGACACCAACCTTGAGAGCAATACCCGCCAGCACGGCCTGGGGGATCTCCGAGGCAAGGTCCTTGAAGGCCAGGATCACCAGCATCAAGATCAGGGCCCGACTGATTCCGGAGAGGGCGCTGCGGCCGCCAGCCTGGATGTTCACGACCGTACCCATTGTGGCGCCGGCCCCGGGCAGTCCTCCGAACAGACCGGATACGAGGTTGCCAAGCCCCTGGCCGATCAGTTCCTTGTTCGAGTCGTGTTCGGTACGGGTGATGCTGTCGGCAATCACAGCGGTGAGCAGGGCGTCAATGCAGCCGAGCATGCCCAGCACGGCTGCGTCCACGAGCATGATCTTGAGGTCATCGAGCTCGAAGTAGGGCAGGCGAATTTGCGGGAAGCCAGAGGAGAGCTCACCGATCCGACGGATTTCCTCACCGCCGCCATTGCTGAGCAGGGTGAGCGAGAGCAGCGTGCCAATCACCAGGGCGATCAGCTGGGGTGGGGCGATCTTCTTCACCGCACCGGGTGTGAGCCAGAGGATCGCCAGGGTGACCAGCGCCAGGATCACCTCCGGCAGGCGGGCGCTGCCGATCAGCTGGGGCAGGGCCGTGAGGGTGCCCATCACACCCCCTTTGGGGATGGCCTGGCCGAGGAAAGGACCGATCTGCAGGACGACAAGAATGATGCCGATCCCACTCATGAAGCCCGAGATCACCGTGTAGGGCATCTGGGTGATGTATCGACCCAGCTTGAGGAAACCGAAAACGATCTGGAGCACCCCAGCCAACATGACGACCGTGAAGGCCATGGCCAGGCCGTTCTCGGGGTTGCGGGCCGTGAGACTGGCGATGACGGTGGTGATGACCACGGTCATCGGTCCCGTGGGCTCGGAGATCAGCGAGGGGGTGCCGCCGAAGAGGGCGGCGAACAGGCCCACCAGCACCGCACCCCACAGCCCTGCGGAGGCTCCAGCACCGGAAGCCACCCCAAAAGCCAAGGCCAGGGGCAGGGCAACGATCGCGGCGGTGACGCCACCGAAAAGGTCTCCTTTAATGTTGTTGGTGCTGATGTGGTTGAGCACCCTCAGGCCCGGTCGCCCATTGGGTGCCGATGCGGTTGTCATCGATACAGCGGTTGGTTGGCGGCGAACCCTAGGGACGATCCAGGGAACTTGGGTCAACGGGCGTCAGGGGCTTTCCAGGCTGGGGCGGAGCTTGGGCGCCACAGCGGCCCGCCCCAGCAGGCGGGCCGCTGTGCCTATAGAAGGTCTTGCTTCCCTGCGGGTTCATGGTTCTCGCTCCCCCAACGCTGCTGGCCATCGGCCCCTTGCTTGAGATCAGTCCCCACCAGCTCGAGGTGGCCGAAACCCTGATCCAGGTGGGCCGTTTTGTCGTGATCTTCCTGGTGGCGCGTGCCATCGCTGAGCTGATGGTTCGCCTGCAGCTGCCCACGATCCTGGGTGAACTGGTGGCCGGCGTCCTGATCGGCGTGTCGGGCCTGCACCTGATCGTGCCCCCGAGCACCCAGGCTCAGCTGGGCACCTTCGTGACGTCACTGGTCGGCTCCCTGGCCGGGATCGGGCCTGAGGGAGTCAGCGAGGTGTACAACGAAACCTTCCCCAGCCTGCAGGCCGTTTCCCAGCTCGGCCTTTTCGCCCTGCTCTTCATCACCGGCCTGGAAGGCGATCTCGATGAGCTTGTCGCCGTGGGAATGCAGGCCACCACGGTGGCGGTGGCCGGTGTGGTGTTGCCTTTTGCGCTGGGTACCGCAGGCCTGCATTTCCTCTTCCATGTTCCCCTGATTCCGTCGGTGTTTGCCGGTGCCGCCATGACGGCAACATCCATCGGCATCACCGCAAGTGTGTTCGGCGAGCTGAAGTGGCTGAAGCGCCGCGAGGGACAGATCGTGATTGGCGCCGCCGTGCTCGATGACATCCTCGGCATCGTCATCCTTGCCGTGGTGGTGGCTGTCGTGGGCGGCGGTGCGTTCAGCTTTGGACCGCTGATCAAGCTCTGCCTGGCGGCGGCGGCTTTTGTGGCCGTGGCTCTGGTGCTCAGCCGCAAGGCTGCACCCGCCTTCGATTGGGTGGTGGATCATCTCAAGGCCCCAGGCGATGTGGCGGTGGCCAGCTTCCTGGTGCTCACCATCTGCTGCTTCGCGGCTCAGGCCATCGGTCTGGAGGCCGCCCTGGGGGCCTTTGCCGCCGGCCTGATCCTGAGCGCCTCCAAGCACACCCATGACATTGAAGCCGCGGTCAAGCCTCTGGTTGCCCTGTTCGCCACGGTGTTCTTCGTGCTGATCGGCACCAGCATGGATCTCTCGGTGCTCAACCCGTTCGACGCCGCCAACCGTGAAGGCTTGATCGTGGCTGCCTTCCTGCTGGTGGTGGCAATCGCCGGCAAGGTTGCCGCCGGCTGGAGCTACCTCAGCAAGGAGCCCACCAACCGTCTGGTGGTGGGGCTGGGGATGATGCCCCGTGGTGAAGTGGGCCTGATCTTCCTCGGGCTGGGCAGCCAGGCCGGCATTCTGACCCCGGCATTGGAGGCAGCCATCCTTCTGATGGTGATCGGAACCACCTTCCTCGCTCCCATTCTTCTACGGCTGGTCATCCCGTCGGAGCCAGGTTCGGGCGAGGTTCCGAGCGGCGAACAACCGGCCTAGATCGCAAAGCAGCATCCCCTGCCTTAATGACCGACTCTCTTGTCGATCGAACTCGCTGCCCAGGCACGATCCAGTTCGTGGAGATCATGATTCGCTAAATCCCCCAACGGCCATGGACTGACCTGACAAGGCTTCGTGGTCAAATAACTGGCAAGCAGATCCACGAGAAACGCCAGTGAGGTTTTGGCTGCAGGGTGCATGCCTGGCTTCCTTCGCAGTTAAAGGTCCCAAGGTTCAAGAGCATTGGCTGAGGAATTCGATCAAAGAAATCTCTTTTGCCCATGCCCCTGGATCCGTGCTTCCTGAATCTGCGCCTCGGTGGCAGGTGCGATCCCCTGGGCGGCGCCGGATTCGGAAGCAGGGATGCACAACCAGTGGACAGTTCAGCGATAGGGAGATGGAGGTGGGAGTGGAAATGCGTTGCCTGCCGTCAAGCCCTCTCACCCTCTGCATCTCGGCTTGGTTGCTGCCTTCCACGGGCCTGCAGCACCAGCCAGTAGGCCGCAGCGATGCCTGCAATAATCAAACCGAAGCCGGCCATATACAGTGGCTTATTCTCCGTCCCGGGTGGGAGAACGATCACTTTGCGCGCCACAGCCGTAAGGGCTGTGAGCAGCACGAGCTCGATCTGAACAACCTGATCGCGCAGATAGGCAGTGACGTTCTGAAGCACCTCTAGCGCAATGAAGATCAGCAGCAATCGATCGAGCATCTTGATCAGGCTGCCATCAAACCAGTTGGCCTGGAGGGTGACCACTTTCACACCACTGTCCACCATCAATTGCAGGGTGGCCAGACCGATCACAGTCGCCAAAAGGATCGCGAGAATTTTGGCAAGCTGACGTTCATAACCATGAATAACAGCCAAAAATTGGTGATCGTCGAAAAGCTTCATGAGCTGGAGAAGAGATGCAAAGGAGGAAAAACCCGTCCAGGCAAGGATGCCTGAACGGGCAGCAAAGATGGGGAGCAATGGACATGGTTGCAGCACCATGTCCACGAACCTGCTTAGAATTTATGGTCCCGCAGGGCTTCCACAGGATAGATGTAGGTGATGATGGAATAATCGGCATAGTACTTGGACTCTATCTGGCGGGTGATCTCGTCGGCAAGCTGGCGTGTGCCGGTGAGCACCTCAATCTTCACATTGGCAAGAGTATGCGAAACACTCGGCTCCCCAGTGGAACGCACATTGCGGCTTCCTTCGCCCCCAGCCGCATTCACGGTATAGCCTGTTGCGCCAGCTTCCTTGATGAGCTTAATGAGCTTTTTGGAGAGGATTTCCTCCGCAACGATCACAAGCTTCCAAACCTGTTGACTCATGACTGTGTCCTCAGAGAGAATGGTTGTCTTAAATACTATCGGCCGAGCATTACTTCGGCAAGCCCAATGAAGAGTGGGATGCAGATTGCAATCGCCACTGGTGTGCCGATAGCTGTCGATGCACCGATGTAAGCCGAAGGATTCGCCGAGGGGATGCCGGCTCGAAGCGTGGGTGGCCCGGAAATATCCGAACTCGAGGCCGCAATCACCGCAAGCACAACCGCACCACCGATGCTGAAGCCGGTGAGCTTGTGAATGACCAGACCAAGGCCAAACGCGATAAATCCGTGGAGGATAGGTGCAATGAAGGCATAGATCGCAAACCACTGGGCCACCTTACGCAACTCATTCATGCGCTGCGCCGCCTCCATTCCCATGATGATCATCAAGATCGAGAGGAAGCCACGGAACAGAGGGTTGAAAAAGCTTTCATACACAGGCTCAGGCTTCGTGACGATGCCTAAGGCTACGCCGAGTAGCAGAGCTGTTACGGCTGAGCTCTGCAAGCTCTCCTTGATGATCGGCCAAATCTCAATCCTTTCAGAGGCGTTTCCTGTCTGCTTGCTGATGTAGAGACTGGCCACCACAATCGCCGTGACCAACGCTGGAATGTCCATAAACGGGTAAAGAGCCGCCGTCCAGGCTTCATAGGGGATCTTGGCGGAATCCAGCTGGGGTAGCACCGCCGCCAGCGTCGAGCCACTCACAGCACCGAACAGCCCCCCCGTGGCCACAGCATCAAGCACTTTGATACCCGGCAGCTTTCCCAAGGTGTAGCGACTGATGAACACAATCAAGATACCGAGAAGTACCGCCGCAAGCGCCGGCAACAAGATCTCTGAAAAATTCGAGTTGCGAATGGCGATTCCTCCAGTCAACCCAATCTTCATCAACAGGAAGAAGCTGATGAACTTATAGATCGAATCTGGAATGGCCAACTGGCTGCCCAAGGAGGCGACCACGATGCCACCAATCAGGAATCCAAGCGTTGGAGATTGTAGCTGCTCGAGAAATAAAGTGATGAATTCAAACACGGTGGCTGGGTGGATAAAGAACGACGAGATGGGACGCGCACCAGGACAACTACCACGGCGGATCCCTGATGCTGAGATGCATGCAAGCCATCGCCTCAGCGCAATCCCTGGAACAGATTGATGGAATCCTGTGAGAGTATCTCAACACCATCCCTACGAATTAACCATCCCTGCTGGCGAAAGATTCCCAGTGTCTTGGTAACCGTAACGCGAGAGACACTGGCCATTTCCGCGAGCTGACGATGGGTGAGATTCATTTCATCCAGGGGCAGAGAGCGTCCGTTGTCTGTCGTCGATCCAAATCGCTCGGCAAGCCAGATCAGCAAATTGAACAAGCGCGCCTCAGCCGGCCGTATGCGTGTGAGCCGCAGCAGCATCACCATCTGCTGGATATGGGTTGCGGAAAAGAAATGATATTCGGCTGGATCAGGCTTCCACTCATGAACTCTTGCGACTGAAAGCGCCCTCAGATCCATATGCTGTTGGGCGATTAACTGGGGAATTACACATTCACCAGGTCCCCAGATTCCCAGGGTAAAAACCTCTCCCTGATCGGTAAGACCAGTAGCCCTGAGATAGCCATCTTTCACGCGCCAGCCAATCTGCACAGGCAGGCATTGGCCCGGCTCAAGAGACAGCCGCAAGAGCGAATCCGACATGGTTGAGTCCATTGCCAGTGCATGCAGTCAAAAAGATTCTCAGGTGCGTGATCGCACCATGGACAGTGACGAAGGGAACCTAGGCAGAAGCGGATCGCCAGTGGGGCGGCGACCAAACACATCCTTCCATCAGACAGATAAGCACTGGCAATACATTGCCGTTCATTGGTTACAGCACTACAGTCCGATGTTCCTGCACTACATAAAATTGCATGGCAAAAAAAACGGCCCGAATGGGCCGGTCAATGGGGATTGCCCTGCCGTCGGCTTAGGCCTCGAGATAGTCGAGATACTCGTTGGAAAGTCTGCGGATCGAGGCTGTAGCCCTGCGCTCCAAGCCGCGGGCCGTATCCCGCGTGATTCCCATGAGCCGGGCCGTGGCACAGAGGCTGAGGGGCTCCGCCTGATTGATGCCGTAGCGCAGCCGGAGCAATTCAGCCTCCTGCACCGGCAGCTGGTGAAGGAGGCGCTGGATGTCCTGACGCATCAAGGAGGAGGCCACCTGGTCCTGTGGTCGACTGATCTGGCAGGCCAAGCTGTCGAGAAGACGGAGCTCCTGATCATGGGGGTAATGGCCATCGAGGCTCAGGGGCTCCTGGGCTCGGAAGAGCGTCTCGCGAATGTCCAGGGGCTTGAGGCCGGTTGCCGTGGCGAGTTCCTCGAGGCTCGGGTCCCGGCCCAGCTCGTGGCTGAGGTTTTGCTGAGCCTGGCGCAGCCGCTGGAGTTGGTCCAGCATCGTGGCCGGGAGACGAATGGCGCGCCCCTTGCTCGCAAGGGCGCTGCCGATGCCATCGCGGATCCACCAGGTGGCATAGGTGGAAAAGCGGTAGCCACGGCTGGGGTCAAACCGCTCAACCGCACGAATCAGCCCGATCGTGCCCTCCTGAATCAGATCCTCCAGCTCGATTGGCCGGTGCTGGTAACGCCGAGCCATGCTCACAACGAGGCGCAGATTGGCGACCACCATCCGGTTGCGGGCTTGGTCAGCCTGGCGCAGGCAGCGCTGCAGCTGACGCACGCCCATGCCGAGCTCCAGGGCCCAGGCCTGAAGGCTGGGCTCCACCCCGCCTCCGCGGAGCTTCATTTCTTCGGCTACCTCGCGAGCCTGGCGGCCCGCCTGCACTTGCCGGGCCAAGCTGATCTCGTCTTCAGGAGTGAGCAGCGGGATGCGGCCCATGGCGCGCAGGTGCTGACGGAGTGCGTCGCAGCCGCCCTGGGGGCGCTTCTGTGGCGCAGGCATCGGAGGGATGTCCTTCTGTTGGTCGTGGCACGTTAATGACTGCCATTGGCGGCTGGGTGCCCTGGGGGAGCGCAGCCGACGAGAAGCTCTGATCGGGGCGATTAGCGTCCGTGATCAGTCGGCTGTGCCTAGCGCCGTCGGGCGCCCCCCGGAGGCTGAAGGCCTGTTCCAGAGAGCAGCAGCAGCTCAGTAGCGCGGCACCGAAGGGTCGACCTCTTCGCTCCAGGCGTTGATGCCGCCGCTCACATTCACGCCCTCGATGCCGTGGCGCCCGAGGGCGATCAGGGCCTTGGCGGAACGGCCGCCGAGCTTGCAGTGCACGTAGAGCTTCTTGCCCTCGGCCAGACGGCGCACCTGTTCGATCGCCTCGCCGCTCTCAATCCGGTCGAGAGGCACCAGGATCGAACCGGGGATCACGGCGATCTCGGCCTCGTGGGGATTGCGCACATCGAGCAGCAACAGATCCTCCACGCGGCCGTCGAGGATCGTCTTCAGCTCGGCCACGGTGATCGTGGGCACGCTGCCGGCCTCCTCCTGGCCCGGCGCCGTGCCACCCACGCCGCAGAACTCCTGGTAGTCGATCAGCCGATCGATCACCGGGCGTTCGGGGCTGGGTCGCAGCTTGAGCTCCCGGAAGCTCATCTTCAGGGCGTCAAACAGCAGCAGACGGCCGCTCAGGGTGGTGCCAATGCCGGTGATGATCTTCACCGCCTCGGTGGCCTGAATCACACCGATGATTCCGGGCAGCACACCCACAACACCACCTTCGGCGCAGGAGGGCACCATGCCCGGTGGCGGTGGCTCGGGGAACAGATCGCGATAGTTGGGGCTCTCCGCGTCGAGGTTGAACACGGTGGCCTGGCCTTCAAAGCGGAAGATCGAGCCGTAGACATTCGGCTTGCCCAGCAGCACGCAGGCGTCGTTGACGAGGTAGCGGGTGGGGAAGTTGTCGGTGCCATCGCAGACCAGGTCGTAGCCGCCGATGATCTCCAGCGCGTTCTCGCTGGTCAGGGCGGTTTCGTAGAGATCCACCTGGCAGTGGGGGTTGATCTCCTGGATGCGGTGCTTGGCCGATTCGATCTTCGGCTTGCCCACCCAGCTGGTGCCGTGGATCACCTGGCGCTGCAGGTTGCTGTGGTCCACCACGTCGAAGTCGACGATGCCGATGCGGCCGACGCCGGCGGCGGCCAGGTAGAGCAGCAACGGCGAGCCCAGGCCGCCGGTACCCACGCAGAGCACCGAGGCGGCCTTGAGGCGCTTCTGCCCCTCCATGCCCACCTCCGGGAGGATGAGGTGGCGCGAGAAGCGCGCCACCTCATCGGGGGTGAGCTGCACGCCGCTGGTGTCGGGGGGGAGCATCGGGCCCGGATCGCGTACTTAATCCACCATTGTCCACATCAGCGGGTGCGGCGGGGGCGGCGATGCCGCCGGATCATCGGGGGAATCCCCGAGCCACCAGCAGCCGAGGGAGCCGTCGCGCAGCAGCCCGGCGCCCGCCGAAGGCGCGAGGATCAGCATCAGGGTCGGCCCGGCGGTAAGCGCCAGGTCGGTGGCGGAGGGCTGTGGCACACCCGTGGGGTGGCTGTGGGCCGCCCCGAGCACCTCCAGGCTCCGTGCTCGCGCCCAGCCCTGCGCGAGCAGCTGCTCACGCGGGTCGAGCCGGAAGCGCAGTCGCCGTTCCTCGGCCGGCTCCCAGGTGTTGAGGGCAGGCCAGATCCGCTCCAGCCGCCAGAGTCGCCCGCTTGGCCCATCGGCACCGCTGCGGGGGGGCAGGCGGCGGCCCAGCAGCAGGGCGCATCCCTCATCGGGGAACGAAACGGCGAGCACCCGGCGCAAAACCGTCAGGGCCCGGCGATCGATCTGAAGACCGGCTGGCGGGATCGGGAGCACGAGCGGTACCTTAAGCGGGTCCATTCACAGCTCGGCCCTGCCATGAGCGAAACCCCCAGCGCACCCCCGGAGACGAGCCAGGACACATCCGTGACCACGCCAGATGCTCCGGCCGGCGAGGGCAGCGACCACGGGTTTGACGTGAGCGACCGCGTCCAGAAGATGGTGGGCATGGTGAACGAAACCCTTGACAAGGTCGATTGGGCCCAAATGGGCAAAGTCGGCAAGATCGTCGGCATCTTCGTGGCTGTGATCGTTGCCCAGATCCTGATCAAAGGCGTGCTCGACACGATCAATCTGCTGCCGATCATCCCCGGGTTACTCGAGCTGCTCGGGCTTGTTGTGGTCGGCAAATGGAGCTGGGACAACCTCACTACCAGCGAGAAGCGCACGGCCGTGGTTCAGCGGTTGCAGGGGGTCAAGCGGGAATACCTCGGTTGAGTTCCTTCAAGCCAGGCCCCACTGCGGCGGGGCCTGCAGCAGGCGAGTGATCGTGGCGCGCGCCTGGGCCACGTAGGGGCCCCCGAACAGGTTGGCGTGGTTGAGCAGGTGATACAAGTTGTAAAGCTCCGCCCGCTGGCCGTGTCCGTGAGGGAGCGGCCACGTTTCGTCGTAGCCACGGAAAAACTCCGCGGGGAACCCCCCGAACAGCCGGGCCATCGCCAGATCCACCTCCCGGTCTGCCCGGTGCGCGGCGGGATCGAACAAGGCTCCGCGGCCGTCGGGCAACAGTCCCGCGTTGCCACTCCAGAGGTCGCCATGCACCAGACAGGCCTCTGGCTGGTGCATGGACAGCCAAACCGGCACCCTGTCGAGCAAATCGTCGGCCCCGGGCAGCGCTTGCCGATGCCCGGCTAGGAGCGCCAGCTGGGGAGCGAGGCGCCGCTCCTGGAAAAACCGCCCCCAGTCGGCAAGCCAACCATTGGCCTGGGGCGTGGCGCCGATCGTGTTGTCCACGGGCCAGCCGAAGGCCTGGCCAACCCGGTCCCCCGGGCACAGCGGACCCTCCAGGCTGTGGCGGTGCATTCGGGCCAGGGCCGCCCCCAGTCCCCACCAACCACTGCCAGGCCCCAGATCCAGCCAGGGCAGCACCAGCACCGCCTGCCCGGCCACCACCCCTAACGCCAGGGGGGCAGGCACCACCAGGAGGGCCGGATCGGCGGCGGCGGCCAGGGCCACCAGGCCATCCGCCTCCCCCTCCAGCAGCGCCAGGGCATCGGCGGCAGCGGTCTTGGCGAACAGACGCGCCCCATCGTCCAGCCGCAGGCACCAGGCGCGGTGAATGCCGCCGCCGCCGACGGGGCTGCGGCCCACCAGGCGTCGACCGAGGCGCTCGGCCAGCCAGCCGGCGAGGGGGTCGCCGCCAGGGGAGGAGGGCAAGGCCATCAGCGGGCACCTGGCGCGGCCGGTACCGCCGCAGGGGCGGCCCCGGGGGAACCCTGCGGCGCGATGCCGCCACGCAGGCCGACCCCAACCGCCACCAGGGCCACCAGCCCAGCCAGCAGGGCCAGCCGCAGCGCCAGGGCCACCGCCCGGCCGACCCAACGCAGCACCAGCAGCGCGAACAGAGCCAGCAGCACCAAGGCAGCCACCAGCAACGGCGACGTCATGAACCGGGTCGGGGCGGGGCCCCACCCTGCCACGCACGGCCGGTTCCGGGTGGCAGCATGCGCCGATGAGCCAGGCCGTGGCCGCCAGCGCACCGCAGCCCACCGACGTGGTGGTGGTTGGTGCCGGCATCGCCGGCCTGACCGCCGCCTCCCTGCTCGCGCGCGCCGGCCTTGCCGTGGAGCTCCTCGAGGCCCATGGCCAGAGCGGGGGCTGCGCCGGCACCTTCCGCCGCGGACCCTGGATCTTCGATGTGGGCGCCACCCAGGTGGCGGGTCTGGAGAGCGGGGGCATTCACGAGCGGTTGTTCCGACATCTCGGCATCGCCGCGCCGGGCGCCGATCCACTCGATCCCGGCTGCGTCGTTGACCTGGCCGATGGTCGGCCACCGGTGCGCATCCGGCGCGATCCCGAGGCCTGGCGGCGCGAACGGGAGTTCCAGTTCCCCGGCAGCGAACGCTTCTGGGCCCTCTGCACAGCCCTGCACCGCGCCAACTGGCGCTTTGCCAGCCGCGATCCGGTGCTGCCGCCGCGCTCCGCCTGGGATCTGGCCCAACTGTTCGGCGCCGTCGGCGCCGACACGCTGCTGAGCGCGCCACTGGCCGCCGCCACGGTGGCGGACCTGCTGCGGCTGAGCGGCTGCGGCGGCATGGCCCGGCTGCGTCGCTTTCTCGACCTGCAACTGCGGCTGTACTCGCAGGAGCCCGCCGACCGGACAGCGGCGCTCTACGGGGCGACCGTGCTGGCGATGGTGCAGGAGCCCCTGGGGCTGTGTCATCTCCACGTATCGATCAAGGCACTGAGAGAGGAGCTGGTGCAGGCCCGTGCCGGGGCGGGCGGTCGCCTGCGCCTGCGGCGCCGGCTGGAGCGG
>JBKDSQ010000014.1:0-33927 GCA_046340895.1 Synechococcaceae cyanobacterium | reverse complement strand
GGTGAAGCCTCAGCGGCCAGGGGCGTGAGCGGATAACGCAAATGCCACAACTGCCCCTCCACCTCCTTCATCTCCACCTCCAGATCGCTCACCGCCGAGCCCGAGGCGGGGCACCAGTTCACCAGGTATTCGCCGCGGTAGATCAAGCCTTGCTCGTGCAGGCGCACGAACGCCTCCACCACCGCCTTGTTCAGGCCCGGATCGAGGGTGAAGCGCTCGCGCCGCCAATCCACGGAGTACCCGAGGCGGCGCAGCTGGCCCACGATCGTGCCGCCGCTCTGGGCTTTCCAGGCCCAGGCCCGCTCCAGGAACGCCTCGCGGCCGATCTGCTCGCGCCCCTGCCCCTGCTCACGCAGCTGCTTTTCCAGGATCGTCTGCACGGCGATCGAGGCGTGGTCGGTGCCGGGCAGGCAGAGCACGTTGCGCCCCTGCAGACGCTGGAAACGCACGATCGTGTCGATCAGGGCGGTGTTGAAGGCATGGCCCATGTGCAGGCTGCCGGTCACGTTCGGCGGCGGGATCACCACCGCAAACGGCTCGCCGGGGGCCTGTGGATCGGGATGGAAGGCGCCGGACTCCTCCCAGGCGGCCTGCCAGCGGGCCTCGGTGCCGGCCGGGTCGTAGGTCTTGGGCAGGGCGGCGTCGACGGGCGGACGGGCGTCCTCGGACACAGGGCGGCGGATCGGCAGGCCCCCATCGTCTCAAAGGGGCGCGGAGCCCGGCGGCGCGACGCGGCAACGCCCGCCAGAGTGGGGCGATGGGCACCGCGGAGCTGCGCTGGCGCCAACGGCTCCAGAGCCTGGGGCGGGCCTTGGGCCAGCTGGAGGCGGCCCTGGCGGCCCTCGACGCCGACCCCGCCAGCGAGGTGATCGGCCTGGCCGTGATCAAGGCCGATGAAGTCAGCTTCGAACTGGGCTGGAAAACCCTCAAGGATCTGCTCGCCTACGAAGGCATCGATGCGCCCCTGCCGCGACAGGTGATCCGCGAGGCCTTCGCCGCCGGACTGCTGCCGGACGGCCAGGTGTGGATCGACATGCTGGAGCAACGCAACCTGATGGCGCACACCTACGACGTGACGCGCGCCCAGCGGGCCCTGGCGCAGGAGCTGGAGCGGCGGCCATGACGGAACCGCAGACGGAATCGCGCCTGCAGCCGCAGGGGCTCGGCGGCCTGCCACCCGCCACGCTGGCGCAGATCAGGGCCGTGCTGCGGCGCTTCCCCTCGATCCGCTGGGTGAAGCTCTACGGCTCCCGCGCCCTGGGCCGCGAGCGCCCCGGCTCCGACATCGACCTGGCCTTCAGCAGCCCCGACGACTGCAGCGCCGCGCTGGCCGGCGCCTTCGACGAGCTGCCGATTCCCTACATGGTGGATGTAACCCACTGGGAGAGCCTGGAGCACGAAGGGCTGCGGCGGCACATCGAGGGGGTTGGGGTGCCGTTGGGGGTGGCCCCAGGGAGCGCCGGGCATCACCGAGCGTCAGACTGCCGCGGAGAAACCGCTGAACCGCATGGCCCGAGGACCTCTGCACGGCGTCCCCCAGGAGTGTCCTGATCGGTCGTGCACCTCAGAGGCGGCCTGAACCATGGCGATCCGCAAATCCGAGCTCTACTCAAAGCTCTGGGCCAGCTGCGATGAGCTGCGTGGCGGCATGGATGCCAGCCAGTACAAGGATTATGTGCTGGTGTTGCTGTTCCTCAAATACATCAGCGACAAGTACGCCGGCCAGCCCTATGCGCCGCTGGTGATCCCGGAGGGCGCAAGCTTCGCCGCCATGGTGGCCCTCAAGGGCAAGGCAGAGATCGGCGACCGCATCAACAAGGAGATCATCGCGCCGCTGGTGAAGGCCAATGACCAGCTGAGCCAGAGCGATTTTCCCGACTTCAACGACCAGAACAAGCTGGGCAGCGGGAAGGAACTGGTGGATCGCCTCACCAATCTGATCGCGATCTTCGAGGCTCCGTCGCTCAACTTTTCGCGCAACCGCGCCGATGACGACGACATCCTCGGGGATGCCTATGAGTTCCTGATGCGCCACTTCGCGATCGAAAGCGGCAAGAGCAAGGGCCAGTTCCTCACGCCTTCGGAAGTGAGCCGGGTGAAGGCAGAAGTGCTGGAGATCCACAAGGAAGCCACCACGGCAGCCACCACGGTGTGCGATCCCACCTGCGGTTCGGGTTCGCTGCTGCTCAAGGTGGCATCCAGGGCTCCCACACCGATCACGCTCTACGGCCAGGAGAAGGATGCGGCCACCAGTGGCCTGGCCAGGATGAACATGATCCTGCATGGCAACCCCACGGCGATCATCCGCCAGGGCAATACCCTGGCCGACCCGAAGCTGCTCGAAACCAATGGCGAAGGCGAGCAACTGAAGCAGTTTGACTATGTGGTGGCCAATATCCCGTTCTCCGACAAGCGCTGGAGCACGGGTCTCAATCCGGCCAAGGATCCATGGGGTCGTTTTGAGGGCTTCGGGATCCCGCCCGACAAGCAGGGCGACTTCGCCTACCTGCTGCACATCGTGCGCACGCTCAAGAGCACGGGTCGCGGCACCTGCATCCTTCCCCATGGGGTGCTGTTCCGCGGCAACGCCGAGGCCGAGATCCGCAAGAACCTGATCCAGCGCGGCTTAATCAAGGGGATCATCGGCCTGCCCGCGAACCTCTTCTATGGCACCGGCATCCCCGCCTGCATCGTGGTGATCGACAAGCGCGATGCCGGCAGCCGCGAGGGGATCTTCCTGGTGGATGCCAGCAAGGGCTTCACCAAGGATGGCCCGAAGAACCGCCTGCGCGAGCGCGACATCCACAAGATCGTGGATGTGTTCAGCCGCCAGCTGGAGGTGCCCGGCTATTCCCGCTTCGTGCCCAACGAGGAGATTGCCGGGCACGACTACAACCTCAACCTGCCCCGCTACATCGACAGCTCAGAAGCCGAAGACCTTCAGGACATCGAGGCCCACCTGCGCGGCGGCATCCCCGAGCGCGACATCGACGCGCTGGAGGCCTATTGGCAGGTGTGCCCGCAGCTGCGCGAGGCGTTGTTCCGGCCGCTGCGGCCCGGCTATCTGGAGCTGGCGGTGGCACCGGCGGAGCTGAAGGCCACGATCACAGCCCATCCCCAGTTCGCCGGCTTCCTGGCGGGGATGGCGCAGCATTTCCAGGCCTGGAAGCAGGGGGCAGCCGAGCAACTGCTGGCCCTGGAGCCGGGTTGCCATCCCAAGGAAGTGATCCGGGAGCTGAGCGAGAGCCTGCTGGCCCACTACCAGGGCCAGCCGCTGATCGATGCCTACGCCGTATACCAGCTGCTGCTCGACCAGTGGGCCGAGTCGATGCAGGATGACGTGTATGCGATCAGCGCCGACGGCTGGAAAGCCGAGCCTGTTCGCGTGATCGAAACCGACAAGAAGGGCAAGAGCAAGGACAGGGGCTGGATCTGTGACCTGGTGCCGAAGGAGCTGCTGGTGACGAAATTCTTTGCCGATGATCTTGAGATGATCGAGGGGCTCCGCGCTGAGCTGGAGGATTCCAGCAGCCGCCTGGCGGAACTGGAAGAGGAGCACGGCGGCGACGAGGGAACCTTCGCGGAGCTTGAGAAGCTCAACAAGTGGACCGTAAGCGCCCGCATTAAGGAGCTCCACCGGGATCCGGAAGCCACCGATGAGCTTTTTGCTCTGCGCGAGTGGCTGCTGCTGACAGAAGCAGAACCCAAGACCAAGCGTGCCCTCAAGGCTGCCGAGGCCGACCTCGACAACCAGGCCTACGGCCGCTACGACAGCCTCACCGATACCGAAGTGCGCGAGTTGGTTGTGAACGGCAAGTGGCTCGCCACCCTGGAGCAGGCGGTTGCCGCGGAAGTGGAACGGGTGAGCCAGCAGCTCACCAGCCGCCTCAAGCAGCTGGGTGAGCGGTATGGCGAGGCGCTACCGCAGATCAGCGTTCGGGTCGATGAGTTGGAGGCCCGAGTGGCCGGCCATTTGGAGCGGATGGGGTTCGCATGGAACTGAAGCCGGGCTACAAGCAGACCGAGGTGGGGGTGATCCCTGAAGAGTGGGAGGTTTGCCCAGTAGAGAGGAAGGGCCAAGTTATGGCAGGGAAGGCTCTAGCTGTTCATGCCCCTGGTGAGCAGAAGCCATACCTCCGGACGAAGAATGTGTTTGATGGGCGCATTGACATCGACGATGTCCTGACGATGCCCATGACAGAAGAACAGTTTGCGCAGTTCCAATTGCGCCATGGCGATGTCCTGCTCAACGAAGGCCAAAGCCTTGAGCTTGTTGGAAGATGCTCAATCTACAAGGATGATTACCCAGCCCCATGCGCAATTCAAAATGCATTATTGCGTTTTAGGCCGAGGCCCGAAACATCAGCATCTTTTGCCTCGCATTTATTTCGGAATTGCCAGAAAACGGGGGTCTTTGCAAAAATTGCGCTTCAGACCACATCCGTCGCTCATCTTGGGAGCTCACGGTTCGCAAGCCTTAGGCTTGCTTGGCCTACCACTAACGAACAAATAGCCATTGCGGCGGCCCTAGATGACATTGATCACCTGATCAAGTCGCTGGATGATCTCATTACGAAAAAGCGCGGCATCAAGCAGGCCGCCATGCAGGAGCTGCTCACCGGCAAGCGGCGGCTGCCGGGGTTTGAGGGGGAGTGGGAGGAGTTCAGCCTGGGATCAGTAGCATCAATGAATAGCGGAGGAACTCCGCCTACTGGCAGAGATGATTATTATGGTGGAGGCATCCCCTGGGTCTCTATATCTGACATGACTTCGGGCGGGAAATTCATTTCTCAGACCGAACGAACACTATCCGCAGCAGGCCTTGCCAACTGTGCGGCAAAGCAGTTCCCCTCAGGAACAGTCTTATACGCTATGTATGCCTCCTTGGGCGAATGCAGCATCGCCGCCACTGAGGTTACATCGAGTCAGGCCATTCTTGGGATACGTCCCGGCGCATCGCTGCACAATGAGTTCCTTTTTTACTGCCTAAGCAGCATTCACGACAAAGTGAAGCTTATGGGGCAGCAAGGGACTCAGTCGAATCTTAACAAGGGCATTGTTCAAGGATTCACCCTAAGCCTGCCGGGCAAGGCAGAGCAGATAGCAATTGCCGAAGCACTTGGAGAAATCGATCAGGAGCTGGATGCGTTGAGTATGAAGGCCCAAAAGATCCGAGAAATGAAAGCCGGAATGATGCAAGAACTCCTCACCGGCCGCATCCGCCTGCGATGACACACCACCGCATCCCCACGCCCCGATCAGCCCAGCCAGCAGCGCTGGTGGATGTGGTGGGGTTGGCTACCCTGCAACCAGCCAGACCCCGCAACCAGCACCACAGGAACACCTGCAGGACATGACTCTGATCGAGCGCATCGACATCCATGCCTTCAAGTCCATCCAGGAGGCAAGCTTGGAATTGGGTGCTTTCAACGTGTTTGTGGGGGCCAATGGCAGCGGCAAGTCGAACATCCTCGAAGCGATAGGAGTTCTTGGATCAGCAGCATCTGGTCGCGTCGATGATGAATCTCTCTTGCATAGAGGCGTCCGTCCTGGTATCCCTGATCTGTATAAGTCATCATTTCGCGGCAGCCGCCGACGCAATGCAATTCGGTTTGGTGCCTTTAGCTCAAATAGCAGCTACGAAGTGGAACTACATACGCCCTACGGAGACTCCACTGCTTGGGCTTATAAAACAGAAAAGTGGATGGGCGCTGGCAAGAAGATATTGGGACGTTCACCAAACTCGATTGAGTACCAATTCTTTGATGCTCGCAGAGGCCTGGCTGCACTCAAGCAAGTCGAGATTACAGCAGAGGCCAGTGCCTCTGTATTACTAGAGAAATTGCAGTCCTTCTCCATTTATGCGCCTACCACAGCAGTACTTCGCGGCATCGTTAGTGACCCTCAGACTCGTGCACCTCTAGGCCTGACGGGTGGAAGGCTTGCCGAGGCCGCTAGCGAACTTCGCCGTCTCGTCAAAAAGGATCAGCGGATCGAAGAAGTCATAGAAGATATTTATGAACTAATCGACTGGGCTGAGGCATTCGGCGCTGCGCCAGGCCTGACAGTACCGCTGTCTCCCTCCATTCCCCGCCAGTCTCAAGTTTTATTATTTCGTGATCGTTTCATGGCTGACAGGCGCAACCTATTAAGTGCTTATGATTCTAGCGAAGGAGCCTTATACATTCTTTTTGCCGCGATCCTGGCGACACATATAGATAGTCCAGGGTTGTTGGCAATTGACAACTTCGACGCGACCCTCAATCCGCGTTTGGTGCGTGCCTTGACCGCAAAGCTAGCAAGTTGGACACTTGAATATGGTCGTCAGCTGCTGCTAACCTGCCACAATCCGCTTGTTCTCGATGGCCTACCTTTACAGGATGATCGCGTAAGACTATTTGCTGTCGATCGTGCATTTGGAGGGATGACTGTCATCAATCGTGTCGTTGTCGATGAAAGCCTGCTTGGCAAAGCCAAGGAGGGTTGGCCACTCTCTCGCCTATGGGTTTCTGGGCATCTGGGAGGGATGCCAAATGTATAACGTCCGCCTAGTTTGCGAAGGCCCAACTGACCACGTATTGCTGGAGGCCTTGGTGTTTGCTCATCTCAACAGTCCTGCCTTCAGAATTAGTCGAATTCAGCCCGACGAGTCACTTTATGCAGGCGACGCCGGTCCGCATGGTGGAGGATGGAAGGGCGTCCGTGGTTGGTGCCAGTCTGTGCGTGAAGCGGGCGGACTTCAGGCAGTTGGAGTGCTGCCGGATGATGTTGATCTTCTTGTTATCCATGTTGATGCTGATATCCTGCTGGATCCTGAACACGATGAAAGAAACCCATGCCCACCTCCAAATGCCAATATCTTGGCAACTGAGGCACTTGTGATGCGATGGCTTGGGCTAAATAGCCTGCCTGAGAAAGTTCTGATCTGGGTGCCGAGTATGTCAACAGAGGCATTGCTGCTTCGGGCTGTCTTCCCTGGCCTGTCCGAGTCTTTGAGCTGCCTTACAATTCCCCCTCCGGCAGTATGCGTTGAATGCATTGAGGATCCTGTTGCAGTCCTTGAAGGAAAAAACCCAAAGTTTGTCAGACGCAAGGGCAAAGACCTCAAAAAACTCACAAGAGGCTATCGCGATGCAGTCTTAGTTGTCTCTGCTTCTTGGGGAGACTTGACTGGAAGTATGTGGTCAGCCAGCCGTCTCCAGCAGGGTCTATCGCGATGGATTCCAGCATCTGCTTCGTGAGACTTACATGAAGATCTCCACCATCCTCGACCACATCGACAGCGGCCACATGGCACTGCCTGAATTCCAGCGGGGCTACGTGTGGAACCGCGACCAGGTACGGGGTCTGCTCGATTCCCTCTACAAGCGCCACCCTGTCGGCGGGCTGCTGGTCTGGGCGACAGAGTCCCAGACCGCCACCCATCGGGGGGATGGTCCTCTCAGCCATCAGCCGACAGAACACCTAAACTCGGGTGCTGCGTCATAGTTGTTCCTATGGCTGTCGTTCACTGCAAGCCCTATCACCGTCCTCTGAAAGGGTCGGCTCCGGGAAGTCTTCGTGGGAATGCTGACCGCAAATCAGAATGTCCTGGCTGGCTCAGCGACGAGCAACTCAGGCAACAACTGCTCGACGAAGCACTCGAAGACCCCAAAGGCGGAAAAGACTTCCTAGGTCGCCCAAAGAAGCTATGGAACGCGCTTGGAGATTACTACTTCATTGGCATTTCCACCAATGAGCAGGAACTGAAATATAATTGCTGCCCTGAGCAGCCAACTTGCATGCTTGATGAATTAAGCCGCCGCGCTGGTCGCAGTCTCGATGATTTCATCAATCAGTCTGGGTCGATATGACTTCCTTCAGGCTTGTTTGGGATTGGTTGGCAGCAGGCGAAGAGCTTGGGTTGTGTGGGCCTGAAATTCCCACATTGGCCACGCTTGAGATCTGGATTGATGACATCTGCCTGACCGCTTGCCGCGACAACACGAAGCACTCTGAACAGCGTCAACATGTCATCGGTCCATTATCTGGACTGGCGGATTGGCTCGTTGATCACTGGATGGAGATCTTCTGGCAATCACATACGCCATTCCCCAAGTCCACGCCTGGGAGGGAACGCATTCCAGACTTCAAGGAAGTTCTGAATAGTGAAGATCAGCACACTGATCTTGCCGCCTATGGGCAATGGTATGGCAGCCATTGCCTGGGCCACGCCGCGTCGGATCTCGCCTTACCCACGATCCTCTTCATTCCGGAAGATACGCAAGTAGGCATTGCCCTGAGACCAGCCCCTTCGCTTGGGCCGTCGTGCACATTTTTGCTGGATAGGGAGCTCGGTATTGCCTGGATCAACAAAAATGATCTGGAAATCGAGCTGAAAAGGCTTGTGTCAGCCATTCTTGAAAAAGCCAGCCAGGATCCTCTTACAATTCCATGGGCGGGCTGGCTCAACGAACGATGGCGCGAAGTTCTTGGAAGGGCCCATGATGTGGTCGAGAGACGAAGGCAGCTGTATGGTGATCTCGTTGCCGATTGTTGGCAAGGCATTGAGGACGAACTAGGTGCGAATGCCAAGATCATGGATGGCATTCTCATCGATTCACATCAAGTTCAATCGCCCGATGAACTCCTCTCATTGATCAGCCAAGTCAAACGGCTTGCCTCCGCAACAGTCGCTCGACCATTCTGGTCCACCATCCAATCCCCTGCCGGCGAAAGAATGCTTCCAGCCTTTGAACGTGGTTATCGAAGGGCTGAGCATATCCGACAAGTTCTCAATCTCGGCGATGATCCTATTGATTTTGCCGAAGTCCGGGAGTCTTTGCAGATCGGGCTTCAGAAGATCTCGGGGCCGACAATCGCTCGATCCGCCTTCATGGTGGCAGCATCTGGAGCATCAGACGTCGCCCTTTTCACCTCCCACCCGAGGTTCAAAGACGTTTTGCCGCAACGCTTTTCCTTGGCTTCTGCGCTCGGCGGCCTGTTAGCCAGTCGATTTCAGTCGACGCCTTTCGGTGGCGCTAGTAGTAACCAGTCTCGCTGGATAAGATCTCAGGAAGCCAATGCTTTTGCGGCGATGTTCCTGTTGCCTGCCTCGACTCTGGAGACCAGGCGGAGCCTTGAAAGACTGGTTGAAGACTACGGCATCTCGTATTCTGCAGCACGCTGGCATACAGAAAACCTGCGCCAAAGAAAACTTCGTCAGGAGGCTGGTGTGATGTGAACCGCTTGTATCCATGAACCCCCAGCCGATCTTCCTCAGCAGCGTGCAGAAGGAGTTCGCCGCCGAACGGCTGGCGCTTCGCGACTTCCTGCAGGGGGATCCGCTGCTGCGGCGCTTCTTCGAGCCGGTGTTGTTCGAACACCTGCCCGCCAGCGACCGCCGCGCCGATGACCTCTACCTCGAGCACGTCGACCGCTGCGGACTCAATGTGGGCCTGTTCGGCAGTGAATACGGCAGTGTCGACGCCGAAGGGATCTCGCCCACCGAGCGGGAGTTTCAGCGCGCCGGCGAGCGCGGCAAACCCCGCCTGATCTTTCTCAAGGCCGCCGATGACACCAGCCGCGATCCGCGCATGCTCGCCCTGATCCGCCAGGCCGAGGCCTCTCTGGTGCGCCGCCGCTTCGCCACCACCGCCGAGCTGATCGCCGGCCTCTATGCCGCCCTGGTGCAGTGGCTCGAAGACCAGCAGCTGATCCGCAGCGGCCCCTTCGACGCCTCCCCCTGCCCCAACGCCTCCCTGGCCGACTTCGACGACAACCGCATCGCCTGGTTCATCGCGCGGGCCCGCCAGGTGCGCGGCTTCCCCCTGCCGCCCAACGCCTCCGCCAACGAGCTGCTCACCCACCTCAACCTTCTGGTTCACGGCCAGCCCGTGCACGCCGCCGTGCTGCTCTTCGGCCGCCAGCCCCAGCGCTTCCTGCTCAGCAGTGAGCTCAAAGCCGCCCACTTCCACGCCACGGCCGTAGCCAAGCCGATCCCCTCCTATCAGGTGTTCAAGGGCACGGTGTTCGACCTGGTGGATCAGGCCGTGGATTTCGTGCTCGCTCGCCTCAACTTCGCAGTCGGCACCCGCTCTGCCTCCAGCCAGGCCCCCGCCGCCTACGAGATTCCACCGGAGGTGATCCGCGAAGCGGTTGTGAACGCCGTCGCCCACCGCGACTACACCAGCAACGGCAGCGTGCAGGTGATGGTGTTCGCCGATCGCGTCGAGATCTGGAACCCCGGCAGCCTGCCCCCCTCCCTCACCCTGGCCCAGCTGCGCCAGCCGCACGGCTCGATCCCCGCCAATCCCCTGTTGGCCGAGCCCCTCTACCTGGCGCAATACATCGAGCGCCTTGGCACCGGCACCGCCGACATGATCCGCCGCTGTCGCGAAGCCGGCCTGCCGGAACCGGTGTTCAGCCTCGACGACGGCTTTCGGATCGCCCTGCGGCGGCCCACGCCCGTGGACGCCACCCAAGAAACCACCAAAGAAACTACCCAGGAAACTACCCAAGACACGGAACAGATCCCCCGGGAGCCGCGCAAGCCCCGCGAGCGAATCCTGGCGCTGATGCAACAGCAGCCCACAATCACGGCCCGCGAACTGGCGCAAGCCCTCCAACTCAGCCACGATGGGGTCAGCTACCACCTCAAGAAGTTGCGTGCCGAGGGCCGCATCCGCCATGAAGGCCCTACCAAGGCCGGGCGCTGGGTCGTGAACCCGCCAACCCGGCAGGAAACGCCATGAGCGGCCTCGGCTTCGAGCGCGCCACCCAGGATCGGGTACTTCGCCTCTTCCAGGAGAAGCTGGCCTATCGCTACCTGGACGACTGGAAAGACCGCGCAGGCAACAGCAATATCGAAGAGGGCATCCTCAGCGCCACCCTGCAGCGCCGCGGCTACAGCGATGCAGAGATCAGCGGTGCCCTCTATCAGCTCAGAGGTGCCGCGGATGTCAGCCAGGCCGGCCTCTATGAAGCCAATCGCCGTGTCTACTCCCTGTTGCGCTACGGCGTGCAGGTGAAGGCCGCCGCCGATCAGCCCACCAGCACCGTGGCACTCATCGACTGGAACAATCCAGAAGCCAACGACTTCGCCATCGCTGAGGAGGTCACCCTCAAAGGGAATCAGCAGCGGCGGCCCGATCTGGTGCTGTATGTGAACGGCATCGCGATCGGCGTGATCGAACTCAAGCGCAGCCGCGTGAGCATTGGTGATGGCATCCGCCAGAACCTGTCCAATCAACAAGCGGAATTCAACGCCTGGTTCTTCGCCACCAATCAACTCGTGTTGGCTGGCAACGATTCGGAAGGGCTGCGCTACGGGGCCATCCAGACGCCAGAGAAGTACTTCCTCAGCTGGAAGGAAGATGAAGCCGATAACAGCCGCCTCAAGCTCGACAAATACCTGATCAAGATCTGTCGCAAGGACAGACTGATCGAACTCCTGCGCGACTTCGTACTGTTTGATGGTGGCATCAAAAAGCTGCCACGGGTCCATCAGTACTTCGGCATCAAGGCTGCCCAGAAGCATGTACGAGAGCGGCGTGGCGGCATCATCTGGCACACCCAGGGCAGTGGCAAAAGCATCGTGATGGTGCTGCTCGCCCGCTGGATCCTTGCCAACAACCCCAACGCACGCGTGGTGATCGTCACCGATCGCGATGAGCTCGACAAGCAGATTGAAAGCGTCTTTGGCGCTGCGGGTGAAACCATCCAACGCAGCAGCAGCGGCAAGGAGCTGATCCAGGCTCTCAGCCAACCCACGCCAAGGCTTCTCTGCTCACTGGTTCATAAGTTCGGAGTGCGCGGGATCGATGACTTCGAGGCCTATCTCGAACAGCTCCAGGCCCAGCCCACTCCAGCGGTAGGCGAACTGTTCATTTTCGTTGACGAATGCCACCGCACCCAGAGCGGTAAGCTTCACCGCGTGATGAAAGCGCTACTGCCCGATGCCGTCTTCATCGGCTTCACCGGCACGCCGTTGCTCAAGAAGGACAAAGCCACCAGCCTGGAGGTCTTTGGTGGCTATATCCACACCTACAAGTTCAGCGAAGGTGTAGAAGACAAGGTCGTTCTTGATCTGGTCTACGAAGCTCGGGACATCGACCAGCGGCTCAGCTCGCAGGCACGGGTCGATCAGTGGTTTGAGACCAAAACGGCCAATCTCAACCCCTGGCAGCAGCGTGAACTGAAGCGCCAATGGGGAACCCTCCAGAACGTACTCAGCTCCAAGGCGCGGATGAACCGGATCGTCGCCGACATCATCTTCGACTTTTCTCTTCAGCCACGCCTGGCCAGCCAGCGCGGCAACGCCATTCTGGTGGCCTCCAGCATCTATGAAGCCTGTCGCTATTTCGAGCTGTTCAATGGCACCGAGCTCAAGGGCAAGTGCGCCCTGATCACCTCCTATGACCCCAAAGCTGGGGATGTGAGCAAAGAGGAGGTGGGCGCCAATACCGAAACGGATAAGCAGTTCATCTACAACACCTACGACCGTCTTCTTGCTGGCATGGCCCCACAGCCGGGCATGAGCCGCACCGAAGCGTATGAAGAGAAGGCCAAGGATCTCTTCATCAAACAGCCGGCCCAGATGAAGCTGCTGATCGTGGTGGACAAGCTGTTGACGGGGTTCGATGCTCCCTCCTGCAGTGTGCTCTACATCGACAAGTCGATGCAGGATCACGGCTTGTTCCAGGCCATCTGCCGCACCAATCGCCTGGATGGCGATGACAAGCCCTACGGCTTAATTGTTGACTACAAGGATCTTTTCAAGAAGGTTGAGAATGCCATTGCGGTGTACTCCAGCGATGATCTGGATCATTCCTCCGCTGGCCCTGATCCCGATGTTCTCCTGCAAGATCGCCTCAAAAAAGCCAAGGAACGGCTGGACAATGCACGGGAGCAGGAGGCTCTGCTGGCCGAGCCCGTAGCCCCGCCCAAGGATGAACTCGCCATCCTGCACCACTTCTGCGGCAACACCGAAAACCCCTCAGATCTGCAAAAGCGGGAGCCTCTGCGCATCGCCTACTACAAGGCTGTGGCCGAGCTCACCAGGGCCCATGCCGCCCTGGCCCATGAACTCACAGAGGCTGGATACACCGGCAGTGAAGCGTCCCGGATCACACAACAGCGCGACAAGGCACTCGATTGGCGGCAGGTGATCCGCCTGGCAGCAGGGGAAAACCTCGACCTCAAGGCCTACGAGGCCGACATGCGTTTCCTGATCGATGCCTACATTGAAGCCGATCAACCACGCAAGATCTCCGCCTTCGACGACATCGGCCTACTGGAGCTGATCGTCAAGACGGGAGTGGCTCAAGCCATCAGCCAGAGCTTTGGCAAGTCGAGCGGCAACAAGAAGGCGGTGCAGGAAACGATCGAAAACAACATGCGCCGCACGATCATCAGCGAGCGTGCCCATGATCCTGCGTTCTATGACCGTATGTCGCAGGTTCTTGATGAGATCATCCGGTTTCGCAAGCACCAAGCCGATGCCTACGCGGAATACCTGCGGAAGATTGCTGAACTGGCCCGCCAACTACACCAGCGAACGGCTGACAGCACCCTGCTCAACTCGATACCCCGGGCAGACGGGCCCTATGGAGCAACCTCAATGGCGACCTCGAGCTGGCGCTGCGCGTTGATCGCACGGTGTGCCAGGTCAGACCAGACGGCTGGCGTGGCGTGCAGGCGAAGGAGCAGGTCATCAAAGCGGCGCTATTCGGCCTGCTTCAGGATGCGGCCGAGGTGGAAAGATTGTTTCAGGTGCTGGTGGCACAGCCGGAATACTGATGACGCAGGCCTTCCCCAGTCATCAGTTGCTGATCGGTGCTGTCCCCGTGGAGGTCACCATCAAGCCCATCAAAAACCTGCACCTTTCCGTGGTGCCACCAGATGGGGCGGTGCGCATTTCAGCGCCGCAAGGCATGAGCCCAGACCATGTGCGGGCTTACGCCATCGGCAAACTGGGCTGGATCCGCAGGCAGCAAGCTCGATTTTCGGCTCAGCAACGGGAGAGTCCCAGGCTGGTCATCGAGCGTGAATCCCACGCGCTCTGGGGCCAGAGGCTGCTGCTCCACATCGAGGAGGTGAATGCCGCGCCCCGGATTGAGGTTCACCCCAGACATCTGATCCTTTCCCTCCGGCCTGGCTCCACTCTGGAGAAACGTCAGAGCATCCTGGCGGCCTGGTACCGCAATGAGCTGAGGAAGGAAGCCGCTGAGTTGATTGCTCTCTGGCAGCAGCGTCTGGATGTACGGATCAACAAGCTGTTCGTTCAGGCGATGAGCCGCCAATGGGGCAGCTGCAATCCAACCACGAAGAACATCCGCCTCAATACGCAGCTGGCCCAGAAGCCGCGTGCATGTCTCGACTACATCGTGCTCCATGAGCTGGCACACCTGAAGGTGCCAACCCACGGAGAGGAGTTTGTTGCCTTGCTCGATTCCCTGCAGCCAGATTGGCAGGAGCGCAGGCGTTTGCTCAACAATTTACCCATTCTTGATGGCTGACAAGCATTGACTTGCCCGGATTTAAACAAACCTGATGCATCGCCACGGGGCGGAGCCCACCCTCTTCACAGCGCCAGAGCAAGGCAGCAGGATCCACATCGTCTACACGGAGACATTCAGCACCAGCGGGGCCGGAAGCATCCCGGTGTGCCATGGCATCCGCCAACCACCCGGGCAACAAGAGCCAGCCCTCCCGGCTAAGCGGCTCCCTGTTTGATCACAGTCCGGCAGATGCGGAGGGCTGCCTCCCGCCCGCCGAACAGATTCCGGGCAGCAGGGCCGATCTGCAGGGCGCTGAGACCACCCATCACATGCACGGCGCTGCCCGGCCAACTCAGGTCGGCGGCCAGCACGGGCCAGTCGTTGACCAGGTCGATCGGACGCTGCTGTTGAAGCTGCCGCAACAGCGGCTGCTGGCTGACACCCTGGCGGTGCCCTGTGGCGAGCCAGATCCGATCGACCTCAAGACCATGGCCATCGGTGCAGAGCACAGTCCATTGATCAGAGCACCATCGCGCTGAGTGCACCTCGCCGTGTTCGTGAAGCTGAAGCGCGCCTCCTCGTTGGGCCTGCCTTAGCTGGGCGGCCGTTTCCGGCGTGATGGAGCCACCGTCGCGGGCCTCCAGCACCTGCCGATGACGCCGCTGCATGCAGGGTTCGGCATGAAAGGCCTTGAGGTATTTGGGCCCGAGCCAGCCTGGATCGGCATCGAAGGGCCTGTGTTTCAGGGTCCGGCGACAGAGCAGATGCACCAGCGCACCCCGCCGCAGGGCTCCCAGGGCCAGATGGGCGCTGGTGAGCCCGCCACCCACGATCAGGATCCTTTGGCTCTGCAGTGCGTGCAGCGACGGGAGATGGATTCTGTCGCTGTGCTGCAGCGCGTCTGGCGGAGGGTCGCCTGCCATCTGCTCAACCCAGGAGGGCATCTGAGGTGTGCCGCTCCCCGTGGCGATCACCAATCTGCCGGCAGTCATGGTGGTGCCATCGCCGAGTGCCAGCTCCATTGGGCCGCTTCCCAGCTGGGGAAGCCGGATGCGCTCCACGCTCGCGGCCCGTACGCCCTCAATCAGCTGGTACTCGCTGATGAGCTGGCGGCAGAAGTCCGCAAACAGGTCGGTGTGGGGGAGGCCATAGGGACCCTCCAGCTGACGGCTGCGCTGCCGAGACTGCGCAAACTGCCGCAGGGCATGGGGATTCGGATGGGGGTGATGGGGCGAGGGGGAGCGCAGCCAGGGAATCTCGTACCGCTCCATCTGCCGTTGCCAGCGGCTCAGCCAGCGGCCGCTGGGGTCGACGATCCGCAACCGCCGATGCAGCCGCGGTCGCTTCTGGAGCAGGAGACAACTGAGGGTGAGCGCCTGGGGCCCAGCCCCGACAACCACGATGTCAGCCATGGAGCGGCGGTTCGCGCTGAACGCGGCTCACGCTGGTGAAGGGATGGCCATCCCGCTCCAAGGCCATGGACTCCGGAACGGGGGGATGGATGCGGTGAGCCATGGGCGGGACACCAGAAGCCCACCACGTTAAAACGAGAACCATTCTCATCGATGGGGTCGGCGCCTCCCCTTGCCCCTCCATGGCCTTCTCCAGCCCCGTTCCCGCCGCCGGGAAGACCACCTTGCCGAATCGGATTCTCACCCACGAGCACAGTTTCAAGGTGGCGGTGATCGTGAATGAGTTCGGCGAGGTGGGCGTTGGTGGCTCTGGCCCGTGGATGTGCCGGCGCGGGGACGGGCGACCCAGCGACCCGGAGCGGGCTTCAGGCCCATCAAATAGAAGGAGAATCAGTACTAGCGCTAGCCACTGGGCCTGGCGGGGGCCTGCGGTGTCGGAGCCAGCCGCCACGTTCCGGTCCATGCCCTCGTCTCGGCCAGCCTTGGCGGTGGCTGTGCCCAGCTGGGTCTGCTGGGTTCAGGCCTCACCAACCTGCCCTCCGGACCCTGCCTGGTCATCGTCCCGTCCGCGGGATTCCTGCTGGCACGGATGGGGGCGTCTGCGAAGCCTCAGCCTCGAGAGGGTGTCCGACGCAGCAGCAAGGGCAGGCAACAGCTGGCCATCAGCGGGCCAGGGGGAAGGTTGAGGCCCAAGGCCAGGCCGCAGCCGGCCAGGCTCACGATCAGGCCAATCAGGGCAGCGCGGCGCAGGGCCTGCCCCAGGCTCGCGGCGCTCGCCAGTGCCGCCAGGCTGGGGGCGCAGATCAGGCCCATCACCAAGGCCAGGCCCACCGCCGCGGTGGCGCACACCACCACAAGGGCCGTCAGGGCCGCCATTCCCAGCCGCAGGCCACGCACCGGCAGCTCCAGCTGCTCCGCCCCCTCGGGATCGAGCCCGAGCCACTGCCAGCGCTGAAAGCCCCCGCGAATCACCATCAGCACCAGCGCCAGCGCCAGCCCCATGCGCAGCAGGTCGTCCGGTCCCGCCACCAGCAGGTCCCCAAACAGCAAAGCCTCCAGGTCCACCGGCAACGCCAAGGCATGCACCAACAGCACCCCCAGCCCAAGACTGGCGGCGAGCACGGTGTTGATCACCGCTTCCGCCGCTCCGCCGCCGTCGCGGCGGGCGGCAATCAGTGCCTCCACCAGCAGCACCGCCCCGAGGGCGCTGGCGCAACCCACAAGCAGTGGCGAAAGAGCGAGGGCCTGGCCAACCACCACCCCGGGCAGCACGGCGTAAGCCATCAGGTTGGTGGCCAGGACGCGGCGCTGCAGCACCAACAGCGTGCCAAACAGCGGGCAGATCACCCCACAGAGCCCTGCCAGCAGGAGGGGGATCAACCAAAAGGGATCGTCCAGGGCTGCCACGGCGACAGGGAAGGTTGGGGGATCTGGAGGTGCAGGATTCCGTCCTGCAGGAGGTGGGTGCGCATCCGGGGAAGGGTCGGTGGCAGCTCCCCATGGGCGCTGAGGACAACCGCTGTCCCCGAGCGCACCAACGAGCGCAGCAGCGCGCCAAGTTGCAGGCGGCTGTTGCCATCAAGACAGGCGAACGGTTCATCCAGCAGCAGCACGGCCGCGCGCTGGGCCAGGGCTCTGGCAATCAGGGCCCGCTGGCGTTGACCAGAGGAGAGATGGCCGATTGGCTCCTCTGCCAGGCCCTCCAGCCCCACCTGGCGCAGGGCCGGCTGGCTGCTGCGCGGATCGCCATTGGCCGCAAGGGCCACCAAGGCACCCAGGCGGATCGGATAGTGCCAGTTCAGAGAGGGAGCCTGGGGCACCAGGGCCAGCCGGCGTCTCTGGCCCCGCAGGGGTCTGCCCTCCAGCCGCACCCAGCCGCGGCTGGGCCGCAGACGCCCCTGCAACAGGTGCAGCAGGGTGGATTTGCCCGTGCCGTTGTCGCCGCGGATGACGCTGCACGTCCCGGGCATCACCTCCAGATCGAGACCGGCCAGCACCGGAGCGGCTGCGTAGGCAAAGGCAAGGTCGTAGGCCTGCAGCAGCGGGGGATCCAAAGGGGCGGACCGCACGGCGGCACAAGCCTAGGACAGGCTGCGAATGAGAACCGTTATCATCCTCGTAAGGTTTTTCTGTGGATGGTGTCTCCGCTGGCTTTCCTTGCCCTTCTGTTCGGGGCCGCCGCACTGGCGTCCGGGGGGCCCGGCCGTGCCGCCTCGCCGCCGTTGGTGGTGGCCACCGATGGGGTTCTCTGCGACCTCACCCGTACCCTCGCGGCCGATCAGGCCAGGGTGGTGTGCCTGATCCCGGCCGGCCGCGATCCCCATCAAGCCCTGCTGCGGCCGCGTGACCGCCAGGCCATCGCCGAAGCCCGTCTGGTGCTGCTCAACGGCTATGGCCTCACCCCTGCCCTGACGCGCCTCGGCGGCGGCGCCCGGCAGGTGGCGGTGGCGGAGCAAGCGGTGCCGGGGAGTCCCGGCCGCGATCCCCATGTATGGCACGATCCCGCCCAGGCAGCTGCCATGGTGCGGGTGGTAGAGACCCATCTGGCACCGCTTTTCCCGAGTGGCGGAGCCGCGGCTGTACGGCGACGCAGCCAGGCCGCGACGGCAGTGCTGGGCGATCTTGGCCGCTGGATCGAGCGGCAGATCGACACGGTTCCATCCCGGAGTCGGGTGCTGGTGAGCGAACACCGTGCGTTCTCCAGCCTGGCCCGCCGTTTCGGCGTGCGGGAGCTACCCCTGCTGGATTCGTTCACCACCGCCGGGGTCCTTCGCCCCGCCAGCCTCAACGCGATCACGAAAGCGGTGCGGGAATCAGGCACCCGCCAGTTGTTCGCCGAGACGCTGCCGATCTCCAAGACGCTGCGGCGCATCAGCCGCGCCAGCGGCGTGCCGGTGAATCCCACTCCGCTCGTTGCCGACGGCCTTGCTCCTGGCCGCTCCGCCGTCCAGACCGCCACGGACAACGTGTGCACCTTCGTCAACGGCCAGGGCGGCCGTTGCGACGGCGCTGCCGCCGAAGGGCTCGCCCAACGCTGGGCCTCGATCCGCTGACGACCTCCATGGACACTCCCTGCTTCCCCACTCCCAGATTCCTGGGCGTTTTCCGCGCTTGGCACGCTGGGATCGCCCTCGTGCCTGTCGGCTTGGTCCTTGCGCTGGCGGCTCCAGCCCCGCTGCGCGCCCACGGCGCTGGCGGGGGGGAGGATCTCGCCCCGGGCACGTTTCAGATCACCCCGGTGCTCACCCTGGAGGGGCACGCAGGGCTGGAGAACAATCTGGAGGGCCAGCCGCGCCATTACGCCATCGATGGCCTGGTGGGCGTGGTGCTGGAGTGGGGCCTACCCAACCAGGGCAGCCTCGCGATTGAGGCGATGGTGGGGCCCGCCCTGGTATGGGGCGAAGCGGAACATTTCTTTGGGCGGGTCCACGTGGAGGGCTCCGAAGAGCACCACGCCGAGGACGCTCATCTCCATGCCGACGAACACGATCATGACCATGACCATGGCGGCGCTCCCTTCCGCCGCAGTGACATCAAGGGGCAGCTGCAGGTGCGCTACAACCCGAATCAGCGCTTCTCCTTCTTTGCCGAGTGGTTGCCTTACTACGTGACCCGCAGCCAGGGCGACGATATCCAAGGCCTCAAGAATGAGCTTGGCTTCGGGGTGGCCTACGCCTTCGGCGATGGCGATGTGAATTTCGCCCTGGGGGATGGTCTGGAAACAATCGCAGACGGCGTGTTTGTCTCCGTGGAGAACCGCACGGGCTGGGAGTCGGATGGCACCTACCTCGGTAACTACACCGACCCCTGGCTCGGCTTCGGCTTCACGGTCGACCGACTGAATGTAACCCTCTCTGGCGGGCCGCGGTTTTACAGCCCCGGCTCCTACGCAGGCCTTCCCAGCCGAACGGACTGGGGCGGGGAATTGGAGCTGGAGTTTCCGCTCACCCCCCGCACCGTGTTGTTCGCGCATTGGAAGCCGATCTACAGCAGCCAGAGCGGCGAGGGCTGGGGAACCGGCTGGCAGCACCACATCGGCACGGGGGTGACGTTCCGCTTTTGAGCGGGCTCGTGAATTTGGGGGTTGCGAATTCCTGATGCAAGCCCATGGGGCCAGGATCCCCCACTTGGGGCAGGGCATCGCACTCCCTTTCCTGGTGAGATCCACAAGGAGCGGCTCATGGCGATGCCACACAGGCCTCGAGCTGGGCCCTGAGCGCGGCCTGATCGAGGCCTTTGCCGATCGCCACCACCTTGGTGTGGCGTTCTGCGCCCTCGGGCCAGTCGGAATCGTCAATCGTGAAGCGCTTGCCGCACAGATGAAACAGGTGGCGGCGCGGGCTCTCGCGGAACCAGAGCACCCCCTTGGCGCGGAACACCGATGCAGGCAGTTGCTGATCGAGAAAGTGCTGGAAGCGACGTAGATCGAACGGGGCCTCCACGGCCAGGCTGACGGAGCTGAACCCCTCCAGCTCAGGGATATGGGCATGACCATGGCTGTGGTGGTCGTGCTGCTGGGGCTGATCCTCAGGATCGAACGCTTCTTCTCGAGCCACCTCCCTGGCCTGCCATGCGGCCAGCCGGTCACTCGCAAACAGGCCCACACTCAGCAGCAGACCGAGCGGCACCGCGCCGCGGCTGGCGCGCAGGATGCGGGCATCCGTTTTGATCTGCCGCAGTTCCGCCTCCACCTTGGCCAGGCGCTCCTCCTCCACCAGGTCGGCTTTGTTGAGCAGCAGGATGTCGCCGTACACCACCTGGGCGCGGGCGATTGGATTCTCCAGAGCGGTGGCGCTGAAGTGCTCGGCATCGATCAAGGTGATGATCGAATCGAGCCGCAGCCGCTCGCGCAGGTCACCGGCCATGAAGGTGAGCGCCACAGGCAGGGGGTCGGCGAGACCGGTGGTCTCCACCACGATCAGATCCAGTGGATCAGGTCGCTCCAGCACCCGATGCACAGCATCCTGGAGTTCACCGTTGATCGTGCAGCAGACGCACCCGTTGCTGAGCTCCACGATCGAATTGCTGGTGGCGACAACCAGCTCGTTGTCGATGCCCACCTCGCCGAACTCATTGACCAGTACGGCACAACGCAGCCCCTGCTGGTTGCTGAGGATGTGGTTGAGCAGGGTGGTCTTGCCGGCGCCAAGAAAGCCGGTGAGCAGCGTGACGGGCACCTGAACTGCCTGCCGAGCCATTGGCCACCCATGCATGAGAACGGTTCTCATTTTGCCTGATCGGCGGCGGCGGGCCGCTGGAGGAGACAGGACATCGCCACCAGATACGCCGTCGTAGGCGCCGAGCCGCTGGCCTCGAAGGGCAAACGAAACAAACGAAACCCCAAACCCTGCTGGTGCGGGAGCTGGGGCGCGTGGGGCCCTGGGGGGGCGGGGAGATCTCAGCGGGCGCGGCAGGTGCAGAGCCCGGCCTGGGGGGTGTCGACTGGGGCGACTGGATTGAACTCGGCCTCCACCCCGTGGCACGCATCCCGTCCGTGAAACCGAAGGCGCGTCTGGCGGTCGTAGTTGCCGAGCACGGCGCTGGTGAGGCCGAAATCGGTGATCGCCAGCAGCAGCAGCTCCCGCTTGCGGCACACATTGCGGCTCTGGTGGATGATCCAGCGCGGCGCGAAGGCAATGCCGCCGCGGCCGAGCCGCACCGTTTCCGAACCCACCAGGATCTCCGCCTCCCCCTCCAGCACCACGAAGACCGACTCGTGGGCATGGCGGTGCTTTTCGTTGCAGGCGCCGGGCGGGATGCGGATCAGGCGGGGATCCAGGGCCTGCAGTCCCTCGAAGGGCAGGCGATGCACCAGGAAGTCGACGCCCAGGCGGTGGTCGTTGTGTTGGTAGTGAACCGGCAGGGCGGCGGCGCTGGCGGTGGCGGCACCGGGCTCGTTGGCGGGCCAGGCGAGGCTGGCGGCCGGGGGCTGGCAGGGGGGGCGGCGGTTGCGGATGCCGGCCTCCAGAGCGGCGGGGGATGCGGTGGGGGTTGCGGTGGGAGTCATGGGGGGGGCGGTGATTGGAGAACGGGGGGTTCGGGGATCGGCGGTGCGATCCCCGTGACTCGGGGCGGACGTCACTCCGGCTGCAGGGCGCGCTGGTGCAGCCACGACCAGAAGGAGCAGCGCAGGGCCAGGGCCTTCTGCATCCCCTTGGCCAGATCCAGTCGCCCCTGCTCCGTGGCGGCCAGATCGATGGCGATGTCGCGCAGGGTGGCCTGGTGGTGGTCATCCACCGCCGTGTGCAGCGGGAAGAAGACGCTGTCGCGCGGATGCATGCCGATGCGGCCGATGGCGTCCACAAACGGTTGGTAGATCGTCTGCACGATCGTTTCGGTGCCCAGCCCCAGGGCCCCCAGAGCCTCGGCGGCGCTGCCGTTGGAGAGGATCGCCAGAAACTGCTCGCGCCAGCAGACCATCTCGATCGCATCCGGGCCGCCGGCGTCATCCATCACGCCGAGGGCACGCCGGAAGCGGCGGAACAGCTCGGGATGGGGCAGGCCGACGATCCACTCCGGCGCAATGCCGATCGCCGCCAGCTCATCGAGTTCCTCCTGCTCGTACTGACCGGATTCCTCGGTGAGGTTCTCCATCAATGCCAGACGATGGGCCGGATTTTCCAGCTTGGAGATCACGGCGGTGAGATAGCGGGGGAAGTGGGCGGAATAGGCGTAAAACTGACGAGCGAAATCGCGCAGGGCCCAGCGCGTGTCCGGCAGCTCGCCCAAGGCCAGAGCCTTCAGGTAAGGATGCTGCACCGCCTGGTGGCTGAGCGCCTGGGCCGCCAGCCCATCCACAACCAGCGCCGCGCTGATCGGCTGCGGGGAGGTGATCGGCTGCGGGGCATACACCTTGATAGAGCTGGAAGGCTGGAGGGCCATCAGCAAATCGAACCGGGAAGACTTGCTCAGCAGCATCGAAGCCGAGCCGTCATACGCGGTGGAGCTGGCATCAACGAGATCGGCGTACAGACCGTTGAGTTGAGCAGGATTCGCCATGATCGTGTCCTGGTTGCGGAATGGGATTGAAGGGGAATTACCGGATCACCGGTATGCAACAACGATCGCCCGATCAGCTGGGCTCTGTTGCCTGCCAGCCGACGTGCCCAGATTCAGTTCATGAACACCAGCGCAGTGCCCGCCGACACGCGGGTGTCATCGGCACAACACCCGCCGCAACCCCACCCATACACTGCCCGCCTGGGGGGAGTTCCCACCGCGTCCGCGAGCCAACGCTGCGATGACAGAGCCGTTCCGGATCCTCGATCAGCTTGAGCCCGAAACCAGGGAACAGCTGCTGAGCGGCCATCGCAGCCTCGAGATTCCCGGCGGTCACCAACTGATCTTCCAGGCCGACTGGGGCGCAGAGGTGTATGTGGTCGAGTCGGGGCTTGCCAAGGCCCGCAGCCTGTCGCTGCAGGGGGACGAAGTGGTGCTGGCGCTGATGGGAACCGGCGCCCTGATCGGTGATCTGGCCCTGCTCTCCCCGAAACCCGTGCGCACGGTGGACGTGGTGGCCCTCACGCCGATGCGCGTGCTGAAGCTGCGCCAGGGGGCCGTGCAGGAGGCGATGGAGCGCAGCCCCGGCTTCAGCCGTGCGATCACCTATCTGCAGGTGCAACGGCTCTGCAACCTCGGCAATCGCATGATGCTCCTCAACGAAGATGCCACCACCCGCCTCCTTTACACCCTGCAGCTGCTGGCCAGCGTGAACAGTCCGAATGGCGACCCCTGCCATCCCCTGCCGCCCCTCTCCCAGCAGGAGATCGCCAACATCGCCGGCCTCTCGCGGGGCTCCACCTCCACCCTGATCACCAAGCTGCGCCGCAACGGCACCCTGGAGCAGACCGCCGAGGGCCTGCGCTTCGCCAGCCTGGCGCCCCTGCAGCGCCGCGGGCTGGTGCCGGAGAGCGCCGCCGGCCCGGCGCGCGCCTGAGCCGCTCGCCGCCGCAGCCAGGCGGAGAGGCTTTCCACCCGTTGTGGGACGGCCTGCGGCTGGCTACCACAGGACCATGGCCACACCATGGGAGCCACTGCTGCGCCGCTGGCAGGACGCCGGGCTGATCGAACCGGCCCGGGCTACGGCGATCCGGGAGTGGGAGGCCGCCCAGGCGCCAGCCACCACCCTGCAGGCCCCGGTGCGGATCGCGCTGGCGCTCGGGGCCACCCTGCTGGCCTCGGGGGTGCTGCTGTTCGTCTCCGCCAACTGGGCTGGCATGGGCCCGACCGCCCGCTTCGGCCTGTTGCTGGCGGTGCTCGCGGCCAGCCATGGCAGCGCCGTGGCCGTGACGCCCCGGTTCCCGGCCCTGGCCACGGCGCTGCATGCGGTGGGCAGCGTGGCCCTGGGGGCCGGCATCTTCCTGGCCGGTCAGATGTTTCACCTCGAAGCGGCCTGGCCCCAGGGTCTGCTGCTGTGGGCGATCGGCGCCGGCTTGGGCTGGGTGCTGCTGCGCCAGTGGCCGCAGCTGGCGCTGCTGGCCCTGCTCGCTCCCGCCTGGCTGCTGTCGGAATGGACGGTGCAGGTGGAGGCGCAGCGACCACCGGACGCCTTCCCGGCCGCAGCGCTCAGCCAGATCCCCACCACAGGGATGGCGCTGTTGTGCCTCGCCGGACTGGCGGCGGCGCCGGGGGCGGAACGGTCGCCGGCGCGACGGGTTCTGCTCTGGTTCGGGGGGCTGTGGTTCCTGCCGGCCGCCATCGCCCGGACTGTTGGCCTCGGCGCTTTGCCGGCGGGCCCGCCCGGCTGGGCGCCCGCCGGTTTGCTGGTGCCGGGCTGGGCGGTGGCCATCGGCCTGCCCCTGCTGCTCACCTGGCGGCTGCGGCCCTCGGCCCTGGCGCCCATGGGGCTGGCGACCGCCTGGCTGCTGCTGCAGCAACCGCTGTACCAGCTGAGCGCCGCACCGGCCTGGCGGAGCCTGATCCCCTACCTCTGGTGGGCGATCAGCGGTCTGTTGCTGGTGGCCTGGGGCCTGCGCGACAGCCGGGCGGAGCGGATCAACTTCGGCATCGCCGCGCTGGCGGCCACACTCCTGGCCTTCTACGGCTCCGAGGTGATGGACAAGCTGGGGCGCTCCGCCAGCCTGGCGGGCCTGGGGCTGCTGTTCCTCGTCGGCGGCTGGGGCCTGGAGCGGCTGCGCCGCCGGCTGCTCTGCCGCCTGCGCATCCCACCGGCCACCACCGCCCCATGAGCCATCGCCGCGGCCTGCTCCTGCTCGCCCTGCAGTCAACGCTGCTGCTCTCGCTGTCGGGCCGCCTGCTGCTGGATCGCGCCCTGCTGCCGCGGGGCTGGGCCCGCACCGCGCCGGTGGATCCGGAGCTGCCGATCCGCGGCCGCTACGTGAGCCTGCGACTGGAGGTGCCGCTGGAAGGGTCGCGGGGTGAGGCGGCGGGGGCAACGGGGCGGAAACGCCTCGAGAACACCCGGGTGCGACTTCGGGTTCGGGGCGGAGGGGTGGTGGGCGAGCCGCTGGCAGCGGGGGCCCAGGGGCAGGGCCCGGGGGTGGGGGCCACCAGGATTGACGGCGATCTGGCCCGGCTGCAGACGCCGCTGGCCTTTTTCCTGCCCGAGCACGTGCGCGACCCGTCCCAGCGACCCGCCGGGGAGGAGCTGTGGGCGGAAGTGAGCCTGCCGGAGCGGGGGGCGCCGCGGCCGATCCGGCTCGGGGTGCGCCGAGCCGGCCAACCCGGACCTGTTCCGCTGCCCTGAGCCGATGCCCGCGGCCCCTCCACTGGCCCACCTGCCCGCCCGCCTCGATCCGCGCGTGCTGGCCCTGGCGCGTGGCCTGGTGCCGGTGGCGCTGCGGCTCGGCTGTGGCATCCGCGAGCTGGAGGTGGTGGGGGGCGAGCGGCTGGTGGCGGCGATGGGCGCGTTTCAGGCGGGTGAGAGCCGGCTGCTGCTCGCCTTCCGCCACCCCAGCATCAGCGATCCGGTGTGCCTGGCGGCCCTGCTGTGGCGGGAGCTGCCGCGGCTGGCCCGCCGGCAGGGGCTGCGGCTGCGCCCCCGCCCCCACGCCCACTTCCTCTACGACCGCGGCATCCCCCTCTGGGCCGGGGCTCCGCTGACCTGGCTGCTGCCGCGGCTGGGGGGCAGCTCGATCCAGCGCGGCAAGCTCGACAGCGCCGGCCTGCGCGCGGCGCGCGAGCTGCTGCTGCACGGCCGCCACCCCTTCGCGGCGGCGCCGGAGGGGGCCACCAACGGCCACAACGAGGTGGTGAGCGCGCTGGAGCCGGGCATCGCCCAGCTCGCCTTCTGGACCGCCGACGACCTGCGCCGCGCCGGCCGCCGCGAGGCGATGACGCTGCTGCCGATCGGCGTGCAGTACAGCTGGAGCCGGCCGATCTGGGGGGAACTGGAGGCGCTGCTGGGGCAGCTGGAGCGCCAGGCGGGACTGCCGCCTCCCCCCGGCCCGGCGAGGGCGACGGCTGGGGGCGATCCGGAGCGGCTGTACCCGCGCCTGCTGGCCCTGGCGGAGCGGATGCTGGCGCTGATGGAGGCCTTCTACCGCGACGCGTACCAGAAACCGCTGCCTGAGCTCGACACCGCGGCGGAGGCCAACGAACGGCTGGCGTTGCGGCTGCAGCGGCTGCTGCACACCGCCCTGGAGGTGGTGGAGGCCTCGTTCGGGATCCGGGGCGCGGGGGATCTGGCCAGCCGCTGCCGCCGCCTGGAGCAGGCCGGCTGGGACCGCCTCTACCCCGCAGGTCTGGAGAGCAACGGCCGCTGCCCGCTGCAGCGCGGCCTGGCCGACCGGCTGGCGGAGGAGACGGAGCGGCGGCTGTGGCACATGCGCATGGTGGAGAGCTTCGTGGCGGTGAGCGGCCGTTATGTGAAGGAGCGCCCCAGCCAGGAGCGCTTCGCCGACACCCTGCTGCTGCTCTGGGACACCCAGTGCCGGCTGCTGGGGGCCGACCCGGCCCGCCGGCCGCGGCTCGGGCCGCGGCGGGTGCGGCTGGCGATCGGCGAGCCGATCGCCGTGGCGGACCGGCTGGCCGACTACGGCCGCGACCGCCGCGCCGCCGTGGCCACCCTCACGGCGGATCTGCAGGGCGCGCTGGAAGGGCTGATCGTGCCCTCGGCCTGAGGGGCGACCCACCGCGGCCCTTCAGCCCGCTGCCACCGTTCCGCCCGCCGCCGAGAGCCGCGCCACGTAGTCCTCGAGGCGGCCGGCGTTGATCCAGCCGGTGGCGATGGTCTTGGTGTGGCTGTGGCTGACGCGGCCGCGGTGGATGTGGGAGAGGCCGGCCGGGAAGATCGCCAGCTTGCCCTTCTCGGCCTCCACGTGCTGCTCCTGCCAGTGGAATTCGGTGCCGCCCTCGGGCAGGGAGTTGCAGTAGAGGATCCAGGCGAGCACCCGCCGCTGCGGCTCGGTGGCGTCGGGTTCGAGGCTCCAGTCGCAGTGCCAGCGGCGGAAGCCCTCGCCGGGGGCATAGCGCTGCAGGTTGAACAGCGGGCAGACGAACAGCGAGCGCTCCGGGCAGCAGTCGAGAAACAGGGGCCGCTCCGCCAGCCAGCGCTTCAGACCCACCGACACCCCCCGCAGGATCGCGTCCGCCAGGGCGTGGGCCTCGGCGTCGGAGCGGTCGAGCCACACCAGGGAGATATCGGTCGACACCTTGCCGGGGGGCTCGTCGGCAGCGCCACCACCCGCATCGCCACCCCCTGCGCCGGGGCCGCCGAACGCGACGCCGGGGCGCTGCAGGTCGGGGCGGCGGTCGAAGAACGTCTGCACGGCATCGGCGAGGGCCAGATAACCGCTGTCGTGGTACTCCCCGATCAGCCGCATCAACAGGAAGGCAACGGGCCGCTCCAGGCTGCCAGAGGCCGACCGGCTGGGCTCAGCCCGCCGCCGCCGCGGGGTCCGCGCCCCAGGGCAGGGCGATCAGCCCCTCGTGCACCCGCCAGCCCTCGGCAGCCACCAGCCGCTCCGCCAGGCCCACCCGCCGCACCGCCTCCACCACCGTCTCCAGCGCGGGGGCGCCGGCAGCGGGGTCGAGGGGCAGGGCCAGGGCCTCGGCTTCGGCCGGATCCGCCAGCAGCCGCAGGTTGAGATCCTCCAGGTCGCGTTGGAAGAACGCGCGCCGCATGCGAACGGTGAGCGGACCGCCGAGGCTGGCGGCGAAGCGCTCGAGGGAGGCCGGATCGGCCCCGCAGCCGCAGTTGAGGGCAAGCCAGATCAGCAGCTTGGCCCAGCTCTCCACCGTCCACAGCGGCGCGAAGCTGTCGCGGTGCTGGCGCACCAGCTCGGCGATGGCGAAGTCGAACAGGGTGGCCTGCAGCGAGAGATCGGGGGGAGGTGGGGCGTCGGGCAAGGGTGAATGAGGGGCCGTGGTGCCCAAGCCTGCCGCAGGCCAGCACAGGCGCCGGGGGAACGCCGCGGCGCAGATCGCCCGCCGATGGGCAGACTGCGGAAGCCACGTCCCTGGAGACGCCCCCGATGGCCCTGGATCTGAACGACCCGGAACTCGAGTTCGCCGACCTCGTCACCGCCTACCAGAGCTGGGTGATGGCCGTGATCAACGACGAGAAGCTCGGCGGCGACAAGCTCCTCACCGACGAGATCGCCGACGACGCCCTCAACGCCATGCGCTTCCTGCCCGATGTGGTGACGAGCGCGATCGAAACCACCCTGGCGCGCGTGTACGACGTGGATCCGGACGAGCTGGCCGACCTGCTCTATCCGGAGGGCTGAGCCAGCCGCGGAACCCGCCGCCCGGCCCCCTCCCAGGGCGGCTGCGAAGCCAGCTCCAGCCAACGGCCCGTGGCGGGGTGCTCGAAGGCCAGGCCGCAGGCATGCAGCCGCAGCCGGGCGGCGGCCCGCCGGCTGCGGGCAGGGCCGTAGAGGGGGTCGCCGAGGATCGGGTGGCCCAACCAGGCCAGGTGCACGCGCAGCTGGTGGGAGCGCCCGGTCTGCGGCCAGAGCTCCAGCCAGCTGGTCGGCCCGCTGCCGTCCGCGGCGGCGCCCCCGCTCCCGATCCCGTAGAGCCGGCGCCAGTCGGTGCGGCTGGGCCGGCCGGCCGGATGCACGCGGTAGGTGGGCGGATGGCGACGAGCGCGGGCCAGCGGCGCCTCGATCACCCCGGCGGCGTTGGCGGGGCACCCCCAGACCTCAGCCCGGTAGGTCTTGGCCACCCGTCGCTCGGCGAAGGCCCGCGACAGGGCCCGGTGGCTGTCGGCATCGCGGGCGAGCAGCAGCAGGCCGGAGGTGTCGCGATCAAGGCGGTGCACCAGCCGCAGATCCCCCCACGCGGCCTCCAGGCGCCCCGGCACCGCATCGGCGAGATCCGGCCCCAGGCCCGGCTGGCTGAGCAGGCCACTGGGCTTATCCACCACCAGCAGCCAGGGATCGGCATGCACCACCTGCACGACCGCCGCGGCTGCCAACCCCATCGCCGGGTCGCCCCCCTCAGCTACTGCGGCGCCACCGTGGCGATTCGCGATCGCAGCACGGGCCTCAGAACAGAGCGCTCTGGGCGGCCAGGGGGGCCGAGATGCGGCGCTGGAACTCGCTGGGGGTGAGCACAGTGATGGGCGTGGTGGTGGTGAAGGTGTTGCCGCGGAAATCGGCGTAGGTGAGCTTGACGGTGTAGACCCCGGCGGTGGGCATCTTCATCACCAGCGAATCTCCCGTGGAGCGCACAACGCCGTTGACACTCCAGGCGATGGAGGGAAGAACCTTGGCGATCGTGGCGCCTCGCAGGGCGAGCACCAGCTGCAGGCGCAGGGTATCGCCCTGGCGCAGCACGCGCGTGCCGGCCAGTTCGGCGACGCGATCGGCCTCGGGATAGAGAATGTGGATCGCAAGCCGATCGTATTCCGACAGACCGGTGTTGGCGTAATTGCCTGGCGCGTAGCTGAACAAAGCCGGCCAGGTGTAGTGCATCACCGAGAGGGGATCGTAGGGGGTGAGAGCAAAGGTGGCATCGCCGCCATAGCCAGCAACCTGAACCACGTTGGTTTTGATGCCGGTATGCGCGGCCAGACGCAGTGCATCGGCATCGCTTTGCTTGGCATAGCCGGAGATCTTCTGCAGGCGCGCCACGTGGTCGTCGATCTGCTGCTGCGTGGTCGCGGCGCTGTCGGGATCGGGGCCCCGCACCGACTCCACGGCGCGGAAGCCGGCGTCGTAGATGGCCTGGGCCTGGGTGGCGGAAACAGAGGGGATCTGCTTCAGAAAGGTGAGCACCCACTCCTGGTTCACATCCTTGCGGGCGTGTTCGTGGGAGAGGCCCAGGGCGTGGCCCACTTCATGGAGCGGATGATTGAGGAAGGGGGTGGCACCACCAGCGGGATCCCCGAAGCCAACGGCGGTGTAGTTGTCGTCACCCAGGTGCAAATTGAACAGGCACTCGCGGCGGGTGTTGCGCGTATTGGGCGGCCACGACCAGCCACCGCCTCCCTCGCTGAGCGTGCAGCCCTTGCCGGGGATGGGGTTGAGCTGGTTGAACACGTTGGCGACGCTGCCATAGGCCGTATTCGGAATCACGATGCGGATATCGGCCGTGAACTTGTCCTTGCTGGCAGTGCCTTCGTTGAGGCAGGTGTCCTGGTATTGAAAGCGGATGTTGCCGGCCTGCTCGAACTGGGACAGGATCGCCTTGATCGCCTGCACCCGGTCTGGGCGGCTGGTGGTGGCATCACCGGCGAAGCAGACGCTGGGCGTGCTGGTCTGGCTGCCGGCTTCCCACCAGAGGGCAGCCCGTGCTGCCGGTGCCACGAGGGCTGCGGCAACGATGGCCGCGATCCACCTGGGGAGATTCACGGCGCTCATCGCATGTTGATGCCGATCACCCGCCGGCAGTCCGCCGCTTCGCAGCCGAATGCCTTGCCGCTGGTGTCGGCGGGGTCGTAGTAAACGGAGAGCGTTTTGCCCGAAACAAGGGCCGTATTCACCAGGCTCATGAAGCGGTTGGCGAAATCCGCCTTGGTGGTGTCAACCGCAAACCAGCGGATGCCACCGCCCACCGAAGCGGCGCATTTCACGTGGATGCGGTTGGCGAAGCTACCGGTCAGAACCGGCACGCAGTCGCTCCAGACACCGGCCGCCCGGGCCGATGGCACAGCCGTGGCGAACGCCGCTGCGAACAGAACAAGGGACAGACAACGAGAAGCTCTGTTCATCGGTTAGCCCTTCGGATCCACGCCTCCATCTATAGCCAGCGCGTGCCCGCCATCGATCGAGCGATACACACTCGTACACAGGGCACGCGCCCCCGGACCCTGTGACGGTGCGGCGTCAGCGGCCCGGTTCCACGGGGTCCTGCCAGGCGTGCTCGATGGCTTCGGGGGCGGTTCCCAGTTGGCGCAACAGCAACAGCAGAAGGCGCTCCAGGCGGTTGGCATCGACGGGGTAGGGGGTCACGGCTCCTACTGCCGCCTGCGGTTCGGGGTCCAGCCGATCTCGGAGGAAGGCGATCAGGTCGCGGCGGCGCAACTTCGACCACCCCTTCAGCCGCTGCTGGCGGCAGAGATTCTGCAGCTCTGCGGCGGTGAGGCGATCGAGATCGAGGCCCGGTGGCAGGAGCACGTCGGCGGTGTGGGCGTGGAGCTGGCCGTGGCGCGCCTCGATCCGGCTGGCATGGCGCTGGAGGTAGTCGTCGAGACCACGGGTGTGCGTGGCCAGGATGGTGCCGAGGGCCTGAAGATCGGCGCCGAGGCCGTCGCTGATCGGCGTGCCGCGGCGGCGGGATTCAGGCTTCATCGGCATCCTTTGGCTCGGTGGGGCCTGCTGCGTCTGCATCAGCGTCGTCGCTGGTGTTTTCAAGGAATTCGACGGCATCCGCGCGCTCGAGCAGCCGTTCTACGGCACGTTTGAGATCCTCGACGGATCGGGCGGAGGGGCCACCGTTGGCTCGGTCCTGCTGGTCGACGGCCTCCTTGATGTCGGCCAGGTTCGCCAGGGCCTGCTCGATCTGCTGCACCTGCAGCAGCCGGCCCTTGAGGCGGGGCAGCAGGGCCGAGATCTGGCTGGCTTCCGCCTCCACCTGCTGCCGATAGGTGAGCAGATCGTTGCGCTCCTGCTCGAGCAGGGTCATCTCCGCTTCCAGCCTGGCGATCTTGTTCTTGGCCTTGGTGACCAGGCCCTGCTGGGCACCGGCGCGGCGGTTGGCGGTGATCAGGGCCTCGCGCATATCGCGGTAGACGTTGCGCAGATCGGCGAAGTGAATCAGCTGGTGAACCAGCGGGAACCGCCGCGCGGTGGTTTTGTCGATGTCTGCGAGTCGCTTGCTCGCTGGGCCGGAGGAGCTCGACATGGGGACGATCAGGCGACGTATACGGCTGACCCGGAGACCTCACGCCTTCGGCCAGACCGATCGGCTTGGCTTGCCGGCTGCCAGTCTTGCAGGGGTGGGCGGCTTTTGGAGCAGTGTTTGATCATCACGTGTGGTGGGCGTTGGGACTTACCGGGGAAATAGGGGTAACTATCGTGGGGCTCCAATAGTAGGCCTTCTGCGCCGAGTGATCCATCTTGGCATGGAGCAGCACAACCTGAGCAATTCGAGACCTCGACTATAGCAGCCATCTATCGAACCATTGGCGCTGGCGCGCGTTGAGCAAAGACACAGAAGAGGCGAAGAACAAGACGCCATCAAAGTGATCACGACGCCAATTTGAGCCACAAAGTGAAGCGTTGCCAAACTCGAAACTGAGGCTAGCTGGATCTCGCTCCTCCAAAAAGGCTCTCTTCAAATGCCGAGATACACTTTTTCTTCATCCTGACATCATTAAAGATATTCCTTGGGCGACCCGGGCCTGCTAGTCTTTCCTCGAAGTTGACAAAAGCATTTAAAAGAGCTGGCCTAGATTGCAGGGTATTATATTTAGTAATAAGCCGGTCGAGCTCGGCGAGAGAATCAGGCCTATTCCTCACACTTCTGGAAAGAATAAATGCAAGTTCTTTTAGTCGTTTGTCATGGGCAACCAAAATGTCCACTGGCCCTTCGGCTTCAATATGCCACTTTGACTCTCTGAACCAATTGCCAATGTGAGCGAGGTCCCATGAGAGATTCTGAATACGTCTTTGGGTATCGTAGATTCTCCCATGCGCCTGGTTTTCAGAGAAGAATATCACAGCAAAATACACTGCGGCAACGTCAGACTTATGCCATTCAACTACCCAGTCCAAGTAATCGACAACAGCATCAACCCCGAAAGATCGATTCTTTTGTATTTCTGCCATTTTCAATAGATGAATAGATGAATGTATGCTGAATGCCAGGCCATGCCAGGCTCTAGGTCGCTGTCATCCAGCTCTGGAATCTGCATTCCTGTCACAAAAGTATCGGGCAGACTGCTCTTCCCTTTCCCAATTAATTCGAGTGCATGCTGAATGTCAGATGATTTAAGCAATCCGTCAAATAGATTCCAAAATGCGATCTCTGTATGGACGCCGTGCGACCCGGAACGACTATGATGAGCCTCAAGCATCATCTGAGATAGCTCATGCTCTACGCTAAACATATTGAGATAGATTGAGCAAGATAGCGCCATCTGTTGCTGGCCGATGTTGCGAATCTCCCCACGGGGGAACTGATGGCAGTACGATACAATATTACGGCCTAGATGGGCAATGATTTTCTTGCCAAGGATGTCCTTAGAGTAATTCAGATGGAAGATCGAGTATTTTTTGCAATTGTCATCAATACCAAGAACAACGAACGGATCGTGACGCCGCAGTTGGCAAATGATGTGATCAATATACTGGTCGTCGAAGGGGAAAGAGGGTATAAACAAGATGTCTTGGCTCATTTGTCATCCCCGATTTTTGAATCCAGCTCACGCTCAAGATCAGAAGCGGGCAGGCGACCATGAACGTTGCCTGCTCCTTCGCTCCCGTCTTCTGTATCTTGAAGTTAGAAGGCCCATTCATCGATAGACATCTCTTCTGTGGCCTACCTTAAGGGCACCTCGAAAATTGCGAATAGAGACCAACTCAACTCGCACTTCGGCTATAATCTAGAGAACTCGATGCGTGCGCACTGTGGGCCAGAGCGGTTTCTGGGATGAACAGCAAAGAGTCGCCAAGCTCCAGGACAAA
>JBKDSQ010000013.1:0-19749 GCA_046340895.1 Synechococcaceae cyanobacterium | reverse complement strand
GTTGAAACGCAGTTTCTGCTTTTCTTCGAGACGGATCGCGTATTCGGAGCGCTTGCGACGGGCTTGGCCGTGCTGACCGGGGGGATAAGCCCGCTTGGCGGACTTACGGGTGAGACCGGGAAGGTCTCCCAAGCGCCGCGTGATCCTCAGGCGAGGGCCGCGGTAGCGAGACATGAAAACGTTGCGGGGAACAGGGGCCGGCGGCGCGCCATGCTGGAAGAACCCAGCCTTGCTGCTGTGCCGGACCGATCGACGATCCTAGAGGGCCGAGGATCCCCCACCCCCGGCTGCCAGGCAGCCGGGTCCGCCGGCGGCGGCGGCAACGTCACAGGCCCCAACGCCACTGGCTTCAACGCCACTGGCTTCAGCGCCACTGGCTTCAGTGCCGCGGTGGCCGCCCTGCTGCTGGCCCTGATCGGCGCCTACCGCCGCTGGATCTCACCGCTGCTCGGGCCCCGCTGCCGCTTCATCCCCAGCTGCAGCGCCTACGGCCTGGAGGCGATCCACCGCCACGGCCCCTGGCGCGGGGGCTGGCTGACGCTGCGCCGGCTGGGGCGCTGCCACCCGTTCACCCCCTGCGGCTGCGACCCTGTGCCCGACTGATGGCGGCCCTGGTGCTCTACACCCGCGCCGGCTGCTGCCTCTGCCAGGGGCTGGAGGAGCGGCTGCGGCAGCTGGAGCCGCCGCCGGCCTTCATGGCGGTGGATGTGGATGGCGATCCAGATCTGCAGGCCCGCTGGGGCCTGGAGGTGCCGGTGCTGGCCCTGGTGGCCGCGCCGGAGCCACCAGGAGCGGCAGGCGCGGTGCGCCCCCTGCCGCGGGTGCCGCCGCGCCTGGCCGGCGAGCGGCTGCGCCAGTGGCTCGAGCGCCACGGTGTCCTCTGAGGCCCCCGCAGGCCAAGCCCCAGGCGTTTGGCCTGGGAATGGGTGTTTGGCCTTAGAAAGGGCGGCGTTCACCCCCTGGCGCGGCCCACCGCCCCGGGCTTCGCCGCTCCCTCCTCCGGCTCCCCATGTCGCCGCTGCTGCACCCCCTGCTTCGTCAGCTGGGCCTGACCGTGCCCCCAGCCCTGGCCAACACGGAGGTGCGCAGCATCAGCTGTGATTCACGCCGGGTCGGGCCTGGCACCCTGTTCATCGGCCTGCCCGGCGGCCGCGTCGACGGGGGCAGCTTCTGGCCCGAGGTGCTCGCGGCCGGTGCCTGCGGCGCCGTGATCGGCCCGGCCGCCGCGGCCGCCACACCCCCCGGGCCCGACGACGCCGTCGTGGTGGTTGAGGAGCCAGTGGCCGCCTGGGCCGGGCGGCTGGCGGCCGAGTTCTGGCAGCAACCCAGCCAGCGCCTGGCCCTCCTGGGGGTGACCGGCACCAACGGCAAGACCACCACCACCCACCTGATCGAGCACCTGGCCGCCGCCGCCGGCCAGCCCACCGCCCTGTTCGGCACCCTGCAGAACCGCTGGCCGGGCCACAGCGTCACCGCCTCCCACACCACCGCCTTCGCCGACCAGCTGCAGGCCGAACTGGCCCAGGCGGTGGAGGCCGGAGCCCGGGTGGCGGCGATGGAGGTCAGCTCCCACGCCCTTGATCAGGGGCGGGTGGCAGGCTGCCGCTTCGCCGGGGCGGTGTTCACCAACCTCACCCAGGACCACCTCGATTACCACCCCTCGATGGAGGCCTACTTCGAGGCCAAGGCGCTCCTGTTTGCCGAGCCGCTGCTGGCGGGCGCCGCCGTGGTGAACGTGGACGACCCCTGGGGCCGGATCCTGGCCGAACGCCTGGCGGCGGAGGGGCGGCCCTGCTGGCGCAGCTCCCTGGAGGATCCGCAGGCGGAGCTGCGGATCGCCGATCTGGTGATGGCCGCCGGCGGCGTGCGCGGCACGTTGATCACACCCCGGGGCCAGGGGACGTTCCAGGCGCCGCTGGTGGGCCGTTTCAACCTGATGAACCTGCTGCAGGCGGTGGGCGTTCTGGTGCAGCAGGAGCTGCCCCTGGCGCCGCTGCTGGCGGGGTTGGAGAGCTTCCGCGGCGTGCCTGGCCGAATGGAGCGGGTGCCGGCCCCCGATGGTCTGGGCTGCCCCGCCGTGCTCGTCGACTATGCCCACACCCCCGACGGCCTGGAGAACGCGCTCCAGGCCTGCCGACCGTTCACCGAAGGGCGGCTGATCTGCGTGTTCGGCTGCGGCGGCGACCGCGACCGCACGAAGCGGCCGCAGATGGGGGCGATTGCCGCCCGGCTGGCGGATGCGGTGGTGGTGACCTCCGACAACCCGCGCACCGAAGAGCCCCAGCGAATCCTCGACGACGTGGTGGCCGGCATCCCCCCCGACACCGACCTGCAGGTGGAGCCCGACCGGGCCCGGGCGATCGCCGAAAGCATCGCTCGGGCCCAGCCGGCCGACCTGGTGCTGATTGCCGGCAAAGGTCACGAGGATTACCAGATCCTCGGCACCACCCGCATCCACTTCGACGACCGCGAAGAGGCCGAGAAGGCCCTGCGGGCCCGCCCCCGCTGAACAGGGGGGCGGACGCCGAACGGCTTCAGAGCAGACGACGGCCGCCCGCCATCGCTCCGCGCTCGCTGCGCACATCGGCCTCGTGCACCCATCCGCCGCCATCCACCTCCAGCCAGGCGTCCGCCCTGCGGCCGGTGAGCGAGATCGTGTCCCCGTTGCGGAATCGCCGCCGCACCAAGGAGGTGGAATCGGCAAGCTCATGCACATTCACCGGGCTGGCGAGCTGCCCATCGCGGCTGCGGGCCTCCACCAGGAAAGCCTCAGCGGTGCGGCTGCCAGCGTGCTCCGACGAGGCACCGTGAAGCGTCTGCCGATGGGGATGATGGGCGGTGGCCCTGGCGCCCTCCCGTTGGCGCAATCCCGCCCAGAAGAGGGCAGCCAGGCCGGCCGGCACCAGCAACCACCAGGCGCGGGAGCGATCCAGCGGAGCAGCGGCATTGCCAGCGGTGCTCATCGACTTGGTGAAATCCTTGCCGAAGTCCGCACGGTCGGCGCTGGCGCCGATCTTGGGGCCCAGCTCTCCGATCTGCCCCATCACCCCCTGGCGGGTGCTGTAGGGGCAGGTGAGACGGGCGGTATGGCTGCCGTCGCGGCTCAGGTCGAACACCACCTCAACACGGTCGGCATCGAGGGAGCGGCTGGAGACCACCTTGGCCAGGTCACGACGCCAGCCCTGCTGGGCGGCGGCATCCAGGCAGGCAGCCTCTGCGGTACGCAGCATCTGGTCGGCGCTGGCGGCGAAGGTGGCATCGCCGACGGCGACCAGGCTGAGGCCGGCCGCTGAGGCAAGCAGCAGCGAGCGCAGGCCGGCGGGTCGGGTGGAGTGGCTCATGAATCCCAGCACAGGGGTTGGCATGGGCCGAAGCTGCGGCGCACGAGCGAAACTCAGCACACGACCCACGAGTCCAAGCTATGCAGGCGTGAGCGTTTGGCAACAGAATCCCTGAGATTGAGGGGGATTCTTTCGCTTTCCCTCCACTTCCAGGCAATCCCCTCGACGATCAGATCACCGGGGCGACCGCAGGTCGATACAGATTGACTTGCAGAAACGGCAGGAGAATACAGAATTCGCCCCAGGCCTGCCTACCGCGCCCCGCCGCCCCTGAACACCCCTGCCAGATCCGTCCGGGAAGAGTGGAGCGTTTCGGCCGCGATCACTGGGCGGGTCTGCAATTGGCGACAGAAACGTGGAGCGGCCAGGGTTGTTTTGGCATCATCCAGAAGCCCTTTTCTCCCTTTTGGAATGGCAACGGGCCTACCCCTGTCCAAAAAATTCCTGGCCGAGCTGTTCGGCACCTTCTGGTTGGTGCTGGGCGGCTGCGGCAGCGCGGTGCTGGCCGCCGCCTTCCCCTACAACGACGCGGCCAATCCCTTCGGCCTTGGCTTCCTGGGCGTCTCCCTGGCCTTCGGCCTCACGGTGCTCAGCATGGCCTATGCGATCGGCCACATCTCGGGCTGCCACATCAACCCGGCCGTGAGTTTCGGCCTCTGGGCCGGCGGCCGCTTCCCAGGCTCCCAGCTGCTGCCGTACATCGTGGCCCAGGTGCTCGGCGCCATCCTCGGCGGCGGCGTGCTGTATCTGATCGCCAGCGGTCGCAGCGGCTTCTCGCTCACCGGCAGCAACCCGCTGGCCACCAACGGCTTCGCCAACCATTCCCCAGGCGACTACGGCCTTTGGGCGGCCCTGCTCACCGAACTGGTGCTCACCTTCTTCTTCCTGTTAGTGATCCTGGGCGCCACCGACAAGCTTGCCCCGCGGGGCTTTGCCGGCGTGCCGATCGGCCTGGCCCTCACCCTGATCCACCTGATCAGCATCCCGGTCACCAACACCTCGGTGAATCCAGCTCGCAGCACAGGCGTGGCCCTCTGGGCCGGGCCCGAATTGGTGAGTCAATTGTGGCTGTTCTGGCTGGCGCCGATCGCCGGAGCCATTCTGGCTGGATGGGTGTACAACAACCTGCTCACCCACGAAGAGGAGATCGACGGGATCATTCCCTCGGAGCCGATCTGAGCTCCTTCCGCCCCAGCAGCGGGTTCGACTGCTGGGGCATCCTTCTCAGAACCGCGCCGCTCGCCTGCGGAGACGTCGGCTCCACGCGAACGCGGCAGCTCCACCGACGAGCGGCAGCGGAGCGGGAACCGGCGGGGGGATCTCCTCAGCAGTGATCCATTCCAGAGAATAGTCCAGGTCTGATTCACCACCGGCAACGGCCAAAGAAAGCGTGGTGCTGGCTGGATAGCCGGCTGCATATACCGTGTTCCAAGTTATTTCCGCAGAATTAAACTGCCAGGCAAGTAGCGGGGCCGCCTGCCTAAGAGTTCCCGATGGGAAGAAAACCTGATTGGGCAGTCCTTGGCTTGATGGATAGAGACTGGTGAATGGATTCACCAGTGCACCCGCTGGCCCATAGATGGCTTGGGTGAAGGCCTGGGCCAGGGCTTGAGAGCCCCACCACGGCATCAGCGCAGAGCTGAATGAGCTCCCATTCGCGTTGTAAGTACCGCTGAATGTGCTCGCCCTGTAGACAGTGTTGTTCACCGTGAACGTGAGAGCGGAAGCGGGGGGCACCCCAATCGCCGCACAGGCGATGCCCAACGTGGCTGCCAGCAGACCAACCCTGGGATCCAACAGCCCGGGGCATCCTCCAGAGCGAGGCATCGCAGCAAAAAATCTAAAGACTTACAAAATTATACGCCCTTCCTTCGCATGCCTTCGCGGGGCTACCCGCGCGCAGAGCCTTCCCGTCAGGCCACGAGGGCCGCTAGGGCCGCCAGCAACCGGTCCACCTCAGCGTCAAGGGTGGTGATGTGGGTGCAAGCTCGCAGGCACACGGGATCGGGCAGGGAACGTAGCCACAGGCCCTGGGCGCCGAGGGCACGCACGACGGACGCCGGCTCGATCGGGCTGCCATCGCGGCGCTGCAGCGTGAAGCTCACCAGACCCGCCGGCGGCGCAACCGGCAGCAGGGGAAGGACACCAGGCAGGGCCTGCAGCCCCCGCCAGAGCCGGCTGCTGGCGGCCCGGATCCGCGTCAGCCGCGCCTCCGCATCGCCCTCTGCCTCCAGCAACTCCAGCGAGCGGGCCAGCCCCGCCATCAGCGGCGTGCAGGAGGTGGCCACCTCGAAGCGGCGCCCATCGCGGTGATAGGGGGCCTCCGCCTTGCTCTCATCCTGCAGGCTGCGCCAGCCGATCAGCGTGGGGCGGGCCTCCTCGAGCAGCCGCTCAGAGAGCACCACCACTCCGAGCCCCTCCGGGCCACAGCACCATTTATGGCCGGTGCAGGCATAGATATCGGCCGCCCGGGCGGCCTCGGCGACCGGCAGGCTCCCCAGCGACTGGGCCGCATCGACCAGCAGCCAGGGCCGGCGGGGGTGCTGGGCCAGCCGCTCCGCCACCGCCTCGATCGGGAGGGTGCGGCCGCTGTTCCAGAGCAGGTGGGAGAGCACGACCAAGCGCGTGCGCGGGCTCAGGGAACGATCCAGCCTCGCCAGCACGGCCGCATCCGCCTCGGCTCCATCCCCGCTCAGATCCAGCACCGGCAGGCTGGTGATCGTGAGCTGGAGGCGATGGGCCAGCTCACGGCAAGCGGCCACCACCCCGGGATGCTCGGCATCCCCCAGCAGGATCTCGTCCCCGCTCTGCCAGGGCAGGCCCCAAAGCGGCAGTACACAGCCCATGGTGACGTTCTCGGTGAAGGTCACGCGCGTGGGGGGTACGCCGCACCAGGCGGCCAGGCGGCTGCGCAGATCGCCGCTGAGCCGGCCGATCAGGGGCCAGACGTCGTCGGTGAAGGGGCCGAGTTCCTGGCTCCGCTGCCAGGTATCCACGATCGCCTCCAACGAGGGCGTGGGCAGGGGGCCCTGGCCTCCGTAATTGAAGTAGCTCTTGTTGGCCAGGGCGGGCATGCAGGCCCGCAGGGCGCTCACAGCACCTGCCCGACAGCCACGGCCGCCACGGCGGAGAACAGGGTGATGCCCAGGGCGGTGAGAGGGTTCTGCCCCTGGGCCACGGCCAGGGTGGTGATCACGCCGGCACCGAGGCAGGCCACCGCGAGCTGGGTGGGGAGTTCGCTGCGGGAGTGGGGGCTGGGAAGCACGGGCCTGGGGTTTCGCTGATTTGGACGGTAGGGAGCGCGAACGGAGCTGCCCCACCGGGTGGCAACGGTCTTCACGCGTTGTGGCGCTTCGTTAAAGCCCTTTACATCCATTCGGCCCAGGGCCGCTGGGCGCCAACGGATCCAGCCCCCACGGTGGCGGACTGGGATGGGAGTCCATCGGCACCTGACGGATGCACTCCGGTGCCAGCCCGAGCTGACGGACAAATCGACGCGGAAGGCGCCATGGATGCCCATGCTTGCGAGGGCATATTCATTCCGAGAATCAACCGAGCAATCAAAGCCGACTCGGTATCCTTCGGCGCCGGAATGATTTGTCCAAGTCCAGGCAACAGCGGCGATCTGGAACCCTTCTCCGCCGGGCCAACTCACACCGATGCCCACATCATCAACGGCTGCGTAGGCTGGCTCCACACAGCCGATGGCGTTCGACATATCCAGCCAATTCACCGCCGCCGTTGCGCTCCCGTTGACCACTCGCAGCAGGGGCGGGGGCCAACTGCAGAAGCAAAACCAGACTCAGCGACAGCAAGGCTCCTCAAGCTCTGGGGACAACCAATGTCACATTCTGTTCACCGACGCTGCCGCCAGAGATGGAAACCATGCCCCGGATGAAGAGGTTGACCTCGGGCGAACCAGCCTGACTGTGGCCAGCACAACCCCGCTTGACCGAGACCAGCAAAGACGAGATAAACCGCACATTTGCAAGATTGATGTCCCAGGGAAACGCCATGGCTTCACCTTCACCGAGGGCTTGATTCCCGCATCTCCTCGATTGGCATCGGCCAAGGCGGCGCTGCGTGAACCAATGGTCGACCCCGAGACCGCTCGCTGCGGGCTCGGATCGGGTCTGGTTCATCACGTACCGGTAAGGCGGGCGGCGGCCGGGCGGGCGCGGCCGCTGGAGGCCCAGGCCCGCAGGGCTTCCAGCTGTTCGCGGGCGGTGCGGGAGAGGGGAACCACCTGGCTGGCGGCGGCGATCAAATCCGCTTCCGCCAACTCCCTGGCGTCACCGAAGGCCAGGTGCATGGCTTCGATCACGGTCTGCTCCAGCTCGGCACCGGAAAAGCCCTCCGTGCGATCCAGCAACACCTCCAGCGGGATCGCGTGCTGGGGGCGGCGGCGGCGCAGTTGCAGGTCGAGGATGGCGCGCCGCTCTTCACGGTCGGGCAGCTCCAGCAGAAAAATCTCATCAAAACGTCCCTTGCGCAGCAGCTCCGCCGGCAACCGGTCCACCGCGTTGGCGGTGGCCACCACGAACACCGCGCTGCTCTTTTCCGCCATCCAGGTGAGCAGGCTGGCCAGCACCCGCTGGGTGGTGCCGCCGTCGCTGCGGGAGTCGCCGCCGAAGCCCTTCTCGATCTCATCGATCCACAGCACACAGGGGGCCATCGCCTCGGCGCGCTGGATCATCTCGCGGGTGCGAGCCTCGCTGGCCCCCACCAACCCAGCGAACAAGCGCCCCACATCAAGGCGAAGCAGGGGCATCGACCAACTGTGGGCGATCGCCTTGGCCGTGAGCGACTTGCCGGTGCCCTGCGGGCCCACAAGCAGCACACCGCGGGGCAGGGGCAGCCCGTAGCGCTGCGCCTCCTCGCTGAAGGCGCGGTGGCGTTGCTCGAGCCAGTGTTTGAGGGCATCGAGCCCGCCGATGTCGGCTGGGGTGGCTTCGGTGGGGCAGTATTCCAGCAACTCACTGCGGGCGATCGCCCGACGCTTCTCCTCCAGCACCTCCGCCAGATCGTCCAGACCGAGAGCGCCCCGGCGGGCCAGGGCGCGGGCTGCAAGCTGTCGCACCCGCTGCTCACTCAGCCCGTGGCAGGCAGCGGTGAGGGGCTCCAGCACATCCGCGGCCAGCGGCCGTCCGCTGGCCGCGGCGATCGATCCGAGCAGGGCGCCAATCTCCGCGGCATCGGGCAGGGGCAACTCCACTTGGGTGATGCATTCCTCCAGCTCCCGTGGCAGCTGCCAGTCAGGGGCGCTGATCACCAGGGTGCGGGGCACCTGGCGGAGGCTCACAGCCAGGTTGCGCAGGCGCCGGCACACGCCGGCGTCATCGGCGTAGCGGTGGAAATCTTTGAGCAGCAGGATCGCGCCCTGATCCGGCGGCAACGGGGCAAAGGCCTCCAGGGCCGCCAAAGGATTGCGAGCCGCCTCGCCCTCGCGGTTGGGGGCGCCGCTGAGACCGCCGATGAAGTCCCAGCGGAGCAGCATGCGCCCCCCCAGCCGCACCGCCGCCCGCTCCAGCAGGCTTTCAACCCGCTCCTCCTCGAGGCTCCGGACCCAGAGGATCGGCGTGCGGGAACGGATCAGCAGGTCAAGCTGATCAAGCAGGGAAGGGGCGGAGCTCATCCGAGGCTCTTGCGGGATTCAACCGGGACGCAGGGAGCGCAGGGCGGCCCAGCGGGGATCGGCGGCGGTCGGAGCGTCGCCCCAGCTGGGCGGCCCTGGACAGTCCGCGCCGCAGCGGTTCACCAGGGGCAGGCGCAGGCTGAGCTGCTCGAACAGCCACTGCTCCGGGTCGAAAAAGCCGCGGGGATCGAGCCGGTCATCGAGATCGTCCCCCAGGAGGAACGTCTGCGGATCCGCCCCCGTGGAGGCGGCACTGCGGAGGGCTGGCTCGGGGGCATCGCCCTCAAGCAGCTCCAGCAATTCGCGGACCCGGGCGTGCAGCGGCTGATTGAAGGACTGCAGGCAGCGATCGCAGCAGAGGGTCACGATGGTCTCGGCCACCCCCTCCACCTCGAGGGCGTTGCCGTGGTGGCGGACCCGCAGCTCGCCGCGCACGGGTGTAAGCGAATCGAGCCCGGTGATCCCCTGATCCACCAGCCAGTGACGACCCTCGGCCTGAAGCCGTAGCTCGCCCAGAGAGACCGGCCGCAACAGAGGCACCGACCTGCTGCTGGCCAGGCCGGAAACGGCGGGATCGTCGTGCAGCGGCAGCCCTTCGCTCACTTGCGGCCTTTGGGTTCGAACGGCATGCGCTCTGCGGAACCGCCGCCGGCGGTGGCGGGGACGCTCTGGCGGGCGAGCTGCTTCTCGAGGATCTGCTGGAGATTTTCCGGCAGGGCCTCACGGCTGAGCAGGAAGGTCTGCAGGGCCTGGAAAACGTTGGCGACCACCATGTAAAGCAGCACGCCGGCGGGCAGGGGAAAGAACAGGAACATCGCCGTGATCATCACCGGGGTGATGCGGTTGGCGGTGGCCTGCTGCGGGTTGGGCGGCATGCCCATGCCGGAGAGGATCTGGCTCAGGAAAAGGGTGGCGCCGAAGGCCGCGACGAGAATGGCGATGTCCCAGTTGACGGCGCCGTCGGTCATAAAACCCACCTGACCGAGGGCCTTGATGAACAGAAAGCCGCTGCGGGCCGCCAGGCCGGGCACGCGGGCTTCCACGGTCGCGTCGCCGGGGGAGAGGGCCTTGATCGTGCCATCGGCATCGACCGACACCACCCCCTCACCTTTGGTGACGCTCCAGCTGGGGCGGAAGCTATCCCCGTCCTTCACATCGGCGAGAACGGCGGCGAAGCTGTCGCCGCTGCGGGTGTGGAGCGCTGCGGTCTGGCTGTCGCCGACGCCGAGCCGGGTGCCCTGCTCCAGGGTGCCGATCACGGGCACGTGGTTGGTGGCGGTGACGAAGATCGAATGGCTGGGAGTGTTGAACGGCTTGGGCTCCACCGTGGCGATCTGCTCGGCCGGCAGGACCTTGAGGTTGAAGGTGTAGGGGACATCGGCGAACGGACTGCCCCGCAGCGTGGCGAACAACGCGAACAGGATCGGCATCTGCACCAGCAGCGGCAGGCAGCCGGCCAGAGGGCTGCCGAACTCCTTCATCAGCTTGCCGAGCTCCTCCTGCTGCTTCTGGGGGTTGTTGGCGTACTTGCTGCGGATCTCCGCCTGGCGCTCCTGCATCACCGGCTGGGCAATGCGCATGCGGCGGGCACTGCGGATCGATCCGGCGCTGAGAGGAAAGAGAGCCAGGCGGATCACCAGGGTGAGGGCGACGATCGCCAGCCCGTAGCTGGGCACCAATCCGTAGAAGAAGTCGAGGATCGGGAGCAGCAGGTTGTCGGAGATGTAGCCGATCACGGCGCGGGTTCTGGGGGAGAAGGAGTGGAGCCGGCACCCACTGTGCCCGAGCACCGCTCACGGCGGGGGGCGGGATGCCGGAGTGCGGATCAGGCGCTCGCGCGCTCCTGGGGGGCGAAGCCCGGACTGGGCTTCGTGGAGCGGCCCTGGCGATGCTCCTCGATCCAGGTCTCCACGGCTCGGAAGTTGGGCACCGACCGCATCTCCAGGCGGCTGCCGTCGTTGAGGACCAGCACCATGTCGCCCCAAGCGCCGAAGCTGCGGGGAACCGAGCGCACCTCCCGGATCTGGGAGTACACCACCTGGGTGCGGTCGCGGCCGAGCCAGCCGCCATTCACCTCGATGCGGCGGCTGGTGATGCGGTAGCGGAGCCAGAGAGCCCGCACGAAGGCAGCCACGGCAAGCGGCAGACCCAGAATCGTGAGGGCGAGCAGCAGACCCACCACCAGGTCTCCCCGGGCCGGGCCGCCCTCGTAGAAGACGGTTTCTTGGATGGTCGCCTTGCTGGAGCTCGCGGATTCGCTCATGGGAGCAGGCCTGCCCTGCGCAACAGATCGCTGCATTCTCCCAGCAGGGCGTGCGAAGGCAGCTCCGCGCTACCCGGCCGCAGACTCAGCAGCAACCAGAGCGGCTGATCCGGACGGGGGGGATCAGCCAGGAGCCCGGCATGCAGCTGGCGGCGGAGCCGGTTGCGGACCACGGCGCTGCGGCTGACCTTGCCGCTCACCACAACGCCACAGCGCCACGGCGAAGGGGGTGCGGCCCGATCGCGAGGGGGGAGGAGATTGGGGTGGGCTGGGAGCAGACGCAGCACCATCGCCGAACCATGCAGGCGGCGGCCCTGACGCAGGATGCGGTCGAGAACCTTCACCCCCCGGAGCCGGTGCCTCTGGGGCAGAACCATGGCGCCGGGGCGGGATCAGACCGCCAGACGGGCGCGGCCGCGGCGGCGGCGGGCGCGGATCACACGACGACCGGTGTGGGTGCGCATGCGAACCCGAAATCCGGAGACGCGCTTGCGCTTGCGGCTGGTGCCTTCCAGGGTGCGGCGGGTCATGACGGATTCTCCGTGCCTGCGTTTCGACGATTGGCCACCCTATCAGCCGGGGTGGAGCCCCGGCTTGCGGCAGTGGCTCAGTTGGGGTCGATCTGGATCAACCAGCTGCCGAGCACGCCAGAGACCGGGATGTCACCAGGCGCCTGGGCGAGGGCGTTGAACTGATACATGCCGGCATTGAAGGGATTGAAGATGTTCATGTACACACCGATCGTGCCCTTGTCGGAAACGGGCTGGTCGGGAAAGATCTCAATCGCCTTGCCGTTGGCCGAGACCTCGATCGTGGCGGGGATCGTGCGCTTGCAGCGGGTGCGCGCGAGCATGCCGCCCTCGCTCATCTCACACAGCTTGACATTCTTGGCCTTGATCTGGCTGTCGAAGTAGCTGGGGATCGTGACACTGAGCTTGAGAATCGCAGTCTTGCGATCCTTCGGTCGCAGGATCAGATAGTACTCCGATCGTTTCAGACGGGCGGTTTCCGTCATGAAGAAGTAGAGCTTGCGGTAGTTCTTGTCGTTGTCCCAGCGGAACTCCAGCAGACCGGGCGTGCCCTGGGCCCGGCCCGGGGCCGGGGTGGAGGCGGTAAAGCTGGCGGAGGCGAGGCAGACGGCGGTCCCAAGGGCCGCAGCGGCGGCCAGGGAGCGCGAAAAGGGGGGCATGGGTGCCAGGGAGAAGTGGGTGAATTCTCAGAACGTCCGGGGGGTCGCCAACGGATCGGTGGCCGGCCGGATCACCGGCCGGACCCGGGAGGAGGCGGCGGGGCGGGCTCCAGATCCTGGGCCCCAAGCACACCGGCCCGGTCGGGGCGGAGGGCGGCCGCACCACGCAGGTAGGGATGCACGACAGACTGCTGGCCATCCAACCAGGCGTGGGCCAGCAGCCGGATGCAGCGCGGCAGGTCGCCCGCCACCGCCATCTGCTGGCAATCCAGCAGGGCCACAGCCTCCCAGCCCGCCCGGCGTCGGGCGATGGCAGCTGGAAAACAGGCGTTGAGATCGGCCGTCACCGAGAAGGTGACCGAAAGCACCCGTTCTCCCTCGAGGCCGTTGTGGTGCACCAGCGCCTCGATCAGCTCGGCCACCGCCTCGCCGATCGCTTCGGCGGTGTTGGCGCTGGCGGTGGTGGCCCCCCGCAGGGCCCGCAGCTGCAGCGATCCGCTCATGGGCGCCACAGCCACAGGGGCTGGCCGCTCCAGGCAAGCTCAAGGCAAAGGGCCTCATGGAGCCGTCCCAGCAACCGTCCCCCAGGCAACAGCCTGCTGAGGCGCTTCTGGCTTTGGCCGAAGGTGACCGGTCGGGCCTTCTCAGGATCGAGGCCAGCCAGCGTGGCCGCCAGGCGACGGGCCTCCTCCTCATCTCCCAGGGCATCCACAAGCCCCAACTCCAGGGCCTGGGCACCGGTGAACACCCGACCATCGGCGAACGAGCGCACCGCCTCCTCGTCCAGCCCCCGCCCCTCGGCCACCGCCGCCACGAACTGGCCGTAGCTGGCATCGATCAGCTCCTGGAGCAGGGCCCGTTCGGCCTCGGTGAGGGCCCGATCCGGCGAGAGAATGTCTTTGTACAGCCCGCTCTTGACGGTCTCGAAGCGGATGCCGGCCCGCTCCAGCAGTCGGGAGAGATCGTTGCCCCGCAGAATCACGCCGATCGAGCCGGTGATGGTTCCGGGGTTGGCGACGATCTTTTCGGCCGCCACCCCCACATACACCCCGCCGGAGGCGGAGATGTTGCCGAAGCTGGCCACCACCCGGCAGCCCTGCTCCCGGAGCCGGCGCAGTGCGGCGTGGATCTCCTGGCTGTCGCCCACCGTGCCACCGGGACTATCGATCCGCAGCAGCAGCGCGGGACACTCCCGCTGTTTCACCTGCTCGATCGCCCGCAGCACGCGGGTGCGGGTGGGGCCGGCGATCGGACCCTCCACAGCGATGCGCGCCAGGGTGCGGCGGCTCTTTCGACGCCAAGGCCAGGGCATCGGCAGCGGATGCGCGAAGGGATAGCCCGGATCTTAAAAAAGGAGTCCAATCCGGCCACGCCCATGCCCCAGGCCCTGCGCTGGCCACTGATGCTCCTGCCCTTTGCCCTCTGGGGCACCGCGATGGCGGCGATGCGTCCCCTGCTCGAGGGCGGCTCGCCGCTGTTGGTGGCAAGTCTGCGGCTGCTGCCGGCAGGCCTGCTGCTGCTGGCCGTGGCCGCGCTGCTGGGACGCTCCGCGGCAGTCGCGGCCAGCGACCGCCCCTGGTTGCTCCTGTTCGCCCTCGTCGACGGGACCCTCTTTCAGGGGCTGCTGGCCCGGGGGCTGGTGCAGAGCGGCGCGGGGCTGGGGTCGGTGCTGATCGATTCCCAGCCCCTGCTGGTGGCCCTGCTGGCGCGCACCCTGTATGGCGAGGCCATCAATCCGGTGGGCTGGGTAGGACTGCTGCTTGGCCTTGCCGGCATCCTCTGCCTGGGGCTGCCGGCGCCGCTGCTGCGCCACTGGTGGCTCCAAGGGCCGGCGGTTCCCGATCCGCTGGCGTGGAGCCATGGCGAGCTGTGGATGCTCGCGGCGGCGGCGGCGATGGCCGTGGGCACGGTGCTCTGCCGTGCCGCCACGCGCCACAGCGACCCGCTGGTGGTGACCGGCTGGCACATGCTGCTAGGAGGGCTGCCGCTGCTGGTGGCGAGCCTGCTGGCGCCGCTGCTGCAGACCGGGGCAGCACCGTTCCTGCCAGCCTGGAGCGCCACCGACTGGGCCCTGATGGCCTACGCCTCACTGTTCGGCAGCGCGCTGGCCTACGGCCTGTTCTTCTGGTTCGCAAGCCGGGGCGATCTCACGGGCTTCACCTCCCTCACCTTTCTCACGCCGGTGTTCGCCCTGCTCTGCGGCCAGCTGCTGCTGGGGGAGCGGCTGCGGGCCCTGCAGTGGCTGGGGGTGGGGCTGGCCCTGGTCTCCGTGCTTCTGATCAACCGGCGCCAGGTGCTGTGGCGCCGCGGTGGCACCGGCGCCGCCACCCTCGAAGCCGGAGCGGTGGGATGACCCTGCGCATGCGCGTGCTGCTGGCCACCCTGCTGCTCGGCCTGCTGTTGTTCGTGTGGCATCTGGGCCAGGGTGGCCTGGTCGACGAAACGCCGCCGCTGTTCGCGGCCTCCGCCAGGGCCATGGCGGAGACCGGGGACTGGTTGATTCCCCGGGTCAACGGCCTGCCCCGCTACGACAAGCCGCCCCTGGTCTACTGGCTGATGGGCCTGCTCTACGCCCTGCCAGGGCAGCAGCAGTGGAATCCACTGGGCACCTGGGCCGCCTCCCTCCCCTCGGCGCTCAGCACGGTTCTGGTGATGCTGCTGCTGGCCGATACGCTGCTGCGCTGGCCGCAGGCTCATCGGGGACAGGCGGATCAGCGGCCCGGAACCACGGCCCTTGGGGCTGCCCTGGGCTTCGCCCTCTCGCCCCTGGTGCTGCTCTGGGGACGCACGCCCGTGAGCGACGCCCTGTTTAGCGGCCTGGTGGCGATCAGCCTGCTTCTGGCCTGGCGACGCTACGCCGCCGGAATGGCGGCAGGCGCGGCGGGGTGGTGGCACTGCTGGGTGGCGCTTGCGTTGGCGGTGCTGGCCAAGGGGCCGGTGGCCGTGCTGCTTCTGGGCCTTACCCTGCTGCTGTTCACCTGGCTGCAGGGTGATCGGGCCGCGCTGATGCAACGGCTGCGGCCCATCGCCGGCCTGGGGCTCACAGCGTTTGTGGCCTTGCCCTGGTACGGCCTGGCCCTGGCCCGCGAGGGACGCCCCTTCTGGGACTCCTTCTTCGGTTACCACAACCTGCAGCGGTTCACTTCGGTGGTGAACCGCCATCTCCAGCCCTGGTGGTACTTCGTGCCCGTGTTGCTTGTGGCCGCCCTGCCCGCCACCCCGCTGCTGCTGCTAGGGCTGGGCCGGGCGATCGGACGGCTGCGGCCCAGCCTGCGGCGGCCAGCTTCACCCAGGCCCGCGGCCGACTCGCTGGGCCGTTTCGCGGCCTGCTGGCTGCTGGCGGTGCTGCTGTTCTTCACCGCCGCCGCCACCAAGCTGCCGAGTTACTGGCTGCCGGCGACGCCCGCCGCAGGGCTGCTCATCAGCCTGGGGGCCCGCGGCGCTCCGGGCGACCGACTGGCGAGCCTCGCCCGCTGGCTCACCGCAGGGCTGACCCTGCTGCTGGGAGCCGTGTTCCTGGCTGCCCCCCTATGGGTGCCCCAAATCCAGGACCCCGAGATGCCCACCCTGCCTGCCGAGCTCCTGGCAGCCGGCCGACTGCCGATCGCGGCTGCCTGCTTCCTGCTGGCGGCGTTGCTGGCTCTGGTGCCGCTTCCGGGGCACCGCAACGCCGGATCGTGGCTGGTGGCCCTGCAGTTGCCCCTGGTGGCCTTCGTGCCCCTGGCGCTGCTGCCCTCCTGGAGCCTGGGGGACCGCCTGCGCGGCCTGCCGGTGCGGCAGATGGCCGCAGCCGCGCAGGCGCAGCTCAGGCCCGGCGAAAGCCTGGCGATGGTGGGCATCCTCAAGCCGTCGCTGCACTACTACAGCCGAAACGTGGTCCTCTACGAGGGCAATGAGCGGCGCGGGCCCGTGAACCTGGCCGACCGCCTCCGGCACGAAGTGCGGTTGGGACAGGAGCCGAGCCCGCCTGCACGGATGCCCACCGTGCTTGTGGTGATCGATCAGCGCACCGCAGCCCTGCCCTTCTGGCGGGGTCTGGGCCCCGAGATCCTGGCCCGCGCAGGCCTTTACAGCCTCTGGCGTCTGGAACGCCAGCGGCTGGAACAGCGCGCCGCCGAACTGCAGGCCACCGGCCAGCGCATCACCTGGACCGATCCGGTGCCCGAGCGTTACTGACGGCTGTTCAGACAGGCCCCCGACGCGGCGGGAGCGAAGGGCACCGATAGGCGGGGAAATGGAGTTGAAAGCAGGTGCCCTGATTCAGCTGACTCTCCACGTCGATGCTGCCACCCATCGCCTCCACCAGCAGCTTCACCACGGACAGACCAAGCCCGGAGCCCCGTCTTCCCAGGGCGGCGTTGCAGCCGCGGTGAAAGCGATCAAAGATCAGGGGCAAATCTTCGGCCGAGATGCCAATGCCCTGATCGATCACCCGGATGCTGAGGCCAGCGCGGGGCGCCGGCTCCGCTTCAAGCCGCACCTGGATGGCTGAGCCGGGCGGGGAGTATTTGTCAGCGTTCTCAATCAAATTGAGCACCACCTGTTGCAGTCGATCCTCTTCCGCCAGGGCTAAGAGTTGCCGCTCCTGCGCCCGGGGCGGCAACTCCAGGTGCAGGGGGCGGCGCAGCTGGCTGCGGGCCAGGTCACAGGCGGTAAGCAGAACGGCATCAACGGCAACGGGCCGCAGCACCAGCGGCAACCGGCCGGAGTCGCTGCGCGAAAGATCCAGGAGATCGTTGAGGAGGCGGCTGATGCGCTGCGTCTCAGCCTCGGCTGTGGCGAGGGTGCGCCGCTGCTCAGGGTCGAGATTTGTGCCCCGCCGCTGCAACCGCTGCAGGTAGCCACCGATGATCGTGAGGGGATTGCGCAGTTCGTGGCTCGCCGTGCTCACGAATTCCCGCTGCTGCTGCCAGGAAAGCGAAAGGCGGTCGAGAAGATTATTGTAACCGTTGGCCAGCTCTTGCACTTCAAGTGGCGCCCGCATCACCTCCAGACGTGAGGAGGCCAGGCTGGAGGAGGTGACCGCCGCAGCCATGGCATTGAGATCACGAAGCGGCCGGATGATGCGGCGCGTGAGCCAGGAGATGGCCAGAAGCGTAAGCAGAAGGCAGATCGTCCAGGCCAGCAGGATCGATCCGAGCAGACTGGAGAGAAATGCCAGGTTAGCGCTGATGTCCTCCGCCACCCAGAGGCCGCTGCCATCGGAGCCGATGTGGTGCTGATGGATGAGAAATTCCCGCTCGCCGATCGCCACGACCCGGTAAGGATCGCGCGCTACAGATGCCGTGGCAGCGGGCTGCTGCGGCGAGACCGCAGAGAAGAGGATGTGCGGCGCTTGCGCGTCGATCCGGGCCTCCAGGCCCCGGTCCGCCAGGAGGCGCAGGGGTGGCTCCCGCAGGTGAAACGGCAACAGCAGGCTGCCATCGGCCAAACGGATCCAGAACACCAGTTGCTCGCTGCTGTAGCGATCCAGGGCGGCGGCAGCAGCGCGCCGCCGCGCCGGCGATGAATCGCGGGCCAGCAGGGGCAGCTGCGGCTTCAGGATGTCGCCGACCAGCTCCAGGCCGCGTTCGTGCTGACGCACCAGGGCGCGCTGGTTGATCAGCAGCGTGGCCGCCGAAGCCACGGTGAAGCCCACGAACACCGAGGCGAACGCCGCCAGGCGCAACTGCCCGAGCAGGCTGCCGAACAGGCGCTGGCGCCACTGGATAGCGGCTTTCGGTGATCCTGTCGGCATGCTCTAACCATCATGCCGAGATGAAAGCACAAAGACGGGGACTCTGTGCTCAGGCGGCTACCGGCTGCTGAGTCACCTCGGTGTAGAGGCGTTCGAGGGCATCGATGTTGCGGCGCAGGGTGTAGCGCTCCTGCACCCGCTCGCGCGCGCGACGACCCAGCTCGGCGGTAAGCACCGGCTGATCCCTGAGCACTGGCAACAGGGTGCGCAGCTGGGTGGTGACGCCCTGGGTGCGGATCACGATGCCGGCGCCGCCCTCCAGCACCTGCCCGTCAGCGCCGGCATCCGTGGCGACACAGGCCGTGCCGGAGGCCATCGCCTCCAGCAGCGCCAGGGAGAGCCCTTCCACGAGCGACGGAAGCAGGAAGACCTCCGCCAACTGCAACAGAGCCACGCGCCGCTCCAGGCTCGCCTCGAGGCCCCACCAGATCACATCCGGCTCAGCGTTGGTCTGGAGCAGACCCCGCAGCGGTCCATCTCCAACGATCAGCAGCACACAGCCCTGGGGCCGCACAAGCCGCCAGGCCCGCAACAGCGCCTCCACATTTTTCTCGGTGGTGATGCGGCCCATGTAGAGAAACACCCGCCGGCCGGCGAAGCGTTCGGCCAGCTCGCGATACGCCGGCGAGGGCAGGGGGCCGCAAGGCTTCCAGACCCGTTCATCGACGCCGTTGGGAATCACCGCGATGCGCTCCGGGCGTACGCCCAGGCGTTCGAGAACCCCTGCCTGCAGCTCGGAGAACACAATCACGCGGTCGTAGCGGGCCAGGGAGGGGGCGTAGAGCTGGTAGGTGAGCTGCTGGGTGCCGGCGGCGAGGTTGCGCAGGCCAGCGTCGAAGGCGGGGTGGAAGGTGGCCACCAGGGGCAGACCCAGCTGCTGGCAGAGGTCGGGGAGGCGGAAATCGAGCGGGGAGAGGGTGAGGCTGGCGTGCACGAGATCGGGGCGCAGCCGCTCCAGCGACTCCCGCAGCTCCCGCTGGGCGCCGGGGGAGGGAATCGTGTACACCTGCGACTTGACCAGATAGGGAAGGGCGACATCCGGGTCAGGGCCGCCGCCCGGGGCCGGAGAATCGTCGGGACGCTCCTGTTCCTGCCGTGCTGGCTCGAGCAGGCCGAGGCCGGTGGTCGGTGTGTCGAAGTGGATGAAGCTCACCGCGTGGCCTCGCTGGCGCAGGGCTTCGGTGGTGCTCAGGCCATAGGTGACGTTGCCGCAGAAAGGGGACTTCTTGCCCAGCCAGGCAATGTGAGCCACGGTGCGGCCGCATCCGACACGGCAAATTAGCAGCGCCGCCAGGGTTGCTCGATCAGAGCCGCCAGGAGCGACAGCGCCGCCAGACCCCAGAGCACAGGCACCAGGCCGTAGCGACTGACAAGGGCTCCTGCCAGCACCAGCGGCAGGCTCAGGGCGATGTTGATCAGGTTGTTCTGCAGCCCGAACACCTTTCCCCGTTGCGCCTCCGGGGTGTCCACCTGGATCGTGGTCTGGGCGGGGATGGCCAGCAGGGCGGCCCCCAGGCCCAGCAGCACGCACAGCAGAAGGGTGAGCACGAGGTTGCCGCGCAGCTGGCCGAGGAGCACCAAGGA
>JBKDSQ010000012.1:0-83050 GCA_046340895.1 Synechococcaceae cyanobacterium | reverse complement strand
GCTGGAGTTCGACCCGGCGGCCTATGGCTTCCGCCGCGGTCCTGAGCTGCCGTTGGAGTGCGACCTGCTGGTGGTGGATGAGACCTCGATGGTGGATGTGCCGCTGATGGCCTCCCTCCTCGCCGCCCTCCCCTCCACGGCCGGGCTGCTGCTGGTGGGAGATGTGGACCAGCTGCCCTCGGTCGGGCCGGGGCAGGTGCTCGCCGATGCCATCGCCAGTACTGCCATCCCCGTGGCGCGGCTCACCGAGGTGTTCCGCCAGGCGGCCTCCAGCCGCATCATCACCACCGCCCACGCGGTCAACCAAGGCGTCATCCCCGACCTACGCCCGCCAGCGGATGGCACCGCCTGCGATTTCTTCTACGCCGCCGCTGACTCGCCCGAGCAGGCGGTGGCCCTGATCCTCAAGCTGGTGGCCGAGCGCATCCCGGCCCGCTTTGGGCTCGATCCCATCCAGCAGGTGCAGGTGCTCACGCCGATGGCCCGCGGCGGTTGCGGCTCCCGGGCGCTGAACGTGGCGCTGCAGGAGCGGCTCAATCCCGACCCCGATGAGCAGGTGGAGCGTTTTGGCTGGCGCTTTGCCCCGGCCGACAAGGTGATGCAGATCGCCAACGACTACGAGAAGGAGGTGTTCAACGGTGATCTGGGTACCGTCGATTCCATCGATGCCGACAACAGCGAACTGACGGTGCTCTTTGACGGCCGGGCCGTCACCTACGGCTGGGGTGAGCTCGACACCCTCGTGCCCGCCTACGCCTGCACGATCCACAAGAGCCAGGGCAGCGAGTACCCCGCCGTCGTGATCCCGCTGCTCACGCAGCACTACACGATGCTGCAGCGCAACCTGCTCTACACGGGCATCACCCGCGGCAAACGGCTGGTGGTGCTGGTGGGCCAGAAGAAGGCCCTGGCGATGGCCGTCAAGAACCACCTCGGCCGGCGCCGCTGGACCAAGTTGCGTGAATGGCTGAGTGCCGATGGCCTGGACGTGACACACCTCAGAACCCGGGCCCCTTGAGCGCCTGAGGTCGATCCCACCCCGCCCCGGCAACCCGGCTCGGCCTCCCCACGATGCCCCGCGCCAGAGCAGCGGCACGGGTCAGGCCAGGCCGCACGCGGCCCTTGCCGCTGCTCCAGCACTGGGCTTGGGGTCGGTGTCCTACGCCTCCTCTGCCATGGCGATCTGCTCCTCCCTCCGCTGCGAAATCCGTGCTGTGGTGCTGCACCTCTGGCCCGATGAGATCAAGGTCCATCCGCACGTGCGCATCACCATCCCCGTCGGCCGCCGCGGGCAGCCGGTGCAGAAGCTCCGCTACATGCCCCTGGCCCAGGCCCATAAGGTGGCCCGCAAGCTGCAGGGCACCCGTGGCGCCACGGTGTCGGTGATCTGAGGCGCAGGCCTCTGCCGGCCGGGAGCGACCGGCCGGCAGAGGCTCCATCTGACGAGCTACGCGATCAACCATCACCTTGGCCTTGTCGCGATCACCAGAATGCCAATGATTGCGATGCCACCAACAACCTGCCCAAGCTCTTCATCTGTGAGGCTGATCGCTCCAACCGCTGTTGATACCTGCGGCTCTGTTGACTTCTTGGCAGAACAAGGCCTGACGGAAGGAGGAGTCATGGTTCTTCCTCTGGGAACAGGACTCACGCTAGAGCCACCTGGAAACATTGCTCAGACGCACCCGGTCACCCTGCCTAGTAACGAGCCACAACTCCCAAGAAGAAGGGCCCCCCGCGCGGAGGGCCCTTTGGCCGGTTGCCGGACTCTGGTCTCGCTCGGTTCGGGTCCTGGCCTCTGATTCATAGATAGATCCGCTGGCCGGCCCTGTCAGTACGGCAAGCCGGCCCCGCAGGGCGCAGAGCCGACCAGCTCAAGGGCTCAACGACAACACCCCACCCTCACTCCCGCCAGCAGCCCCTCCACCCACCTGGCCCCTCGCTCTTCCTGCCGCACCACCAGCCAGACCACCTCCCAGAGAGGATCCGCCGGCGGCACGACAGCAAACCTTGCCCTCCGCCAGGGGGAGGAGGCCAGCAGAGACAGAGGAGCCGGCAGAAGTAGCCGCTCCCGCTGCAGCCGCTCGATCCACACCGCGGCGTTGAGCTCACTGCAGCAGCGCAAGGGCAGCAGCGCCTGCCGGAGCAGGTCGGCATGGAGCAGCGGCTGGTGGCGCGCCGGCGGGAGCAGCACCGCCACCCGCGGCACCGTGCCCGAGGGCATTGGCGCCGCGGCGGGATCCACCAGGTGGTGGCCGGCGACCAGAAACGGCAGCGAGCAGCTGGCGACCGCGATCGCCACCACCTCCGGATCGCCGAGGGAGGGGGTCAAGGCGGCCGCGGCCGTCAGGGCGGGCGGCTCCGGCGGCTCGCTGGGGCCCACCATCCCGGCCATGGGCAACAGCACCGCATCAATGAGGCCGTTTTTGAGTTGCCGCCCCCATTCGGCGGCGCCCAAGAACGCCAGGTGATGCACCACCTTGGCGCTGCTTGTTGGTGGCAGCAGATGGGCATGGAGCGGATCAACACCGAGGCGCAGGATCTGCCGCTCGGATGGGAGCAGAAAAGGATGATTCGGAGCAGCCATCGCCGTGGGAACGCTCAACTCCCCTGTGCTACGCGGCTTCCCAGCTGCCCATCAATCCACACCTTTGGGAGCTGAATCCACACGTGTGCAGTGCGATCATCTCCCTCTGTGCATGGGGTTCCTTTACCCTGTGGATGGACAGTTGGCCAGGTCCGATCGGTCGTGTGATCTGCGTGGAATTACGGACGAGGTGATTGTGCCGATCGCGGGGCTGTCCTTGGGGTTGTGTGTGGCCAATTTCTCTTTTTCTCAGGAAGTTTGGGTGAGCCTTTCCCTCCGATCGCCTTCGAGTCCTTCTGCCCATCCCGCGATCCGGGCATGAGCCTGGAGGTGAGGGCAACGTCCGGCCAGGATCCCCGCAGCGATGGCTCGCCGTTTCTCTGTCGGCTCTCTCTGACAGATGCCCTGCTGCCGATTAGCACGCCTACGGCTAATCAAGGGGAACTGTGAGCCGTAAGGAGCACTGTTGTAATGCTGGAGCTGGAGCGGCAGCAGGCGCGCCAGTGGCTCAAGGAGCTGGCGGCATCGCTGGAGCCCTGGCGGCTGGTCATCGTCAGCGGCAGTGACCTCTTTGCGGGGGTGATGGTCTGGACCTATCCGGGTGTGATGCGCCGCGCCTCCTCCCTGGCGGACCTGCGGGGCCTGCTCAGCGGGGAGGCAGGCACCACCACCGCGCCCGCAGTTGCTGCCCCAACCGACGGTCCCACCAGCGCTCCCACCGGCGCCCCCTGCGCGCCCCGGCGGCCGGTTCCGCAGCAGCTCCTACCGGTTGGCTCCGACGCGCCCGGCTGCCTCGATCCGCTGGCAGACCTGCTCTTCTTCCTGCTCTGCGACGACCTGCCCGATGGCGAGCTGGAGCAAGCCCTGGCCCTGCTGCAGCCCATCGCGCCGGAACGGCGGCGGGTGCTGGCGGTTCTGGGGGACCACACCGATCGCCAGCGGTTGCAGAGCCTGCAGGAGAGGGGCGTCGATGGCCTCTGCACCCAGGGCTCCTGCGGCCAGGGCCGCATTTACACCGCCGTGGACCTGATCGCCAGCGGCGGCACGTATCTCGATCCGCTGTTCCGCCAGCGCCTCACCCAGACCCCCCGCGAGGGTCGGGTGCGATCCGTGAATGACCTGACGGCCCAGGAGCGGACCCTGCTGCGGGATGTCTGCCGCGGCTACAACAGCCTGGAGATCGCCAAGCGCCGAGGGCTGGCCCACAACTCGGTGCGCCGCTACCTCAGCCAGAGCTACCAACGCCTCGGGGTGCGGGACCGGGCCCAGGCCATCGGCTGGTCCGTCGCCCATGGGCTGGTGAGCGCGGCGGAGCTGCGGCTGATCTTTCCGGTGGAGGAGTCGTAGGCCGCGGCTGCTGGCAGGCCTGGCAGGCCCGCCCTCACTGCATCACCCCAGCCAGCCGCCGGGCCAGCACCATGAGCTGCTCGCGTTGGCGGCGCGCCCGCTGCTCCTCCGCACCCGGTCCAGGCGCTGGCGCCAGGGGGCCCGCCTTCGGCGCCGACGGCGGTGCTTGCACCGGCCGCTTCCCTGGCGCTTCCACCGGCCCCTTCGCTGGCGCGGCCCAGGGCCCATATATCCCCACCAGCACCCCCTGCCCGGTGCTCGAGACCGCGCAGCCGATCGGGCACACCATCACCGTGGCCCCCGCCGGCAGCTCACTCGCATCGAGGCTCAGGGCGGTGGGCCGCTCGCCATCGCACAGCCCCAGGGCGACATGGCCCATCACCCGCGCCATCGCCACGCCCAGCAGGACGTCGTCGCCGGACTCCAGCGGCAGCTGGGGGGTGCGGCCCTGTGCCGCCAGAACCTGCAGACTTCCTGCCCCATCCCACTCGGCCACGACCAGGGCATGGAGGCCAAAGCCGGGGGCCGCCACCGCCGCCTGCAGCACCTCCTGCACCGGCTCGCGATGCAGCGCAAAGCGCTCCCGGAACGGAGGCGTGGGGGGAAGCATCAGCCGGCGCGCCAGATCCGGCTGCACCACCACCAGGATCCATCCCAGGTACAGCACCAGCCCGAGGAACACGATTCGGCTGAGGCGATGGAGCAGCTGCCAGGGGCTGCGGGCATCGAGCACCTCACCGATGGCGCGGTTCAAGGCATCGGCCGTGGCGCGGGTGAACACCTCAACGCGGGTGGAGAGCCGGCTCTTGGGGTCGCTCATCGCTGCGGCGCCGCTGGGTCAGCGGCCATTGCCTTGTGGCCGCCAGGGGTCAGCGATTGCTGAACAGCGCTGGCAACGGCCAGTGATCCTCTGCCCACCGGCGCCATGACCCCCTTGCTGCGGCTGCTCGGCGCGGCTGCCTCCCATGGCCTGCTCACCGGCCAGATCGCCTTCTCCACCGCCTTCCTGGGGAGTTGTGAGCTGCCGAACTGGCTCCACGGGCCCCGCCAGGTGGATGCCTGCCTGGAGCGGTGGATGACGGTCAGTGCCCTGTTCTTCCCCTCTGGGATGCAGATGGTGGCCGCGAATCCTCAGGTGGCCCTGGCGCCGGGGCGGCGGGGGGTGTTCCGATGAAGCGCCCCATCCCCACCTCGGGCTACGTCGAGCACTTTGATCCGGGGCTGGCTCACCATCGGGCCTGGTTGCAGGCGGTGCTGGAGCAGCTGGTCCGCATGCCCCTGGGAAGGGGGTGGGCAGTGGTGGTGAACGGGGTGGAGTGAGGTTTTCGAGGATTATCCGGGGAGCCCGTTGAATGGCTAGATTGTTTTGTTGAGCATGTGCGCTTAATGACTGAACCCTATTGCCAGGGAAAACCGACGAGCCTCGTCGATCTATAGCTATTAACTAACAGCCTCGCCTGCACTTGGACTCACAGGGATTTACACCCTTTGTGACTGAGGATAAAGTGTCACCCTGCACCGAATCCTGACCTGCGGGATGGTGTCCAATGATCAATCACAGCTGCGCCATGCAAATGCCCGATAATACCAAAAGATTCGTCTATCTGATTGGCGCGAGCAAGAGTGGACCCGTGAAGATTGGAACTACGGGTAACATAGCACGCCGTCGCTCCGTCTTGAATGTCAGCAACCCACAATATCTTCGCGTATTATATTGCCACGAGTTTACCTCTAAAGACGAGGCGGCTCGCGTCGAGACAGCTTTACATTATCGGTTTCGACAAAGTCATATTCGTGGGGAATGGTTTCAGTTATCCGAGTCAGATTTTGAAGGTATTGCAATGTCAGTGCATGGCATCTCACTTTTGGGGGGCGCTCCAGATGGATGGTCGCTATCTAACAAAGTGTGTGACGAGTTTACGGCAGATGTATGCGCTAAGGCAAGGAATGTCATTGGTCTCACGCGCGAAAAACTGGCTGATCTGGCTCACTTAAGCGCCCAAACAGTTGCCAGCTTTGAGGACGGAAATAGAACGCCGCAGTTAGAAACGATCGAAGCGATCCGCTTCGCCATGGAAAGCAAGGGGGTCAAGTTTGTGCAGGAAGGTGACGGAAAACCATTAAAGATTCTTGCCTGAGCCATCCAAGATACGCAGACATTTCATGGGCGAATATGAATTGACGCTTATAAATCTGCATGTATACATGCAGCTTCGTTGAGTTTGGCCGAAATCGGCACTTCTCAATGGAGAAGAGACCTCTAGCTCAAATATCTTTAAAGGAAAGTATCCCCTACCCCAACTCCACCCCCAACGGCACCACCGCCACACTGCACGCCCGCTCAATCTCCTCCCACCGGCTCTGCTTCACCCCCAACCGCTGCGCCACCGCCTCGCGGGAAACACCAGCCCCCTGCAGCTTTCGCCCTCTGGCATGCAGCTCCCGCCAGCTGGGCGGCACCTTGATCAGAAAGCCCCGATCGCGCAGGAAGTGGTGCACCTCACCGTTGGCGTAGCGGCGGGCAAAGGGCCGGAAGTTGCCCCGCTCGGGCACATAGCGGCGGGCGGCCAGGATGATGCCCACCATGGCGATCTGCTCCAGATCCTCCCGGGCATGGCCGGTGCGGCGCGAGAGGTTGGCCGCCACCGCTTTGGCGATGTCTCGATGCTGCAGGGCCAACGCATTGGCGGCGGCGTGGGGATGGGCGTTGCGGTGGGGCCGGCGGTGCCGGGGTCCAGGCGATAGGGCCGGGGCCCTTGATCTGGTGGCTTCGGGCCGCTGAGCGCTGGGCCGATGGCTGGGGGTTGGGCTGAATGGGGCGTTGGTGTGTGGCATGGCTCTGCTTTCTTCTTCGGAATGGGGCGCTGGTTCAAGGAGGAGTGGGTTGGCTCGGGGAGTTCGGCCGCTGTCCCGCGAGGGGAGCGCCGGTGCCGCTCTGGCGTGGCCTACAGGCGACAAAAGGGCTCGGGTCATCACGCTCGCGCGATGCGTGAGCGAGGAATCCACCTGGATCCACGGCGGTTTTTCCTCCAGATCCACTGCGGCGCAGTGGCATCCCTGACAGCCCAAGAATTCAGCCCCTTTTTTCCAAGCGCCGCCAGCGCGCGATACATCACGCAGGTGTGATGCGAGAGGGTAGACAGCGAGCACCGGCCGGCGGGCTTTCGCGGGGCGCCCGAGACAACACCTGCGTAATGCGTCCGCAAAATCGCCTCCCGCTGTAAGAGGCCCGTTTTTCTGGTATTCCAGTACCTCTGTTGCGGCGCAGTCGATTTGGCGATTTTTCGTCTGTGGATCCTGGTGGATTCTCCGCTCCTGCGGCCTGGATTCGTGGCCGGCGGAGGGTTTGGAGCCCTCCGCGGACGCTCTTCTGTCGCCTCCAGGCGACAACCCGGGCGCTGTTCCTCTTCCTTCGCGGGGCTGGTGCTCATGGCTCAAGCACCCCCGCGAGCCATTCGGCACCGCCTTCGCTGAGGCTGTAGTGCAAGGAGTAGCCACCCTTCTCTTCTCCCTTCTTGGTGGCCACCACGATGCCCTTCAGGTTGTTGAGCAGGCGGCCCAGGCCCTTGTAGCGGTTGAGGTCCACCCGCTCCAACTCCTGCTTCCGCTGCACCGTTGCCGGCAAGGCACCCACCACCTGCAGCAGCTGCAACAACGGCAGGCCTGACTCGCCCCGCTGATGACGCTCCAGCAGGTGGGCGAGCGCCTGCTGATGCTCAATCGGCGCCTTCTGCACCCGATCGAGAGCCTTCTCCTGACCCTCCTGCGCCGCGCGCTGCGCCTCCTGCTCCTCCAACAGCTCGCTGTAGGAGCCAATCCGCACGAACCGGCCGCCCGCTTCCTCCATCACCACCACCAGATCCACCGGTGGGCCTGACCTCGCTTCTTGCACCAGCCTTCGCTGGGGGGACTCCTTGAGCAGGCGATTGCCCTGGCTGAGGTAGTGCAGCGTCAGGATCGTGTTCGCCGCGCCGGCGATGGCGTTGTGGCCCGAGAGGGCCTCGGTGCCGGTGGTCTCGTTCGCCTTGTTGCAGTGGTGCACCAGCAACACGGTGCCGCCGGCCTCTGTGATCTGGTGCTTGAGGTCGTAGATCAGCGCCCCCATCTCCGGATCGTTCTCGCCAAAGCAGCAGGAGCGGGTGATCGATCGCAGCGAATCGAGCACCACCACCGCACCGCCCTGGCCGGCCGGGCCCTGCTCCGCCAGGCAGTCGCGCAGGGCCTCAAGGTTCGCCTCGCTCGCCCGGAAGCGCCGCGACCAGGTCAGCCCCGGATGGCCCCACATCCCGGAGGCGTGCAGCATCTGGGCGGTGTCGCCATCGGCCTGGTCATCGCTGATCAGGATCACCGGCCGCGGCCGGCTCGGCGCGCCGAACTCGAGAAAATCCTCGGCGCAGAGCAGGCAGCGCAGCAGGGCATGGGCCAGCCGCGTCTTGCCGACCTTGGCCCGGCCCCCCAGGATCGTCAGATCCCTGGCCGGCAGGAAGCCGGGGATCTCCCACTCCAGCTGCGGCACGCTCATCGCCAGCCGCTGCTGCGAGCCCAGCGCCTGGAAGCCGTTGCCGTGGCGCCGGTCGTGGGCCTCAAGGATCAGTTGGCCGATCTCCTGATGGCGCAGCAACGCCTTGAGCTCCAGCGCCTCCTGGGCACGGCGCACCTGCGCCTGTCGCCGGATGCTGTTGGCCTCGCGGCCCATCAGGGCGCGGATGCAGTGCTCCAGCGCATCGAGCCGGCGGTTCAGCGGCAGGGTCTTGGGGCCGGGGCGGGGGGCAGAGGTCCCGGTGGTGGGGCCGTATGGGCCTGCGGCGGGGCCGGCGGCGCCAGCGACTCCGGCAGCGGTGGGGTTGATCTGGGGTCGGTGGCGGCCGGGTGGCCTCCTTGTGCCCTGCTCACCCTCGGGCCTCCAGCCGCAGCGGCGGGCGTGGAACCAGAAGGTGGCCGCGCCGATCTGCTCCCCTCCGGAGTTCGCCACCTGGCGCACATCCCAGCCGCTCTCGCCGCTCGGGCTGTGGGCCTCCATCAAGGCGATGGCCTCTTCGCGGTCCTTGCCCGCGTCTGCGCAGGCGCTGATCAGGCCCCAGAGGATGTTGCGGTACACCCCGTAGCTGTTGCTCCCCGCCACCCGCGGCGGGATCGCGGCCAGGGCGCTGCAGATGTCAGCCCAGGTTGGGGCGGGGGTTGCGGGAGTTGCCATGTCGGCCGGAGCAGTGGAGTGTTTCGCAGGGGGGAGTAGGGGGCGGGAGCCCAGCGGGGCATCGGAGGCTGCGTCGGAGGACGCGGCGGTCTCGAGGTGCTTGTCGCCGCGGCCATGCAGAGCCGGCATGGCGATCTCCCCTTGCTCCCCAAAGCCCCGGCAGGCCAGCAGGGCCGCGGCCAGTTCGTCGGCGCCGTAGCGATGGCCGCTGGCGGCCTCGATCGAGGCCCTGACCAGTGGCTGGCCCTGGGCGTCGAGATACCAGGAGCCGGGCAGCCGCATCACCCGGGCCAGATCGCAGCAGCTCCGGTCGCCCTGGGCCTCCTCGATCAGCTCCCGCTGCAGCGGTCTCCACGCCGCAGGTGCCAGCGGCTCCCGCAGGACCCAGTAGCAGTGCAGGGAACGGCCGCCGCTGGCAACGATCACGCTCGGCTCCGGCAGATCCAGCTCGCGCCAGGCCTGGCGCTGCCAGGCGATCGGCCGGTCGTCCCACTCCACGAACAACGCCCGGCAGCGCTGGATCGCGCTGTTGCGATCGCCGCCGTCGTTGATCACCACATACAGGCCGCGGCCGTCGCGCGCCCAACGCTCGGCCTGCCGCAGGTTCCACACGCCCTTGCGGGCACCGATCTCTCGGCGGCGCGGATCATCGCGATGGGGGAAGGCCCGCAGGCGGGTGGTGGCGGGGTCCTTGCCCAGCAGGACGAGGAAGTGATGGGCGCTCTCGTGGTCGATGACCCAGGAATTGGAGTTGCCCATCTCAACCCTCGCCGGCGGGGGTGGTGGACTCGGCTTGCGCCTGGGATCCGGCCGGGGTTTCGGCCAGGGATTGGGCCGCGGCCTGGGAGGACAGCTCCAGCTGCCGAGGGCCAGGCATCGCCACAGCGCTGCTGCTGGATCCGCCTGGGCGGCCACTGCCCTCCTCCTGTTGGATCAGCTCATCGATCGCCATCCGCAGAGCAGCCGAGCGGCTCAGGGTGCCCAGCCGGCGGCGGCTATCGAGCCAGGCCAGCTGCTTGCGGGTGAAGTGGATCGAGATCGGCGGGGCAAGGGTTGCCATTGCGCTCAGGAAGCTGAGGGAACCCTAGAGCTTGCGATCCCCGCTGAAAAGCTGAGCCTGTTGGTCTTGGCTGCCCTGGATCCGTGGAGATCAGGTGGGGGCAGGGCTGCTCGCTTCTAGCCCTGGCACTGCAGAGCCCAGCAGGAATCTCTTTCCGGCAATCCTCCAGAAGGGGCCGCGGCCGAACCGTGGCCACCCCACACCATGAGCCCAGTTCCCTCACCCGATCGGGCCTGTGGCTTGAGTCCCCAGGCTCGTCTTAGAATCTGTCCATAGAAGCCGGAGGCGGCATGGCAGACACCTACGAGGCTTACAAGCAGAACCAGGGCGCTGCACGGGAGGCCTTTGGCCGCATGCTCCGCCTCTGGCGCGAGCGCAACGGCTGGACCCAGTACACCGTCGAGCGCTGGGGCAAGGAGGCCGGCTTTGCCACGGTCTCCAGCGGCAATGTCTCGATGGTGGAGCAGGGCAAGGCCGGCGATCTGCGCGCCCAGGCCCACTTCCAGCTCGCCGATGCCAACCGGCGCCTGGCCGAGCGCGACTGGGGAGATCTCCACAGCCCCGAGCTGCGCCAGGCCCTGGAGCACGCAGAAGCAATCCGCGGCGACGACGGCCAGCTGTGGGGACCGGCTGATTTCTGGGGCTGCTACGTGGGCCTGATTGCTGTTCCCGCGGCCTATCGCCAGGCGCCGGTAGATCCCACCCCTGCTGTTGATGAGGCCCTGGCCGCCGAGCTCTCCGGGCAGTGGCGTCAGCAGGTGAGCGCTGAGGCCAGCCGCCACGGCCTCGATCCGATCGAAACCCTGCAGGGCGTCGCCCGCCAGGCCCCGGCCGCCCAGCGCAAAGCCCTGCGGGCCGTGCTCGCCGGCTTCCGGGACTACCGCCCCGAGGAGCTCAGGCCCCTATGGCAGAACGGCTGGCTGCCCCAGAAGTGGATCGAGGCCTGGCGGGCTTCCCTGCCTGGGGCTTCCCTGCCTGGGGCGCAGGCCGCTGCCGAGAGCCGTCAGGAGCCCGCCGTGACCGCCCCAGCAACTGCCCTCTCTTCCTGAGCTGGGTCTTTCTCCTCAGGATGCTGAGGCTCTAAGGTCGGAGGCAAGCAAGCGTCTGGCTCGGCCATGGCACAGGTGACCCTCGGCGTTCCATCACTGGCACGCTTCCGCGGAATCCAGGATGCAGCGCCGGCCTGGTCTCTGCGCCAAGGCTGGACCAGCGTTTGCCCAGGGGAGCGAGACGGAAGGGAGCTGGGGTGGCCCTTTGGGGTCGCCCCTTTTTTTCTGCTCAGCAGCTCAGCCATCCAAGGCTGAGCTTTGCCCGTGAACGCTGATCGCCGCGGCCCCGCTCCTCTCCCCTCCAGTCCCTGTTGTTCCGCCATGGAGATCCCCCGATGAGCCCCTCCCCCGCCGCTCCCCGCAAGGCCGGCGCCCCCCGCCGCCGCGGCTACGGCGAGCGCCCCACCATCAGCCAGGAGCGCCACTACCTGCAGGTGATGGTCTACGGCGACTGCCACCGCAAGCTGCGCGAGCTGATGGAGCGCCACAACCTCTCCGCCAGCGGCGCCGCCCACCACCTGATGCGCCTCGGTGCCGGCCTCAGCCCCCTGCCGCCTCTCGCCCGCACGGGGGAGGAGCAGACCCCATGAGCCGGATCGCTGCTCCCCCTCCTCCCCGCAGGCCCTCCCTGCCCGTCTTCCACGGCGGCCGCCGGCCACCCGGGCACACCTTGGTCAGCAGCCGCAGCCTGCGGGGGCTGCACCGGCTGCTGCTGCTCTCGTTGCTCGGGCAGGTCGTCACCATCGGTCTGCTGGTGGGCGCCGTCTGCGGGGCCTGCCGCCAGCAAAGCCTCTCGGGCAGGGCGGTGGCTGCGTTGCTGCGGGGGGAAGGCTGATGGGCGCCACAAGCGGCACCAGCCGTCAACGTGCCTGGATCAGCACCGCCGAGCTGTGTGATTCCCTCGGGATCAGTCGAGAAACCCTGCGCCAGCTGCGGCTCCGGCGGGTACTTCAACCCGGCAAACACTTTCGCCGCTGGGGCTGCACCCAAGGCAAGGGCCCGCTCCAGTGGCATCTCGAGAACGTGGAAGCAAGCATCACGGGCTGGAGTCGACGACACCTCAGGCAGTAAGGCACTGCACTGCCATTGCGCTGAGCCATTTCCAGCGCGTCCAACCTCTGATTCTCCCTGCACCTCGCGACAGGCCGCCGCGAACTGGGTGTAGGCAGATCAGAGGAATTTTTGTCCTCAGCCGCTGGCCGAACTGGCGCCGACACGACGAGTGCATGAAGGCGGCCCCAGTTCCCCCCCAACAGTGCGATCGAGAGCGGCCAGAAGCCGGTGAACACACGCCTCCGCTAAAGCCTTCGGCAGCTCAGAGGGGTCAGAAGCTCCTGCCGGCGCTTCCAACACCGGTGCCGGCCCACAACCGCAGCAGACCATCCGAGCGCGTGTCTGCCCCCAGCTCCGACGGGCGTCTCCGGGGAGCAGGTGAGCAGACCCTTGATTTGCTCACCTGTTTGCTCACATGCCCCTCGGTCAATCCCTGAAAAGTCAGTCGGGGTGACAGGATTCGAACCTGCGACCTAGTGCTCCCAAAGCACCCGCGCTACCAAGCTGCGCCACACCCCGGCGATTCGGACTGTAGCGCTCACTCGGCAATCAGTCCGTAGGCCTGGCCTGGCACCGGGTCGATGAAGCGGCAGGGGGCGGAGAGGGCGGCTTCGGCGGCGGTGCCCTGCACCTGCAGCAGGCCGGCGAGCAGGCCGCTGAACGATACGTCGCCGCCGGTGGTGCTGGCGAGCACGGTGGCGGGGTGGAAGCGCTCGAGGAGCTGGGGCAGCACGGTGCGGCCGCGGACGAAGGCGCCGGCCAGGGGCAGGCCCACGTCGATCACGGGGGTGATCACGGCGGTGAGCGGCTGGGGGGGCAGATCGGGGCTGAGGAAGCCGTGGGGTTCGAGGTAAAGGCTGGCGCTGGGGTGCTCGAGCAGATAGCCGTTCTCCACCTGCGGCACCGCCGCACCGGCTGTGGCGGTGATCGTCAGCGGCCCGTGGGCATGGCGCTCGCCCGGGCGCAGGGCGGTGACGGTGGCAAAGCCCAGCCCGCGCACCCGCTGGGCGGCCGTGGGCGAGGCCACCACCGGCAGATCCTTCGGCAACAGGGCCAGGCTGGGGGCGTGGCAGTGGTCGCTCAGGCCCTGGGTGAGCAGCAGCAGATCCAGGGCTTCAGGCACGGGTTGCGGATCGGCCAGCTCCCCCTTCAGCAGCCAGTCGCCGGGGCCGAACTGCAGCGCTCCGGTGAGCCAGGGATCCACGAGTACCCGTGGTCCGCCGGCGAAGGCGAGCAGCCAGCCGTTGGCGCCCAGATAGGTGGCGGTTGGGGATCCCTGGGCGGGCGCGGGTGCGGGCTCCATCGGCGCGGACGAGGCAACGGGTCCCACCCTGGCGCATCGACAGCATCTGCTGACAGGTATCGCACTCGGTACTCGCTGCGACGCTTTGGTGCGGCATGTCTTCGCGAACATTCACAAACTTGCTTCGTTCTGTCATGGCCTTGCGTCGCCGTGTCGAAGTCCTGCCGCTCCACAGCTCCCGCTCCGGCACCACCGTCTTCTCCTCGCCCCAGCCCAGTGATGAAACCCAGATCGCCGAGGTCGGCCCCGGGCCGGGCGGTGAGCTGTTCTGCCACCGCCACCAGACCGACCAGCTGATGGTGTTGCGCGGCTCCATCGACCTGATCGTCCTCCAGGACCGCCGCCTGCGGCGGATCACCCTGCGCGAGGACGAGGCCTCCTGGGTGCGCATCCCCCCCGGTGTGCCCCACGGCGCCATCAACCGCGGCCGCCGGCCGGCGGTGGTGGTGAATGCCGTGCTGCGCCACGGCCCCAGCGATCCCCGCGACTACCGGCCCCGGCCGGTGCCCGCTGCCCTCGCCCCCGACTGGGCCGCCCTGATCGCCAGCTGACTCTCGCCGCCCCCCTGCTGCTGATCCGGATCCACGGGCAGGTCCTGCAGCCCCAGGGCCAGCCGGCGGGCCAGCAGCAGCAGCGGATAGGTGGCGCGCGCCCGCACCGGATCGGCCAGCAGCGGCGCGAGCAGCCTCAGCAGGGTCGCGCTGGGCTGCATGCGGCTGCACAACCACTGGATCGCAGCGGCGCCATGCAGCACCTGCTCGCCATCGAGCACCACCGCGCCATCGCGTAGGGGCCAGCCCCGTTGCGCCAGGGAGCGCCGCAGGGCGTGGTCAGCCCGGCCATCGATGATCCGCAGCTCCGGGATGCCGCTGCGCAGCTCACTGAGCGCAGCGAAATGGCGGCAGAACGGGCAGCCGCCGTCGAACACCAGCACCGGTCCGCTGGCGCAGCTGGCGCGATGGTCGCTCAGAGTGGGTGCGCTCCTGCTCGGGTGGTGGCCATGCCCCTTGCTCCGGTGTTCAGCGTCCGGATTCTGGCGGGGTGGGCGCGCCGGTGGTTGGCGGGAGCTGCGGTGAACGTGGCGGCGTTGGTGGCGCTGCTGGCCTGGCCGGCTCTGGCGGCGGCACTGCCTTCCGCCGCGCCGCTGCCTTCCGCTGCGCCGCTGCCCTCCGGGGAGCGCTTCCTCTGCGACGGCGAGCCGCTGCTGGTGGAGCGGGTGAGCGGCGCGGTGGATGCGGTGGGCATCCCCAACACCCTCGCCGGCACCCTGCCCGGCGCCTACGTGGTGCTGCGCTGGCAGGACGTGCAGCTGCAGCTGCCCCGCACCAACAACGCCGGAGCGCCCAGCTACAGCGATGGCAAGTGGGCCTGGCGTGAGCCGGAGCCCGACCATGCCGAGCTGTTGCTGCGCTCCCCCGGCGGCGATCTGCGGCGCTACCGCTGCGAGGCCGAGGCTGAAGAGCCACCGGCCGGCTGAACCTGATCCGCTCAGACGCTGGCCATCCACGCAAAAGGCCCCCGGCGAACCGGAGGCCAGATGCGGGGGTTCTGGCTGGAGGAGGCTCAGCCCTCCACGTTCACCGTCACGGTGGTGACCTTCTGGGCCTTGGGGGCCTTCACGCTCAGCAGGCCATCGCGGTAGGTGGCCTGGAGCTGTTCGTGGTCGATGGCGGTTGGGAAACGGAAGCTGCGGCTCCAGGTGCCGTAGCGGAATTCGCTCAGCAGCGCGGTGCTGGCAGGGGCCTCCTCGCTCGGCTCGGGGCCGCGGCGCTCGGCGCTCACCACCAGCGTGCGCTCGGTGGCCTTGACATCGAGGGCGCTGCGGTCGACTCCGGGCAGCTCCAGCACCACTTCGTAGGCCTCCGGGCTTTCGTGCACTTCGGCTGCCGGGACGCGCTCGGCGGTGTGGAGCTGCTGGCTGAGCTGCTGCTCGAGGCGGTCGAACAGCTGGAAGGGGGAGGAGCTGGTGCGCAGGGTCAACATGGTTCGTTGGGCGAAGGGTGGGGTTCGGGGGTCGTTCGCCCCGGTGCATGCACTCTCCCGGCAGCGTCCGCGGCCAGGAATCGGGGCGACCGAACCGGGCAGATCGGTGCTCACGACTTCGATTCGGTCGCCACGACCGCAGGGGTGGGAGAACCGTTCCGCAGGTCGCGGCAGGGACGAGACTGGAGAGCGCCCCTCCGGGATTGGCTGGTGGTTTCCTCTCCCCCCGCTGCCGCCGGCGCGGCTTCCGCCAGCAATGGCGCCTTCGCCCTGGCGCTGATCGCGGCGCAGACCGAGCGGCTGCGGCGGCTCCGCCCGGAGGTGCTCGAGGACGGGGATCGCGAGCCGTTGCACCAGCTGCGCGTGAGCCTGCGGCGGCTGCGGACGGCCCTGCGCCAGTTCGCCCCCGCTCTGGTGCTGCCGGAGCGGGCGGGCGGGCGCCGCATCGCCGCCCTGGCACGCCGCACCGGCCTTTGCCGCGACCTCGACGTGTTGCGCGATCACCTCGACCACCAGCTCCTGCCGCACCTCTCTGACGGGGAGTGCCAGGCGCTGCGGCCGCTGCTCAAGCCGCTGCGGCGCCGCCGCCGGCAGGCGTTCGCAGCGGTGGTGGAGCTGCTGGAGGCCGGTCGCTGGGAGCGGCTGCTGCAGCGGCTGGAGGCCTGGCAGCAGCGGCCCGTGTTCACGGCCCTGGGCGAGGAGCCACTGGCGGAGTGGCTGCTGGAGTGGGCCCGGCCGCTCACGGCTGGGCTGTTCCTGGACCCCGGCTGGTGGGCGCGTCAGCCGCAGGATCCGGCGCTGCACGAGCTGCGCAAGCGGATCAAGGGGGTGCGCTACGGCCTCGAGCCCCTGGTGGCCCAGCTGGATCCGGCGGTGCAGGCCTGGATCGGGCCTCTCAAGCAGGCCCAGAGCGCCCTGGGGGCGCTGCAGGATCTTCAGGTGCTTGAGGCCCTGCTGCTGCAGGATCCGGCCCGGCGGCAGGGCGTTCCGGCGGCGTGCCTGGAAGGCGTTGCCGTGGAGCTGGAGCGCCAGCGGGCGGTTGGCTGGGAGCAGTGGGGGGTGGCGCGGGCGCAGCTGCTGCGGCCCGAATGCCGCCTGGCCCTGCCGAGCCTCAGCCCGTGGCCGATACCGGCTGGGGAGCGCGGGGAAGGGGCGGGAGCCGCAGGGTCGTGAGCCAGGAGAGCCCCACCAGCGTGGCGGAGCCCCACAGGCAGGCCTGCAAGCCGGCGGCGCCGCCGCCCCCCACCAGAAACAACGCCCCGGAGAGCAGCGTGCCCAGGAGGCGGCCGGCGGCGTTGGCCATGTAATAGAAGCCCACATTGAGACTCACCGATTCGGTCTGGCTGTAGGCCAGAACCATGTAGCTGTGGATCGAGGAATTCATCGCGAACACCACAGCAAAGGCCGCCAGACCCACCACCACGGCCAAGCCGGGATGGGCCACCTCCCGCCAGAGGCTGATGGCGATCAGGGCAGGAATCGCCGTGAGCAGGGCACTCCAGAACCGAACCGCTGCCACGCCGGGCGGCGCGCTCTGCCCCCAGCCGCGGCGCAACGCAGGCGCCGCGGCCTGCACGATTCCGTAGCCGATCACCCACAGGCCCATGAAGCCGCCCACCTCCCAGAAGCGCCAGCCCAGGGCCTGTTGCAGAAATACCGGCAGGGCCACCACAAACCAGACATCGCGGGCCCCGAAGAGAAAGAAACGCGCCAGAGAGAGCGCATTGATGCCCGCGGATTGGGCGAACAGGGCCGTGAATTTCGGTTTCTGCTTCATGCGGCCAATCTCCGCCGGCAGCACGAGTGTGAGCAGAAACGACACGAACAGCCCGGCCGCCATCACCGCCACGGCGGCGTTAAAGCCGATTGTGGTGAGCAGCAGACCGCCGAGGAAGAAGCCAACCCCCTTAAGAGCATTCTTGGAGCCGGTGAGGATCGCCACCCAGCGAAACAGTTGCTGTTCACCCTGACTCGGGTTTGCCGGTGTTGATGGCACCACGCTTTTGATGGCGCTTTTGGCACTCATCTTGTTAAGATCCTTGGCGATGCCACTGATGGCCTGAGCTGCCATCACATAGGCCACGCTCCAGACGCGGGGCCAGGAATCCGCCACCGGAACCAGCAGCAGCAGCGCGGCCACCTGCAGCAGGGTGCCGCTCCAGAGGGTGAGACGCAACCCAAAGCGTGCCCCCAGCCAGCCACCACAGAGGTTGGTGATGATTCCGAAGAATTCATAGAACAAAAACAGCAGAGCAATCTCCAGGCTGCTGAAGCCAAGCTCGTGAAAATGAAACACCACGAGCATGCGCAGGGCGCCATCAGTGAGGGTGAACGCCCAGTAATTTGCCGTTACGATGGCATAGTTTTTCAGGGCGGATGGTTGCGGGTTCTCCATGGTTCGCGATCAGCGTGCGTCCAGCAGCGCTATATGGCAGGCCAGGTCAGCCATGCGGCAGCTGTAGCCCCACTCGTTGTCGTACCAGGCGTACACCTTGAGCTGGGTGCCATTCACCACCATTGTGGAGAGGGCATCCACGATCGCACTGCGGCTGTCGTTGACGAAATCCACCGACACCAGCGGCCTGGTTTCATAGCCGAGGATGCCATGCAGGGGGCCGTTGGCCGCTGCCTCGAAGGCCGCATTCACCTCCTCCGCCGTCACGCTGCGCCCCAGTTCGAACACCGCATCGGTGAGCGAGGCATTCAGCAGCGGCACGCGTTCGGCGTGGCCGTTGAGCTTGCCCTGCAACTCGGGAAAGCTCAGCCCGATCGCCTTGGCCGAGCCGGTGCTGGAGGGGATCAGGCTCTGCAGGCAGGAGCGGGCGCGGCGCAGATCGCTCTTGAATCCATCCACCACCACCTGGGTGTTGGTGACGTCGTGCAGGGTGGTGATCGCGCCGTGGTGGATGCCGAAGCTCTCGTGCACCACCTTCACCACGGGTGCCAGGCAGTTGGTGGTGCAGGAGGCGGCGGTGATCAGCCGGTGGCGCTCCGGGTTGTAGAGGTGATGGTTGATGCCGAAGACGATGTTCAATGCCTCCGTCCCGGCGACCTGCCCCTTCACGGGGCAGGCCACCAGCACGCGCGGCAGGCCCACCGCATCGAAATAGGGCTGGAGGGTTTCGGGGGTTTTGATCCTGCCGCTGCATTCGAGCAGCAGCTCCACGCCGGCCTGTCGCCAGGGAACCGCCGTGGGGTTCGGCTCCTGGGTGTAGCTGATGGGATGGCTGCCGACAAAGAATCCGCGCGTGTTGCCCTGCACCGCCTGTGGCCAACGGCCGTGCACCGAATCAAAGGCCAGCAGGTGGGCGGCTGTGTGGGCGTCGCCGCCAGCGTCGTTCACGTGCACCAGCTCGATGCCAGGGCGGCCCCAGAGGGCACGGAACACCAGCCGACCGATGCGGCCGAAGCCGTTGATGCCGATTTTCATGGGGTGAGCCAACTGCTCATGGAGCGGCCTCTCCGCAGGTGGGCCGCGGAACCACCGCACCATAAATCAACTAGGGTTGATGAATCGTGTGTTGCCGATCACATGGGTGCTGTTCTCTCCCCCTCGCTGCCTGTGGCCACTGATGCGGAGCCGCTCACGGCACACCACGCCCGGGCTCTGCTCCGGGCCCTGGCCGAGCCGATCCGCCTGCAGGTGATTGAGGCGCTCGCCGGTGGGGAGCGCTGCGTGTGCGAGCTCACCGAGGCGCTTGGCCTGGCGCAATCGAAGCTCTCGTTTCATCTGCGGGTGCTCAAGGAGGCGGGGCTGCTGGCGGACCGCCAAAGCGGCCGCTGGGTGTACTACCGGCTGCGCCCTGAGGCGATCGAGCGGCTGCGGGCCTGGCTTGGCGAGCTGGCCGCCCACTGCGCCACGTCTGCGGAGCCCTGTTGATCGCGGCCCTGGGGCGCAAGCCCTCCGCGGTCAAGCCACCTTGACGAACCGTTCCCCGACCGCGAAAAACAGTCTCCTGCCAGGCCAATTGCCCATGGCTGAATGGCAAGCTTCGGTGAGCTGAATGTTCGGGAACGCAACATCCGTCAGCTTGCCAGTGGCTAGGTTATCAATTCATTGGCAGTTGGACGTTTAGTTCAATTGGGAAGAGCGCATCCCTGATTCAGGGTGAGGTTCTGGGTTCAAACCCCAGTGCTTCCATCGGTGGCATGGCGGCGGCGCAGATCGGGCAGCGCCAGGCTCAGGGATTCCGCCAGCGGGCGCCGTTCCCCGAGCTTCGGGCTGAGCACCAGGCCGCTCTCCAGCTCCGCCAGGCTCACCAGGGCCAGGTCTTGCCCCTCCTGCAGCCGCAGCTCCGCCAGGGGAACGCTGAGCGGGCCGTGGAAGTAGTGCAGCACCCGCGTGGGGCGTTCGTGGCGGAAGGCGTAGGTGAGCGGGCCGGCCACCCAGCCGATCTCCTCCATGAGTTCGCGGCGCAGGGCCTGTTCGGGGGTTTCGCCCGGATCGAGATGGCCGCCGAACAGGCCCCAGCAGCCGGGGGCGATGATGCCTGGTAGGTCGTCGCGCAGCTGCAGCAGCCAGAGGCCGTTGCGCTCCAGCAGGGCAAGCGCCACCCCCGGGTTCATGGGGTCGCCTCCTGTTCCTGCCCCGCCGGATCAGCGCTGCCCGCTGCCGCCGCTAGCCGCCAGAGCGCCAGGCCGCCGCCCCGGCCGCGGGCCGCCAGCCAGGCGCCGCCGCCGCCATCGCTGCCGCGGGCGATCAACGCGAAGAAGGGCAGGGCCCGCGGCGCCGGCCGGACCAGGAGACGTTCCAGCAGCACGCGATCGCCCAGCCGCAGCTGCCAGCGGTGGAACCAGAAGCGCAGCAGCGGCCGGCGGCCCACCAGCTCGCCCTCGCCCTCGAACACCAGCTCCAGCAGCCCAATCCGCACGCGGTTGCGCAGCGGCAGCACCCCGGCCTCGCCCATCGCCCCCACCGCCATCGCCGGCCCAATCTCCAGACTCCCCTGCAGGGCGCGCAGCAGCCCTGACGCGGCGGCCTGGGGCGCGCCGCCATCGCGGGGCCACACCTGGTGGAAGCACCACAGCCCCGTCAGATCGGCGGCCTCCAGACCCGTGCCCTCGGCGCGGGCGTGGGCCTCGGCATCGCGCAGGGCCTCGCCACCGGGCAGGGCGGGGCTGGGGGAGGGCGTCAATGCGGAGCTGCCTCTGGGCTGACCCTAGGCTGGCCATCGCCGTTGTGTGCCATGGCTTCCTCCACTGCGGTTGATGCTGCCGGCTCGGCGGGAGTGGATCTGGCAGGTGCTCCCGAGGGGGTGCCGCTGCAGCTGGCGACGCTCCCCGCTGATCCGGTGTTGCGGGAGCGGCTGCTGGCGCTGGGGCTGCGGCCCGGTGAGGTGGTGACGGTGCTGCGGCGCGGCCGGCCCGGCGGCATCCTGCACGTGGCGCACGGGATGACCGAGTTCATGCTGCGGCGCCAGCAGGCGGCCGAGATCCAGGTGCGGCCTGCTGGGGAGGCGGGGCGTTAAGACCCGGCCCCCAGCAGCCGCCCGCCCTGATACACCACGAACGACGCGCCCCAGGCCAGCGCCAGCGACCAGGCCAGCGAGCGCAGGGCGAACCAGCGGCTGCCCGCTTCGCGGATCTGCACCGCCACCGTGGAGAGGCAGGGGGTGTAGAGCAGAACGAAGGTCATGAAGCTGAGCGACTGCAGCGGTGTGAGCGTGTGCTGGATCGCCGCGCCGAGGTCCGACTCGCTGGTGTGGTGGATCACTGCCATCGCGCCGAGCAGGATCTCCTTGGCGATGAAGCCGAAGAACAGCGAGACGGTGAGGGCTGGGTTCATGCCGATCGGCCCGAGCAGCGGCTGCAGCAGGCCGCCGACCCGGTCGGCGACGCTGGTGCCGGCACCGGCGGCTGCGCCTGGCGGCAGGTTGGTGAGCAGCCACACCAGCGCCGCCCCGAGCACGATGAAGCTGCGGGTGGTGACCAGGAAGCGCCGGGTTTCGACCCAGGCGCGTCGCAGCATCGTGGCCGGGCTGGGGCGGCGGTAGGGGGGCAGCTCGAGCACGAATGCCTCGCGGTGTGGGTAGGCGTGCTTGAAGAGCAATCCGGTGATGATCGCTGCCGCGAAACTGAGCAGGTAGAAGGCGAACACCACCAGACCCGGCGCCCACCAGGGCCGTGGAAAGAACACCCCGGCCAGAAACACAAACACCGCCAGTCGCGCCTGGCACAGGGCGAAGGGGATCACCATCATCGCCAGTAGACGCATGCTGCGGTCGCGGATGATGCGGGTGCCGAGGATGGCGGGCACGTTGCAACCGAAGCCCATCACTTGCAGCACGAAGGCGCGGCCGTCGAGGCCGAGCCAGTGCATGAAGCCATCCATCAGGAAGGCGGCGCGGGGCAGATAGCCGGAGTCTTCCACCAGCGCCAGCAGCAGGTAGAAGAGAAAGATGACCGGCAAGAAGCTGGCCACGGTGCCCACGCCGAGCCAGACGCCATCGAGCAGCAAGCCCTGCAGCAGTGCGGGGGCGCCCAGCTGCTGCAGGGCCGGCTCGAGCAGGCCCTGGCGGACCGCATCGAGAAGCCGGCCGAGGCCCTCCTGCAGGGGCGCGCCGAGGCTGTAGATGGCCTGGAACATCGCTGCCACGATCGCCAGGAACAGCAGCGGACCCAGGAGCGGCTGGAGTAGCAGATGGTCGATGCGGCGCGTCGTGCGGTTCGGCGACCCCGACGGCAGGCGCACGCAGCGGGCGGCCAGCTCCAGGCGCAGGGCTTCGAGGGCGTCGGAATCGCTGGGCGCGGCGGCAGCAGCGTGGCGCGGTGCGGGCGCGTCACGGGCAGGCGCGGCGCTGTGGATCGCCTCCAGCAAGGAAGGGAGCCCCTCGCGCCGCAGGGCGCTGATCGGCAGCACCGGCAGGCCCAGGCCGCGGGACAGGGCCTCCCCATCGATGTGCACGCCCCAGCGTCGGGCTTCGTCGCTCATGTTGAGGGCCACCACGGTGGGCAGGCCGAGGGAGCGCAGCTGCAGGGGCAGGCGCAGCTGGGCCACCGCCTGGGAGGCGTTGAGCACCACCACCACCAGATCGGGCGGGCTGTCACGCAGGAAGCGCTGCACGATCGCTTCGTCTTCGCTGCTGCCCGAGAAATCGTGGATGCCGGGCAGGTCGACCAGCTCGTAGGGGCGTCCGTCGGGCCCGGGTGGCAGGGAGCCGCGCAGCAGATCGACCGTGAGGCCAGGCCAGTTGGCGATCTGCGCGTGCCCGCCGGTGAGCCGGTTGAACAGGGTGCTCTTGCCGGTGTTGGGCAGGCCGATCAGCGCCACCTGCACGGCGCCCTGGGCGGCGGCGCTGGCGGCGCCGGGGCTGTGGCAGGTGGGGGGCGAAAGGGGCATCGTGCGGACGGGCCGGCGGGGGCGGCGCCATGGCCATCCTCGGCCCCGCGCTGGGATCGGGTGGGGTGGATGCCGCGCCGAGGATCACAGTTGGCCGTGCCATCGGTCACGACGGTGGCGGGCCGCGCCAGCATCGGGGCAGCCCTCCCGCGGGAGCCCCGCGGCGCCGCCTGCGATGTCTGCTCCCCCCGATCGCGCCTGCGTCATCGACCACGCCCTGCGCCTGCGCAGCCTGTGGCTCGCCTACCTGCTCGCGATGCTGTTTCATGTGGATCTGGGTCTGATGCCCCTGTTCCACGGCCTGTCGCCGGAGATCGAGAGCCATGTGCCGGAAGCCCGGCTGCCGCTGGTGTTTTGGGGGATGTTGCTCTACTTCCTGATCCCACTGACCTCGATCCTGCTGATCGCCTGGACCGCCAGCGATCCGGCCAGCCAGGCCCGGTGGCGCCCGTGGCGGCGGCTGCATTTCTGGATCTCGGTGGTGTACACCGTCACCAACATCCCGCACCTGATCGCCGACATCCTGGTGCCCGATTCCCGCGGCGATCAGGTGTTCCTGATGGTGGTGCTGCTGGTGATCGGGCTGTTGATCAACGTGGAGGCCTGGCGCTGGTGGCGCCAGGGCCGCGCCCTCGCCTGACGCCATGCCTGCTCCCCATCAACCGATCGTGATCCTCGGTGGCTTCCTGATCACCCAGGAGGCATACCAGCCGATGCGGCAGACCCTCGCGGAGCGGAGCCATCAGCCGCCGGAGCGGGTGGAGCTGGTGCCGGTGGGCAAGCTGGAGTGGCTGCTGACCGTGTTCCCGTTCGCCTGGGCGCGGATCCTGGATCGGGTGGCCGAGGCGGTGGCGCGACAGGCCGCGGAATCACCCACCGGCCGGGTGACCTTGGTGGGCCATAGCTCGGGCGGGATCATGGCGCGGCTGTTTCTGGATGACCGGCCGTTCGAGGGCCGCCGCTGGAACGGCCGGGCGCTGGTGGACACTTTGGTGATGCTCGGCAGCCCGCACACGGCGCTGAAGGCCACGCCGCTGCGGCAGAAGGTGGCGCGCGAGCTGCCCGGCTGTGCGTTTGCGCCGGCGGTGCGGTATGTGTCGGTGGCGGGATCGGTGGATCTGGATCCGGCGCGCGGTGAGGCCAGCGACACGGCGCGGCGGTTGGCCCCCAGCGCTTACCGCAACAGCAGCGGCGATGCGAACGACAAGGGCGACGGCCTGGTGCCGGTGTGCTCGGCCCTGCTGGAGGGGTCGGAGGCGGTGGTGCTGGAGGGCGTCGCCCACGGCGGCGCCTTCGGACCGCGCTGGTACGGCACCCCGGAAGTGGTGGCGCGCTGGTGGTCGGCGGTGGCCGGGGCCGCCGTGCCGGCAGGCCCTCAATCGCCGAGCAATGCGCCCATGTGAGCGGCGGCTGCGGCCGCTAGCCCAGGCAGGTCGTAGCCGCCCTCCAGCACCGACACCAGCCGTCCGCCGGCGTGGCGCACGGCGACGCCCAGCAGCAGGCGGGTGAGGGCGGCAAAATCGGCGTCGTCGAGCTGGAAATCGCCGAGGGGATCGCCGCGGCGCCCATCGAAGCCGGCGGAGATCAGCACGAACTGGGGCGCGAAGGCCTCGATGGCCGGCAGCAGCTGCTCCTGCCAGGCCGCGAGCACCGCGGCGCCACCGCTGCCGGCGGGCAGGGGGACGTTGAGGGTGAAGCCTTCGCCGGCGCCCTGGCCCCGCTCGGAGCGGGAGCCGGTGCCCGGGTAGTGCGGCGCCTGGTGGGTGCTGCAGAAGAGAACCGAGGGATCCGCGGCGAAGATCGCTGCGGTGCCGTTGCCGTGGTGCACGTCCCAATCGGCGATCAGCACGCGCTCCAGGCCATGCACCGCCTGCAGATGCCGGGCCGCGATGGCGACGTTGTTGTAAACGCAGAAGCCCATGCCCCGATCCGCGCTGGCGTGGTGCCCCGGTGGCCGCACCACGGCGAAGGCATGGGCCACCGGGCCCGCCATCACCGCCTCCATGGTCGCGATGGCGCCGCCCGCCGCCAACCTGGCGATCCGCTCCGACTCCGGCCCGATCGCGGTATCGCCGGTGGAGAGCTCATGGCGCCCGGCGTTGATGTCGGCCTGCACCTGCGCCAGGTAGGCGGGGGTATGCACGCGCAGCAGCTCTTCGTCGCTGGCGGGCCGGGGGGCGATCAGCTGGCAGCGGTTGAGGAGGCCGGCCAGGTGGAGACCCTGCAGGACGGCATCCATCCGCGCGGGTTGCTCGGGGTGGAAGGCGCCGGTTGTGTGGAGGCGGTAGGCGGGGTCGCAGAGGAGGGCGGTGGGGGCATGCGAAGAGATCATGGTAAAGCCTATTGATTTCAATGGCAATGGATTGGCATTCGTCGATTGAGTCGCCGGTTCGACTGCTTAGAAAGTGAAGCACATTGCTCTGACTTATACTTGCTGCTTGCAAGTCTATTCGAGTTCATTCGCATCCTCAAGGAATGGCACAATGTGTGGCCAGTGGACCTTGGCCACGCTCGATGTGAGATTGAATGCGAGATTGCTCAGTTTGTGCTCTAGGGTGTTGAGATACTCGCTGCTCGACGGAAGCATGGTGTCTCCCACGCATGCAGATGTCTCGATTTTTGCTTCTCTTGTCTTGCTTAAGTACAATGCATTGCAACGCCAAGCCGAGTGTACGCCCAAATCTCTGCGGGCTTTTGCTTCGACAAAGACTTTCCAGTCCTCTTTGAGCGGTTCAGATTCAATTGATAGAAACTGGCAAAGTTGAGGGAAGTACTCCAATGGCTTCTTGTACATTATCTTGTCAAGAGAATCTTTTATGGCGCGTTCGATTAGAGTAGATGGGTCATTGGCGTCTATGAGCTCGGCCAAGGTGAAATTGGCTGATCCAATCTTCTTTGGATAGCGCTTCAGTACTAGAGCTGCCGTGTCTTGAAGAAAGGCCTCGAATGATGCTATGTAGGATATGAACAAGCAAGAGCGAACGTAGGTTGCTGGGTCTCCGTATAAATCGGGGATCTTGGATGCGAAAAGGTTGTGAATTGAAGCGAATGGCGAGCTTGGTTCGCTTTGTGAAAGAATTTCCGCGGATAACAGGTAGTTGTATGACGCAAGGAATGCGAGTGCTTCTCTTTGGTAGCGAGATAGTGGAGTAAGTTCGCCTGGGATTTTCATGGTAGCCGAAGTTGTCAATTGGAAGTTAGTCTAAGGGGGTTGAGGGGTGGCTCTGAGGGGCGAGGTCGCATAGGGCGGCGGAGATCGCGATGTGCTTGTCGTGAATGGTTTCATTGCGGATCGAGATTTGTTTGGCCTGTTTTGGCCAATTCCCGGCGATGACTGGTTCTTTTGATGCGATTACTGCACTCAATGGACACACGATTCCCTCGCTCACGTCTTGCATAGCAACAGATGGCGAGCCATGAACAGGCCGCTCAGCGCAGGGCTGCTTCGAAGCTGTGGCGAAGCGCACCGTTCAGCGCCTTGATCGCCCGCTGTCGCCCGCTCCTGCCCGCTCCATACCTCTGCCGAACCGCCCGCACCGACAACGCCTCCCCCACCGAAATCCGCACCCGCCGCGCCCCCAACCTCGGCCTCCCAGATGCGCCGCCACCCCGCACGCGCGCCAGGGCATCGTGCAGCAACAGGCTGGTTTCCTGAAACCGCTCCAGCGTTGGCCGCTCCTGCACGTAGGTGCCTGAGACCGCCACAAGTGTTTCCGCCAGCCGCATGTGCCGCTCCGCCAGGGACGCCTCCTCGGCGCGCCAGTTCGCCAGGGCCCGCTCCACCGGGGAGAGCTGGCGCAGCGGCGGCAGATCGTCGGGATGCAGGCGCTGCCACACGGCCTCCTCGATGCGACGGCAGCGGCGTTCGGCCGATCCGCGGGAGGGCAGATCGAGCCGGCGTTCCGCTGTGGCCAGGCAGATCTCCCGCAGGCGCCCGTAGCGCTGGGGGCGCGGGAGAGAGGGATCGGCGGGCAACCCCTCAAAGCGTTCCAATCGCTCCAGCACGGCATCCTCCAGCCGCATCAGCCTGGGCAACAGCGCCGCCCCGGTGGCCCCGTCGTTGGGCCATCTCTGCAGCCCCAGCTCCTGTTCCAGGTTCGCCATCAGCCGTGCCAGGGGGCGCCAATTCTGCTGACGGTCGAAATACTGAATCGCGATCGGCACGATCAGCACTTCGCGGCCGTCTCCCCGCTGCTCCAGATCCTCCAGGCACCACAGGCCGAGCTGGGCGCCGCCGGCCTCCAGCGGGCCGATCCGTTCGCCATGGCCGTTGGTGGCGCCCTCCGGGGCCAGCGCGAACGGGAAGCGGCCTTCGCGCACCAAGCGGCGCGCCTGGCGCAGGGCGGTCCAATCCGGCTGGCGGCCGCGGCGCAGCGAGATGCCGCCCAGGCGGCCCAGCAGCCAGCCCAGGCCGGCGCCGCCCCAGAGCGTCATGCCGCGATCAAACAGGAAGTGCGCGTGCAGCGGCCGCTCGATCGACAGCCCCAGGCGGCGGGCGCGGCGCGGTTGATCGCGGCTGAGCAGCCACAGGGCAGCCAGCGGGTCGTCGACTTCGCTGTGGCGGAAGGCCAGGATCAGGCGGATTTCGTCCTGGGCGAAGCGGTGCAGGCCATGGCACAGGGCATCGCCGTTGTGCACCTCCAGCTCTTGGAGTCCGGCCGGAAGCCATGGGAACAGCCGCACGCGCAGCAGCACGGGCAGGGCCAGGTGCAGCAGCGCCAACACGCGCCGATCGAACGCCGGCGCAATCGGGCGCAGCGGTCCCTCAACCCCCATCGCCCGCCCGGATCTCCAGCCAGCCCAGCAGGTCGGCCAGGGCCTCCTCGCGGTCGAGGTCGTCGAACAGTTCGTGGCGGCTCCGGGGGTAGAGGCGCCAGGTTTTGTCGGCGCTGCCGGTGTTGCGGAAAAAGCGCTCCGCCGCCGCCGGGGCCGTCACCCCGTCGGCGCCGCTCTGCAGCACGCGCAGGTGCAACCGCAGTTCCGCCGCGCGGCGCGTGACGCGCGCGGCCGCGTTCAGGAAGCCCGCCCCCAGCCGGGCGCTGCAGCGGCCGTGGCGCAGCGGATCCTGGCGGAAGCGCTCCACGGCGTCCGGATCGCGGCTGGAGGCGGCCATGTCGATGCCCGTGCTGAGGGTGAAGCCCGGCCACACCTCCGCCAGCAGCTGCGCCACCAGCACCCGCCAGCGGGCCACCCCGTCGCCGTCGAGGGCGGGGTTGGTGAGCACCAGCCCGCGCAGCCTTGCGGCCAGCGCCGGCCGGCGCAGCAGCAGATCCACGCACACCGCCCCGCCGAGGCTGTGGCCCAGCAGCAGCAGCGGCGCGGCTGGCGTCGCAGCGGCCGCCTGCGCCAGGATGCTCGCCACCGTGTCCCCCAGGAACTCCCAGGAAGGGACAACGCCCCGCCGGCCGGGGCAGTGGCCGTGGCCGGGCAGATCCGGCGCCCACACCGCCCAGTCCCGCGGCACCAGCCGCTCCGCCAGCTGCGCAAACTGGCCGCCATGGCCGCCGATGCCATGCACCGCCACCAGCTGCCCCCGCGGTGGCCCGCTCGGACGCCACAGGCGCAGGCACTCCTTTGGCTCGGGCGGGCGACCTGGCTCCATGGCTCCATCCTGGGGCGATCCGCCCAGGGCTGCCGCGGCGGCAGCCCAGTTGCCCCCATTCGGGGACTTCGCGGTGGCCCCCCCCTGCCCGCAGGCTGGATTCAGAGATCCCGGAGGGTCCTGTGCTGACCCACTCCCTGTTGCCCAGCCCGCCCGCCACGCCTGCCCCACCCCGGCTGGAGGCTGCCTGCTGCCTGGGCCGCACCTGCCTGCAGTGGCGCGCCGACGGCGAGCTGATCGACGACGATCGGGCCCTGGTGCTGCAGCGCCTCGGGCAGGTGGATCCGCAGCTCCAGGGGTTGCCGGCGCTCTGAGCGCGGCGCTTCGGCTGGCCGCTCGGAGGTTGGCGGCCAGACTGGATCCAGGCGCTCTGCACGACCATGGGCGGCTCCGATCCGGTCTGGACCTGGCGCTTCGAGCGCCGCAACAGCGCGGCCGGGCCCCTGGCGGATCTGCGCTTCGCGGTCAAGGATCTGATCGCCGTGCGCGGTTGCCCCCTCGGCCGCGGCAATCCCCACTGGGCCTCCTGGCAGGCGCCCAGCCGCGACGATGCCCCCTGCGTGAGGGCCCTGCTCGAGGCCGGTGCCTGCTGCCTCGGCACCACCTGGCTCGATGAGTTCGCCTTCGGCCTCAGCGGCGAGAACCCCTGGGGCGGCACGCCGCCCAACCCGCGGGCCCCGGGGCGGGTCACGGGCGGCTCCAGCAGCGGCAGCGCCGCCGCCGTCGCCCTCGGCGCCGTCGACTTCGCCCTCGGCAGCGACACCGCCGGCTCGGTGCGGGTGCCGGCCAGCTGGTGCGGCCTCTGGGGCCTGCGGCCCAGCCATGGGGCCCTCAGCCGGCGGGGGGTGGCGCCGCTGGCCCCCAGCCTCGATGTGGTCGGCCCCCTCGCCGACGATCTCGCCACCCTGCAACGGGTGTTCGCCGTGCTCCTCGCCGGCGCCCCCGGCAGCCAGCCGCCGCCCCGGGCGCCCACGACGATCACACCGCAGCAGCTGCTCTGGATCCCCGAGCTCTGGCAGCTCGCCGATCCTGCGGTGCAGGCGGCCCTGATGGGGCAGGCCACCGGCCTGGCCCGCCGCCTGGGGTGTCCGCTCCAGCCGCTGCCCCTTGCCGCCTTCGGACTCGACGGCCCCGACGACCTGCTCGGCATCCTGCAGCCGATCCAGTGGCACGAAGTGGAACGCAGCCTGGCGGCCCTGCCGGCGGAACTGCCGATCGGGCCGGTGCTGCAGCGCAACCGGGAGCTGGTGGCGGCCCGCGATCGCTCCCTGCTGGCGGGCGCCCTGGCGCGGCGTGAGCGGCTGCGCGAGCGCCTCGACGGGCAGCTCCGCCCTGGCGGCCTCGACGGTGCCGCCCTGCTGCTGTTGCCGGTCACCCCCTGCCCGGCGCCGCCCCGGGGCACGCTCGGGGTCGATCGCCGCCAGGACGGGGTGCTGCGGCGCCTGCTGATGCTCGGCGCCCTCGCCGGCCTGGCCGGCCTGCCCCAGCTCAGCCGGCCCGGCGCCAGGGTCGACGACCTGCCGGTGGGCCTGGGGCTCATCGCCAGCCGCGGCTGCGATACCGCCCTGCTTTCCCTGGCTAGCCTCGCCGGCTGATGCCCCGCGCCGTGCCTTCGCCATGCCTGCGCTGCGCTTCCACCTCTCGATCCCCTGCACCGATCTGGACGCCACCGAGCGCTGGTATGTGCAGGGCCTCGGCTGTGTGGCCGGCCGCCGCAGCGCCCATGCCCTGATCCTCGATCTTGGCGGCCACCAGCTGGTGGCGCAGAAGACCTCGCCGGCCAGTCTCCCGCCCCAGAGCGGCATCTACCCCCGCCATTTCGGCCTGGTGTACGACGACTTCGCCGCCTGGGATGCCCTGCGCCAGCGGGCTGAGCACCGGGGGCTGCGCTTCGGGGTGGAGCCCCGCTGCCGCTATCCGGGCCAGCTGCTGGAGCACCACAGCTTTTTCCTGCTCGACCCCGACCACAACTGGTTGGAGTTCAAGCACTACCGCCACCCGCAGGCGGTGCTCGGCTGCCACCACCTCAACGCGGTGGGCGATCCGGAGCTGCGCGGCTGAACGAGCATCCGGGGCGTAGCGGTGGCCCTGGGGGCCGCCGGCCGCTGAAATTCGTGCATTCGGCCAGGATTTCTGCCCGTTCTGTTCGCGCATAGTCCTGCATTCTCCCGATGCTCGCCCTACCGTCCGCCCATGCACGAGCTTCTGGTCCCCTCCTTGCGACAGGAATCTCCAGAGTCCGGCGAAGGATTGGCGTCGTCCCTGCTGGAGCTCGTGCTCTCCAGCATCCGCGAGCCCCTCGCCCTGGCCGATGCCAAAGGGCAGCTTCTGCGCGCCAACCCCGCCCTTTGCCGACGGCTCGGGCGGCGTGAGGCCGAGCTGCTCGGCCAGCCCTGGGCCACCGTGCTGGGCGGGCCGGCAGCGCCTGGACGGGTGGTGGATCTGCCGCGCAACCGCCGCGCGCCGCAGCGCCTGCCGATCCTGCTGCCCCTGCCCGACGGCACCCACGAACCGCTCACCCTCACCCTCACGGCCCTGCGCGGGGCCGGCGGTGTGCTGCACCGCCTGCTGCTGCAGCTCGGCGCTCCGGATCCTGCCAGTGCCGCCCCGCCCGAACGCGGCGCCGCTCCGGCCCTCAGCGATCGCTGGCAGATCGCCACCGACTCCGCCGACATCGGCGTCTACGACATCCACCTCCCCAGCGGCCGGGTGCTCTACTCCGGCACCTACCTGCGCAACCTTGGCTACCCCTGCGGCAGCTGGACCCCGTCGCTGGAGGAATGGCGCAGCCGCCTCCATCCCGACGATGCCCCGGCGGTGATGGAGGCCATGGCTGCCCAGCGCAGCGCCGAGCGGATGGAGATGGAGTACAGGCTGCGGCACCGCGATGGCTCCTGGCGCTGGATGCTCGACCGCGGCCGCGTGGTGGAGTGGGATCAGAACGGCCTGCCGCTGCGGGCCGTGGGCACCCTGCTCGATGTTTCCGAGCGCCGCCGGGCCCAGATGGAACTGGAGCGCGCCAACGAGCGCATGCGCCTGGCCGCCCGTGCCGATGGCATCGGCTTCTGGGAATACGACATGGTGGCCGATCGCCCCCACTGGGACGACGAGATGCTGCGCATCTACGGCATCAGCCGGGAGGAGTTCACCGCCACCGGCGAGGCCTGGGAGGCCTTTCTCCACCCCGACGACCAGGAGCAGGCCCTTGGCCTGCGCCACAACTGGGAGGAAAGCGACGGGGTGCTGGAGCAGCGGTTCCGGATCATCCGCCCCGACGGTGAGGTGCGCCACATCCGCTCCAGCGCCCTGCTCACCCGCGATGCCAATGGCAAACCGCTGCGGATGACAGGCGTCAACTTCGATTTCACCGACAAGCGCCGGGCCGAGGAGGCGGCGATGGCCGCCCACCAGCGCGAGCAGCGGATGGTGGCCCACCAGCGTCGGGTGCTGCAGCAGAAGCTCAAAACCAGTCTCACGGCCGCGGCGATCGCCCACGAGATCAACCAGCCGCTGAGCATCATGCTGCTGCACTGCCAGATGGCGATGGAGCGTCTGGAGCAGGGCACCGGCTCCACCCCCTGGCAGAACACGATGCGGCCGATCCTCTCCACCCTGGTCGAGGAGGCGGAGCGGATGCACAGCACGATCGAAACGATGCGCATGTTGCTGCGCAACGTGCAGACCGAGCTGAGCCCGGTGGATCTGAGCAACGTGGCCGGCAGCGCCCTGCTCTACCTCCTGCCCAACCTGCGCAACGTGGAGGTGCAGCGCATCGGGCTCACCCGCCCCTGCCTGATCGACGGCGATGAGGTGCAGCTGAAGATCTGCGTCAGCAACATCCTTCGCAACGCCCTGCAGGCCACCGAAGGGCAGTTCCCGGGCACGCGCCGCATCCGCGTGGAGCTGCAGCGCCAGGACGACTGGGTGGATCTGGTAGTGGGCGACAGCGGTCCGGGCTTCGGGGATCGCTTCCCCGACACCACCGTGCTGCGCTCCTCCAAGAAAGAGGGCACCGGCCTGGGGCTCTACGTGGTGCGCACCACCCTCGACAACCACGGCGGCACGATTCACTTCGGCCAGTCGCACCTTGGCGGCGCCGAGGTGCGACTGCGCTTCCCGCTGCTCAGCTGAGCGGTGCGACCCCGCGCTGCCCCGGGCGAGCGTTGCCGGGCCGGGCGGTGTAAAACGGGTGCATTGCACGGGTTCCGCATGCGTCCGCTCTCCTTTCTCTTCGCCGCCCTCCTCGGCATCGTTCTGGCGATGATCGCCCCGGCTCTGGCCGGTCCGCGCCCGCAGGCCCCCGTGGCGCAGCCGGCCCTGCAGGTGGCGATCGAGCAGCCCCTGATGGAGCAGCTCGCCATCGAGGCCCCGCTTGAGCAGACGGCCGCCGAGGCGGATGCCGCCGAGGCCGAGCTGAGCGTGGAGGAGATCACCCGCTCCCTTCTCGACGCCCTCGGCGTGGCCGACGCGGCCTGATCCTGACCGGATGAGAGATCCCACCACCGGCGCTGTGCAACCCCAGGGCAGCGCTTCCCGCAGCCGCCGCAAAGCGCCAGCCCCGGCGGCGGGCCCAGGTCGCGGCTTCGGCGCCGCCAGTGAGCCGCCGGGCGAGGCCGCACCATCCGAGAAGCGCCGCAGCGCCCACCGTCGCCGTCGCCGCACCTCCCGCCTCAGCCCCGGCGACTGGGGGCCGCTGGGCAAGCACCCCGACCTCGACGCGATCGTCGCCCGCCAGCGCCTCGGCCTGCCCCTCTCCGGCCGCCTGGCGGTGGCCGCGGTGAACCAGGCCTGGAAGCGCGCCGACGCCGAACACCACCCCGACCGCGGCGGCGCCCATCACACCATGCAGGCGGTCAACGGCGCCCGCGACCTGCTGCTCGGAAACGATCGCCCCGAATGAGGGCCGCGACGCCCCCTTCCGCCCCCGTGGCGCTCGTCACCGGCGCGTCGGCGGGCATCGGTGCGGCCACCGCCCGTCGCCTGCACCAGGCCGGCTACCGCGTCGTGGCTACCGCCCGTCGCCAGGAGCGCCTGGAGGCCCTCGCCGCCGAGGGGATGCTCACTCTCGCCCTCGATCTCACCGAACCGGCCCAGATCGAGGCAGTGGCCGGCCGCATTGAGGCGGACTTCGGTCCGGTGGATCTGCTGGTCAACAACGCTGGCTACGGCTGCTACGGCGCGATGGAAGAGATCCCGATTGCGCAGGCGCGCCGCCAGTTCGAGGTCAATGTGTTCGGCCTGGCCCAGCTCACCCAGCGGCTGCTGCCGGCAATGCGGGCCGCCGGGCGGGGCCGCATCATCAATGTGTCGTCCATGGGCGGGCGCACCTACCTGGCCATGGGCAGCTGGTACCACGCCAGCAAACATGCCCTGGAGGGTTGGTCGGATTGCCTTCGGCTGGAGCTGGCGCCATTCGGCATCGACGTGGTGGTGATCCGTCCGGGCCTGATCGGCACCGAGTTCGCCGAGGTGGCCTTCGAGCCGATGCTGCGCCGCAGTGGCGATGGCCCCTATGGAGCCCTGGCCCGCAGTGTGGCGCGGGCGCTGGAGCAGGCCTATGCCGATCGCCGTTGCTCCGCACCGGAGCTTGTGGCCGACACGATCCTGCAGGCCTCCCGCGCCCGCCGCCCCCGCACCCGCTACGCCCCGGGACACCTGGCCCGCCCGCTGCTGCTGGCCCGTTGGTTGCTCAGCGACCGTGGCTTCGATCGCCTCATCCGCCTGCAGCTGCCGCGGGCCTGAGGCCGTCACCAGAGGCCGGGCAGCAGCCGCCAGCTGCGCGCCTTGTACGCCGCAAAGCCCGGATAGCGCTGCGCCAGGCTCTCCTCCTTGGACCCGATACGCCCGAGATACACCAGCAGCACCGAGGCCGGCAGCAGCCAGGCCCAGGGCGATCCGGCCAGAACCGCGAAGCTCGCGTAGCGGACCAGGTCGCCCAGGTAGTTCACATGGCGGATGCGCCGCCAGCTGCCGTCCTCCACCAGGCCGGCTCCGAGCGCCTTGGCGGTGGTTTTCTGCACGTCGGCCGTGGTGTTGATCAGCGAGCCGAAGCTGAACATCACCACCGCCAGCGCCAGCGTGAACGGGGAGAGGGGATGGGGGTTGGCCATCGCCAGCCAGCCCGGCAGGGCGAAGAACACGCCCACGTAGAGCACGATGGCCACGCTGGTGGCCGGCCCTGCACGCTCGCGGAAGATCTGGGCGCGCCGCTCCGGCAGCAGCAGCTGCTCCACCAGCCACCACACGCAGTAGCTGATGTGCAGGGCCAGGTAGAGCACGACGCGCTCGTCGCGCAGGCCGAGGGCCAGGGCGGGGATCGCCAGGGCGAAGATCGTGGTCACCTTGGCGATGTTGATCGCCTGCAGCTGGGTCATCGTTGGGGTGAGGGGCCGGTGGGGAAGGGGGGCCGCGGCCTTCAGTATCCCGAGGACCCCCGTGGCGGACGGCTGGCGGGTGCCTGCTGCAGGTAAGTGGCCACGGCGATCGGCCGGCTCTGGCGGTAGCCCTGCGGCAGCCACAGATCGCCGCCGTCGGCGGCGTAGTGGATCTCCCAGTGGTAAAGCCCCCGGTAGGCGGCCGGATCCTCCTTCAGCAGGGCGGCGTACTCGAGCACGCCGCGGCCGTAGTGGTCGCTGTTGTTGTAGCCCCACAGGCCCTGGCGGATGTCACGCAGGCCGCCGCGGCGCACCAGGTAGCGGGCGGCGGCGTGGATCGCGGTGCGGGGGTCGCGAATGTCGCCGCCCCGGCCGATCCCCGGCTCGGCCCACGTGGTCGGCAGGAACTGCAGCGGACCGCGGGCATCGGCCACCGACACGCCGTCGATGCGGCCCATGCCGCTCTCCACCAGGTTGATCGCCGCCAGCACCTGCCAGGGGATGCCGGTGGCGGCGGCTGCCTCGCGGTAGTAGCGCAGCAGGTTCTCAGCCGGTTCCGGCGGGATGATGCGCCAGGCGGGCAGCCGGGCGGGCCGCGGCGGCCGGTGCATCGCCAGGAAGGCCTGCCGCGCCCGCAGGTGGCGGTCGAACACCGGCCGCCACCGCTCCGGCAGCTGCGCCCGTACCGCCGCCGCCTCAGCCGGCCGGTGGGCCAGCACCCGGTAGATCACCTGCTGCTGGTGCCCCAGGGCAGGCAGTTGGGCCTCCGGTGTGGCGGGATCGCGCACCGCCGCCTCCACCTGCGCCAGCAGGGCCGCCAGCGCGGCCGGCCCGGCGGGCAGCAGCGGGTAGTGGCGGCCATCGGCGGCGCGGGGCAGGTGCTCGGCGCTGGGCAGCGCCACCGCCGGCGGGGCCTCGGCGGGCGGCGCCATGGCGGGCGGGGGCGATCCGCTGGCGAGCGGCGTGCTGCAACCCACCAACAGTGCCGCCAGGCCCAGGCCGCTCCAGGACAGGGCGCGCGGGTCGATCACAGGCGAGGCGCTCCCGGCAGCTCCAGCCATTCCTGGTCGGGCCAGGCGCCGACGGCGCCAAAGCGCTGGCGCAACAGGCCCAGCAGCCCGCCGCGGTGCTCGGAGAGCTCCTGGCGAGCCGCCCATTCGGTGGCCTCCACCTCCTCCTGGGGCAGGTTCACGGCCTCCACCAGGCGGCGGTAGGCCGCCTTCTCGCGCGGGTTGATCGCCTCATGGTCGCCGGGGGCGCGGCCGGCGCAGATCATCATGAAGGCGAGCTTGAGGGCCAGTTGCCGGTCTTCCAGGCTTTCTAGGGCGCGGGGCAGGGTGTCGAGCAGATCCAGGGAGGCGGCGCGGGAGGCGATCATCTCCACCGCCTCGGTGGAGGGGCCCTCCCCATCGGCGGGCGTGAGATAGCGGGCCACCACCTTCCCCAGCAGCCGTTGTTCATCGTCGCTGAACTCGCCGTCGCACCAAGCCACGGTGCAGACGATGCGCAGCAGGTTGAGCTCCTCGGCCCCCGTTCCGCTGGCCGGCACCAGGTCTTCGGGAAGCGGAGCGTGCGGATCGATCATCGGCGCCTCCAGGGCACTGCGGCCCCCATTCTGGTGGGGATCGCGGATCCGCTCTACCAGCCGCCTGGATCGCGCAGGCTTTCGAGCACCCCTTGCTGGTGCAGATCGGCCAGGGCGTCGTAGCCCCCGACCGGAGTGCCGTCGAGAAAGATCTGCGGCACGGTGGTCCTGCCGCTGCGCTCCGCCAGCTCCTGCCACTGCTGCGGGCTTTCGACGACCACAAGCCGGTGCGGCACGCCCAGGGTGCGCAGCATCCGCAGCGCCCGTGCCGAATAGGGGCAGCTCTCGGCGACGGCGATCTCCAGCCGGGGGGTGTTGACGCCAGCGCCCGTGGCGCTGGTGGCGGGGGTGGCCGTGAGATCCCCCTGCAGCAGGCCCACCAACAGGTCAGCGCCGGTCTTGATCAGGGTGCCCGGCTCCAGGTGGCCCCCCCACACCTGGCAGTTGCCGTCGGAGAGGCTCAGGTGCAAGTGCACCCCCTGCGGTGCCACGGTGCCCTGCAGGGTGATGATCTCCAGATCCCCTTCGAGCACGCTGGGGCTGGCCTGGCCCGGGCACTGAAATGCCGCCCGCGACAGGTTGCCCACCACCCCGAGCACGAAGCCGGACGCGCCATGGTCGGCCGTCAGTTGCTCCAGGCTGAGCCGCAGATCGCTGCCGGCGGCGAGATGGATCGGCACGACGCGCATGGGGATGGGTGCTGCCTTTGGCGGCGCCCACCTTAAGGGGCCGCTGCTTGTCAGCTCCGGCGGTGATTTCTAGGCTGGGCCCATGGCCAACTCCGTGCCCGCCCTGCTCGCTGTGGCCCTGCTGGTGGCGATCAGCAGCTTGCAGGGGCGCGGCGGGGCCGATTCCTCTGGCAGCCACCAGGCGCAGGCCTGCGATCCGGCCCGGCAGACCTGCTGCTTCACCCCCGAGGGCCGCGCAGTGCCACCCGGGTATCAGCGCGGGCCCTACACCTGCCTGCCGAACGGTACCTGGGGATGACCGACGGCGACCCGCCAAGGCGGGGCTTCTCCCCGTTGGGACTATTTCAGTTCCTGGGCGCCTCCTCGCTGGTGGCGTTGCTCACCTGGGGACTGACAAATTACATCGGCGCTAAAAATAATCAGCAGCAGCAGTTGAATACCTTCATCAATACCATCTCGGAGTTCATAATCAATAAACAGCTTGATGTTCAGAGCTCGCCCGAAGCGCTGCCGCCGGTCTCGCGCGCGGCGCGCGGCTTTGCGCTCAATACCCTCAATGCCCTGGACGGTGTGTGGCCAATTGGCGATCCGCGTAAGAAGGAGGCTCTGTTGAAATTCCTCTACGATTCACAGCTGATAGGCTACTGCAAAAACCTGGTGATTGGTCAGCGGCAGCTGCCTGCCGCCACGGCCTCGTTGCGCTGCACCCCTTCGCGCATCAACCTGCGCGATGCCCGCCTGCGCCAGCTCTCGATGCCGGCGGTCGGGCTGGTGCTGCGCGGCATCAACCTCGCGTACACCGATCTGGGTCGCAGCCATTTCCGCAAGCTCGATCTCAGTCACGCTGACTTCACCAGCAGCAACCTGCTCGGCGCCGACCTGCGCGGCAGCCTCCTGGTGGGTGCTTCGCTGCGCAATGCCTTCGTGATGGATGCTGATCTCCGCGACAGCGAACTCAGCGGCGCCGATCTGCGCGGCGCCCAGCTCTGCGGCGCCGACCTGCGCGGTGCGATCGGGTTGGGGCAGGCCCGGCTGGAGGGCGCCAGCACCGATCGCGCCACCCGTCTGCCCCAGGGGGGCGCGGAGCTGCTGCGGCGAGGTGGGGCCCAGCTGGTGGGTCCGGGTCTGCCCACCCGCTCCTGCACCCGCAACCGGGTGATCGAGCTGGCCGGCTGAGGCTGGATCAGAGGCTGGCGGGTGAACCGATGGCTCCCACCATCACCCGGGAGCCGCGCTCGCCGCCGATCACCTCAATGCCCTGGCGGATGCGCTCCCGCAACGCCCCCACATGGCTGATGATCCCCACCATCCGCCCCCCCTGGCGCAGGCGGTCGAGCTCATCCATCGCCAGTTGCAGGTTGTCGGGATCGAGGCTGCCGAAGCCCTCATCGATGAACAGGGTTTCCAGGGCCACCCCACCGCTGTGGGCCTGCACCGTGTCGGCCACCCCCAGTGCCAGGGCGAGGGAAGCCTGGAAGGTTTCGCCCCCCGACAGGCTGGACACCTCCCGCTCCTCGCCGGTGTAGGCGTCGAGAACGCGCAGCCCCAGGCCCGCCTTCACGCCGCGGCGGCCCTCCACGTCGCTGAGGCGCAGCTGGTAGCGGCCGGCGGTCATCAGCTCCAGGCGGAGGTTGGCAAAGCGGCAGATCTCCTCCAGGTAGGCGGCCAGCACCCAGCGCTGGAGAGAGATGTGCGGGTGGCTGCGCCCCAGGCAGCGGTTGGCCACACCCACCACTTGCTCGGCCTGCCGCCGCTGCTCGACCAGGGCCGCCTCGGCCGTGCGGTGCCGTTCGGCCAGGCGCTGCAGCTCCGTGCGTGCCGCCACCACCCGTGTGCGCCGCTCCAGTGCCTCGTTGCGGGCCCCGTCGGCGGCCCGCAGCCGGGCGGTGGCGGCGGCGGTGTCCGGCCTGAACTCGGGCAGATCCTGCAGATCGGGGGCCTCCAGCAGCGCCGCCAGCCGCGTTCCCTCATCGTCGAACTGTTGGATCCGCTCCTGCCAGCGGCGCCGTTCGCTCTCCTCCCGCAGGCAGGCCTGGGCCAGGGCCGCGTCGGCGAAGCCGGCCTGGGCCAGCTCGGCCGCCAGCCGCCGGCCCGCCTCCTCGGCCCGGCTTGCCGCCAGGGCCAGCTCCCGCCCCAGGGCCCCCAGTTCCTCCAGCGCCTTCTCCAATGGGGCGATGCTCTGGAGCACCGCCGCTGGCGCCACGCCCGGACCGAGCTCACGCGCCACCCGCTGCCCCAGCTCCGCCGCCCGGCGCTCGCTGTCCTCGGCCTGTTGCCGTTGGCGCGTGGCCTGCTCCCGCAGCTCCTGCAGCCGCTGCTCGTAGCGCTGGCGCTGCAGCTCCAGCGCCGCCAGCTGTTGCTCCAGCTCCGCTCGCTCCGCCGCCTGCCGGTCGGCCTGCTCCAGGGCCGCGGCGGCCGTGGCGGCAGTCCGCCGAATCGCCCCCGGATCCCGCAACGCTTCCCCCAGCCTCTGCTCCAGTGCCTGGCGCTCCGCCTGGCGCCGGGCCCGCTCCGCCGCGCCGCGCCGCGCCTGCTCTTCGGCCGCCGCCCGCGCCTGCTCCGCCGTTTCGATCTGCCGGTCGGCCACTGCTTCGGCTTCGGCGGTGGCGGGGCGGGGATGGTGCGTGGAGCCGCAGACGGCGCAGGCTTGGCCCGGCTGCAGCTCGGCGGCCAGGCGGGCCGCGATGCCGGCCAGCTGGCGTTCGCGCAGGTTGAGCAGGGTGGCGCGGGCGGCGTTGGCGGTGGCCTCGGCGCTGTTGGCGCCGGCCTCGGCCTGGGCTTCCCGCTGCCGGGCGGTGTCGAGCCGCTGGAGAGTCTCCTGCTGGGCGCGGGCCTCCGCCTCCGCCGCCCGCAGGCCCTCGAGCCGGTCGGCGGCGCTTCGGGCTGCCGCCAGGCGGGCCTCGAGGCTCTGTCGCTGCTCCACCGCGCTCGCCAGCAGCTTCTCGCCCTTCTCGACGCGCCCGGCGGCCTGCTGCGCCTGGGCGGCGGCGGTGGCGGCGGCGGCCCCCAGGGCATGGGCCTCCTCCGCGACGCGCGCCAGCCCCTCGATCTCCCCCCGCCGGCTGGCCAGGGCCCGCCCGGCCCGGGCCAGAAGCGCCTCCGCTGGCGGCTGCAGCAGATCCAGTGCCACCACGGCATCGGGCAGGGCTGCGGCGCGATCGCGCGCCCGCCCGGCCTGCAGCAGGGTGGCGGCAAGCTGCTGCTGCCGCTGCGCCAGGCCGCGGCGGGCGTCGCCATCGGCCTGCAGGCTGCGGCGCAGCGACTCAGCGCGCTCCGCCAGTGCCAGCGCTTGGCGCATCGCCTGGATCTCCGCCGCCAGCGGCTCCCGTTCGGTTGCTCGGCGCCGCGCCTCGGCCCGGCGATCCCATCGCTCCGCCAATCGTTCGCTCTGCAGCTGTAGCCGCTGCGCCGCCTCCAGCTCGGCGGCGGCGGCGGCCAGGGCGCCGTCGCAGCGCGTTTCCTCGGCCTGCAGGCGCGTGACGAGCGCGTCCAGGCCGGCCTGGTCGCCCGGCGCGCTTTCCAGCCATGGGGAGGCGCCATGGGCGGCCTGCTGCCGCAGGCTCTCCAACTCCCGCTCCGCGTCGAGAACGGCCCCATGCGCCGCCTTGCCCTGTTCCTCCAGCCAGTGGGCCGCCCGTTCGTAGAGGGTCGTGTCGAAGAGGGTTTTGAGCAGGGCTTCGCGCTCCTCCGTGCGGGCGCGCAACACCTCGGCGAAGCGGCCCTGGGGCAGCAGGATCACCTGCCGGAAGCGGTCCACATCGAGCCCCACCAACTGGGTCACCTCCCGGCCCACTTCGGCCGGGGCCCGCGCCACCGCTTCGCAGGCATCGCCGCGCAGCCGCAGCAGGGACGCCGTGGCCGCCTTGTTGGTGGTGCCGCTGCCGCGACTCTTGGGCAGGGTGCAGGCGGGGGTGCGCTCCACCCGCCAGCGCTCGCCGGCCGCGGAGAACTCCAGCGCCACCCGCGGCACCGCCGCCGCCCCGGCATGGTCGGAGCGCAGTCCCTTGACGCCGCGCTCGCCCGTCACCTCGCCGTAAAGGGCGAAGCAGAGCGCATCGAGCAGATAGGTCTTGCCGGCGCCGGTGGGTCCGTGGATCAGGAACAGGCCATCGCGCGCCAGCGGGTCGAAACCGATCTGCACCGGCTCGGCATAGGGCCCGAAGGCCTCGATCTCCAGACGGTGCGGCCTCATCGGTCGCCGCCCCGGTCGCCGCCCCGCTGGGCCGACTCCAGGGCCAGGCGCAGCAGCCGCTCCTCCGCCGCCTCGGCGTCGCGGCCCTGCTGCTCGGCGAAGAAGGCCAGGCAGCGCTCCAGCGGGCTGAGGCTGGCGCCGATCCGTTCGGCCCGGCTCACCGCCGCGGCGCCGTCGCGCTCGGGCGGGCAGTGGCGCAGCTCGGCGATGTGGGGGAAGCGGGGGCGCAGCCGCGCCATCGCCTGCAGGGGCAGGGAGGCATCGGTGAGCCGCACGCGCAGCCGGGCTTCGCGCAACGGCTCCAGGTCCGGATCGGCCAGCAGCTGCTGCAGCGGCCCCTCCAGCGTGTGCAGGGAGCGGCCCACCGCCAGCGGCACCAGCTCCGCCCGGGGCGTGCCATCCTCGGCCAGCTCCACCAGCCGCACCGACTTGATCTGCTTCTCCTCCGAGAAGGAGTAAGGCAGGGGGGTGCCGCTGTAGGCCAGGCGTGGGCCGTCGAGCTCCTGGGCGCCGTGCAGGTGGCCCAGGGCCACGTAGTCGAAGCCGGCGAAGGCGCCCACGCTCACCCGCTCGACGTTGCCCACCGAAAGCTCCCGCTCCGATTCCGAGGCGGTGCCGCCGGCCACGAAGGTGTGGGCCACCAGCACCGAACGGCCGCCGCGGCGCAGCCGGTCGGCGTGGATCCGGGCCAGGGCCAGCCGCGTCACCTGCTCGTGGTTGAGGCGTGGTGGTGGTGACGCGGGCTCCGTCGCCGGCTCCGGCCCGGGCGCAGGCAGCAGCAACGGGCCATCGAGGCTGGGGTCGAGGAAGGGCAGTGGATAGATCGCCACCGGTGCGCCGCCGCGCCGCGGTGCCACCAGCAGCGGTTCGTCGCAGCGCAGCACCTCGCCGCGGATCGCCACCCCCAGCGAGGCCAGCAGCCCGTCGTACACCCCCACCCGCACGTTGGAATCGTGGTTGCCGGCGATCGCCACCACCGCTGCGCCCGCCTCGTTCAACCGCCGCACCGTGCGGTCGAACAGGCGCACCGCCTCGGCGGGTGGAATCGCACGGTCGTAGAGGTCGCCGGCGATCAGCACCGCATCCACGTCCGCCTCGGCGGCGATGGCCACAATCCGCTCCAGGGCGGCGGCCTGCTCGTCGAGCAGCGACGCGCCATGGAAGGAGCGGCCCAGGTGCCAGTCGGAGGTGTGCAGCAGCCTCATCCGGATCCGGGCGGCTCCAGCAGCTGGATGCGGTAGAGCACCTCCTCCAGGGCATCGGCGGCCTGGAGGCCTGCCCAGCGCGGCGGATTGGCGGGACTGCAGCAGGAGGGCACCGGCGCCAGCACGGTCCAGGGCCGGGCGTGGCAGAACTGAACCACGCTGAAGCGCTCCGCCACCCAGCCCGGCGGCGCCACCACCCGGTGCCAGCCGGCAGGGATCGTGCCGTTGCTGAGGCGCTCCAGCATCAGGCCGGTGTTGAGGATCACCCGACCGGGGGGCGGAAGGGCATCGACCCAGGTGTCGCCCACCTGCACCTGCAGCCCAGGGGCCGTGGCCCGCGGCAGGGCGGTGATCAGGTTGATGTCGGCGTGGGCGGCGGCCCAGACATGGCCGCCTTCGGGTGCTTCCGCCATCGGCGGGTAACGGATCGCCCGGCTGAGGGTGGGGGCCTCCGCGGCGATCTCTTCGAAGAAGGTTTCGTGGCAGCCCATGCCCAGGGCGATGACACGCAGGAAGCGCCGCTGCAGCTCCGCCAGTTCGCGGTGGAAGCGGCTCAGCGCGGCACGGATCCCGGGCACGGCCGCCTCCGGCAGCACCGGCGCGGGGTAGAGCATCGGGAAGCGGCGACGCAGCGGGTGGTCCGGCGGCAGCTCTTCGCCCCAGTTGAGCATTTCCTTCCAGTCGGCTTGGGACTGGCCGGCGGCGGTTTCCACCAGCAGGCCGGTGTAGCCCGTCTGGCCGCTGCTGCCGGGGGCGTGGAAGCGGGCCTTTTCGGGGGTTTCCAGGCGGAAGAAGCGCTCCAGCAGTCCGTAGGCATCGTCGAGGAGGGCCTCGGAGAGATCGCTGGCGACGTACACAAAGCCGGTGGCCAGGCTGCGGCGTACCCCATCGACGACGGCGCTGCGGCGGGTGGCGTCGCCGCGCTCGAAGGCCAGCAGATCAACGTCGAGGATTTCGGCGCAGGGGGCGGAGGGCATCGGCAGCGCGGTGAGGAGTTGGGGTGAGCCCGGGGCCAAGCGTTGCACGCACAGTACACCCGTACTAAAATAGTACGCATGAACTTTCCGGTGGTCTGCCATGGCGTCGCTGTGCTCCCCCGCCCCTCTCTGTCCGTCCTCTGCCTCTCCCTTCACCGCTGGGGCGAGGCTTGCCGCCACCGCCACCGATCCGGCGGTGGAGCCCCTGCGCCGCGCCAATCCCCACCGCTATCGCGATGTGCGCCCCGGCCATCTGGCGGTGGTGGCCGGCAGCGGCCGGCCCTGGTTCATCGGTCGCGTCTGTGATGTCACCGCACGCCCCTGGGGCCGCGTGCCCTCCTTCGTGTCGGTGATCAACGTTGACAGCGGCGACCTTGAGCGCATTCCCGCCCCCTGGATCGTGGCGCTGATGAGCGATCGGGGCCTGGCCTGAGTCAGCGTCGCGCCGGATCCGCCAGGGTGCGGCGCACCTGCGGCAGGTCTTCGCAGAAGGGGGGGCGCCCCATCTCCGCCGCCGTCTCCACCCGCTTGCCGTAACGGCGCTGCAGCGCCTGCAGGCGCAGGGTGATGCCGCATTGCGCCTCCAGCCAGCGCAGCAGCGCTTCGCGGCCTTGGGGCATCGGGCCGAGGGACTCCGATTCCCGCAGCAGCGGCGCCAGCTCATTCGACCAGAGCGAAAGCGTCACCGGGTCGTCGGGGGGGCGGCGGCCGCGGGTGAGTGCCGCCTGCTCCCAGGCGCTGCGCCGATCGGGGGCGATCAGGGCCCAACCGGCCAGGAGCAGCGCCGCCGCGGACGCCAGCAGCAGCAGTCGCCGGGGCATGGGCGCGACGCCGGGGCTGCCCCGGCTTAGCGCTGCCCCCCAGTGGCCGGCAAGGGTCCCGGCCAGCTGCCGTCCGTCGCCCTGCCCTGCGCTGCCGGGCAAAATGGGGAGCTCCGTGGCTCGGGCGTGCTGCGCTTCGCGATCGAGCTGCTGCCCTGCCTGCTGCTGGGGATTCTTCTTGGGCGCTGGCGGCCGGGCCTGCCCGCCCGTCTGGCGCCCCCGCTGGTGCACTGGGGCGTGCCGATCTCGATGGTGGGGCTGCTGCTGCGGGCGGGCCTCAACCGCGAGCTGCTGATGGCCGCGCTGCTGGCAGCCCTGGCGAGCGGGGGTGGAGTGCTGCTGGTCCACCTCCTGCCGCCGCTGCGCCGCCGCCTCGGGGCCGGCAGCCTGAAACTGGGCAGCGTCGTCGGCAACACCGCCTACTGGGGCCTGCCCGCTGCCTTGGCGCTGCTGCCGCCGGCGGCGATGGTCTATGCGATCAGCTACGACCTGGTGGGCACCCTGGTGACCTGGAGCGTCGGCCCGCCGTTGGTGGAGGGCCGAGCCGCCCAGCCGCGGGCGCTGCTACGGGCCCTGCTGGAGAGTCCTGCCAGCCGTGGGCTGCTGCTGGCCCTGGCCCTGCAGCTCACCCCCTGGAGCGCCCGTCTGGCCGGCCTGCTCTGGTGGCCCGCCCGCGCCGTGCTGTTGGTGGCCCTGCTGCTGGTGGGGATGCGTCTCGGCCTGATGGTCGATCGCCCCCGCGGTGGCGGCGCCGTGCCCGGCCTGGCGCTGGCCCTCACGCTCAAGCTGGCGGCGCTTCCGGCCCTGGTGCTGGCGGTCACCGCCCCTCTGCCCCTGCCGGAGCTGGTGGGCGATGCGGTGGTGCTGCAGGCGGCGGCCCCCACCGCCATCTCCGTGCTGCTGATCGGCGAGGCGGCCCAGGCCCGCGGACGCCCCGATGAGGCGGAGCCGGCCGCGGCCCTGGTGCTGTGGAGCACCCTGGCCGCCCTGCTCACGGTGCCGTTATGGGGGGCCGTGCTGCGCTGGCTTCCCCCTGGCTGACCCGGCGCAGGGTGTCGAGGGGGCGCTCGCCGAACAGGCTCCGGTAGTCGTGGGCGAAGTGGCCGGCGTTGTGGAACCCCCAGTGCGCGGCCAGGTCCTGCACGCGCACGCTGCCCGGTTCCTGCAGCAGCAGCTGGCTGTGCACCCCGTGCAGGCGCCGCAGCTTGAGAAAGGCCATCGGCCCCATGCCCAGGTGCTCGCGGAAGCCGCGCATCAGGCTGCGGCGGCTGGCGTAGACCTCCGTGCAGAGATCCTCCAGCGTGATCGGCGTGGTGGGATTGCGCCGCGCCCAGGCTTCCACCTGTTTCACCAGCTCCAGCCGGGTCGGCTCCCGACTACGGCCGGCGCGGCGCTCCACCCCATCCACCAGGCTCTCCAGCACCAGGGGCAGCAGGTCGCCCGTCAGGCGGCGCCGCTGCTCCACGCTTGCCACCAGCTCCGGTTGGCGACGCGCCAGCCGGAACAACCCGCCGAGGAAGCTGCGCAGATCAGCAAGCCGCAGCGGATCGAGCTTCAGCCAGTTGTGATGCTCCAGCGGCCGCTCCAGCTCCGGGCAGCCCAGCCGCTCGGCGTAGTCGAGCAGCAGGCTGCGCTCCACCCGCAGCAGGGCCATGCTGTAGCAATTCGGGGTGACCAGGTGCACCTCACGGTGTGGATCCAGCCCGTAGATGGCCCGCTCCGGCAGCTCTTGGCCATGGGCCTGCAGCCCCACCGGTCCGGGGGCGATCGGCGCCAGGGAGAGGCTGAAGACATAGCAGTGTTGTGGTTTGGCCCCGAGGGCCAGCACCGGCTGATCCAGGCGCAGCTGCACCACCTGAATGTGCTCCAGCGGCACGACCAATCCTCGGCCTCGGAACGGACCAGGCCGAAGCTGCAGCAGCTCGAGCTCCATGCCAGCCTGCCCCAGGATCGACGCGAACACCTCGATGTCGTTGCAGTCGAAACGGCGGGGGGTCCAGCAGGCGAGGGGAGGGGGCAATGGCAGGGATCAACAGGGCCCGGCGGGCCCACCCTGCCATGCAGTAGCCGCAATCCATCAGCAAGATGGGAGCCTGCAAACCTGGGATTCGCGCGTCGATGGCCGGCCCGCTCCAGCACCCCCCCCTGCTCGTGGCCCTGGCGATCCGCCGGGAGCCCTGAGGCCTTGCATCCGCTGTCTCTGCCGCCCATCGCTCCAGAGGCTGCCAGCACCGCCCCGGCGGCCCTGATCCAGCTGCAGGGGCAGCCCCTGGCCGGCGGCAGGGCCCGGGGTGGCGTCCTGCTGCCGCTGCAGCGCGCCGAGGGGGGCGACACGCCCGTGTTGCCGTTCCAGAGTTCCGCCGGCCCGGTGCGGCTCCTGCTCGACAGCGGCGCCTCCTCCACGATGGTCACCCCCGCGCTGGCCCGCCGCCTGGGCTTGGTGGGGCAGCCGCTGGCCGGTGGGGCGGCGGCTCTGGCGGGCGGCGGCGGTGACTGCGCCCTGCCCGAGCCCCGTCGCACCTCCCTGCCGCCGCTCCGTCTGGCGGGGTTGCGGCTGGAGGGGGTGGAGGCCCTGCTGCTGCCGATCGCGGCTCTGCCGCCGGGGGTGGACGGGGTGCTCGGGGTGCCCAGCCTGCAGCGCCTGCCGGTTTGGGTGGATCCGCGCGCCGGTCAGCTCGCCCTCGGGCCGCCGGCCCTGCGGGCGGCGGCGGCGGCCGGGTCGCCGGCCTTGCGCCTGCCGTTGCGCCTGTGGCAGGGGGTGCCGCTGCTGGAGCTGCGTGGACCCGCCGGCTCGACGATCCCTGCCCTCGCCGATACCGGCGCCGAAGGCCTGTTCCTCAGCCCCGCCCTGGCCGATCGCCTGCCGCCCCTTGGGTCGCCGACGCCGCTGCGGCTGGTGGGGGTGTGCGGCGAGCAGGCGGTGCAACGACGCCCCTTCGCCGGCCTCGGCCTGCCCGGCGATCCTGCCGCCACCACGGAGCGGCCGCTCGAAGGGATCATCACCGCCAATCCGATCTTCCGCCAGCTCGGCGTGGAGGCGATCGCGGGACAGGAGCTGCTGCGCCACCGCCGCCAGCTCTGGCGGCTCGACACCGCCCCGCCGCGGCTGATGCTGTGGTGAGCCTGCCCCCGCCGCTGCCGCTGCAACGCGGCCTCGCCGCCGTGGGCACGCCGGTCAGCGGCGCCGATCTGGCCCTCACCCTGCTCCTGCTGGGTCTCTATGCGGCCTGGGCGCTGCCGTGGGGCTGGCGCTGCGGCTTTCTGCCGCGCCGCTGGCATCGATCGCCGCCCGCCGTGCTTCTGCGCCAGGCCGGTGCGTTGCTGCTGATGCCCGCGCTCGGGGAGGAGCTGCTGTTCCGTGTGGCGCTGCTGCCGCGCGCGGCCGAGGCGTTGCCCGCGCCGGCGGTGCTGGCCTGGATGGCCCTCGGCCTGGGGGCCTTCGTGGCCTACCACCCGCTCTCCGGGCGGCTCTGGTATCCGGCCGGCCGCACGCTGTTCGACGATGGCCGCTTCCTCGGGCTCTGCGCCGGCCTGGGGTTGATCTGCAGCATCGCCTATGTCGCCAGCGGCTCGCTGATTCCGCCCCTGTTGCTGCACTGGCTGGTGGTGCTTGTCTGGCTGCATCCGCTCGATGGCCTCAGCCGCCTGCGTGGAGCCGGCCGGCATCAGGGGTAAGCGTTCGGCACGAAGAACTGTTCATTGCGCGGCGGTCGCTGGTAATCCCCCTGGCTGCGCCGCGGCGGCAATTTGATCGCTTTGGGGGTCATGTCTTCATAGGGAATCTTGCTGAGGATGTGGCGGATGCAGTTGAGGCGGGCGCGGCGTTTGTCGTCGGACTCCACGGTGAACCATGGGGCTTCCGGGATGTTGGTGTGGGCAAACATCGCATCCTTTGCTTTCGAGAACTCCACCCAGCGATTGCGGGATTCCAGATCCATCGGGCTTAGTTTCCAGCGCCGTGCCGGATCCTTGATGCGTGAGCGAAAGCGCGTCTCCTGCTCGGCATCACTCACCGAAAACCAGTACTTCAGCAGGCGGATGCCACTGCGCACCAGCATCCGCTCCAGTTCCGGACAGGATTGGTAGAACTCCTCCACCTGCGCCTCGCTGCAGAAGCCCATCACCTTCTCCACTCCGGCCCGGTTGTACCAGCTGCGATCAAACACAACGATCTCGCCGGCGGCGGGAAAGTGCTCGACATAGCGTTGGAAGTACCACTGCGTCTTCTGGCGATCGGAGGGGGTGTCGAGCGCCACCACGCGGCAGCCGCGCGGGTTGAGGGGTTCGGTGATGCGCTTGATCGTGCCCCCCTTGCCGGCGGCGTCGCGGCCTTCGAACACCAGGATCAGCCGCCCGCCGACGTGCTTGATCCAGTACTGCATTTTCACCAGCTCCACCTGCAGGCGCGCCAGCTCCCGTTCGTAGAGCTGCCGGTCGAGGCGGTTCGGCCGCTCCCCGCCATTCTCCTGGTTGTCTTCCAGCAGCTCCTCCGGCTCGTAGCGATCCTCGCCCCCGAGCTGCGGCTGGCTCTGCGATTTCGCCTTGGCCATCGATCAGGGCGGCGCACCCGCCCGCATCACTGCCCCCAGCCAAGACGCGGCGGGCTGCGGTGGCAACAAGGGAGTTGATTTCTTTGGGGCGAAGCGGCCACGGATGCTTCGGGATCGGCCGGCCCTGCGGCTCAGCTGAGCGCGAGCAGCCGCTCCGCGCCAGGAACCCACTGGGTGATCAGCTGCTCGATCCGCACCAGCTGGTAGCGGGTCTGCTCATTCGGGCTGCGGTCGTACTGGTCGCGCAGCGTCTGCAGCTGGGCTTCGAGGGAATGGAGAACGGGATGGTCGTTGTGCATGGACGGGACCGATGCGGCTGCGGCCAAGCCGGCGCCAGAGGGCGGCCGGGGACGCGGGCGGCGTGCACTGGAAATCTTAAACGAATCGGGAATTGTGGCTTCGTGTCTCTCTGCCGGCCCCGCTCTCGGCGGGGCATCGCCCCTGGATAGGTTGAAGCGATGGACCTGACGCCCTTCCTCGACAGCCTGGAGGGAGCCACCCTCGACGAGGTGCTGCTGTCGGTGGCGGTGCAGGGGAAGGTGGCGATCGCGATGAAGGGTCGCTTCCTGCTGAGGGCGGTCTGCGAGAGCTTTCAGGACCGCAGCCGCATCGGCTGCGCCGTCACCGACGAGGAGGCCTGCCTGGCCTATCTGCTGCGGGAGCCCTACGAGCTGTTGATCTGCACCGATCACCTCGAGAGCGGCAACGGCTTCGAGCTGGCCCGCAAGGCCCGCGACGCCCAGCCGGAGCTGAAGGTGGTGGTGCTTGCCCTGGGCGATGTGATTCCGGCCGAATACGCCGACGCCCCCTGGCTGGAGGCGGTGGTGGCCGAGGCCGATGTGGTCGACGATCAGCGGCCGCTGCAGGCCGCGGTGATGGCGGTGATGGGCCACCACTCCTACCGCAGCCCTTCCCTGCGCGGCGGCAGCCTGCCGTACCTCAGCTGTCCGCGGCTGACGCCACGCGAATACCAGGTGCTCGACCTGCTCGCCAGCGGCCTGAGCGACCGAGAGATCGCCCGGGCCCTGGTGGTGAGCGAGGAGACGGCCCGCACCTACACCAAACGCCTGCTCCAGACCCTCGACGTGAACAACCGCCTCCAGGCGGTGCTCAAGGGCATGCGCTGCGGCATGGTGCAACTCTGAGGACCATTGTCCCCGGATGGGGGGAGCGGGGGCAGGGCCGCTGGCCGCAGAGTCGACCCGCCTGAGCTGGTTTCACCCAGCCATGACCGTTTCCCCCCAGCGTCCCGGCTCCGCCGCGTCCGATTCCGGCGCCGAACGCCTCACCATCGGCGAACTTGAGGCCAGCTACTCCACCTATTGCAAGGCGATGCGCCTGCTGATCCGCGAAGGCCGCAGCCTGGCGCGCATCCAGCGCACGGTCTGCTGGCAGCGCCTGGAGTGCCTGCACCGCTGCCTGCCCGGCCAGTACCGCGATCCCGATTACCTGTATTTGCTGCTGCGCCGCGAGATCCAGCCGCACGACTGAGTGGGGCCGCCCCCTTAGGCTGCGCCCACCCCTACGCCGGCGGAGGAGCGCGGTCGCTCTGGAATTCCTCGCGATCCTGCTGCTGATCGTCGCCAATGGTGTGTTCTCCGGCGCGGAGATCGCCGTGGTGTCCTCGCGCCGGGTGCGGCTGGAGCAGCGGGCCCGTTTGGGTGACCGTGGCGCCCGGGCGGCACTGCGGCTGGCCGGGGCGCCGAATGAATTTCTCTCCACCGTTCAGATCGGCATCACCCTGATCGGCATCCTCAGCGGCGCGGTGGGCGGAGCCGCCCTGGCTGGCCGGCTACGGCCCCTGTTCGAAAGGGTGCCGCTGCTGCGGCCGTGGTCTGAGGCCCTCAGCCTCGCGCTGGTGGTGGCGGTGATCACCTACCTCTCGCTGGTGATCGGTGAGCTGGTGCCGAAGCGCATCGCCCTGAGCGCACCCGAACCGGTGGCCTGCGCCCTGGCCCGGCCGATGGCCGCCCTGGCCCGGGCCACGGCGCCAATGGTCCATCTGCTCGGCCACTCCACCGACGCCCTGCTGCGACTGCTTGGAGTGCGCCCCTCCCAGGAGCCAGAGATCACCGAGGAGGAGATCAAGGCGCTGATTCGCCAGGGTGCGCAATCGGGGGTGTTCGAGGAGGCGGAGCATGAGATCGTGCAGCGGGTGCTGCGGCTGGCCGACCGCCCGATCAAGGCCACGATGACCCCCCGCACCGAGATCGACTGGATCGACAGCGAGGCCCCCGCCGAGGAGCAGCTGCGCACGGTCCTGGAGGCCAACCATGCCCGCTTTCCGGTGGGACGCGGCAGCCTCGACGATTGCCTGGGCGTGATCCGCGGCCGGGCTTTCCTGGCGGAGCGGCTGCGGCAGCCCTCGGTGGAGCTGGAGCCCTTGCTTCAGCCGCCGCTGTTCGTGGCGGAAAATGCGCGCGCTTTGGCGGTGATCGAGCAGTTCAAGCAGAGCGGCGTGCACATCGCCCTGGTCACCGATGAGTACGGCGGCATCGAGGGATTGGTCACCCTCAACGACCTGATGGAGGCGATCGTCGGCGATCTCCCCTCGGCGGAAGACCAGGAGGATCCGCAGGTGATCGTGCGCGAAGACGGCTCCTGGCTGTTGGATGGCGCTCTCGACATCGGCGAGTTCATGGATCTGGTGGGAGGTTCGTCCTGGTCGTTGGCGCAGACCGGAGGCTTCCACACCCTCGGTGGCTTCGCAATGCACCGCCTGGGCCGGATCCCCCGGGCTGGAGAACGCTTCGCCTGCGATGGGCTGCTGTTCGAGATCGTCGACATGGACGGCAACCGGGTCGACAAGCTCCTGGTGCGGCGCGAGCCGGTCACGCCGCCCAGCGATCCGGCATGAATGCCTATGGCTTCCCTCCGTCGGGGCAGGCCACACTCGGAGTACGAATCCGGAGGATCCAGCGATGGAAGAAACGCCACCGGGTCTGCCATCAGCAGTTTCCTGACTGCAGGCCTCTGATCCAACATACGCACCATTCTGTGCTGTTTTCGATCTGCTGACGCATCAGCGATGTTCGAGACGATGCGGCAGGCTCTGCCTTCGCCCATCTCCCCATCCCGGCCTTCCCGGCCCTGCGTCAACGCTTTGCTTTCTGTTGATCTCGCTCCAGGAGGTGGCTGATCCCGGTTTCCGCATTCAGCCCCCGGCGCCTGTCCGCTGCCGGGGGGATCAATCGCACAGTCCACGGCCCGGCGCCACGGTGACCGGGCCATTCCCTTGGCCGCGGCGCCGGCATGTTTCAGCCGCCGAACCGGCCGTTCCCGAACCCAGGAACCGGCATACCATCGCCGACAGCGATCGGGCGCGCTTTTGCGCCTCCCCCCATGCTCGTCGGCGAGGTGTTTCTGGAAACGATGGCCACCGGGATCATCACCCAGGAGGAAATCGACTGGCTCACCACCCACCAGGCCCATTTCAGCCGGGAGGAGGAAGCCAAGGCCCTGCAGATCGGCCGCCTGCTCGATGAGGGGAGGATTCAGATCGGGTGCCGTCTGCTGGGAAATCCACGGCCGTCGGCCTCCTAGGGCACCATCCCCTGCAGGGCACCTCCGCAGCTGGAGCCGGCACCGGCCGTGCAGCCGAAGCAGTGATCGGCGGTGCGGATCGGCTCTCCGCATGGGTCCCAGTGCAGCAGATCGCGCAGGTGGCGGCGCACGCCTGCCGCTGGCGGGAGCTGCAGCTGCTGGTTGAAGTCGCAGTCGTGCAGGTGGCCCTGCCAGTCGACACTGACCAGGGATCGGCACATCACCGCCGCCAGGTTCTCGGGGCGGTGGGCCTCACGCAGCAGCTGGCGGTACCCCTCCAGCGCTCCGCTCCGAGCCAGCCCCGCCGCGAAGCGCTGGATCGGCATGTTGGTGAGGCTGTACAGGCCGGTGAAGCGGATGCCGTAGCGCTGGGCCAGTTCCCGCCGGTAATCGGCCTCCAGTGCGGCCTGGGGTGGCGGCAGCCTGGGACCCTGGGGGTTGTAGACGAGGTGCAGCTCGAGCGGCCCGCCGGGCTCCCCGTATCCGAGGGCGTTGAGCTGCCGCAGGCCTTGCAGGCTGGCGGCGAACACGCCGTCGCCCCGCTGGCGGTCGACGTTGTCCTCCAGGTAGCAGGGCAGCGAGGCCACCACCTCCACCCCCTCCCTCGCCAGGAACGCCGCCAGATCCTCCTGGCCGGGTTCGCTCAGGATCGTGAGGTTGCAGCGGTCGATCACCCGCACCCCCAGGGCGCGGGCCTCGCGCACCAGGCTCCGGAATCCCGGATGGAGCTCCGGGGCCCCGCCGGTGAGGTCGAGGCAGCCCAGGCCCCGCGCCCGCAGCACCGGCACGATCAGCGCCAGGGTCTGCGGGTCCATCGTTTCGGTGCGGCTCGGCCCGGCGTTGACATGGCAGTGGCTGCAGCTCTGGTTGCAGCGGTAGCCCAGGTTCACTTGCAGGGTGGTGAGCACCTCGCGCTGCAGGGGCGGGAACGCGGTGGCGGCTGGGGCGGTGGCGCCAGAAGCGCTGGCGCTGCCTCGCGGTGGGGCGGTCATCGCAGCAGGCTAGGAACCGCCCTGCCTGCCCCGCCATGGCCCCCCAGCTGCTGCGCCCCGAGCAGCGCCGCAAGCTCGATGCCAGCGACGACGCCCTGTTCTACGCCCAGCCCCGCTTCGTGCAGCACCTCGACGCCGCCTTCCGGCAGCGCCTCACCGCCCTCTACCGCGAGCGCATTCCAGCCGGGGCCGTGGTGCTGGATCTGATGAGCAGCTGGGTGAGCCACCTGCCGGAGGAGGTGGCCTATGCCGAGGTGATCGGCCATGGCCTCAACGCCCAGGAGCTGGAGGCCAATCCGCGCCTGGATCGCCATTGGGTGCAGAACCTCAACCAGAGCCAGCGCCTGCCCCTCGACGACGCCAGCATCGATGCGGCCCTCGTGGTGGCGGGCTGGCAATACCTGCAGGAGCCGGAGGCGGTGGCCGCCGAGCTGGCCCGGGTGGTGCGTCCCGGTGGCCAGCTGATCGTGGCCTTCAGCAACCGCATGTTTGCCACCAAGGCGCCACAGGTCTGGCTGGAAGCGAGCGACCGCGAGCGGCTCACCCAGGTGGCGGAGGTGCTGGCCGCCCATGGCTGGGGGATCGAGCGGGTGCTGGCGGAATCCACCCGCGCCGCGGGGCCCCTGGGCTGGATCGGCGGCCAGGGTGATCCGTTCTTCGCGGTGATCGGCCTGGGCGGAGCTGGCCGCGGCGAGTAGAACGCCAGCAGCGACCGTCTCCACGGCGATGACTGCCGACCTGCTTCTGATCGCCGCCAGCAGCGGTGAGAACCTGCGCCTGGCCGAGCGCGGCGCCGAGCGCGCCCGCGCCCGGGGCCTGGCGGCCGAGGTGCTCGATCTCACCATCCTGCCCCTGCCCCTCTACAACCCACGCCTGCATGCCGCCGAGGGCATCCCGGCGGAGGTGCCGGCGCTGAGCCGCCGCCTGGCCGCGGTGCCCCGCTGGCTGATCTGCGCTCCGGAATACAACGGTTCGATCCCGCCGGTCCTCACCAGCGCCATCGCCTGGCTGTCGGTGCAGGGCGACGACTTCCGCGCCCTGTTCAACGGCCGCCCGATCGCCATCGCCAGCCACTCAGGCGGCGGCGGCGTGGAGGGGCTCACCGCCCTGCGCATCCAGCTGGCGCACCTCGGGGCCCACGTGGTGGGCCGCCAGCTCATCGCCACCCATGCCAAACCGGCCAGGGACGAGAGCATCGACGACCTCATCGCGCGCCTGAGTCAGCTGCAGCCGATCGACATCTGAGCCCGCCCCCCATGAGCGACCGCTTCCCCGCCCTGTTCACCCCTCTGGCCGTCGGTCCGCTGCGGCTTCCCAACCGCGTGCTGATGGCCCCGCTCACCCGCTGCCGCGCCGAGGAGGGGCATGTGCCCGGGCCGCTGATGGCCACCTATTACGCCCAGCGCGCCACCGCCGGGTTGATCATCGCCGAGGCGACGATGGCGATCGAGGGCCATTCCGCCTTCTGGCGCGAGCCCGGCATCTACGCATCGGCCCAGGTGGAGGGCTGGCGTCTGGTCACCGACGCGGTGCACCGCGCCGGCGGCCGCATCGTGCTGCAGATCTGGCATGGCGGCCGGGCCTGCCATCCGCTGCTCAACGGCGGGCGCCAGCCGGTGGCTCCGAGCCCGTTGGCCATCCGCGAAGGCACGGTGCTCACCCCCGAAGGACCCCAGCCGCATGTGCAGCCCCGGGCCGTGGAGGATGGGGAGCTACCCGGCATCGTGGCGGGCTTCCGCGCCGCCGCCCGCAACGCCATCGCCGCCGGCTTCGATGGGGTGGAGGTGCACGGGGCGAATGGCTACCTGCTCGATGCCTTCCTGCGCGATGGCAGCAACCGGCGCACCGGCCCCTACGGCGGCTCCATCCCGGGGCGGGCGCGGCTGCTGCTGGAGGTGCTGGAGGCGGTGCGGCAGGAAACCCCGCTGCTGGGTCTGCGCCTCTCGCCGCTCAACAGCTACAACGAGATGGAGGACAGTGATCCAGTGGCCCTGGTGTCGTGGCTGAGCGAGCGCCTCGACGCCGCCGGCCTCGACTACCTGCACCTGATGCGCGCTGACTTCCTCGGCCGCCAGCAGGGCGATGTGCTCACCCCCGCCCGGGAGCGCTACCGCGGCGTGCTGATTGTCAACATGGGCTACGACGCCGCCGAAGCCGCCGCCGCCATCGATGCCGGCGCCGTGGATGCGGTGGCCTTCGGCAGCGCCTTCCTGGCCAACCCCGATCTGCCGGAGCGCCTGCGCCGTGGTGCCCCGCTCAACAGCCCCGATCCGGCCACCTTCTACAGCTCCGGTCCGGCGGGGTACACCGACTACCCCACCCTGGCCCCCGCCTGAGTCGCTGTTCGCGCTGCCCTGATGGCCCGCCCCACTTCGATTGTGTTTCTGCCGCTCGCCCTGGCGGCCCTGGCCCTGCCGGCTGTCGCCCAGCAGGTGGAGGCCATGCCGGCCGCCGAGGCCTGCGCCACGATGCCGCGGCCGGTGGTGGCGGCGATCGTGCTCGCTGTGCTGGTGGCGGTGGTGCTCTGCCTCAACCAGGTCGCCATCCAGCTGGCGCGCTCCCGCTGGTCGTTGGCCAACGCCCTCTCGGAGGTGATCGAGCTCAGGGTGCCGGTGGATCCGGCCTGGACAGCCTCCCAGGGGGATCTGCAGGCCAGCATGGAAGACCGCCGGGCCGCCGGCGAACCCGCCGGCAACCAGAACCCCAGCCTGCTGCGGGTGCTCGAGCCGAGCAGCAGCCGTCTGATCGCCCTGGTGGGGATGGTGGTGATCCTGCTGATGTATGTGGGCTTCGGCCTGTTTGCCCTCTACACCTTCGGCCTCACCTGTCGCATGCCCTCCTCCACGGGCAGCGTCACCAGTTTTCTCTACAGCGGCATGGCGCTGTTCGCCCCGTACGTGGCGAACAAGGTGTCGGAGGTGTTCCGGTCCCTGAGCGGCACCTCGGCCACTCCCGTGGAGCCCGCCCGCACCAGCCCCCCCATCTTCGCAGCCTCCAGGCGCCCTGCGGCTGACGAGAGCCGGGTCTCCAGCGCCACCGCCATCTCTGCCGCAACGCCTCCCGCAACCGCTGTCGCAACGCCTGCCGCGATGCCTGCCCCCACGCACGCCACTGCAGCTCCTGCCCCTGCTCCTGCGCTGGTTTCCTCCACTCCTGCGAAGGCGAGAACAGAGCCCCTCGCGCCCGAGCCACCAGCGCCTGCCGGCGATGCCTACGGACCGGCGCAGCGGATGATCGCATCCTTCGAGGGATTTCGGGCCCAGGCCTACCCCGATCCCCTCAGCGGCGGCGAACCCTGGACCATCGGCTATGGCTTCACCACCTGGCAGGGCCATCCGGTCGTGCCGGGCCTCACCATCAGCCGGCGTGAGGCCGATGCCGCCCTGGCCGAAGGGGTGAAGGCCTGCGCCGCCCATCTCGGCGGCACCATTCCCCACTGGGCGGAGATGGACGCCAGCCAGCGATGCGCCCTGATCGATTTCGCCTGGAACCTCGGCCAGAACTTCTACGGCGATCAGGCCAACTTCGCCACGATCAGCCGGGATCTGCGGGAGCGCCTCTGGGATGCGGTGCCGGTCGATCTGCTCCTGTACTGCAACCCGGGCTCGTCGGTGGAGGCCGGCCTGCGGCGGCGGCGCCAGGCGGAGGCGGATCTCTGGCGGCAAGGCTGGCCTCGCCAGAAGGGCCCCGCGGCCCCATCCGCCCCGCCGGCGGCCGCGACCACCGCAGCCACCGCGACCCCGGCAGCCACCGTGCCCAACGCAGCCGCTGCTGTCCCGGCCCATGCCAATCCCCTGCCGGTGCCTTGGTTTGACCAGCTGCTGATGGCTGATGGCGAGGGCTGGCGCGACTGCTTCACCGCCAGCTCCGCCATGCTCGCCGCCTACTGGGGCAAGGAACCCAACGAAGATGCCTACAACCGTCTGCGCGAACGGTTCGGCGATACCACCAGTTCCGAGGCCCAGCTCGACGCCCTGCGCTCCCTTGGTCTCGACGCCCACTTCGGGACCGATGGCAGTTTCGAGCTGCTACGACAAGAGATCGACGCCGGCCGGCCAGTGGCGGTGGGCTGGTTGCACCATGGCCCGCCGAGCGCGCCCAGCGGTGGCGGCCACTGGACGGTGGTGATCGGCTACGACGCGACCGGCGTGATCATGAATGACCCCTACGGCAGCTGTGACCTTGTCGACGGCGGCTACCCCCAGAACCACGACGGAGCCCACCAGCACTATTCCTTCCAGAACTGGGGCCCGCGCTGGCGGGTGAACGGAAGCGGCGGCTGGTATCTCACCTGCCGCCCCTGAACCCTTGCCACGGCGCCCCGCGGCTCAGAGCACCTTCACCACGGTCACCCGGCGGCCGCTGATGCTCTGCACATCGCGCGCCACCCGCAGCGCCCCCTCCTGCGTGTGGAACTGGAAGGCCTGCTCGGCGCGGTGGACCTCCCGGATTCCGTCCTCCCCCCCGCTGAGCCCAAGGAAGGGGCCCGCCTCCAGCTGGAGGGCGTACCGCTCCGGATGCAGGCCGGCGCGGGGGTGGTGCGGATCAACGTAAGGGGACCAGATGTTCATTGGCGGATCCGCGGCAGCGGCAGGGGAGAGGCTTCCCCATTGCTGGCAGCGTCGCGCCGCTGCGCCTCTCCGCAAAAGTGCTCATTGATCTGCGGATGGCCAGAAGGGGGGGCGACCCAGCAGGATGGGCCGCAGCCGAGCCGGACCATGGCGCGCTACTTGATGGTGCTCAGGCCCCAGGCCGCCCCGGAGCCCGGTGGGCTGATCCAGGCCCTCGATCCGCTGATGCAGCGGCTGCAAGCGGAGGTGGATCACCGCACGCCCGCCCATCTGAGCGCGATGCTCGGCGGCGGAGAACAGCTTCGCCTGCAGCTTTTCGCCGACGTCCAGGCCAAGGCGGGCGGACCGGTTCTGGAGCTCGTGTTGATGAGCCGCGAGGCGATGGGCAAGGGGGCGCCGCAGACGCGCCAATGGTTCGAGCAGCTGGCCCTGGCGGTCGCCGAAACGATGCCGCAGCTCGAACTGGTGTTCCGCTCCGACCGCGACGGTCCCCTGCCCGATGGCAGCTGACCAGCCGCTCGCTGACGCCCCAACCGGGCCCGGAAGACTGACAGGATGTTTCCGATGAACACCACCGCCGCCCCAGTCCTGCCGACGGATGCGGAACTGCTCGCTCCGCCCCGCGGCTACCGGCCGCTCGCCTGGCTCGGCCTGGCGGTGAACCTGCTGGTCGGCCCCTTGGTGCTGGCGGTGATTCTCCTCGATCCCACCTGGCGCATCATCAACATCGTGGTGGGGGCGAGCGCCGTGCTGCCGGCCGTGGCGGTGGGGGTGGTGGCCTCGATCGCGCTGCTCCGTTGGCGGCACTGGGGCCAGATCCTGGCGATTGTGGCCCTCTCCCTCAGCCTGGCGATCTCCGTGCCCTACGGCATCGTGCGCCTGGTGATGCTGGAGCCGGGGCGCCTGCCCCTGGCGGTGCTGGCACCCCTGGCCTGGTTGCTCAATGTGGCGGTGCTGGTGTTCTGGTGCCGGCCGGCGATCCGCCAGTACCTGCGCTGAGGCCGGCGGCCCCCTGGAGCCGCTGCAGCAGAAACTCCCGCAACTCCTGCTGCAGGGCCAGAAGCTCGCGGCTGCAGCCGTGGAAGGAGGCCCGGTGCTGGAGACCCTCGTCGCCCCGGCTGAGGTTGTGGAGCATCAGGTGGATCGCCTCGATCTGCTGGTTCATCGCCCGATCCCCCAGGCCTGGCGCACGGAGCTGCTCGTGATTTCCCAGGCCTCCTCCGAGGCCACCACCGGCCCCAGTGGCGGCAATGGCCGCAGCCCGCGGCAGGCGAACTCCTGCCGCAGCAAGCTGTGGCACAGCTGCGATTCGCCGAGCAGCCTCTCCAGGTCTCCGCCTTGGGGACACTGTCTCGCCTGGGCCGGCGCGTCAGCGCGGCAGCGGACCAGGGCGGCGATGCGGCCCTTCATCCAAGCCCATTCGTACTGCAGCATCGCTTCGCTGCAGAGGGCGAGGTTGTCGCGGTACCAGCTGGCCTGGCAACCGAGCGGCGCGCGGCGCTGTCCATCGGGCCTGCTCTCGCCCCTGCGGCGACGTTTGGCCGGAATCGTTACCCAAATCGCAGCGGTGTTGCGCATGGCAGAGGCTCCGCCTGGGAGCAGAGAAGGGATCGGAAGGGGAACGCCTGGGATCGGCCGCCTGGAAGGGGAAGGGGCAGATTGTGGCGGCAAGAACGTGGCGGAAGGAACAGTGGGAAGCAGGAACAGCGGGAAGACAGTCGTGAGAGATAGCGAGTGGTCGCGAGTGACAGCGAGGTTGGTTGGCCTTGCACCACCCTGGAACGGCGGTCAGCTCTGGCTGATTGCGGCCATGAGCGTACGCCTGCTTCTCCCCGCAATTGCCATGGACGAAGCATGGGCAATCAAACGTGAGATTTCGCCATACTCGCTAGTTCAGTAGCCATCGATACTGAGAAAGGGGGAAGTGGCTGAGGCTTACATCGCCGGCCTGATTACCCCATCTGCCGCGATTGAGCGGCGACGGTTCGTCATCTTCGGTCGCCGTTACTACCGAATCCTGGTCCATGCTGTTGCAGCCTCGCCAAGCAGCTCCCTGAGCCGCTCGTGCCGAACACAATGGCTGCAGACCCCAAGAGTCCTATGGATGCCCCAACGGCCTTCGCGGCCGTCGCTCTCGCGGCCGTCTCCTGGGACGGGGTGCTGACGATGGCCGGTACCCGTGCCCTGCGCCACGCCCTCGATTACCGCCCGCCGTTTCGGGAGCGAAGCGACGCGGAGATGATCGCCCTGATGGACCAGCTATTGCGTGCCCTGCGCGAACGCGGCCCCCGAGGCCTGATGGTGGATGCTGCCGCCGTCCTCGACGAGCGCCAGCGCCACACCGCCTATGCGGTGGCTGCGGAAATCATGCGTTCGGATGGGCCCCTCGTGGAGACGGAGATTCAGATCCTGGCGGCTCTGGCGGAGCACCTTCACCTCGATCCCGGTGAGACCGGCAAGGTCGTGGAGGTGATGGACATTCTCCATGCCAGCATCGTCGATCCCGCTGTGTCTGCATGAGGTCCGGCAGCCCTCAGCGCCTGCGCGTGGCGGTGGTGGGGGCCGGCAGCTCCGGCTTGCTCCTGGCCCTGTTGTTGCAGCGTCAGGGCCATGAGGTCAGCCTGTTCGAGCGGGCTCCTGGCCTGCGGAGCGAAGGCTGCGGCATTCTCCTGGTGGCGGCCGGGGTGGAGGCGATCGCCGCCGCCGCCGTGCCCGGCCTGCTCGAAGCCCTGCTGGCCAGTGGCCAGCCCGTGCAGCGCTTCGTGATCCGCAACCTGCGCGGCGACACGATTGAAACCAGCCCCGTCGAGCGCGACCCGCACGAACGGCCGGCCCTGCTGATCCACCGTCGCGCCATCCTGCAGGCACTTTGGGGAGCCATGGATTCGGTCGGCTTCCGGTCGGGCAGCGAGCTGCTGTGCTGGCACCAGGACGACTCCGGCGTGGCCGCGGATTTCGCTGATGGCCACAGCTGGCGCGGCGATCTGCTGGTCGGCGCCGATGGCATCTTCTCGCCCGTGGCCCGTCAGCTGGTGCCAGAGCGCCGTCTCCACTATCTCGGGGATCGGGTCTGGCGAGGGCTGGTGCACGACGATCAGTTCTGCAGCGGCGGTGACTTCTTCGTCTACGCCCGTGGCCGCGGCATCTATGCCAACTTCTTCGATCTGGGCACCACGGTCGACGGCCTGCCGGTCACCCACTGGGGCTTTTTCCAGGAGGAGCCCCTACCGGCCGGGCGCTCGGAGCAGCGCCGGCTGCTGGAGGATCCGGTGCCCCCGCAGGCCCTGGCCCGTCTTGGCGACGCGGCGGCGGCAGCCCTGATCGCCGCCGCGCCCCTGGAGCGGGTGGTGGCCAACTGGTCGTTTGACATCGATCCCCTGCCGCGGCTGAGCGCGGGTCGGGTGGCCCTGATCGGCGACGCGGCCCATGCCATGAGCTCCTCCCAGGCGCGGGGCATGACCGCCGGCCTTGAGGATGCCCTCTGCCTGGCCCGGGCCCTGGCCCACCATTCCGGCAACGACGCCGCTGCGATCGGCATCGCCCTGGCTGCCTACAACGCCGAACGCCTGCCCGTGGTCCACCGCTACCAGGAGCGCAGCCGCCGCGTCAGCGCCCGCACCGGCCGCCTGCGTCCGCCCAGCGTCCAGCCACCGGCGGCCGTCCCGCACCGCTGAGCGGCACCGGCGTCTGTCGCGATGGTGACAGTCGCCAGCTGGCACAGCTACCAGGATGGAGGCACTTGAACGTGATTGATGGTGATCTCCTCCCCTTCCATCCCTTCCTCTTTCGCTCCCGGGGCGTCCGCCGGCCATGGTGGTCCCGGTCGGCCCCTCAGCCGTCGCTTCCGCCTGGTGGACGACCAGGGGGCCCCCCACCCGGTACTCGACGACCACTACGAAACGCTGGAGGCCGCCTGGGGTGAAGCCCTGAGCTGGTGGCAGGAGTTCGGAGCTGGCTCTGGACCAGTGGCCATCGGCGTGGAGGTGAGCACCGCCAGCGGCAGTTGGCGTACCGTTCGCCATCCGGGCGGTTGACACCGGATCCAGTCGGCTGAACCCGGGCTGGGAACGTCAGCCAACCTCCACCCCTTTCCAAAACGCCACGCGGCCCTTGATCTGGGCAGCCTCCGGTTTGGGATCGGGGTAATACCAGGCTGCGTTCGCATTCACGCTGCCATCCACCACCACGTCGTAGTAGTGGGCCACGCCTTTCCAGCCGCACACGGTGCGGTGAGGCGAAGGCCTCACGCAGCCAGTCTCGAGGCTGTCCGCGGGGAAGTAGGCGTTGCCTTCCACCGTCACGATGTCGTCGCTGCTGGCGATCAGCCGGTTTTTCCAGCGGGCTTCCATGAAAGGCTCTTCGAGGCCACACGATTGCCATCCTGCCGCATTTGCCGCTCAGAACCACTCCACCGGGCTGTAGATCCGCAGGGTGGCGGTCCCCACCGGCGCTGACACCGGATTCTCCCCGGCCGGCCAGGCCACCACCTGGAACAGGTAGGTGTCCGCCACCGATGGGTTTCGCCAAGCGCGCAGGGCCACCGTGATTGTGCTGTTCGGCGGCACCGGCTCAGGGAAGGTCAGTTGCAAGGTCCGCTCGCTGTCGTCGAAGCTCAGCTGCACGGGCACGGGCGGACCTTCCCGGCGGGGGCGGCCCAGAAAGGCCCGGGCTTTGCTCAGGCGCGCGAGAAAGTCGCTGTCGGCGCCGCGGATCTGCTGCAGGCTGAGGCGCCCCAGGGCCGCCCCCGCCTCCGGCGAGAGCACCAGCGTGAGGTAGTGCTCCACATTCGCTTCGCCGACGTTGGTGTTGAAACTGCGCAGCTCCGCCCGCCAGGGCGGGCTGATGAAGGTGGTGGAGCCACGCAGCTCGAGCGCCCGGGCCGCCATGGCTCCCAGCATTGCGGGGGTGGCGATCAGCGCCAGTACACCCAACAGCAGGGGCGTTGCACCGCGGCTGCGGCGAGCGCGCCGTTGGGCCGCGTGGCACAGGTTTGGTGGGCGGGAAGGCATCGGATCAGGCGCTGCGCCGTTGCTCCGCGGCCAGCAGGAATGGCTGCGGGTCCTGGTCGCGGCGGTCGCGCTGCGGAATCGGCTGCGGCTGGGCGGTGGGTGTAGCCGGGTCGAGCGAGGCGGTGTGCTCCAGGGCGGTCCGTAGCCGCCGGGCCGCATGCAGCGACATGTCGCGCGGAACGCTGATCCGATCGCGCAGATGGCGCAGGGCAGCGGCGCTGCCGGGCGGCGGTGGGCAGTCTGCAGCGCAGGCCAGATGGGTGAGCGCGGCGCGCAGGGGGGCATCGAAGCCCTCCTCGCCGGCGGGGTTGCGGCGCAGCAGCACAACCCGGTGCCGCAGTACGCGCCCCAGGGCCTCCGCCGGGGCGGTGATGGGTTCGCTCCGGCTGGTTTCCGGATCCGGTTCCGCCTCCCCCAGGATCGGCCAGGGACCCTGATCGATGCGCTGGGCCAGCCGGCGCTGTTCGGCCTGGCCACTGGCCACGCAGCTCCCCAGCTGGGGCGGCAGGTCATGGGCATGGGTATGGAAATCCCCCTGGCATCCGAGGTAGGCCGGGCGCTGCTCCAGGGCTGCGAACCATCGGTCGATGGCCGGGTGGCGGTGACGCAGCAGGTGGCCTTTGTAGTAGGCAAGGCTGGCGTTCATCCGCTCCAGGAAGGGCACAAACACCAGGTCCGCGGCGCTGAAGTCGCCGAGCAGGAAGGGGCCGGGGCCCTGGTCCAGCTCCTGCTCCAGCCGATCACTCAGGCGCAAGAATGGAACCGCGAACCTCTCCGCCTCTGCGGCATCCCGCGGCGGCTGGCACAGCCACAGGCACCAGGCCCGGAACAGCTCCCGCTCCAGCTCCCGCAGGCCGCGCACAGCCGCCTCCTGCAGTGATACCTCGAGGGGACCAAAGCTGCGCTCCAGCTCCGCGAGGATGCGGTCGCTCTCGGTGATCAGCCGGCCATCGATCTCAACGGCCGGCAGCATGCCGGAGGGCACCAGGCGGCGATACCAGCTCTCCTTCTCCCCGTAACACACCATCGCCACCTTGCGCACCCGATACGGAATGCCACGCTCCTCCAACCACAGCCAGACCTTCTGGCAGTAGGGGCACCAGGCGTGATGATCGCGGTAGAGAGTGACACGGACCGCATCGTCGGGCTGCCCGAACAAACGGAGCAGGGACTGGGAGGAGGCGGGTCCCTGGATGGGATCGGATCTGGAGAAGGCCGCTGCGAACGGCTCAAGCTCAGACCATGACAGTGCGGTTGTGGCCAAGCTCGGCATCAGTGGATGCGGGAGGCGATCTTGGCGCAGAGGAAGTGCCTCCGGGCCGGCTGTCGCGCCTCTACCGATTAGCCGATGCTGGCTTCGCCGGATTCCCCGGTGCGGATGCGCAAGGCATCCTCCACGGGCAGCACAAGAATTTTGCCGTCGCCGATCTCACCGGTGAAGGCCGACTCGCGCACGGCGCCCATCACCGACGGGACCATGGAGTCGGAGACGAGCAGGGTGAGCATCACCTTGGGAAGCAGCTTGGCCTCGACCGGCACACCTCGATACACCTCGCGATGGCCGAGCTGCTTGCCAAAGCCATTCACAGTGCTGACAGTGATTCCCTGAATGCCGATGGCCACGAGGGCCTCCTTGGCGGCGTCAAGTTTCTCGGGTCGAATGATGGCCTGGATGAGCTTCACGACAGAGGAGCGACATCTTGGTCATTTTATTGTAGACGACCTCAGCCGCTGGTGTGAGCCTCCCAGGAAGTTTTCTGTTTGGTATCCGTCGCCACCAAGCTCGGGGGCGTCTCGGGCGAGGTTGCGCCCATTGGTGGGCAAGCCTGCGCCTACCCAGCCCCAGCATGTACGCCTTCCCCCCGTCATGACCACTGCTCCCCAAGCCCTACGGCGTGCGCCCCGCCGCGCCCTGGGTGACGTCAGCCTTCGGCAGGCGCCACCGCTCTTGATGCAGCGCCTTCGCTCTCTGGCCGGCCACGGTGGCGCCACCTGGCTCGCCTGCATCCCGATTGCCCTGGTCGGGCTCGGAATGTTCAATCTCGCCGCCCATGCGGCCGAGCTGCCCGAGCTTACGCCGGCCTTTCTGGCCAACAACACATTCCTGTTGATCTGCGCCGTTCTGGTCATCTTCATGAATGCCGGCTTCGCCATGGTGGAGGCTGGTCTTTGTCGTCAAAAAAACGCTGTCAACATCCTGGCCAAGAACCTGATCGTCTTCGCTCTTGCGGTGACGGCCTATTGGTTCATTGGTTACAAAATCATGTACAACGCCAGCTGGGTAATCCCGGGTTGGTTGAAATTCGGGGGTTTCTTCTTCGACCCTGCGGTCACCCCAGAGATGATCAAGGAGGGCAAGCTTGTCCCTAGCGTGGACTTTTTATTCCAAGCTGCCTTCGCTGGCACGGCTGCCACAATCGTTTCCGGACTGGTTGCTGAGCGAATCAAATTCAACGAATTTGTCATCTTCTCTCTGGTGCTCGTTGGGATCCTTTACCCCATTTCCGGATCCTGGCAGTGGAATGTGGGAGAAGGTTGGTTGAACAAGCTCGGTTTTATCGATTTCGCCGGCTCCAGCGTTGTGCATAGCTTTGGTGCCTGGGCTGGCCTGGTGGGTGCCATCCTGCTTGGACCCCGCGTTGGCAAGTTCGTGGGTGGCAAGCCCCAGGCCATCCCGGGTCATAACCTTGCCATCGCCACGCTTGGCTGCCTGATCCTGTGGATCGGCTGGTATGGCTTCAACCCCGGCTCCTGGCTTTCCATGGCACCTGAGGTGCCCTACATCGCCGTCACGACCACCCTCGGCGCAGCCGCGGGCGGCATCTCCGGCACCCTCGTGAGCCAGTTCACCGGTGGCAAGCCCGACCTGACGATGACCATCAACGGCATTCTGGCCGGTCTGGTGGGGGTGACCGCCGGCTGCGACGGCTTCTCCATGCCAGCCGCCTGGGTGGTGGGTTTCATTGCCGGCGCCCTCGTGGTGTGGTCTGTGGGTTTCCTGGATTCCCTGCGCATCGATGATCCGGTCGGCGCCTTCTCGGTCCATGGCACCTGCGGCATCTGGGGCACCCTGGCAGTGGGGCTGTTCAATACCGACAAAGGTCTGCTCACCGGCCATGGCTTCCAGCAGCTCGGCTTTCAACTGGTGGGTGTGTTGGCCTTCGCCCTCTTCTCGATCGTCACTTCCTGGATCCTCTGGTCGGTGCTGGGAGCGGTCAGCGGGGGCATCCGCGTCACCGAGGACGAGGAGCGCGAGGGATTGGACATCGGCGAACACGGCCTGGAGGCCTATCCCGATTTCGCTTCCGTTGCGAAGTGACCGCAATCGTTGCGGTGCCAGGGGCCTTCGGGCCCCTTTTTTGTTGGTTTGGCTCTTGTCTGCCTCCCCTCCGCTCGTTCCGGTCGTTCCGTCATGCTTGTTGCACGACGATCTCTCTCCCGCGGCGCAGCACCTGCGGCGGCTGCCCTGGTGCTGTTGACCAGGCCGGGGGTGGACTGCTTCTACGGCAGCTTCACGTGTGCCAAGAACGGGGTCAACCCAATGATGATCTGCCCCAGTGCGGCTCACCGGCGTTCTCAGGGTGTGGACCGGCTGTAGCCATACCCCTGGTGGCGATGTTCACGCTGGCGTGTGTCAGCGCCATTCTTGAGGCGGCTCGCACCGGTGCAATCGGCGACGCAAGATCTTCGTCACCCCGGTGGAGCGGCTGATCTGCATCCGCATCCTCATCCGCATCCATATCCGCATCCGCACAGTGATTGCGGCGAAATCGCCCTCTGAAGCGCTGGCCGTTTCCCCTGCGCCTACGGGGGGTGTTTCCGCCGGCTCAGCGAGCGTGGAAGGCCAGTATCGCTGAATCGCGGTGGCGAGGGATCACGGTTCTGGAATACTGTAAGATTAGCTGTCCTAGCTCCCCGACCATGGAAGCCCTGGCCGACTTTTTCAAGGTCTTCTCCGAGCCCAATCGCCTGGCGGTGCTCGACGCCCTGCGCCAGGGGCCCCGCAACGTCACCGCGGTGGTGGAGAGCACCGGCCTGAGTCAGGCCCTGGTGTCGAAGCACCTCAAGCTGCTGATGATCGCCGGGGTGGTGAGCCGCAGGCCCGAGGGCAGTCTGGTGTTCTATGAGGTGATCAACCCGGAGGTCTTTCGCCTGCTCGGCGAAGCGGAATCCCTGATGCTCACCTCCCGGCGCCAGCAGCTCGATGCCCTCGCCGCCATCCTTTGATCCCGCGGCCGACGCTGCGGCTCCCTCGCCCCGGGATCGGCTGCAGCTCCCCGAAGATCTGCCGCAGCTGCGCGCCGCCCTGGCCGTAGGCCGTCGCCGTTTTGCTGGCCTGCGGCTGCCGGATCTCAATGGTGTTGATCTGGATCTGAGTGGCTGCGACCTGCGCGGCAGCTGCTTTCGCGAAGCCCGCTTCGGCCATGCCCGTCTGCATGGCGCCAACGTGGAGCGCTCCTCGTTCCAGCAGGCCCTGCTCTGGGGGGCCGATCTCTCAGCGCTGCAGGCGGCCGGTTCGCTCTGGCACGACGCCGACCTCTCCGCCGCCCGGCTGCAGGGGGCGGACTTCAGCGGCGCGATCCTGCACCGCTGTTGCCTGCGTGGTGTGCTGGCCGCCGGCAGCCACTGGCGCGACGCCCGGTTGGTGGAAGCCGATTTCCGCAGCAGCCTCGACCAGCTCACCGACCTGGGTGGGAGCCACTTCCACGGCGCCGACCTCAGCTTCGCCCTGCTGCAGGGTGCCCAGCTGCACGGGGTCGATCTTCGCGGCGCCTGCCTCTACGGCGCCAACCTGGCGGGGGCCGATCTGCAGCAGGCCAACCTCAGCGGTTGCGACCTGCGCGATGCCAACCTCAGCGGGGCCCACCTGCAGGGGGCCGACCTGAGCTGGGCCCAGCTTCCTTCCACCCTCCCATGAGCAACCCCTTCGATCTGATCGTTCTCGGCGCCGGCTCCGGCGGCCTGGCCGCTGCCAAGCGCGCCGCCAGCCACGGCGCCCGCGTGGCGATCGTGGAGGGGGACAGGGTGGGGGGAACCTGCGTGATCCGCGGCTGCGTGCCGAAGAAACTGCTGGTGTACGGCTCGGCGCTGGCCCAGCAGCTTGCCGACGCCCCCAGCTATGGCTGGAGCCTGGGGTCGGTTCACGTCGATGCCGGCCTGTTGTTGCGGCGGGTGCGGGCCGAAGTCGACCGGCTCGATGCGCTTCATACCTCCTTGCTGCAGAAGGCCGGGGTGGAGATCGTGCCGGGTTGGGGCCGCTTCCTGGGCCCCAGCCGCGTGGCGGTGCGGGATGCCGTGGGAGCGGAGCGCGAGCTGGAGGCGGCGCGGATTCTGATCGCCGTGGGCGGCCGCCCCCATCGGCCCGCCATCCCCGGCGCCGATCTGGCCTGGGTGAGCGACGACCTGTTCCAGCTGGAGACCCTGCCGGAGTCGATCGTGGTGGTGGGAGCCGGCTTCATCGCCTGCGAATTCGCCTGCATCCTTCGGGGGCTGGGGGTGCAGGTCACCCAGCTGGTGCGCGGCGATCACCTGCTGCGCGGCTTCGATCGTGAGGCCTCCGAGGCGGTGCGCGCCGCCATGGAGGCTGCCGGCATCGAGATCCGCCTGGCCCATTCTCCGGTGGCGATCAGCGGCGACTGCGCCCCAGGCGATCTCACGGTCACCACCCAGAGCGGCGAGTCGATCCCTTGCGGTGGCGTGCTCCTGGCCACCGGACGCCGCCCGTTCCTGGCAGGGCTCAACCTGGAGGCCGCCGGGGTGGCGGTGGAAGGCCACCGAATCCCGGTGGATGCCCAGCAGGCCACCAACGTGCCCACGATCTTTGCTGTCGGTGATGTCACCGATCGGATCTGCCTCACGCCGGTGGCGGTGGATGAGGGCCGCGCCTTCGCCGATACGGTCTACGGCGGCCGGCCGCGCCAGGTGGACCACAGCCTGGTGGCCAGCGGCGTGTTCAGCCAGCCTGAGCTGGCCGGGGTGGGGCTGACGGAGGAGGAGGCGATCGCCCGGCTGGGCACGGATGGGGTGCGGATCTGTCGGGCCCGCTTCCGGCCGATGAGCCAGGCGCTGCCCGCCCGCGACCCGAAGGTGCTGCTGAAGTTGGTGCTCTCCCGCGTCGACGGCCGGATGCTCGGGGCCCACATGGTCGGCGACCACGCCGCCGAGATCATTCAGATGGCGGCAATCGCCATCGGCATGGGGGCCACCAAGGCCGACTTCGATCGCACCATGGCGTTGCACCCCACGGTGGCCGAGGAATTCGTGACGATGCCCGACTGAAACTCGTGGCGCTCACACGGTGGCGGGAAGGCCGCGCTCGTTGAACATGCCCTCGAACAACACCGAGCTGAGATAGCGCTCGCCGGAATCGGGGAGTACCACCACGATCGTTTTGCCGGCGAAGGCCGGGTCGCGGGCGACGCGCAGGGCCGCGGTGGCCGCGGCACCGCAGGAGATGCCGGCCAGGATGCCCTCCTCGCGCATCAGGCGGCGGGCCATGGCCACCGCCTCTTCATCGCTCACCTGCTCGACGCGGTCGATCAGCGACAGGTCGAGGTTGTCGGGCACGAAACCGGCGCCGATGCCCTGGATCTTGTGGGGGCCGGGCTGCACCACGTCGCCAGCGAGCGTCTGCGAGATCACCGGGCTGGTCACGGGCTCCACCGCCACGGAGGTGAGCGGCTGGCCGAGGGTGGTCTTGATGTAGCGACTGACGCCGGTGATCGTGCCGCCGGTGCCCACACCGGCCACCAGCACATCCACGTTGCCTTCGCTGTCTTCCCAGATCTCCGGGCCGGTCGTGTCGTGGTGGATCTGCGGGTTCGCGGGATTGGCGAACTGCTGCAGCATCACGTAGCGATCGGGGTCGGAGTTGGCCAGATCGGTGGCCGCCTGAATCGCTCCCTTCATGCCCAGCCGGCCCTCGGTGAGCACCAGATTGGCCCCGTAGGCAGTGAGCAGCTTGCGGCGCTCCAGGCTCATGGTTTCCGGCATCGTCAGGGTGACCGGAATGCCGCGGGCGGCCGCTACGAATGCCAGGGCGATGCCGGTGTTGCCGCTGGTGGGTTCGACGATCTCCTTGCCCTCGCCGAGCAGGCCATCCTTCTCGGCCTGCCAGATCATCGCCGCGCCGATGCGGCACTTCACCGAATAGGCCGGGTTGCGGCCCTCGATTTTTGCCAGCACCCGGGCGCCGCAGCCCTCGGTGACGCGGTTCAGCAGCACGAGCGGTGTGCGGCCGATGCTGAGGCTGTTGTCGGCGTAAATCGGACTCACGGCGAGGAGGGACGGACGGAAAACGGCGGAACCCTAAGGCGGTGCAAGCGGCATTGGGCCAGATGGCGCAAGGGCGCCTGCACCGATTCCGGGCCTGTGCGTTAACCAGAGCATGGCGGCATGGCCCGGCTTGTCAAGCAAGCGGAGCACGCGGCGTTCCTCACCATCCTGTCTACGCTCCGGTGCGCCCGAGTCGCAGCGGGGACGGATTGAACGCTTCCATCGTCGCGATGCCGCTGGTTACGGGGGTGCCTCTGCTGCTGCTCTCGATCGCGGTGCTCACCGTGAGCTTCGAGCGGGCCCGCTGGTGGTGGTGCTGGTGGCGAGAGCGCCGCCGCCGCCGCCGCCGGCTGGCGGAGCAGCGACGCCAGCCGGCGGCGCTGGCGCGGCAGCTGGAGAGCTGGGCCTGGGAGATGCGCTTTGGAGAGCCGCTCCTCCAGGCGGCGACGGTGCTGGCTCCCCTGCTCGGACTCTGCGGCACCGTTCTGGCGCTGATGCGGGTTTTGGCCGGGCTCGGATCTGATCTCACCCTGCCAGCGGGAGCCTCGCTGCACGGCTATGGCCAGGTGCTGATGAGCACCTTGGTGGGACTGGCGGTGAGCCTGACGGCCAGCACCAGCCTTTTCGCCAATCAGGGCCTGCGCCGGTGGCAACTGGGCCAGCTGTGGCGGCTGGCGCGCTCAGGGGAGCCACGATGAATCTGGCCCTGCCGTCCCTGGTGGCGCTCACCCTGGTCATCCTCGGCGCCGTGGCCGCCGTGCCCGCCATCGTGGAAGAGCGTTTGCCGCGGCAGCGCCCACCCCAGCCCCGCCTGCCGGAGGCGGAGGTGCTGCGGCTGGTGGAGGGGCCAGGTGATCGCTGGTATTTCAATGGTGTGCCGATCCGCCGTGCGGTGCTGCGCGATCGCCTGCGGCGGTCGGTCGTGGCGCCGGAGCTGCGCTTCCTTCCCTCGGCCGCCCTGACGACCGGCCGGGTGGCAGCTTCGCTGCAGTGGTTGCGACGGCACAGCCGCGGGCCGGTCGGGCTGGAGCTGCTGCCGCGTCCGCGATGACCCGCGCCGGTTCCTGGCTCGATGCCCTGGGCGCGGCCCTGCTGGGTGTTGCCCTCTCGTCTCTGCTGCTGGCGGTGGTGAGCGTGCCGCAGCGTCGGGCCCAGCGGTCGGCCACCGCCGGGGTCTTGGCGTTGCACCTGCTCGCCGACGGTGGGCTGCGGCTGTGGAACCATCGCCTGGGTGAGGCGCAGCTGGCCGAGCTGCTGGGGACCGCCGCCCGTCGTCCGGGCCCGCGGCCGCGCCTGCGCCTGATCCCCGATCCGTCCCTCCCCTGGGGGGTGGTGCGCGATCGCATCGAGCGTCTGGAGGCGGCCGGACTGCCCCTGGAGCTGCACTTGCCATGATTCTCGGGAGGGGGCCCTGGGCCCATCGCGCCCAATCCCTGGCGGTGCCGTTGGTGGCAGCGCTCGCCTTGCACGGGGTCTTGCTGGCCTGGGATTCCCTGCGTTCGTCGCGCCCGGGGGGAGACACCCGGATTCGCCGTGGGGACGACACCCCGGAACTGCTGGTGTTCAGCCGCCAGCCGCCCGAGCCGATGCCCGCCGCGCCTAGTCCTCCCCCGCCTCCCTCGTTTTCGCCAGCGCCGCCACCCCTTCCGCCCAGGCGCTCCGCCCGCCCGGTTCGCCGCGGTACCGTCGCGCGCGCGCCGCGGTCGCGCGCCCAGCCCCCGCGGCCCGGCCGCCCCCGCGCCGCCGCCGCCGCCGCAAGCCGCGCCGTCAGCCCCCCCGCCGCGCCACCGCTCTCTCCCCCGGGGCCGCCACGGCCCCCCGCCGAGGCGCTGCAGCGGTGGCGTGACCTCTGGCGGACCGCTGCTCCGGTGGACCCCAGCTCCCCGGCACCCGCCCCGCTGGCCGCCGTCGCCGCCGCGGGCGAACTGCGCTGGCTTCCGCTCGATCGACTGCGCGCCCAGGGCCTGGATCCGGAATCCGGCCGCGTGCTCCCTCTCGAGGACGCGCTGCTGCTGCTCTGGCGAGAGGCCGACTCCATCTGGCTCCTGCGCACTCCCGTTGCACCCCCTTCAGGCCCTTGAGGAACCGCCCCCAGGCCTGAAAGCCCGCACGAGCCGCTGCAGAGCCTCCGCCAGAGCGGCCGGATCGAGCAGGCCGTAGCTCAGCCTCAGCGCCACCCGTCCCGGTTGTGCCTCCAGCCCGAAGGCGCCCCCAGGCAGGACCGCCACCCCATGGCGCAGGACTAGGTGCTCCAGCAGCGCCTCCTCCTCGGCGGACCAAGGCGCCTCCACCAGCGCATAGAAGGCGCCCTCGGGCACGGCGAGTGGCGCCAGCCCCCACGCCTGCGTCGGGGCCAGCGCCTGCAGCAGTTGCGCGCGTCGGGGGGCCAGCGTCGCGACCCGCTCGGACACCCATTCCGGCCCCGCCGCCAGGGCGGCCGCGGCAGCCCGTTGCGTCAGCTGCGGCGGGCAGATCAGCACCGTGTCCAGCACCTTGTCCAGGGGCTCGCGCAACGCCTTCGGCACCGCCGCGTAGCCGATTCGCCACCCTGCCATGCCGTGCGATTTGCTCAAGGAGAAGAAGGTCGCCGTGTGGGCACCGCTGCCGGCGGCGGTGCCGGGGCTGTGGTGCGGCTCTGGGCCGAACACGAAGTCGGCGTAGGCTTCGTCGCTCAGGTGCAACAGGCCCCGCTCGGCGCAGAGGCGATTGATGGCCTGCAGCACCGCCGCGGGCATCACCACCCCGCTGGGGTTGTTGGGCGACACCGTGACGATCGCGCGGGTGCGGGGTCCGATCGCCGCCGCCAGGATCTCCAGGTCGGGCACAGGGCCGGCGGCCACCGGCACAGGCACGCCTCCGGCCAGCTGGATCGCCATCGCGTGGTTGAAGTACCAGGGCAGGGGCAGCAGCACCTCATCGCCCGGGTCGCAGAGCACCTGCACGACGGCGTGGAAGGCCATGTTGCTGCCGGCGGTGACCAGCAGGTCGCTCTCTGCCAGATCCAGGCCGCGCCGCCCTCCCAGCTCCCGCCGCACCAGCTCCAGCAGCGCCGGATCTCCCGCCGTCGGCCCGTAGCGATCGAGGCCGGCGCTGCCCTCCGCCAGCGCCTCGGCCACCGCCTCGGCCACCGCCGCGGGCGGCCCCCAGTTCCCCATCCCCTGGGCCAGCGAGAGGACATCGGGCCGCTGGCGTTGCAGCGCGGCCACCCGGGGGATCGCCGGGGGCAGCACGGCGTCGAGGCGTCGGGCCGCCGGCGGGGTGCGAGGGGGCATGGAACCAGCTTCCCACCCCGGGCCCGGCGGCAATGGTCCGGCTCCGCCCTCAGCCCAGGGGCAACAGCAGCTCCAGCAGGGCACCCCCTTCCGGATGGTTGGCGGCCTGCACCCGACCACCGTGGGCGTGGGCGATCTGCTGCACGATTGCTAGGCCCAGGCCGCTGCCCCCGCGCGGGCTGCGGGCGCGGGCCCGGTCGCCGCGGTAGAAGCGCTCGAACAGGTGGTCGAGGTCTTCGTCGCTGAGGCCCGGACCGTGGTCGCGCACGCTCAGCAGGCACCAGGTGGGCCCGGCTCGCAGCCGCACCTGGACCGTGCCGCCGTCGGGGCTGAAGCGCACGGCGTTATCGAGCAGGTTGAGAAGGGCACGGTGCAGCCGCGAGGCATCGGCCAGGGCCGTCACCGGTCGCTCGGCCAGCTCCTGGACCGCCAGCCGCACGCCCCGCTGCTCGGCCAGCGGCCGCAGCCCCTGCCACACCTGCTCCAGCAGCTCCGCCAGCACCAGAGGCTGGGGCCGCATGCCCTGGCCCGGCAGGCTGTTCTCCAGCCGCGACAGCTCCAGCAGGTCGCTCACCAGCTCCTGCAGGCGCCGCAGTTCCCGCTGCAGTCGCTCCACCAGCACGGCGTTGCGGCTGTTCACCTGGGCGGCGAGGCTGTCGCCCACCAGCAGCAGGGCGGTGATCGGCGTCTTGAGCTCGTGGGCCACATCCCCCACCCAGCGCTCCTGCTGCTCCAGCTGGGCCTCCAGCGAGCGGCGGTTCTGCAGAACCACCGCCACCCACCCCTCCTCGCCGGGATGGGCGAAGAGCTCCAGGTCCTGGTCGCCGAGTTCCCACTCCAGGCGCTGCGGCCGCCCGCGGCGGCGCGCCACCTGGATCAGCTCGCGCAGTTGCGGTTCGGCGCAGATCCGCTCCAGCGGCGGCTGGCGCATCAGCGCCGCTCCGGGACTCTGCAACAGCCGCTCAGCGCGGGCGTTGGTGAGCTGCACGGTGTCGGCCGCATCCACCACCAGCCAGCCGCTGGGGGCGGCATCCAGCCAGCGCAGAAGCTGGGCGCGGCCCGGACCCTGGCGCCTCCGGGCCGGACGGGAGAAGCGCAGCGCCAGCAGCCAGCCCGCCACCAGTCCCAGCAGTGCCGCCAGCAGGGGCGCCACTCAGCCGAAGCGGTAGCCGAAGCCCCGCACCGTCTGCAGGTGCTCAGGCATGGAGGGATTGGTTTCGAGCTTCTCGCGCAGCCAGCGGATGTGCACATCCACCGTTTTGCTGTCACCGAAGTAGTCGTGGCCCCAGACGTGCTCCAGCAGCTTCTCGCGGCTCCAGACCCGCCGTGGATTCTGCATGAACAACTCCAGCAGGCGGTATTCCTTCGGCGAAAGGTTCACCTCCACCCCATCGCGGCAGACGCGGCACTCTTCGGGGTACAGACGAAGATTGGCGTGCTCCAGCACCCGCTCGGCCGCGGGTTCCGCCGGCTGGCTGCGGCGCAGCAGGGCGCGGCAGCGGGCCACCAGCTCGCGCATGCCGAAGGGTTTCACCAGGTAGTCGTCGGCGCCGACCTCCAGCCCCAGCACCCGATCGGTCTCGCTGTCGCGGGCGCTCACCACCAGGATCGGCGTGCGGTCGCCGCTCTGGCGCAGCTGGCGGCACAGATCCAGGCCGCCCAGGCCCGGCAGCATCAGATCGAGCACCACCAGGGCGAAGCCTTCGCCCCCTTCGGCCTCGCTGCAGCGCTGCAAAGTGCGCAGGGCGTCGCGGCCGTTGGCGCAGGCGGTGACCCGGAAGCCCTCCAGGCTGAGGGCGTCATGGAGGGTGTCGCGGATCGTGTCGTCATCCTCGACGACCAACAGGGAGGGGGCCATCGGGCCATTGTGGTCCCCGGGCTCCGCCAGCCAGAACGGGGCGATCACAGGCGTGCTCAACGGCGTGGCAGCGGGGCGATCACCAGCCGGCGCCGCTCGTCGAGCTGCAGCCAGCCCTCCTGCCGCAACTGGCCGAGCACCCGGGTGACCGTGACCCGGGTGGTGGCCAGGGCACCCGCCAGGTCCTGGTGGGTGAGGCGCAGATCGAGGCGAAGCCCCTGCTCGCAGGGCTGGCCGTAATCGCTGGCGAGCAGCTCCAGGAAGCCCCGCACCCGCTCCTCCACCCGCCGCAGCCCGAGCAGGGCAAGCAGGGCCTGGCTCTGGCGGTGGCGCTGGCTGATCGCCTCCAGCAGCGCGCTGGCCAGGGCCGCATCCTGGCGCAGCTCCGCCAGGCTGAAGCACAGCAGGTCGCTGGCGCAGAGGGTGGTGGCGTGGTGGGCTTCCACGCCCACCAGGGGATCGCCGAAGGGTTCGTTCGGGCCCGCCAGGCCGAGCAGCAGCTCATCGCCGTGCACGGTGAGGGCACCGAGCTTGACCATGCCCCGCACCACCAGCCAGAGGTGATCCCGCAGCAGCGGTACCGAACTGCCGGGCGCCAGATGCACCAGGTGGCGCTTGCGGTAGCTGGCTTCGAGAACCTCGCGGAATCCGCCGGGGGCGCCGGCTTCCCGGCTGGCTGCGAACACCATGGTGCCGTCGTTTGGGGGACAGGCGGACTGTATGGAGGGCGACCCGGCCGGCGGGCAAAGGGGTGGTAGTGGGCTGGTTAAGAGCCGGCTAAGGCCGGCGGCCGGCCCTCGCCCTCGCGCCTCAATCGCGGATCCTGGCGACGGCGTCCCGGGCCTTGGCCAGCACCTCCCCCTGCAGCGGCACATAGCCCAGCGTGGAGGCCTGCTGCTGCGGCCCCTCGCCCAGGGCCCAGGTGAGGAACCCGCGCACCGCCTCCGCCTTGGCCGGCCCCTGGCCGCTCTCGTAGGCCAGGATCCAAGTGAAGGCCACGATCGGGAAGCTGTCCTCCCCGGACGGATTGCAATCGCTGCCGCCAAGGCGCGCATCGAGCACCACGCCGTTCAGGCCTGCTGCGCCGCTCTTGGCGTCCGCCACAACGAAGCGGCCTGCCTTGTTCTGCAGGGCCGCGCCACGGATCGGGCCGCGCACGAACGCCTGGTTGACGTAACCGATCGCGCCGGGAGTGTTGGCCAGGGTGCCGGCGACGCCCTCATTTCCCTTGGCCCCCACGCCCACCGGCCATTGCACGCTCTTGCCGCTGCCGAGCCTCTGCTTCCATTCCGGCGAGAAGCAGCTCAGGGAGCTGGTGAAGGCCTTGGTGGTGCCGGAGCCGTCGGAGCGGTGCACCACGGTGATCGGCCGCGCTGGGCAGCCGAGGTCTTTCCAGTCCGTGACCTTGCCGAGGAACACGTCGGCGAGTTGGGCCTGGGTGAGCTTGAGGGAGGGGCAATCGGGGTTGTTGTAGGCCGGCGTGACGGTGCCGCCGAGCATCGGGATCTGGATGGCGCCGCGCTTGCCGGCGGTGCCGGCCTTGAACTCCTCCTCGCTGAGTGATTCGTCGGTGGCGCCGAAGTCGACGGTGCCGGCCAGGAACTGACGCACGCCGGCGCCGGATCCCACCGACTGGTAGTTCACCTGGTTGCCCGTGCTGCGCGCGTACTCCGAGGCCCAGCCCTGGTAGGCGGCGGCGGGGAAGGTGGCGCCGGCGCCACTGATCGTGGCCAACCTGGCGCCGCCGCCCGAGCCACCGCAGCCCCCGGCCAGCAGGCCGAGTGCCAGCACCGATACACCCGCCAGCGGACGCCAGCAGGGCAGGGAAGCGGAGAGCGGGGGCATGGAGAAGCGGGTGTCGCTGGCTACCCAGTTTCCGCCAGGCGGCCACCCGCGCGCGTTATGGCCAGGTAAAGAACGCCTGGCCTGCCTCCCTCCTCACCGGCCGATGCGGTCCACGGCGCGGCGCGATTGCTGCAGCATCGAGGCCTTCAACGGCACGTAGCCAAGGTCATCCGCCCGCGACTGGGCGGCGGGCCCGAGCAGGTGATCCAGTGCCTTCTGAATCGTGGGTGCCTTGGCGCCGTTGCCCTTCTGGTAGGCCAGGATCCAGGTGAGGGTGGCGATCGGATAGCTGCCGGCGCCGGTGGGGTTGGGGTCTTCGCCGGCGAGCATGGAGTTCAGCTTGATGTTCGCCAGCGCCATCTGGCCCCCCTTGAGGCCGGGCAGCACAAAGGCCCCGGAGCGGTTCTGCAGGGCGGCGGCCTTGATGGGCCCCTTCACGAAGGCCTGGTTGAGGTAGCCGATCGAGCCGGGAGTGTTCGCGAGGATGCCGGCCACCCCCTCATTGCCCTTGCCGCCCACGCCCACGGGCCACTTGACGCTCTTGCCCTCACCCACCTTGCTTTTCCACTCCGAAGAGAAGGCGGACAGGGAGTTGGTGAAGGCAAAGGTGGTGCCAGAGCCGTCGGAGCGGTGGGCCACGGCGATCGGCCCCTTGCCGCACTTGAGTTGCTCCCAGGTCTTGATGTTGCCGAGGAAAATATCCACCAGTTGCTTCTGGCTGAGCTTCAGAGAGGCGCAGCCGGGCTTGTTGTAGGCCACGGCGATCGTGCCACCCACCACCGGAAACTGGATCACCCCGCGGGCCACTTTGGCGGCCTCGGCGGGCTTGATCGGTTCATCGCTGGCGGCAAAATCCACCGTGCCGGCAAGAAATTGGCGCACGCCGGCGCCGGACCCCACCGACTGGTAGTTCACCTTCGGGCCGCCACTGGCGGCCAGGCTCTGGAAGGCGGACTGATAGAAGGGCGCGGGGAAGGTGGCGCCGGCCCCGTTGAGATTGGCGCTGGCCAGGGCGGCGGCCGTGGAGGTGCCCGCCAGGCAGCAGGCAGCGGTGGTGATCGCAACCTTCTTGGCGAAGGACATCGAGGGGCATTCGATCAGGTCACGGTCAGGCTTGCAAGCCGACTTGCCACCGGTCGTTAATGGCTGTTTAAGACTGGTTCAAGATCGGGTAGGGCCGCTGCGGGGCGGGCAGGTTTTTGGCAGCCGCCTGCGCGAGCAGGCGTCATCAGCGCTGGGCGGTCCAGTCCTGGAACCAGCCGCGCCGCCACAGCCAGTAGCTCTGGATCATGGCCACCACCGCCATGAGCAGCAGTACATAGAAGTAGCCCCAGGCCCACTTCAGCTCGGGCATGAACTCGAAATTCATGCCGTAGATACCTGCGATGAAGGTGAGCGGCGCGAAGATGCTGGTGAGGATCGTGAGTGTTTTCATCACCTGATTCATGCGGTTGCCCACGCTCGCCGCATACGATTCGGTGATGGCATCGAGATGGCTGCGCAGCGCCTCGCTGCTCTCGTAGAGCAGTTCCACCAGCTCGGCCATGTCCTGGAAACCCCCGATCGCCTCCGGGCCCAGGATCGACTGGTTCTGGCGCAGCATCATGCGAATCTGATGGCGCAGCGGCCAGATCTGGCGGCGGATGCGGCGGACGTTGCTGCGGTACTGGAAGGCAAGGGCCAGCTGGCCGGGCCGGGGGCGGCGCAGGGTCGCCTCCTCCAGGTCATCGAGGCGGTTGGAGATGTGCTCCAGGATCGGGAACAGATCGTCGAGCAGATCGTCGATCAGGTGATGGAGGATGTCGTCGAGGTCGCGGTCCTCCACCGGGCCGGCCATCGTCAGCAACCAGTCGGTGAGGGACCCGAAGGCCGGGAGGCTGCCGCTCTCCTCGATCGTCACCAGCAGACCGGGCAGGAGCAGGAATCCCACCTGATCGCTCACCAGTCGCGTGGCCTCGTGCGGGCTGCGGAAGCGGTGCAGCACCACCAGGACCACCGAGCCCAGGCATTCCACCCGCGGCCGCTGGGGCATGTCCAGCAACGGCGGCCGCAGCAGATCGGGCACGGCGAAGCGGTCGAGGATCTGATCGAGCAGGGGCCGATCGCCCACGCCCTGGATGCGCAGCCACAGCGGCGTGCCGCTGGCCCGCAGGCGTTCCAGCTCCGGTTCGGGCGGCAGCTCCCGCAGCGTTGGCCGTCCGGCCTCGAACACGACCAGCTCGGCGCGGGTGGGCTGGCGCCCGCCGTGCACGAACAGACTGGCGGGGGGATCCGCAGGCCGCTGCTCCAGTCGCTGGGAGACGAGGGCCCGAGGGGTGGGACGCAGCACGGCTCGCTCGGGGGGGTGCTGTGATTCAACCGCAGGCCGCCGGGGAGGAGAATTGCCGCGTCGCGCATCCCTGAGGTTGATCCTGTGATCCCCGCCGGCAGCGAGCGGCGCCACCGCGGTTACCTGCAGCTGCTGGCGGTGTGCCTGCTGCAGATGGCCCTGTTCACCCTGCCCAATCCCTGGAATCGCTTGGCCGCGATCGGCTACCTGGCGCTGGGGCTGTTGATGGTGCGGGTGCTCGGCCATCCGGAGGCCAATCCTGCCGGCGACAGCCTGCCAGGCCGCCTGTACCGCGGCGTCGGACTCTGTGCCCTGGGCGTGAGCGTGCTCTGGTACCTCACGCCGCTGGAACTGCGCCGCACCGGTCTGCCGGTGATTGCCCTGTGGGGGGTGTTCAGCCTCTGGAGTTCGATCCGCCTGGTGCGCTGCCTGGCGCTGGAGCGGATCGTGAATGGTGCGGTGCTGCGCGGCGCCCTGGCCGGCTACCTGATGCTCGGCCTGGCGGGCGGGCTGCTGTGCGCGGCGCTGGAAACCCTGGCACCGGGCAGCTTCGAGGGGGTGGTGCTCTCGCCGACCGCCTTTCCCCAGGCGATCCCGGTGTGGCACCTGAATTTCATCCGCCTGCACTACTACGCCTTCATCACCCTCACCACCACCGGCTTCGGCGATGTCACGGCGGACACGGCCCAGTCGGAGATGTTGAGTGTGGCCATCGCCGTGAGCGGCACCTTCTACCTGGCCGCGGTGCTCGGTCTGTTGATCAGCCGCTACAGCGTGCAGCAGCAGAACGCCGAGTAATCGATCGCGGATTGGCCCATTTTCGGCCAGGGCCGCCTCCGCCGCGCCAGGATGGGGGCCGTTTCGGGATGCCGCCGTGGCTGCCGAGGAGCCCGGATCGATCCACGCGCCGATGGAGGCTCACGGCAGCTACCGCGGTGCCGACTGGAGCCCTGAGCGGCTGGTCTTCCACCAGAACCTCGAGACCTTCGCCGATCGGGTGGGGCTGATCGTGGCGCTGCAGGCCAACGGCAAGCTCAGCCAGGAGCAGGCCTACAGCCGTATCCGCGCCCTTTGGAAACAGCTCAAAACCAGTAAGGACGCCCTGCTCGACGGCCCCAGCCCACCAGCGGAGCCTCCCAGCTAAGCCGCCGCCGCCCGCTCCGCCGCAACGGACGAACTGTTACGAGCGGTACCGCCCACCGGCTGCCCCCCCGACACTGAGAACAGATGCAGCCGCACGATGTTCCTCAAACTCAGCCAGCACGGCGAACACAACGGATCTCTGGTGGAGGTGCTCGACATGAAGGCCCTGGTGGATCCTTTCGCCACCAGCGTTCACGCCCGCATCCACGGGGGTGAGGAGCTGCAGGATCCCCACCACTTCGAGAAAGCCGAGCTGAGCTTCCCCTCCGGTGAGGCCCTGCCGCGCTGCTGGGTGGATTCCCACTACCGCGACTGAGATCAGCGCCGCGCGGGACCTGGCTACGCGGCCTCTGAGGTCATGGTGCGCCCATCCCGCCTTGCCGGGCCTGGGCATCCCACGGAGAATCGCACCTATGCCGGGGAATCGACGAGCCACCGTGGCCATCCACACCATCACCCTGGAGAACGGGATGTCGTTCCGCTGCCCGGACGACCGGCCGATTCTCTACGCGGCCCTTGAGCAGGGTATCCCGATGCCGTTCCGCTGCCGCGCTGGCGCCTGCGGCAGCTGCCGCGCCCGCATCCTCAGCGGCCTGGTCGATCGAAGCAAGGAATCGCGTCCCCTGGACGCCGGTGCGAACAATCGCCGCGCCCACCTCTGCCAGGCCTATGCCCTGAGCGATTGCCGGATCCGTCTGGAAAGTGGCTCCGCCGCCCTGGTGGCCTGAGCCCTAGATGAAATACATCGCTTCAACACCGGCGAGCTGATCGCGCTCCTCCAGCAGGTCTTGCAACGTGGCCGACTCGAGGATGTCGCGCCGGGCCGTCTCCAGACGTTGCTCAAGAGACAACAGCACCGCGTGCTCGGGCGTGTTGCCACCGCGCAGGCTTTTCGTGCTTCCCATCCCCTCCAGCGCTTGGACCACCTCGGCCACCCGGATTTCCGCTGGCGGCCGCGCCAGCTGGTACCCCCCTTTGGGGCCGCGGCTGCTGCGAACGATGCAGGCCCGCCGCAGGCTGGCGAGCATCTGTTCGAGATAGCGATCGGGGATGCCCTGGCGCTGGGCGATCTCCCCCCCCTGCAACACCCCGCCTTTGCGGAAGATTGCGGCCAGTTCGAGCAGAGAGACCAGGCCGTAGGAGGTTTTGGCGCTAAAGACCATCGTTTCCTCACTGCGGATACGGGGATTGTGCCAGGCTTCTGACCCGTCGCGTACGGGACACTTGGTTGTGTCGTAGCTCCTTGGTGGCGCCGGTGATGCATCCAGCCCGCCTTCCCCAGGACCGCGGCTGCACCGCAACCGATCCGCACCTGGCTTCGGCGGCCCGCTTCTGGTTGCATCTGGGTCTGGTGAGTTTCGGCGGCCCGGCCGGGCAGATCGCCCTGCTGCATCGCGAGCTGGTGCAGCAGCGTCGCTGGTTGTCGGAGCGGCGCTTCCTGCACGCCCTCAACTACTGCATGCTGCTGCCAGGACCGGAGGCCACCCAGCTGGCCACCTACCTGGGCTGGCTGATGCATGGCGCTCGCGGCGGCCTGGTGGCCGGCGGCCTGTTTCTGCTGCCCTCGGTGGTGGTGCTGCTGAGCCTCTCGTGCATCTACGCGCTCTGGGGCGAGCAGCCGCTGCTGAGTTCGGTGTTCTGGGCGCTCAAGCCGGCGGTGCTGGCGGTGGTGCTCCAGGCCAGCTGGCGTCTCGGGCGGCGCACGTTGCGCCATGCCCTGCTGGTGGCGATTGCGGTGGCGGCCTTTCTCGCCCTGGTGCTGCTGCGCCTTCCCTACCCCTGGGTTGTGCTGGCCGCGGCGATCACGGGCTGGATCGGGGGGCGGCTGCGTCCTGGCTGGTTCGCCCCGTCGGCGCCGCCTTCGGCCTCCGCGCCCGCGCCGCCGTCCGCCTCGCCGGCCCTGCACGACGACCACACCCCCAGCCCGGAGCACGCGCGACTGCGGCTCCGGCACCTGGCCCTCACCCTGTTGCTGGGCGGCCTGGCCCTGGCCCTGCCCCTGGCGGCCCTGAGCGGCTGGGGCGGCTGGGAGGGGGAGCTGGCGCGGATGGCGCGCTTCTTCACCCGGGTTGCCTTGGTGAGCTTCGGGGGGGCCTATGCCGTTCTGCCCTATGTGGCCCAGGGCGCGGTGGAGAGCTTCGGCTGGCTTGACGCCGGCCAGATGGCCGATGGCCTGGCCCTGGGGGAGACCACGCCCTGACCGCTGATCATGGTGTGGGCTTTCGTGGGCTTCCTGGGCGGCTGGAACGGCAGCGGATCGCTCGCCATCGCGTTGCTGGCCGGCCTGGTGACGGTGTGGTTCA
>JBKDSQ010000011.1:0-40233 GCA_046340895.1 Synechococcaceae cyanobacterium | reverse complement strand
CGGTGGGGGGGCACCGTCCAACCGGGCGCCACCTTGGCCGCGCCTCGGAAGCCGATCTCCCACGGCTTGCTATGGATCACCTCTGGCCTGGGCGGAGCGGTCTCACGCACCAGGGCGTGTGCAAACCGTGTGCAAAATCACTCCCCCAGCTTACCCCGTGTTCCTCGCTGCTCCCTCAAATTCCTTGCTGTCACTCGGGTCTCAAGATGGGCTCTGGATTCTGAAATCTGTGTCACCCAAATGACCCATGGGGCCTGGAAGGGCCCCTTTTATTGCGGGCAAGGCGAATCTCAGGCGCTGAATTGCTTCTCCAGCGCCCCCGCCACCGCCGCCTGGATCTGATTGCCCAGGTCTTCCCGCGCCCACTCCTGCGAGATCACCTCGGTCTGGCGCAGCACCAGCTCCACGGCTGAGGCCTCCTGATCGGGCGGATACTTGTAGCGCTTGAGCAGCGCCTTGATCATCGTGCGCAGGCGGGCCCGCACGTTGTCTTTGTACTGCCAGTCGATGGTGAGGTTCTGGCGCAGCTTCTCGGCCAGGCCCCTCGCCATCTCCGTGAGCACCGCATCGCCCATCAGCTCCTGGGCGGACTTGTTGTTGGCGAGGGCGTCGTAGAAGGCGATCTCGGCTGTGCTGAGGCCCAGGGCCTCCAGCTTGTTGGCCTCATCCCGGAACTGCCTGGCCATGGCGATGAGCTCCTCGATCACCTGGGCGGCCTCGATCGAGCGGTTGGCATACTTCGCCAGCGACGCCTGGAGAAGCTCGCTGAAGCGCCGCTTCTTCACCTCGTTGAGCCGGAAGCGGGTCTGCACCTCCTCCTTGAGCAGCCGTTGCAGCAGCTCCGCCGCCAGGTTTTTCTGGGGGATCCTGCTGATGTCCGCCAGGAACGCATCCGAGAGGAGGCTGATGTCGGGCTTCTCCAGGCCCGCCACCTGGAAGATGTCGGTAACTCCTTCGGAAACCAGGGCCCCGGAGAGCAACTGCTGTAGCTCGTAGTCCACGTTTCTCGGCGCTGCGCCGTCGCCCTCATCCGGGTCGCCCTTGAGCAGCAGGGCCCGCAGCCCCTTGAGGAAGGCCACCTCAGGGTCGAGCGCCGCCCCTTCCTCGGTGGTGGAGCAGAGCGAGTGGGCCTTGGCCATGGCCAGCACCACATCGCAGAAGCGCTTCTTGCCATCGCGCAGCGCCAGGATGTGATTGAGGCAGAGCGGAATCAGGCGGAGGGCGGTTTTGGGTTCCTGGAAGCCGCTCCAATCGAGCGGGTGGAGCAGATCCCGGGCGACGTCCAGCTTCTCCCGCACCAGCCGCACCGCCTCGCCGCTGTCGTGGGTGGGCCGGCCTTTGCCCTTGGCGGCGGTGTAGGTGGCGAGGGCCTCCTTGAGCTGGGGGGCGATGCCGATGTAGTCGACCACCAGGCCACCGGGCTTGTCCTGGAACACCCGGTTCACGCGGGCGATGGCCTGGGCCAGATTCGCTCCCCGCATCGGTTTGTCGACGTACAGGGTGGCCAGGCAGGGTGCATCGAAGCCCGTCAGCCACATGTCGCGCACCAGCACGATTTTCAGTGGGTCGTCGGGGTTCTTGAAGCGCTTTTCCAGGTCTTTCTTCTGCTGCCGGCTGGTGTGGTGTGCCTGCAGGTGGGCCGCATCGGAGGCGGCGGCCGTCATCACCACCTTGATCACGCCCTTCCTGGGGTCGTCGTCGTGCCACTCGGGGCGCAGGGCCACGATGGCGTCATAGAGGCGAACGCAGATAGCGCGGCTCATCAGCACCCCCATCGCCTTGTCGCTCTGGATGCGGGAGCGCCGCTCGAAGTGGGCGACCAGATCGGCGGCCACCTCCTCGATCCGCGGCTGGGCCCCCACCAGGGCCTCCAGGGCGGCCCAGCGGCTCTTGGCCCGCTCCGCTGCCGGGATGTCGTCCTCCTCGGCGAACAGCTCATCCACCTGCTGATCCACTTCCTCCAGCTGGGGCAGCCGCAACGACAGCCGGGCCAGGCGGGATTCGTAGTAAATCGGCACCGTGGCGCCGTCTTCCACCGCCTGCTGGATGTCGTAGACGGAGATGTAGTGCCCGAACACCGCCTGGGTGTCGCGGTCGTGCTGCTCGATCGGTGTGCCGGTGAATGCCAGGAAGGTGGCCTGGGGCAGCGCCTCCCGCAGGCAGCGGGCCAGGCCCAGCTTGATCTGGCCGGTCTTGGGGTCGAGCCGCCCCTGGAAGCCGTACTGGCTGCGGTGGGCCTCATCGCAGATCACCACGATGTTGCGGCGCTCGCTCAGAGCTTCGATCCGCGGCTCGCCGGGCTCGGGGGCGAACTTCTGGATGGTGGAGAAGAGGATGCCGCCGCTGGGGCGGTTCTTGAGCAGCTCTCGCAGCTCCTGGCGGCTGCCGGCCTGTTTCGGGGATTCCCCCAGCAGCTCGCCCGCCCCGGCGAACACGCCGAACAGCTGGCCGTCGAGGTCCTGGCGGTCGGTGACGATCACCAGGGTGGGATTGCCGAGGCGGGGATCGAGCAGCAGCATCCCGGCCAGGCAGGCCATCTCGATGCTTTTGCCCGCCCCCTGGGTGTGCCACACCACGCCCCCCTTGCGGTCGCCCTTGGGACGGCTGGCCTGCACCACCCGCTCCACCGCCTCCCGCACGGCATGGAACTGGTGGTAGGCGGCGATCTTCTTGAGGATGCGGCCGTCCTCCTCGAACAGGCAGAAGTAGTGGAGGAAATCGAGGAAGCGGCGCGGATCGAACACGCCACGGATCACGGTCTCCAGGTCGCGGTGTTTGCCGAGCGGGTCGAGGTCCTGCTCGGCGGCGATGGTGCGCCAGCGCTGGAACCGCTGCCGGTCGGCGCTGAGCGAGCCCACCCGGGCGTGCACCCCATCGCTGATCACCAGCAGCGCGTTGGCCAGGAACAGATCGGGGATGTCGGTTTTGTAGGTCTGCAGCTGGTTGAAGGCGGCCCAGATGTCGGCCTTCTCCTCGGCGGGATTCTTCAGCTCGATCACCGCCAGCGGCAGGCCGTTCACGTACACCACCAGATCCGGCCGGCGGTTGTGCCGGGGGCCCTGAATCGCCAGCTGGTTGACCACCAGCCAGTCGTTGGCGGCCGGGTCGTCGAAGGCGATCACCCGCAGGCGGACGCCCCGCTGCTCGTTGCCGTCCAGGACCGTGATCGGCAGGCCCTGGGTGAGCCAGCGGTGCATCTGGCGGTTGGCCGCCAGCAGGCCGGGCACATTCGGGTTGCTGAGCTGCAGCACCGCCGTGTCGATCGTGGCCGGCGGCAGCTCGGGGTTCAGGCGGCGCAGGGCGGAGCGCAGGCGGCCTTGCAGCACCACCTGCCGGTAATCGCTCCGCTCCCCCTGGCTGCCGTCTGGGGCCAGCTCAGGCCCGAAGGCATGGCTGTAGCCAATCTCTCGAAACCATTCGATGGCTTGCTGTTCCAGATGGTCTTCGGTGATCGGAGCCATCGGTGCAGCCAGGCCTGTCTGAGAGTAGCGATCGGCGCTGAGGTTCGCTCCCGATCACCTATGGCAGGCAGGCCCAGACCCCCAGGTGCAGGGCGGACAGCCTCGGCCAGTAAGGCAAAGACGCCTTACACTGATGTCACGACGACCCGTCGCCATGGGTCTTCTCACCGTTACCGCCAAGGGTCAGGTCACGCTGCGCCAAGAGTTGCTGCGACACCTTGGCGTCAAGCCGGGGGAGCAGATTGAGGTGTCCGCCTTGCCTGGTGGGCGGATTGAGGTGCGTGCTGCCCAGCCTGCTGGCTCGATCGACGGCTTCATCGGCCTGCTGGCGGGCCACAGCCGCAAAGTCGCCAGCCTGGAGGAGATCCAAAGGGCGGCCGAGGCCGGTTGGGGCGGAGACGCGTGAACATCACCGCTGACACCAACGTGCTTGTGCGGGCCCTGGTGGCGGATGACTCTGCCCAGGCCGCCGAGGCCAGCCAGCTCCTGCGTGAAGCCTCCAGCATCGCTGTGCCCGTCCCCGTCCTGTGTGAGCTGGTCTGGGTGTTGAAGCGGGTCTACGGATTTGCCGTTGCCGACATCGGCGCTGCGATCCGTTCTCTGCTGGCGGCAGGCAATGTCCACCTCGATCGCCAGGCGGTGGCGTTGCAGCAGCAGGGGGTGGCCGCCCAGTTGATGCGGTCGGATTGACGCCGCCATCGTTCTGCAGAGCCTCCGATCCAGGGATCGATAGCCAGCCGATATCATGCTTGATAGCACTGCAGTCAGCCGTGGCCCAGATCCTGATTCGCCAGCTGGATGCGCGCGTGTTGGCCATCCTGCGCGCCCGGGCCCAGAGCCGTGGGGTTTCCCTGGAGCAAAGCCTGCGCGACCTGCTCACCGCCGCCGCCGCCGAGCAGGACGAGGTGAAGCAGCGGCTTGCCCTGCTGCGGCGTCAGACCCCAGCGCAAGGCCGGCAGCTGGATGTGGCGGCCCTGATCCGGGAGGGTCGTGAGCAGCGCTGAGTCGCCACTGGCGGCGTCGGAACTGTGGGTGGTGGATGCCTCCGTGGCGTTCGCCTGGTTCGTGGAGGTTCCCGCCAGCGCCCAGGCGGTGCGGCTGCTCGACAGGGCGCCGCCGGCACGCCTGCTGGCGCCGGATCTGGTACTGGTGGAGCTACTCAACGCCGGCTGGAAGGCCTGGCATTCAGGCGCCATCACCGAGGAGCAGTTCGAGGGCATCGCCGAGCTGGCGCCAGGGCTGTTCTCCGAGCTGGCGCCAGCGGCGACCCTGCTGCCGGCGGCCCGTCGCTGGAGCCAACGGCTGCATCACCCGGCCTACGACTGCCTCTACCTGGCTCTGGCGGAAGCCCGCAACGCGAGGCTGATCACGCAGGACCAGCGGCTGCTGAAGCGGTTGGGGCAAGACCCGCAGGCCGGTGGGCTGGCTGTGACGCTGGAGGCGTGGTGATCCGTCGGGGATGTCTGCGGCGACTGCGCCGATGGAGTGATCGCTCGTTTGATCGCCAGGCGTGTTCTGCTCGATCGCCAGCAACGCCGGGGTGGGCGTCAGCGGTGGGGCCCATGGCCAGCACCAGGTCGCCGGCAGCCTGCGCTGCAGGCGGGGTTGTCATGGACGGCCGTCATCGTCGCGCAGGGCCACGGGGCGGCCATGGCGGGTGATGGTGATCTGCTCGCCCGCAGCCACGGCATCGAGCAGGGCGGCGAGGTGGGTCTGGGCCTCCAAGGCGCCGACGCTGCGCATGGGAGGGGTTCAACGCGTTGCCAACCGGTTGAAGGGTGGGCGCTGGTCATGCCGGCCGGTGAGACCGGAGACGGGCAATCGGAGCTGACCTGGGGCTTTATCCAGTGGCATCTCGCCAGGAAGCCAGCTGTCGAGCCAGGATCGGCAGATCGTTCTGCACGATGGCCCAGATCACCGAGAGGCTGAGGCCGAAGTATTCGTGGGCAATGCGATTGCGCAAACCATTGATGGCAATCCAATCGATATCATCTCGCTGTTCCTTGATGGCAGCTGGCAAGCAGCGGGCCGCTTCGCCGATCACCAGCAGATTATGGACAACCGCATCGACCGTGCGGCTGTCTGCCTGGAAGTCTTCCCATGTCATCGCGCTTGTGTAGCGTTCAATCTTCTCGATGGCCTCCTGCATATCAGCAAGAAACAGCGACCAATCACGGCGCGACATGGATCACAGACGACAGGATGGCGTCGCGACGGTTGGGCTTGATGCCATCGGCAGCGAGGAGATCCACCGGTTTGCCCAGGAGGGTTTCCAGTCGTTCCGCCAGATGAATGAAGCCGAAGCCAACGGGTTGGCTGAAGGAAACCAGCAAGTCAACATCGCTCTCGGGGGTCTGTTCGCCATGGGCATAGGAGCCGAACAGATCCAGACTGGCCACGTGAAACTCCGCGGCAAGATGATCGAAATGGCGCTGAAGCAACGCCACCACATCGGCGCTTGTGAGCAGGGGGTGCGAACTTGAAACCGTCATGGCTTCACACATGCTTCTCTTAACTCTAGCGGGAGGCACAGTTTGCAGCCGCCAGCCAGGCACACCTGCCCGTCAGCTGCCACGCTGTTGAGCAGCGCCGGCGCGAGAGTGTGAGGGGCGGGGATAGGGCGTTCGCTGGTCTTCCGACCCGGACGAATCGGCCATCGCGATCCTCCAGAAGGGCCATCACCAGACGGATCATCAGGTCTTTCTGCTGGGGGTGACTTTCGGCGATCAGCAGGGCGAGGGCTGCCATGCCGTTATCGGCGATGCGGTGCTGACCATCGACCAGAAGCAGCAGCTGATTGCGACGCAGAAACTCAAGGAACAGCAGGGTGTCGATGCGTTTGTTGCCATCGGCGAAGGGGTAGTCTTTGATCACGAAATAGAGCAGATGGGCCGCACGCAGCTGGGCTGTGGGATAGAGGGATTGGCCATCGAAGATCTGCTCGATCGCGCCGAGGATGCCGGCCAGCGCCTGGCGGTTGTCCTGCCCAAACAAGGGTGTGGCCTCACCACAACCGACCAGATCAGCACGCAGGGTTGCGATGGCGCGCTGGGCCTCGGCCAGCTCCCCCTCCCGAAACACGTTGCCAATGTGGCGGGTGATCACCGAGCGTTCCCGGCCAAACAGCTCCGCCATCTGGGCCTGACTCAGCCAGACGGTGTCCGCCTCCAGGCGCACATCGAGCGACACTTGGCCATCGGCGGCCTGGAACAGAACGATCGGATCATCAGGCTGCTGCTCCTGATTTCCTGCTGGGATGGCTGCCATCAGACACCCGCCTGCTCCAGCAGCTTCTCGGCCTCAGGGATGCGCAATTCACCGGAGATGAGTTTGGGGAGGAGGGTGTCTCTGGCAGCAGAGAGTTCTCTTGATTGCCAACGCAGCCTGAGTGATCGCTCCAGCAGTGGAGCAAAGACAGAATCCATTGCGCCAAGAAGTGAAGGCATTGGAATCATTGCCTTTGCCTCACTTAGATGATGTCGCTGGATGTGCCCCATGGTTGTTGCCTTCCCCTGGGCGATCTCCTGAAAGCCAGGCAGATGGTGTTTTACCCATTGATAAATAAACCACTTGCCATAAGTCTTTGAGGTGACCTTGAAGAGGTGCTGATTCAGAGCGCCATCACCCCCGCACCAGATATCAACAGCAAGAGAACCAGACCAGGAGAACAGCACATCACCATCCCTGATCACATAGTCTTCTGGAAGTGAGGCCGAACATCGATCCGCTCCTAGCGCATCCCCTTTCTTGAGTTGAGCGATCTTGATAACTGGAAGCGTTGGGATGCCATCTTCAGGAGGGAACTTCTGTAGCGCCAGGCCATTGAGGAAATGAGCAATTCCATCTAATGCCTGCACCCCCCACCCCCTCGGAATCTCCCCCAGCTCCGACTCCTCAAACGAATCCGGAAACAGATCGCTGACCTGATCCGGCAGCCCCGTGGGGCGACATTCGGCCTTGGCGCGGACAGGATCGAAATCAACAAACCACGACTGGAACAGCGCCTTGGCCATCGCCTCCAGGGTTTCATTGGTCTTGCGGTTGAGTTCGATCTTGTCGTCGAGGGTGCCGAGGATATGGGCGATGGCTTTTTGTTCCTCAAGCGGGGGTAGAAGAATGGGAACAGCAGACAGGATCTGGGTATTCAAGTTGGGCATCGTTGCTCCAACAGCGTGGCGACTTACCCATTCTTTTGTCTCTGGGTGCGAGAGGAAGTGGGCGCAGAAGTCAGATTCAATGACTCCTATTCCAGGTCTTACTCGCAAGCAACCAGTTCCGCATAGCCATCCGCTTTGGTGATTTCTTATGAGAGCGCATCGTTCAACATCTCCCCTCCTGCTGTAGACAAGATCCCCTTCTCTGACGAGGTACCTTGAAAGACGTTCGGCGTCAAAGATGGTGATCCTGGCGATGCACTCTTCACTAACTCTCCCATCTCTAATATTTGCTGGCATTATCGAGGGAATCCCGTCCTCGACGTAATCAGATGCGTGAAGTTGACTTCCGAACGGACCTGTTTGTATGTCGCCGCCGCCTTCTTCGCATATTTCGCCAAGGGTGGTTGAACGCCATCTGTCTGGGATTATGTCGAAAAGCATTGTTAGAAATCTAGCCTCCTCAGGTTCTCGCCAATCTGCTGATCCAGCCTTGTCCCCTCTTCCTGCTGCTGCTTGAGCAGCGATGCAATCCTGCCCTGCCAGTTCTGCATTTCCACGTCCACAAATCCAGCCAACTCCTCCACGGAAACCGGATCCTCCCAGTCGCGCAGGCGTGCGCAGCGCCGCATCACCGCATCAAGGTCCGGCCATCTCTGGCGCAGGCCTGGATCCTGCAGCAGCGCCACCCGCAGGGCCTCCTGCACAATCGAAAGCTGTCGCTCCACGGCCGAGCGGGTGAGGTCGTCATTCAGGCGGTCCCGTGGCTCCGAAGCGACGTAGCGCTGTATCGAAGCCATCGCTTGGTGCGCATCATGGAGGCGCTGAGATGATGTTTTTGCCATGTCAAGAGGTCATCAGAACTCGGCGAACTCTGTCGACCTCAGCCTTGAAAGTGGGATTCTTGATCATCAACTCAGTCAACAGATCCACACGGCGACCGCAGAGCCCCTCAAGAGCCTCAGCGAATTCATAAAAGCGCCGCGCATAGCCGGGTTTGCGGCGGTCCTTCATGTGCACGATGAAATCAAGATCGCTATGGGCAGGCTCAAACTCCCCCCGAGCCGCCGACCCAAACAGCTCCAGCCGCTCCACGCCATAGCGCTCGCACAGCTCGCGCAGGGGCCCCAGCTTCGCCTGCAGCAGCGGTGGCAGTGGCGGAGCGATGGGCTTGATGAGGCTGCAAGCCGTGGACTTAAATCTACTGCGATCTTGCAGGAACCCGCCCTGGCCACAGCTGAGCCAATCCTGGGGGAGGCTGCTGATCGCCTGGAATTCCGGATCCTTGTGCACCTGCACCGCCCCTTACTGCCGCGTGGCGGCGGCAATCCAGGCATCGGCGAGACGCGCACGCCGTTCGTCTTCGTCTTTCCAGACGCGATAAGCACTTCCATGCGGCTCATGAAGCAGGCCAGCACATGGGCCTGGCCGCTGATGGCCCCCCGCAACAGCGCGGCCAGCCACTCCAGCCGGGTGGAGGGCCCCAGCCGGAAGCGTTCGCGGATGGGAGCCGGCACCACCCCCACCCGCTTGATGTGTTGTATGACGGCCTCATACCGATCATGCAGCCTTGTCGACATAGTGCATCTGGCAACTGGCGGCGGGGATCGGAACGCCATCGTCGCGAAGACCGTCCAGGTGGAAGCGGATCGCGGCACTGATTTCAGCCTCCACTTCGGCGATCGAATCGCCGGTGGCCACGCAGCCCGGCAGATCGGGTACAAAAGCTGAATAGTTGTGGGCGGCTTTCTCGATCACAACGGCGTACTTCATGAATCGTCCCTGCGGAGATCAGCTTGCTTCAGAATACTCAGCTCGGTGCTGATGGCGAGGTCGCTGCTCGGCTTGCCCGCCACCGTTGCCCTGTTGAGCAACCAGAACCCAGCCATCGGCGCGGAGCTTCTCCAGCATGTCCGAAACTTTGATCGACATCGAGTGGGGCGTTTCTTTCCATCTGAATCTTCAGTGAACCGTGGCGCCAATCTGATCAAGGTCGCTATGTGCAGGGTCATACTCCCCCCGGGCCGCCGATCCAAACAGCTCCAGCCGCTCCACGCCATAGCGTTCGCACAGCTCGCGCAGGGGCTCCAGCTTCGCCTGCAGCAGCGGTGGCAGTGGCGCAGCGGTGGTCTTCATGAGGCTGGAGGCCGTGGTGTGCATCTTAGGAGTTTGCATTGGCATGGATCAGCCCCTGCCTGATCGCGATCTGTCGATTCATGACCACAATGGCTGGATCATCCAGGTCCCAGAGGGAGGTGATTGACCGCAGACCTCTTGCCAGCAGCACCCGTACACCCTCGCACTGCTCACTGGGAATGTCTGGGATGACAAGGACCAACTGATGGGCCAGATCTGCCATGGAGTGCGACTGGAAACTTGTGGGAAGTGCTGTGTCGTGCGCGGCATGCAGTCCAGCCTTTAGGGATGCAATCAACGCCATGGCATTGGCGAACTTCTCCTTAAGCTCCTGAATAGCAGCCTCGCTATTCGCCGGTCGAGGGAAGCTAGCCTGCGCTTCAACAACATACGTCATGCATCGGTCGCCGCTGATTTTGACCCAGGCAAATTCAGCCATCTTCACGCCATGTGAACTTGGCAGGCCCAGATAAACCGGGCTTCGTTCGAACCACAGCAGACCGCTGGCGTCAAACGGGCCAAAGTTCAGCCCTGATTCTGGAATGGTGATCCTCTCGTCGGGCGTCATAGCAGGGATGCCTCCAGTTCACGCTCATAGAGTGAGCCAACTTGCTCAAAGATAGGGTTCTCTGGCATGCCATCAAAAAGGTCTGCTGTATGCCAGCAAGCCTCAGCTGCCGAAAGAACAGGGATTGAGATCTGATGCTCAATGGCCAGCAGGCGCAGTTGCTTGAGAATAAAGTAGGAGTGGCTAGCCAGGAAAAACTGCAGTCCCTCCTGCGCTAAATTGGCGATGATCTCCAGAAATCTGCTGATCGCTTGTGGATGCAGTGCTGCTTCCGGTTCGTCGATGAATACAGCAGAGCCAGGGCTGAGCGTGCGATTGCCCAGGAGCGTGTCGAGAATGCCGATCTTCTTGACTCCTTCTGCACTGACACCAATGGCAAAGCGTTGGTTGCCTTTTTTGTAAATCCATTCTCCGGCATCTGGCTCATAGATCACGCGGCCGCCCAGGATCGACTCAAGCTCTTGGCGAGCCTTGGCAAAACCTGAGAAGTTCTTGCCTTGTTTGCTGCCATGGCGCAAGGCGATGGCCAGGTCGTAATACGTATCATCAAAGCCAAAGAGCTGGTCGCGCTCGCGTGATTGCAGGATCAGATGATGGAGTGATAGCACTTCCTTGGCTGGCAAAAAGACTGAATTAGTGTCTCTTGGCTGGTCGCTGATGGTGACTGCCTGAATCTGCTGCTTTGTGTCGCGACCAAAGCTGTAGGAAAATTCCCGTCCATCGATCTGGCTGGAAAAGTGCAGCGGGTCCGAACTGTTTTTGCTTACAAGTTCGCCAATGCGTGCTGGTTGAAACGTCCAATAAAGTTTGTCGGCAAGAATCTGGGCTGCTGTACGTGGCTCGTTGCCGCGGCCATGGATCTCCAGCGTGCGCATTGCCACATAGAGGCTCTTCAGCAGAAACGACTTGCCGCTGCCATTGCCACCAATCACCAGATTGATTGGACCCAGCCCATTCCACTTCAGGCTGCTGAGGGGGCCAAAGTTGCGAATCTCGCAGGATTCAATCATGTCTGCTTACCCTTGCCGTACTCAGGGCTGATGGGATTGTAGCCCGGCTGTCCGCTTTCATCATCATCTGTGCCGCGCATGGAATAAATCACCACCCCCACCCGCTCAATGTGCTCCAGCAGCGGCGCCAACGTGATCTGCTCCAGGGCCTGCACATCAAAGCGATAGGGCAGCGGCAGCTCCTCCAGCTCGGCGGCGATGGCTTCGGCGCCCAGCAGCCCCAGCTCACCGCTGAGGGCAAGGTCTACATCCGAGCGCTCGTGATGGGTGCCCTTGGCGCGGGAGCCAAACAGGGTGGCACGCACCACCTCCGGATGGCGCCTGAGCACCGAGCACACCAGGTCCAGTTCGGAGGGTTGCAGGGGGGGCTGGTTCATCCCACCGCCTCCTGTTGGAGAACCGTGTGCAGCTGTTCCAGCTGGGGCAGATAGCGCTGATGGATGGCTTCCACCGCCTCCTCAAATACCGCCGGGTTGTAGGTGTGCGAGAGCAGATTGCGGTGATCGAGCATGGCGATCCAGATGGCGCCATCGGCCAGCACCTTGGCGGCATAGGCATCCTTGATCACCTGGCGGGGCATCACCACACCAAACACGAATCCATTGGCCTCCATGTAATCCTTCACCGTTTTCCAGGCCAGCTCGAAGCAGTATTCAAAGCGCTGAATCACGCCTTCCTTCTCCAGTTGGTTGAGCGCCTCCGGGCCATTGGCCATCGCCTCGCGCAGCAGCCGCAGGGTCCGATCGAAATTCACCAGCCGTTGCTGCCAGCGGATGTCAGCCGGTGGGTTCATGGCGCCTCAAACCCCAACCAGGCCAGATTACGAGCAATCGCCGCATCCAGCTTCGCCCCTTCTTGCTGCTGCTGTTTCAGCAATGCCGTAAGGCGCTGCATCTTCTGATCAAAGGGTTCGCCATCCTCCTCCTGCTCCGCTGCCCCCACATAGCGGCCCGGCGTGAGCACAAAGCCGTTCTTCTCGATCTCCTCCAGCTTGGCCGAGTAGCAGAAACCGGGCACATCCTCATAGCTCTGCTGCACCTCGCCATTGGCCCGCCAGGCGTGAACCGTGGCGGCGATCCGGTCGATGTCGGCCTGGGTCAGCTCCCGGTTGGTGCGGCTGGTCATCGTGCCCAGCTGGCGGGCGTCGAGGAACAGCGTTTCGCCCCGGCGATCCCGCCCGTGCTTGGTTTTGTCCTTGCACAGGAACCACACGCAGGCCGGAATCTGCGTGTTGAAGAACAGCTGGCTGGGCAGGGCCACCATCGCCTCTACCACATCGCCCCGCACCATCGCCTCCCGGATCTGCCCCTCACCGCTCTGGTTGGAACTCATCGAGCCATTGGCCAGAATCACGCCGGCCTGCCCATCAGGTTTGAGTTTCCAGAGGATGTGCTGCAGCCAGGCGGTGTTGGCATTGCCGGCGGGCGGACGGCCATACAGCCAGCGGGGGTCGTTGTCGTACTTCTCGCCGCCCCAGTCGGAGATGTTGAAGGGCGGGTTGGCCTGGATGTAGTCAAACTTCAGGTCGGGGAACTGGTCGCGGGCGAAGGTGTCCGCCGGTTCCTGGCCCAGATCGGCGGCAAAGCCCCGGATCGCCAGGTTCATCGCAGCCAGGCGCCAGGTGGTGGGATTGCTCTCCTGCCCGTAGATCGAGATGTCATCAATCCGGCCCCCGTGCGATTGCACGAACTCCTCGCTGGAGACGAACATCCCCCCCGACCCGCAGCACGGGTCGTACACCCGCCCCTTGTGCGGTGCCAGCACCGCCACCAGCAGCTTCACGCCGGAGGGAGGCGTCAGGAACTCGCCGCCCTTCTTGCCCTCCGCCAGGGCGAATTGCCCCAGGAAGTATTCGTAGATCTTGCCAATCGGATCCCCTTGCAGGGCCTCGTCCTGCGTGAAGCCGATCGTGGAGATCAGATCCACCAGCTCGCCCATTCGGCCGGGCTCCAGCTGCGCTGCCCCGAAGCGTTTGTCGAGCTTGCCCCGCAACTTCTCGTTTTCGTTTTCGATCGCCACCAGGGCCCGGTCGATCCGCTGGCCGATGTCCGCTTGCTTGGCCTGCGAGCGCAACGCCTCCCAGCGGGCCTCCGCAGGCACCCAGAACACGTTGTCCTGCGTGTAATAGTCCCGGTCTTCCAGGGCGGCCTGATGGTCGTTCGGGTTTTCGCCGAGGAAGAAATCCGAGGCCGGATCCCTCACCCTCTGCAGCACCTTGGCCTGGTGCTCACGGAAGCTGTCGGAGATGTACTTGAGGAAGATCAGCCCCAGCACCAGATGCTTGTATTCCGCCGCATCCATCTGGGCCCGCAGCTTGTCGGCAGCTGCCCAGAGCACCGCCTTGAAGTCTTTGGGGGCGGCCTCCTTTTTGGCGCGGCCGCGGCCATGGCCTGCAGCGGAGGGCGATGGCGGCGCTTCGTGGCGGCTGCCGCCCTCGATGCCCTCCGCCAGGCCAATCGCCCCGCCCCGCCCCCGCCCCTTGCGGATCAGGCCCAGCCCCAGCAGGCGCTCCTTGGTTGCTTCGTACTCCGCATCGCTCACCTGCCGCTCCGCAGCCCGGCTCAAGGCCTCCCGGGCGGACTGGTTGCCGATCGTGCTGCCGTTTCCGGGAAGCACCTCCAGCAGTAGGTCGCCCAGGTTTTCCTCGCTGGCTTCGGCTGTGCTGAAGGGTGCGGAGTCGGCCACAGGATCGGGGTGCTTGGCCCCATCCTGCCCTGCAGGGCTGGGGTTTGCCCCTTCCACGCGTTCTCGGGAATCCTGTGGAGGCTCAGGCAGACGGGCGGGCGGTGGCGGCCGTTGTGCAACGGCGTATGCCATCCATGCCAGGTACGAGGTTGACATGGAGCCAGTCAGCTTGTGGCGCCCCCCGCCGGCATCCCGCCCCCGCCAGGGCGGCTCGCCCTCCCCGCGATCCGCGGCGGGATCCCCACAGTGGCTCCCTGCCACGTCTGATCCATGGCCCGCTTTCCCTGGCCTGCCGCCCCCTTTGCTCCCGCAGGCCGCGCGGATGCCCCAGCGCTGCAGGCCACTGTGTGGGTGTTGAACACCCTGGAGCCTGTAGCCGAACGGTTGTGCGCGCTGCTGCCGGAGGCCCCCGGCGACTGGAGCCGAGCCGAGGCGATCCTCGCCCGCGAGGGCAGGCTGGCGGTGTTTGCGGGGGCTCCGGCGGAGGGGCGCATCCTGGAGGCGGCCCTGCGCGCCCAGGGCCTCACCACTTCTCTCAACCTGCGGCCCGCGCTCAGGGAGTAGCGCTCGTGGCGGCGGCTCCTGTCCCCGGGAAGCCGCTCCATTCCTTGAGCTCCTCCACCGTCTGCACCCCCTCCAGCCGCTTGCTGCCCAGCACCCAGGTGGGGAAGGCGCGCACGTTGGCGGCCACGCAGCGCTGGCGGCCCGACTCCTCCTTGTCGCACTCCACGTAGGGGAGGCGGTTGCCGGCCTGCTTGCCGAACAGATTCTTTTGCTGGAAGCAGGCCGGGCACCACCAGGCGCCGTAGAAGATCGCGCCCCGCTGGCGCAGCCAGTCGCTCAACGCCTCCTGCTCGGTGCTGGAGGGCCGCAGGGCCTCGCCAATGGTGGGGGTGGTGCTGCCCGCCTGGGCAGCGGGGCCGCTGAAGCCCCTCTGCGGCAGGGCCGCCACCACCAGGGCGGCCAGGCCGGCGCTGAGCACCAGGGGCAGCGAGGGCCGGCGGGAGCGGATCATGGCGGCGGTCACAGGCGGTGATAGCAATGTAGGGGCGCCAGCGGCGCCATTCCGCGCGGGCGTTCGGCCTTCCCCCCTGCCCCCGCGCGGCGGCGGCGGAGACAATGGCGAGGAAACCGGGATCCTGCGTTGTGATCCCGTGATGAGCTGTTGCCGATGAGCGCCAACGGGTACCGCGACTACTTCAACGTGCTGGGGGTGGAGCGCGGCGCTGACGCCGACACCATCAAGCGCGCCTTCCGCAAGCTCGCCCGCCAGTACCACCCCGACGTCAACCCCGGTGACGCCACGGCCGAGGCCAAGTTCAAGGAGATCAGCGAGGCCTACGAGGTGCTCTCCGATCCCGAGAAGCGCCGGCGCTACGAGCAGTTCGGCCAGTACTGGAGCCAGATGGGCGGCCCTGGTGGCGGAGGCGGCGCGGGCTTCGATGTCGACTTCGGCCGCTACGGCAACTTCGACGACTTCATCAACGACCTGCTCGGCCGCTTCGGCGGACCCGGCGGCGGTGGCGGCTTCGGGGGCTTTGGTGGTGGCGGCTTCGGCAGCGGTTTTCCCGGGGGATTCAGTGGCGGCTTTGGCGGCCCCGGAGGGGCGGCGGGGCGCGGCGTGCCCGTCGACCTCGACGCCGAGGCCACGATCAGCCTCAGCTTCTCCGACGCCTTCCGCGGTTGCGAGCGCACATTGATGGTGAACGACGAGCGGGTGCAAGTGCGCATCCCCGCCGGTGTGAAGGGCGGCAGCCGCCTGCGCCTCAAAGGCAAGGGCAATCTGCAGCCCGGCACCGGCCGCCGCGGCGACCTTTACCTCAACCTGCAGCTCCAGCCCCATCCGGTCTGGCGCCTTGACGGCGACCAGCTGCGGGCCGAGCTGCCCCTCAGCCTCGATGAGCTGGCCCTCGGTGGCGAGGTGGTGGTGGCCACCCCCGATGGCGAAGCCACCGTGCAGGTGCCCCCAGGCATGACCCTCGGGCGCTCCCTGCGCCTCAAGGGCAAGGGCTGGCCGCTGCGCAGCGGCCGCGGCGATCTGCTGCTCACCCCCAGCCTGCGCCTGCCCGCCAGCCTCAGCGACAAGGAGCGTCAGCTGCTGGAGCAACTGCGCCAGGCCCGCAGCGCCGATCCCCGCCAGGATTGGCTGGCCTCGGCCCGTCTCTGAGGATCCTGCTCCGTAGGATCCGGCGGACGCCTCCCCCCTCCATGGAGCTGACCTACCGGCCGCGCCGGCTGCGGCGGACCCCCGCCCTGCGCGCCCTGGTGCGCGAGCACCACCTCGCCCCCACCGACTTCATCTACCCGCTGTTCGTGCACGAGGGGGCGAGCAACGAGCCGATCGGCTCGATGCCCGGCGCCAGCCGCTGGAGCCTGGAGGGGCTGGAGCAGGAGGTGGGCCGCGCCTGGGATCTGGGCATCCGCTGCGTGGTGCTGTTCCCCAAGGTGGCCGACGGCCTCAAAACCGAGGACGGCGCCGAGTGCTTCAACGAGCACGGCCTCATCCCCCGCGCCATTCGCCGCCTCAAGGAGGTGCACCCCGGCATGGCGATCATGACCGACGTGGCCCTCGATCCCTACAACTGCGATGGCCACGACGGCATCGTGTCGGGCGAGGGGGTGATCCTCAACGACGAAACGGTGGAGATCCTCTGCCGCCAGGCGGTGGCCCAGGCCCGCGCCGGCGCTGACCTGATCGGCCCCAGCGACATGATGGACGGCCGTGTTGGCGCGATCCGCGAGGCGCTCGATGAGGAGGGCTTCGACCATGTGGGCATCATCAGCTATACCGCCAAGTACGCCTCCGCCTATTACGGCCCCTTCCGCGATGCCCTCGATTCGGCACCGCGCTCCGGCGCCACCAAGCCGATCCCCAAAGACAAGAGCACCTACCAGATGGATCCGGCCAATGGCCGCGAGGCGATCCTCGAATGCCAGCTCGATGAGAGCGAAGGCGCTGACATCCTGATGGTCAAGCCCGGCCTCGCCTACCTCGACATCATCCACCGTCTGCGCCAGGAGAGCGAACAGCCGATCGCCGCCTACAACGTGAGCGGTGAATACGCGATGGTGAAGGCCGCCGCCGAGCGTGGTTGGATCGATGAGCGGGCCGTGGTGCTGGAAACCCTGCTCTGTTTCAAGCGGGCGGGTGCCGATCTGATCCTCACTTATCACGCCTGCGATGCCGCAGCCTGGCTGCAGCAGGGTTGAGGTGGAGGCGGCGGTCTGAGACTGGTGCCGTTCCCTGAACTCGGGGCCCTGGCCTCAGTGCTGTTCAGCGCCCCAGCCAGCGCCTGGGCCCGCTCGCCGCAGCCGCTGTTGCTCACGCCGCTGCTGGCGGCGCTGGCTCCTTGCCGGCTCACGTGCCATCCAGCACCACCAGGGCTTCCGCCCCTCCGGCCACCAGGTCGGCCCGCAGGCGGCGATCCAGGGTCACCAGCGAGCCGCCGTGATCCACGGCCAGGGCGAGCAGGTAGGCATCGGTGATCTGGGAAGGGTCCAGCAGCCGATCCGAACCCAGTACGCCGGGGGTCAGCAGGCTGAGGCGAGCGTGCCAGAAGCGATGGCGTGGCAGGCTCCGCCAGGCTTCGAGCAAAGGGGCCACCACGGCCGGAGGCCCGGGACTGTTGGGATAGCGCGGGTTCCCGAGGATGCGCAGCACGGCGTTCTCCGTGAGCGGACAGCTGGCCCATGGCAACGGAGCTGACTCACCCAGCCAGGTGTGGGCACGCTCGTGATGGACGTGGCGAGGATCGAGCAAGGCGATCAACACATTCACATCCAGGAGTGCCGCGCTCACGGCAGCTCGTCGCGCAGGCTGTTCACCAGCTCCAGATCCACGGGGGATCCCTCGGTCCGAACCGGCAGGAGCAACAGGTCATTGCGCCGGGATGCCTGGCCGGAGCTCTGCGCCAGGGGCTGGCGCAGACCCAGGCGGGCCAGCTCACTGATCACGGCGCCAAGGCTCTCGCCCCGCTGGCGAGCCAGCACCCGTGCCGAGGCCAGCACATCGTCGTCGAGTTGCAGCGTCGTCCGCATCTGATGGCAACGCATCAGGCATCAGCCTAGGTTGCGTCTCCGAGTGGGTGAGGGCTGCCATGGTGGATGCTCGATCAGCGGCCGGCATCTGCTGCCTCCGTGCGGCCTGCTTCAGGAAGAGCCACCGGCCGCAGCGATCCGCGGCGCCCTGCCCGAGAATGCAGGCAGTGCTTTCTCCCACCATGGCTCCGGCCCCCCACCGCGTCGAGCCCGCCGTCCATCGCCTCGGCCATGTGGCCCTGCGGGTGAGCGACATGGAGCGGGCCAAGGCCTTCTACGCCGCCCTGGGTCTGCGGCTCACCTGGGATGCCGCCGACTGGGCTTACCTGCAGTCGCCCGTCACGGGTGATGGCATCGCCCTGCTCAGCCCCGACTACCGCGTGGCCGGCCCCCACTTCGCCTTCCACCTCTCCGATCGGGCCGCCGTGGATGCGGTGCATGCCCAGCTGGTGGCCAGCGGCCATCCGGTGGGGGAGGTGCACGACCACCGCGACGGCACCGCCTCCTTCTACCTCCAGGATCCGGCGGGCAACTGGCTCGAAATCCTCTATGAGCCCCCGGCCGGCATCCCCGCCAATACCGGGGCCGCTCCGATTCCGTCACCCCCGGTGGCTCCCGCGCCGCCGGCCGCCAGCGGGGGCCAGGGGTGAGGCCTGAGCCACCGGAGGGCATCGCCGCCGAAGCCCTCGCCCTGCTGGAGTGGCCGCGGCTGGCGGGCCATGTGGCGAGCTTCGCCAGCACCGCGGCCGGAGAGCGCCACTGCGCCAACCTCCCCCTGGCCGAAAGCGCCGCGGAGAGCCAGCGGCTGCTGGCGGAAACCACCGAGCTGCTCGTCCTCGACGGCGTGCTGGAGGGCGGCCTGAGCTTTCGCGGCGTCGCCGACATCGCCGCCACCGTGCAGCGCTGCGCCAAGGGGGGCAGCGCCGGCGGCGAGGAGCTGCTGGCGCTTGCGGCCACGCTGGCTGCGGCGCGGCGGCTGCGGCGCCAGATCGACGACGAGACCCTGCGGCCGGTGTGCTCCGCGCTGGTGGCGGACCTACGCACCCTGCCGGAGCTCGAGCAGCGCCTCCACTTCGCGCTCGAGGAGGGGGGGCGCGTCGCCGACCGCGCCAGTGCCGAGCTGGAGGGGCTGCGGCGTCAGCTGCACGGTGTGCGGGCCGAGCGGCGCGAGCGGCTGCAGGAGCTGATCCGCCGCTGGAGCGCCCTGCTGCAGGACGCGGTGGTATCCGAGCGCAACGGCCGGCCGGTGTTGGCGGTGAAGGCCGGCGCCGCCGGCCAGATCGCCGGCCTGGTGCACGACAGCTCGGCCTCCGGCAGCACCGTGTTCGTGGAGCCCCAGGCGGTGATCCCGCTCGGCAACCGCATCCGCGAGCTGGAGGGCCGCGAGCGCGAGCTGGAGGTGGCGATCCTGGCCGAGCTCAGCGCCCTGGTGGGGGAGGAGGCGGAGGCGCTGGCGCACCTGCAGGCGGTGCTCACCCGCCTCGATGCCGCCGTGGCGCGAGCCCGCTACGGCGCCTGGCTGGGGGCGGTGCGGCCCGAGCTGGTGGAGGCGGCCGACGCGCCCTTCCTGCTGCGCGATCTGCGCCATCCGCTGCTGCTCTGGCAGGAGCGGCGCGAGGGCGGTCGCCCGGTGGTGCCGGTGACCCTGGAGGTGGGCGCTGAGCTGCGGGTGGTGGCGATCACCGGTCCCAACACCGGTGGCAAGACCGTCACGATCAAGAGCCTGGGGCTGGCGGTGCTGATGGCCCGCGCCGGCCTGTTCCTGCCCTGCAGCGGCACCCCGCGCCTGCCCTGGTGCGGCCGCGTGCTGGCCGACATCGGCGATGAGCAGTCGCTGCAGCAGAACCTTTCCACCTTCAGCGGCCACATCCGTCGCATCGCCCGCATCCTGGCGGCGCTGCCCGAGACCGGCGCCGCCGCTGCGCCTGGCGCCTCGCTGGTGCTGCTCGATGAGGTGGGCGCCGGCACCGACCCCACCGAAGGCGCGGCCCTGGCGGCCGCCCTGCTGCGCACCCTCGCCGACCGCGCCCGCCTCACAGTGGCCACCACCCACTTCGGCGAGCTCAAGGCGCTCAAGTACGCCGATCCGCGCTTCGAGAACGCCTCGGTGGCCTTCGATGTCGACACCCTCTCGCCCACCTATCACCTGCTCTGGGGCATCCCTGGCCGCAGCAACGCCCTGGCGATCGCCGAGCGCCTCGGGCTCGATCCGCAGGTGATCGCCGCCGCCGCCCGCCAGCTGCAGCCCGCCGGCGCCGGCTCGGTGGATCGGGTGATCGAGGGGCTGGAGCAGGAGCGCTTCCGCCAGCAGGAGGCCGCCGAGGAGGCCGCCGCCCTGCTGGCCCGCACGGAATTGCTGCACGAGGAGCTGCTGGCCCGTTGGCAGCGCCAGAAGCAGGCGGGGGCCGAGCGCCAGGAGCAGCAGCGCCAGCGACTGGAGGAATCGATCCGCGAGGGCCAGGGGGAGGTGCGGCGCCTGATCCGGCGCCTGCGCCAGGCCGGTCAGGCCGGGCCGGAGCAGGCGGGCGAGATGGCGCGCACCGCCGGCCAGCGGCTCAAGCGCCTGGAGGCCGCGCACCGCCCGCCGCCGCCGCGGGTGGAGCACAACGGCTGGCGGCCGAAGCCGGGGGATCGGGTGCGGCTGCTGGCCCTGGGCAAGGCGGCCGAGGTGCTGGCGATCTCCGACGACGGCCTGGAGCTCACCGTGCGCTGCGGTGTGCTGCGCAGCACCGTGCCCCTGGCGGCGATCGAGGGTCTGCACGGCGAGAAGCCCAGCCCTCCGCCGGCGCCGCCGCCGGTCACGGTGCGCAGCCGCCGCGCCCCCGGCAGCCGCGGCCCCGACGTGCGCACCGAGGCCAACACGCTGGATGTCCGCGGCCTGCGGGTGCATGAGGCCGAGGCGCTGGTGGAGGAGAAGCTGCGCGGTGCCAATGGCCCGCTGTGGGTGATCCACGGCATCGGCACGGGCAAGCTCAAGCGCGGCCTGCGCGACTGGCTGGCCACCCTCCCCTACGTGGAGCGGGTGGCCGATGCCGAGCGCGGCGATGGCGGGCCGGGCTGCAGCGTGGTGTGGGTGCAGTGAGGGGGGCCACAGCTGACGCTCGGGCAGGCGCGAGGCAAAGTGGGCAAAGCATGAATCTGCGTCTGAAGACTGCGGCTCTCTTTTCTTCTCACCAGCTTCTGGATCCATTCAAGACAAGCGCAGCTCTTCGGCCTGAAGATTCATGATCGCCCGTGTGCGGTATCACCATGATCACAGCCAATTCCAGAGAGTCTTCTGCTCTTCATCCCTATCAAGCCCAGTGGACGAAGCTGATTGCCAAGGCCTGGACCGATCCCTCCTTCCAGGCGCAATTCTTTGATGATCCAGTTCCCATTCTGCTTGCCTATGGTATTGAGACGGTGCAGGGACACAGCGTAGCGGGGTTGGCGGCAAACATCCGGGTGGTCGAGCAGGCACCCGCCTGGAAGCAGAAGCCCACATTGATCGATGGCGTGTTGACCATTCCTTTCCCGATCCGGCAAAAGCCCTAGTCACCGTTTTTCTTCTGTCACTCGTCTTGTCGTCTCTTCTCTGTGCTTTGTGTCATGGCTGACTCCTGCAGTCCCTTTATTCCTGCTGGCTCTTACCAGGAAAGCCTGGTGTCCGGTTCGGTGATCGAGGTCACGCTTTCTGCCAATTGCGATCAAGTTGGTGGCTACAGCTCGGTTCCGTCAAGTCTCACCTACAAATCCAGCGAGCTCTCGGGGGTCTGTGATATAGAGAACAGCAATGGTGTGCTTACCCTGGTTCAGGGCAGCTCTGGATTGTCTCCCTCGAAAAGTCCCTATGTTCCGGCCGGAAGCTATCAGAGTTCCAGTTCTGGCATCGCTGTTGTCTTGACGGCCACCTGTCTGACCGACAGTGGGGGATCAAATGTCTCAAGCGTGACATATACCGAGCAGATGGCCTTGGGTTTCGCCGGTATTGAAAACTGCAATGGCAACCTGGAGACCGTCTCCTCCAGTTCCATAAGTCTGCCCTCCGTCTCGGAGTCGGATCAAGACGACGACGATGACGACGACGATGATGACGATGGCGCCGACGGGGCAGGGGATGCGGATGCCGGTGGCGATGCGGCTGGCGATGCAGCCGGTGATGCAGCCGGCGATGCGGCTGGTGATGCGGCGGCCGCGGCGGGTGGTGGCGATGCGGCTGCGGATGCCGCGGCGGCTGCCGCGGCCCTCTGCGGTTGATGCCTTCCCCGGAGGCTGCAGTGCAGTCCCTGCCGAGCCGCTTCTCCCCCGAGCCGCGGCCAGGGGAGACGGTGCCAGAGCGCTTTGCCCGCTATGCCGCTCGCACCGCCGAGCTTGATCTCACAAATGTGCGCCGTAAGGTGATGCACCCCAACCCCAATATCGGCTACGGGTGGGGTGAGGAATTTGCCGATCGTTTGCTGGCTGAGTATCGAATCTTTTTTGCCATGCACGCCGCCTTCCCCGAACTCTGGTTGCCGCCGAGTCGGGTGATGGACCTGTTCTGGCACGAGCATATCCTCGACACGCGCGCCTACTTTGCCGATTGCCAGCATGTGGCTGGTCGCTATCTGCACCACATGCCCTATTTCGGGATGCGCAGCCCTGAAGATGCGGCCCTCTGCGTGCGGGCCCTGAATGCGGAACGGGACCTCTACATCCAATGCGTTGGCAGAGAACCGCCCCCGGATCTTTGGATCGTCGGCTTCACCGAGGCCGCCATGCGGGCCCTCGTGGCTGGTCGCTACATCCCGGTGGCGGGTTGATCGCCCATGGCCCTTCCGCTCACCTCCCAGCCGGCCCCGGCCCTTGGCGATGCCCTGGATAGGAGCGGCCTCAAGGGTTTCCGAGGCTGCACCCATCGGGCCTGCCCGCCTGAGGACACCCTGCTCCGCATCACCCCCCACCTGGCCAGCGTCGGCATCACCCGCCTGGCGGACATCACCGGCCTGGACCGCATCGGCATTCCGGTGACCCTGGCCATCCGCCCCAATGCCCGCACGGTGGTTGGCTCCACCGGCAAGGGCGCCACCCTCGTGGCGGCCCAGGTCTCCGGCGCCATGGAGGCCATCGAGATGCACCACGCGGAGCATCCTCCCTGCGAGGTGCGAACCGCCAGCCTCCAGGAGCTGCAGCGCCAGCCGCAACCTCTGCTTGATGTCACCCGTCTGCCGATTGTGCGCCACCAGCGTCTGCTCGCCGATGGGCCGCTGACGTGGACCACCGGCGAGGACGTCGCCTCAGGCTCGCCGCTGCTCGTTCCCTTCTCCTGTGTGCACCTGCAGCCACCAGCCCGGGGCATCGCCCTGGCCCGCGCCCCGTTCCAGCGCAGCTCCAATGGCCTGGCCTCGGGCAACACCCGCCTGGAGGCAATCCTGGCCGGCATCTACGAGCTCATCGAGCGCGACGCCTACGCCATCGCCCGCGCCCGTCCCGGCTTCTGGAGCCGTGCGGCCAGCATCGTCAACCTGCGCGCCCTGGCCCTGCCGGAGGTCGAGCCCCTGCTGGATGCCTGCGATGCTGCCGATGTGATGGTGATGGTCCTCGACATCACCAGCGATCTGGGCGTGCCTGCCTTCGCGGCCCGTCTGTTCGACATCGCCCATCCGGAGACCGGGACGGCCGTGGGCTACGGCTGCCATCTCGACACCGAGGTGGCGCTGGTGCGGGCGATCACGGAGGCGGTTCAGGCCCGACTGGTGGTGCAGGTGGCCGGCTCCCGCGACGACACCACCAAGTACGAGCGCTGGACGATGGGGCTGTTCGCCTCGGAGCTGCAGCAGGCCCGCCGCCTGCAGGCGCAGGCCCACCACGTGCCGCCCATCCAGAGGGCCGGCCTCCGTTTCGACGACGACTTTCAACTCCTGGTCGAGCGCCTGGCGGCGGCCGATCTGCCCCAGATCGGCGTGGTCGACCTGCAGCGTCCGCCGTTCCCCGTGGCGGTGGTTCGGGTCGTCATCCCCGGCCTGGAAGGGATCTGCACCTTCCCCTCTTACGCTCCCGGCCCCCGCGCCCGCGCCGCCGCCACCCTTGCCCCTGACGCGCCATGACCCAGGTTGTGTTCGTCGGCCCCAGCCTCCCCACCCAGGAGGCCAAGGCCCTCCTGCCCGAGGCCCTGATCCTGCCGCCGGTGCGTCAGGGCGACATTGTGTCCGTGCTGCGCCTGCATCAACCCACGGCGATCGGCATCATCGATGGCGTGTTCCTCGGCGTGCTCTCGGTCTGGCACAAGGAACTCTTGCTGGCGCTCGAACAAGGCGTCGCGGTGTACGGCGCCGCCAGCATGGGGGCGTTGCGGGCAGCCGAGTGCGGGCCCTTCGGCATGGTGGGCCTGGGCCGCATCCACGCCGCCTTCGCCGCCGGCATCCTCAACCGCGACGACGAAGTGGCCGTGGCCCATGCCACGGCGGAATTCGGCCATCGGCCCCTCAGCGAGCCGCTGGTGAACCTTCGCTTCAACCTCGACGATGCGGTGAGCGCCGGCGTTCTCGAAGCCGATCTGGCGGCAGCCCTGCTCCAGGAGGCCGCCGCGCTCTACTTCCCTGACCGTTCCTGGCAGCGGCTGCTCGCCTCCCCTCTCCTGAGCGCCGCGGATCGGGCGTCGCTGCAGGAGCACCTGCGGGTGCACGCCATCGACCACAAGGCCGAGGACGCTCGCCTGCTGCTGCGCACCTTGGCTGGCCTCGCGGCTGGGGAGACGGTCGCCTCGCCACCCCAGCCCGCCGCCTGGACCCTGGAGAAGAGCCACTACCTCCAGGCCCTGGTGGAACGCGACCGCTGGGCCCCGCGAGGCCAGGAGCCCATCAGCCAGGAGGCCATCGCCCGTCACGCGCTAGCCAACGACCCGCGCGCCCCGGAACTGGTGGAGAGGGCATTGCGCGACCTGTTGGCCCTGATCGCCGCCCGCCAGCTGGGGCTGGAGGCGGAGGATGCCGATCTCCAGCGCACCCGGGCAGCCTTCATGGCCGAGCACGGCCTCACCACAGCGGCGGAGCTGGAGGCCTTCTGGGCCGAGAACGACCTCACCCTGGCCGAAGGCAGCCAGTTGCTGGAAGATCGGGCCACCCTCGCCAAGGCGGTCGAGTGGTTGCGGCTCACCCGCTTCAAGCTCGGGGTGGTGCAACCCCTGCTGGATGCCTACCGCCTGCAGGGCGAGTATCCCGCCTGGGCCGATGCCGCCGCTGCCACCCAGGCCCACCATGGCCGCGGCGCCGATGGCCTGCCTCCGCCCGTTGCGCTCCCCCGCCACAGCACGGCGAAGCAGCTGGCCCGCCACTCCCGTGCCACCGGCTGGTCTGTGCCCGCCGACCTGCTGGCCTGGAGCCAGCGCCATGGTTTCCAGCACCCCGACGCGCTGCTGATCGAGATCGAGCGGTCTCGCCAGGCCCGCAGCCGTGGGGTGGCCACCCAGCCGCAGGTGCCCGTCGGAGAGGATGGCTCCGCCGTCTGAGGCCCGCCACCCTGCCCCTACGCCGGTGTTGTGCTGCCGGGAGGAGCTGGCGGATCGGCTGCCCCAGCTCCGAGTGCTGCGCAGTCTCAGCGCCGGCCGGGGCCGGGAGGTGCTCCTGGCCAGCGAGGGGGAGCGCCAGGTGGTGGTGAAGGCGCTGCGGCACTTCCCAGGTCGCCACCGGATCCGGCGGGGTGGGGCGCGGCGGGAGGCAGCCATGCTGGCCGCGGCCCAGGGCCCCCATGTGGTGCGTCTGGAGCAGGTGGAGGTTGGCCGCTGGTTCACCTTTCTGGTGATGGAGCACCTGCCCGGGCCCCCGTTGCGAGCGCGACTGGCAGCTCCATGGAGTGCCGCCGATCTGGTGGCGGCGGGCCTGGGGGTGAGCCTCGCCCTGGCCCGTCTGCACCGGGCTGACATCCTGTTCAACGACCTCAAGCCCCGCAACATCGGCGTCGCCTCCCTGCCGAGTTCCCCCTCCTCTCCCCAGGGGGGCGCTCTGGAGGTGGTGAAGTTGCTCGATTTCGGCCATGCCCGCACCCTGGCCGACAGCCGCATGCGTCACAGCCTCTGCGGCAGCGCCGACTATGCGCCGCCGGAGGCCTGGGGGCCGGGATTCATGGCACCTGCCAGCGATATCTGGGCCTGGGGGCGGTCTTGGCATCTGTTGGCGAGCGGTCAGCCCTTCGTGCGCATCCACTCGTTTGAGCAGCTCCTGCGATCCGGGCGGCCCCCCCTGCCCCCCGTGGCAGAGGTCAGCCGCACCCCCCTCCCCGCCGATCTGGCCCGCCTGATCGATGGCTGCATGGCCTCCGATCCGCAGGCCCGCCCGGTGGATGGGGCGGAGCTGCACGGGCGCCTGCAGCAGATCGCCCGGGCGGAGTGGGGAGAGAACATCGCGGATGTTTCGTGCTTTGCCTCGCCCGCTCCGGACGGGGGGCTGGGGTAAGCCATTGGGCAGCAGCTGGCTGGCGACGCTCTGCTCAGCCCTTGCGGCAGTGGCGTCGCCGACGCAGGCGCCGGCGCAACGCCAGGGCGGAGCCGATGCCCAGCAGGGGTAGTGGCGCGGGTACGGAGGCCCGCTGGCCAGAGATAACGCTGACGTTGTCGAGGCTGGCTCCCTCCATGTCGCCTCCGGAATCGAGGAAGGAGAACAGGTAAGGACCGCTGCTCGAAGGCGTGAACTCCAGGCTGAAGGTTGTAAATAGAGAGTCGGGAGCAACATTGATTTGTCGGCTGGCTGTGCCAAACTGAATGGCGACAGAGTCAGTCGTGAGGTTGCGTTGGTTGCCACCGAGATCGAACTGTAAAGTATACGTTTGCTTGGCGGTCAGCGATACGGAGTTTGTCAGTTGTCCGGCCCCACTGAACCACGATCCATCCAGGTCCACGTACACACCGTAGGAACTGAACTCAGGCCTGAGGCCGTAGAAGCCGTTGCCGATCAGGTCCACGGCCCCGGAGTTTGTGATGGTCCAGGTGTTGGGGATGGCATTCAGGCCGGTGGCATTGCTATTGAAGTTGTCGGCAAAGAGCACAATCGCTGTTGCGGGAGTTGCCAAGCCGGCGCCCATCAGGGCGATCGCCGCGCAAGGAAGCAGGGGAGAAGGGTGGCTGGAGGGCATTGGCAGGATGCGTTTGCGCGAAGCTTGGCGAAGCCTGCCGGGGGAAAATGCGAAAATATGCAAATCCTTGCAATGGCTCTGATTGCAAGAAGAATCGAGTTCTTTTGCATGTCTGTCAGTTTCTATTTTGGTCGGGTGAAGAGCTGCGTCCCAGGGGCTTGGGCGTCGGTTGACTTGAAGCCGCAAAGGCACAGTAAATAACGAAAATATGCATCGAAGTATGATAAACGTATGTTTGCTTGCGGAAAGCTTGCCGCAACTCTTTCTGTTTTTGCCAGCGTCCGCTGGCCGCGTGGATTGCGGCATGGCAGCAGCGCCTCCCCGTTGCTGTCAAGCAGCCGCTGGGCTCCACCTCAAGATGCACGGCCTCGCCTGGTTTCACCACCTGCTCCGGCTCGGGCCAGCGCAGCAGCGATTGCGTCAACGATCGAACGGGCATGACGGAGGGCGTCTTCGCTCTGCAGCCGGCCGAAATCATCGGTCGGGGCACCGTCGGGAAGGCGATCGGGGTAGCGCGTGGGGATGTACAGCGCATCGAGGATGCGCAGGCGGTCTTCCAGATCGCTGACGCTGGCAGCGCCATTGTGGCGGCCACCCATGGCCTGGTCCCTGGCGAGCGAGCAGGCTGAACCCCTGAGCCTGGTCTGCCAGAGCGCGGACGGCCGCAGCAGCGGCATGGGGAGGGCAAGACTGGGACCACCCGGGCGGCGAGCGGAGAGGGGCAGGACAGCCCTCAGGGGCAGAACACAGTGAAGGGGATCGCTGACGACAACAGCCACAAAAAAGCCCTGCCAAAGGCAGGGCTGGAAGGGACATCAGGGGGCGTCAGGCCCGGGGCGGAGTGATCCCAGGAGTGGCGATGCGCTGGCGCAGACGGCGGGTCCAACCCCAGGCGGCACCGGCACCGAGCAGGGGTAGGGGGCCTGGGACAGAGGACGGAGCGGGCTCAGATGTGGGCCCATTGAAGTTGCTGATAGTGGTGGAAGCACGGCCATAAGATGAGTCAGAGGTTCTCTGCCTTAAGCCAAAAACATCTCCCGATAGCACAGAAAAAGATGCTGTGCCAGCTTGAGGCGAAATCCCAATGTCATTGGTCAACTTGGTAAAACTTCCATTTAATAGATAGCCAAATGGATCAGCATATGGGTAGTCAACTGTGCTAAAGTACCAGTCGAAACTTACGGTTCCGGATGCTGGTGCTTTGATAGTGAAATCTACGTCGGCTGCTCCTGAGCCATCGTTAGATCCAGTCAGCGTGACGCTGTCTGGGGCATCACTGGTCTCGATAGAGCCGTCACCCCCAATACTTTGGCTCCAGTTGGCCGGGGCGTAGGGGCCAGCAAAGAGGGTGAGAGCTTAGGCGGGCTTTGCGGCAAAACCAAAGGTTGCGCCGGCGAGGGCAAGCGGTGTGAGCACGTTGACCAAGCCAGCTTGCTTGCCGCAGGACCTGCGAAACATGGTGTTGTCTGACAGGAAGGCTGACGACACGGGGTGGTTCATGCAGATGGGTATTGAGGCAGGAACAAGCGGCGATTTACGCTGCATTTGTTTGCGGCAAACGATAGGAAATGCTTTTTTTTTGGGGGGGGTGTGTGGCGGACACTTTCGAAAGCGTCGGTCCCTGCCGTGGATTGTCAGAGTCCTGTGTACGCGAGGCCGGGCCCTGCGAGCGCGGGCACCCCCGAGCCCCCAGGGCCAAGAGCCGTGGCGCTCACCAGCCGGCAGTGCCCTTAGCCTGAAAGCCAGCACGCTCGCCGGGTCCATGCTCGCCCCAGCCAGTCCCGAAGCGCCACCGTTCGAGTCGATCACCCTGCCGCTCCTGCTCAGCGGCAGCCTGCGGCTCACCCCCGAGCAGTTCGCCGAGCTGTGCCACGCCAATCCAGATGCCGTGCTGGAGCTGGCCGCCGATGGTTCCCTGATCTGCATGACCCCCACGGGCGGCGAAACCGGCGCCCGCAACGCTGAACTCTCTTTTCAGATCCAGGGCTGGGCCCGTGCCAATGGCGGCTGGAAAGCGTTCGACAGCTCCAGCGGCTTCCGCCTGCCGGACGACTCCGTGCTCAGCCCCGATGCCTCCCTGGTGGCCCTCGACCGCTGGCAAGCCCTCACGGCCGATCAGCGCCGCGGTTTCGCTCCCCTCTGCCCCGATCTGGTGGTCGAGCTGGCGAGCCCCAGCGACGAAGGCCCCCGCGGCCTCACAGCCCTGCGCCAGAAGATGGCCGCCTATCAACGCAACGGCGCCCGCCTCGGCTGGCTGTTGATTCCGGCGGAGCGGGCGGTGGAGGTGTGGGGGCCGCTTGCTGATCCTCCGCATGAACCCTCCAGGATGGAGCAGGCCACCCGCCTGGATGGAGGCCCTGAATTTCCGGGGCTGGTGATCGAATTGGAGGAGATCTGGGCGGACTGAGGGGGACAGATCTCTGCAGGTGGGTGCCCTCAGCTGAGGTTTGCTGAGGGCACCAGCTGCTCGCTGATCCGCTCCATGTTTGGGATCGCGTCCACGGCCAGCACGGCTTGCTCCAGTTGCCGCCGTTCGCTCAGGCCCAGCTCGGGCAGATCACCGTCAGCGAAATACACCAGGGCCTTGAGGCATTCGCGCACGGGGAACTGCACGCCATAAAGCGTCCTGGCAGCGCCAAGACCATCGGCCAGCGACAGACCGCAGCCCAGCAGCACCTTGAGTTTGGTAGCCAACAGATCAAGGGGTGAGGCCACCAGCGCTACCCCATCGGCGCTGATCTCGGGAACGCCCACCCGCCCGATCGCCAATCCCCCGAAGAAGGACACCTTGACGCCGTTCTCCAGATCGGGCGCTGGGCTGAGCACCCACCAACCAGGGCAGTTCGCGGCTGAGGTGTTGGCGATCGAGGGGGCGATCGGAGAAGAAATCGAAATCCACCGACACCCGATGGCCGCAGCGCAGGGCGATGGCGGTGCCGCCGTACAGCACGAAGCCTGCCCGGGCCAGACCCGCCAGCGAAGGCCAGAGGCGTCGCTGCGCCTCCGGAAGGATCTCCAGGTGGGGGGTGAGAATGCTCAAGCCCCAAACCGGCGCCGTGGCAGCGGTGGGATGGAACCAGAGTCGGCCAGGCCGAGTTTCTGCTGCCAGTAGGTCCAGGAGCGTGGCGAGAACCAGCCTGGTTCGGCCCGTTGCAGCACCTGAGCGATCACCCGATCGGGATGGCGCAGGGATTGCTGCGCGGATTGCCACCAGATCAGCCGCGCCGCCAGGGGGCGCAGCAGCTCGCGCACCTCTTCCGGACTGCAGGCAGCGGACGGCGGGCGCATCGGCGGGAGTGGAGCCTGGATGCCTTGACAATAGGGACGCCGGCTAGTTTCACGCCGCCTCGCCGCTGAGCTGGCGCAAGGAGGCCCGCCGCAGCACTTCACCGCGCAATCACCAAGAGCGCAATCGAGCGGGCCGGCGATCCGCAGCAGGGACAGCCAGGCAAGAACCGGGATGGCCGAAGAACTTGAGACTCCAGACAAAAAGGTCCCACTGAGAACTCAGCAGGACCAAGGCGAAGACAGATGGAAGGGATGTCAGGCGTCGGCCGGGGTGACCTTGACTGGGGAGGGGGCAACCCGATGGCGTAGGCGGCGGCTGAACCCGAAGGCAGCGCCGAAACCCAGAATTGGCAGGGGCCCGGGCACGGTGGCCGGCGGCAAATCGACCTTTTCAACGGTTAAGGAGTTCATCTGGGCAAGTCTGCGATTATCAGCATTGGTGGTGGAGGTAACCGAAATTGGAACGTTGGCCTGGGCGAGGAACTGGTTGCTGAAAGAATACGTCCCGGCACCGCCGATTAATTCAACGGATTGATTGAGGCCCTGCGCAAATGTAGTGGAAATACCAGATGAAGATTGAATCCATTTCAGGTTGTAGGAGATAAGCTTCACTGGCTGATCAAACTTCATCTCGAATGCGTTATAAGTTTGGTCGCTGTTGCCAAGGTAGGGATTGTAGAGGGCTAGGCCGTCCGAATCGGCAGCGGACTTGTCTCCCGGGTCCGAAAAGCTCCCAAGGGTCAAGTTGATGCCATCGACAATTTTACAATGGAGGACTTGTTTGTGTCGTCAGAATTGAAGGTAAAGGTTGTTTGGATAGCTTGAGCGCTTCCCGTGGTGGCGATTGTTGTGGCGGCGAACGCAAAGAGGATCCGTTTCATGAAGCAGTTGACTCTTCGCGTATTATTCGCTGTTGTTGATTGTCGGGGGGAGCGGGGTTGCGCCTTGAGTACTGGCTGTTCATGGGGTGGGATTCCGCGGTTCCGTTGAATGAGCGGAGATTGGTAAGGGATTTCCTTCGCAGGCCGCTTCGCGCCCAGCCCCCGGTTCAACCTGCCTCGCCACGGAGGGTGTCCCAATCGCAGCTCAAGGCCCACGCCCTGGCTGCATCGGCCGGACTCACGTCAACCGCGGCAGCTGGGGTTCCAGGCTCTTGCGGGCTGGCTTCAGGTCCGCTCCCCGCAGAAGTGCCATCCCCTCGCGATCAAACAGGCGCCAGCCGCGGGGCTCCACATCGAGATGCACGGTCTGGCCCAGGGCCACGGCGGCATCGGCCTCAGCCCGCACCAGCACCAGGTGGCTGCCCTCCAGGAGCCGGCAGGTGACCAGTTGCTCATTGCCGAGGGCCTCCACGTGGCTCACCTCCGCCGCCAGGTTGCGGTTGGTGGCCGGCGCCAGCTTGAGGTGTTCCGGCCGCAGGCCGGCGGTGAAGCTCTCGCCCACATGGGCGGCGCTGAGGGCCTCGAGCGGGCCCTCCAGCAACAGGCGCTGGCCCGCCAGCAGCAGCTGGCCGGGGGCGCTCACCTGCACCGGCAACAGATTCATCGGCGGGCTGCCGATGAACTGGGCCACGAACAGATTGGCGGGCCATTGATACAGCTCCATCGGCGTGCCCAGCTGCTGCAGCTGGCCGGCGTTGAGCACGGCGATGCGGTGGCCCATCGTCATCGCCTCCACCTGGTCATGGGTGACGTAGAGGGTGGTGGTGCCCAGCTGGCGCTGCAGCGCCGTGATCTGGGCGCGGGTGCCGGTGCGCAGCTTGGCGTCGAGGTTGCTGAGCGGCTCATCCATCAGGAACACCGCCGGCTGGCGCGCGATCGCCCGCCCCAGCGCCACCCGCTGCTTCTGGCCGCCGGAGAGCTCCTTCGGCAGCCGTTGCAGCAGCGGCTCCAGCTCGAGCATCCGCGCCACCTCCAGCACCCGCCGCTCGATCGCGGCCTCCCGCGGCGATGGCGGCCGCAGCGGCGCCGGCCAGCGCCGGCCGAGGCGATGCAGGGAGTCCTGCAGCTGCTGGCCGGGGCTGCGGGGGCGGCTGCGGCGCAGGCCGAAGGCCAGGTTGTCGGCCACGCTCAGGTGCGGGTAGAGCGCATAGCTCTGGAACACCATCGCCACGTCACGCCGCGAGGGCCGCAGCTGGGTCACGTCGCGGCCGCCCACATGGATCGTGCCGCTGCTGGGGCTATCGAGCCCGGCCAGCAGCCGCAACAGCGTGCTCTTGCCGCAGCCGGAGGGGCCCACCAGCACGAGGAACTCCCCATCGGCGATGGCGAGATCCAGGGCGCGAAGCACAGAAACCGGCTCCCCGTCGGCGCTGCCGCGGCGGGGCGGGTAGGTCTTGCTGACCTGTTGGAAGCGAACTTCGGCCAAACCGGCGCAGCAACCGCCGGATCCTAGGGTTGGGGACCCGACGGCCCCGGCGGCCGCTTCCCCGTGCAGTTCATCGACCAGGCCCGCATCGTTGTGCGCGCCGGCCGCGGCGGCGATGGCATCGTCGCCTTCCGGCGTGAGAAATACGTGCCCGCCGGCGGTCCTTCCGGTGGCGATGGCGGCCGCGGCGGCGACGTGGTGCTGGTGGCCGACGCCAACCTGCAGACCCTGCTCGACTTTCAGTACAAGCGCCTGTTCGCCGCCGACGACGGCGTGCGCGGCGGTCCCAACCGCTGCAGCGGCGCCGGTGGCCGGTCGCTGCGCATCCGCGTTCCCTGCGGCACCGAGGTGCGCGATGCCCGCACCGCCATCGTGCTCGGGGACCTGGTGGAGCCAGGCCAGGAGCTGGTGGTGGCCCACGGCGGCCGCGGCGGCCTCGGCAACGCCCACTACCTCAGCAACCGCAACCGGGCGCCGGAGAAGTGCACCGAGGGCCGCGCCGGTGAGGAATGGCAGCTGCAGCTGGAGCTCAAGCTGCTGGCGGAGGTGGGCATCATCGGCCTGCCCAACGCCGGCAAGAGCACCCTGATCGCCGTGCTCTCCGCCGCCCGCCCCCGCATCGCCGACTACCCCTTCACCACCCTGGTGCCGAACTTGGGGGTGGTGCGGCGCCCCAGCGGCGATGGCACCGTCTTCGCCGATATCCCGGGGCTGATCGAGGGCGCCTCCCGCGGTGCGGGCCTGGGCCATGAGTTTCTGCGCCACATCGAGCGCACCCGCCTGCTGCTGCATCTGGTGGATGCGTCCGCCGAAGATGCGGTGGCGGATCTGGCGGTGGTGGAGCGCGAGCTGCTCGCCTACGGCCACGGCCTGCCGGAGCGGCCTCGGCTGGTGGTGCTTAACAAGATCGATGTGCTCGATGAGGCCCGCCGCCGCGAGCTGGCCGCCGAGGTGGAGGCCCATGTCGGGGCGCCGCCGCTGCTGATCTCCGCGGCCACTTCGCTCGGCCTCGACGCGCTGCTGGGCCGGGTGTGGCAGGCGCTGGAGACCCAGCCCGATCGTCAGGAGGATCTCAGCGAAATGGCCCCGCTCACCAGCCGTGGATGGTGAGCGGGGCCATGGGATCAGGGCTGGCAGGCCCGGATGGGGGAGACGACGGGATCAGTCGTCGTACACCAGGCACTCGGGCGCGTCGGGGTTGAGGTCGCAGAACACCTCGAGGGGAGTGGGATCGTGGCTGTCCTCGGGATGGTGGGACTTGTACTCCTCGAGACCCTTGAGCTCCTGTTCGAGATGGCGCACTTTGCCGTCATCGCCGGCGGCCTTGGCCGCCTCGATCTCGGCTTTGTCCTTCTCGATGTGCTCGTCGATGCTTTTCATGCCAGAGGCCGGCCCCCGGGAGCCGGAACGAACCGGGCCCACCATAAAGGGCGTGATGAGGGGTCGGGCGCCGAATGTGCGGCGGCGCTGATCCATGTTGACAATCGCTACATCCGCGTCTCCCTGCTGCGCCCGGGCGGCACACGGGGCCCTGCCCCGCTACCAGAGGGAAAGAGCTGCAGGGAGGCCCGCCATGACCCGCATCCGCCAACGCCGCGACCGCCATTTCATCGACGAGAGCGGACGGCTGTTCTGGATCAATGGTCCCGAGGACCACTGCTATCTGTCGGAGCAGCGCCAGTGGCGTCGGGGCCTGAGCTTTGACGAGGTGCTGGAGTGGAAGCAGTGCGCCCCCAGCGGCCTGGTCAGCCAGCGCTTCGCCTCGCTCCAGGCGGCCTGCGAGGCCTTTGAGCATGCCCAGGTGGTCTGGTCCAACGATCTTTATCTGCGCCGGATGGGCGATCAGATGCAGGCCCACCGCAGCGACGACGCCTACAAACCCACCGCGATGAAGCTGGCGGAGGCCCAGGGTGCCGTGGTGCGCCAGCCGCCCTGGCGCCTGCCGGAGCCCGCCGGGCCGGTCTGTGGGCTGGTGCCGCGCGCCGATGGCGGTGGCGCCGGCTCGCTGCAGGGGGCCGAGATGGCCCATCCGCACCGCCGCCGCCGCTCAGCCGCCCATCTCGCTGAGCATTAGCCAGCGCTCCTCGGCCGCAGCGATCCGCTCCAGCAGCTCCGCCAGCTCGTGGCTGCGTGCCTCCAGCGCGCCACGGTCGAGGCCGTTGGCCCCCGCCAGCTCCGCCTCCAGGCTGCGTCGGCGCTCCTCCCATGCCGGCAGATCCCTCTCCAGCGCCTCCAGTTCGCGGCTCTCGCGGTAGCTGCGCCGGCGGCTGACCTGCGCCTCCGGGACCTTCGGGACCTCTGGGGTGGTGGGGGGTGGCCCGGCCTCCGCCTGCTGCCGCTTCGCCGCTGGGGCAGCCGCGCGCTCGAGCTGGCGCGTGGCCTGGCGCTCCAGGTAGGCGCTGTAGTTGCCCTCGAAGCGCTCCAGCCGGCCGTCGACGAAGCAGAACAGCCGGTCGACGGTGCGGTCGAGGAACCAGCGGTCGTGCGAGACCACCACCACGCAGCCGCGGAAGTCGTCGAGAAAGTCCTCCAGCACCGCCAGGGTGTGCACGTCAAGGTCGTTGGTGGGCTCATCGAGCAGCAGCACGTTGGGCGCCTCGATCAACAGGCGGCACAGGTGCAGCCGCCGCCGTTCGCCGCCGGAGAGCTTCGCCACCGGCTGGTGCTGCTGGGCCGGGGCAAACAGGAACCGTTCCAGCAGCTGGGAGGCGCTCCATTCACGACCGTCGATCTCCACCCGGCTGGCGGCCTCCTTCACCACATCGATCACCTTGCGCGTGCCGGTGCGACTCGCCTCCGGGCCGTCGAGCACGGCGCTGTGCTGGTCGAAGTAGGCAAGCTTCACGGTGCCGCCCCGCTCCAGCCGGCCGGCCGCCGGGGCCCGCCGGCCGGCGAGCACCTCCAGCAGGCTCGATTTGCCGGCGCCGTTCGCTCCGATGATCCCCACCCGGTCCTCCGGATCGAAGTCGTAGTCGAAGCCCTGCAGCAGCTGGCGCTCGCCCGCCACCACCGCCAGATCCTCGGCGCTGATCACCCGCCGCCCCAGCCGCCGGGCCGTGGCCGCCATCGAGAGGGTGCCGCGGCCCTGGCGCGCCGGGATCTGCCGCAGCGCCTCGATCCGCTGAATCCTCGCCTTCTGCTTGGTGCTGCGCGCCTTCGGACCCCGCCGCAGCCAGGCCAGCTCGCGCCGCAGCGTGCCCCGCAGCCGCGCCGCGCCCGCCTCCTCGGCCGCCTCCTCGGCCGCCCGCTGCTCCAGGTAGCGCCCGTAGCCGCCCTCATAGGCCCGCGCCTGTCCCCCCTCGACCGCCACGATCCGCCGGGTCACCCGGTCGAGCAGGTAGCGGTCATGGGTGACCAGCACCAGGGCGCCGCGGAAGCGCTCCAGCCAGCCCTGCAGCCACTCCACGCCGTCGGCATCGAGGTGATTGGTGGGCTCATCGAGCAGCAGCACATCCGGATCGGCCACCAGCGCCGCCGCCAGGGCCACGCGCCGCCGGTTGCCTCCCGAAAGCTCCCCCAGCCGCCGCTGCCCATCGCGCACCCCCAGCCGCTCCAACACTTCGCGGCACTGCTGCTCCAGCCCCCAGGCGTCCTGCTCCTCCATGCGCCGGTGCAGATCCCCCAGCCGCGCCAGCAGCGCCGGGTCGTCGCCGGCGCCCGTCAGGGCCTGGCTGAGTGCCTCATGCTCCCGCAACAGCGCCTGACGCTTGCCGCCCGCGGCGAACACCGTGTCGAGCACGGTGGCCGCCGGATCGACGCGCGGCTCCTGCTCCATCCGCACCACCCGCAGCCGCGGCGCCAGCCGCCGCTCGCCCCGGTCGAGCGGCTCCTCGCCCGCCAGCACCTTGAGCAGCGTGCTCTTGCCGGCCCCGTTCGGGCCGATCAGCCCCAGCCGTTCCCCCTCGCCCACGTGCAGGTCGAGGCCGTCGAACAGGGGCCGCAGGCCGAAGTCGCGGCCGGCGCCCACCAGGCTGATCAGGCTCATCGGAGGGCGGCGGCGGTCTGACGCTGCTGCTCCAGCCAGGTGAAGACGCTCTTGTCGCCCACATCGGCGGCGGCGGGCATCGGGAACTTGCGCAGGCAGAGCACCAGCAGAGCCGTCGCCTCCACCGCCAGCAGCGCGAGCGTGGCCCCCGGGGTGAGCAGCCCCGCCAGCCGCCCGAGCAGGGCCACCGGCAGCAGCAGGGTGACGCCGATCGCCTCGGGCCGGCGGAAGCAGAAGAACTCCTTGAAGCCGATCCCGGCCAGGGCGGCGAACAGGGGCCCGACCGCCAGGATCCACAGCGGCTGCTCCGCCAACGCCGGCAACAGGCCGGCGGGGCCCACGCGGGCGGCCAGAACCACAGCGCCCAGGCAGCCCACCAACCAGAACAGCTGCAGCAGCCGGTGCAGGGGTCGCAGATAGATGTGGATCCAGCGCAGCGCCAGGCCGAGGCCCACCGCCATCACGACCAACCAGGGCCAGGCCGCCGCGGGGCCGACGGCGCGCCACTGGCCCAGCAGGGCCAGCTGGGCCACGGCCACCGCCGAGAGCGCCAGGCGGTAGGAGCGCACCTCGCGCCGGTCGTCGTCGGTGATCGTGTAGGGGCCGTAGACCCCCTCGAACACGGGATCGGCCTGGGGGTCCTGGCGGGTCATGGTCCGGGCGGGGGCTCGCTGCCCACCAGTGTGGCCAGCGCCGGGCCGGCCGGAACGATGCCCGACGGATGCAGGGGGAACAGGGAACCGAAATAGTCGGCCCGCCAGGCGTCGGCGAAGCAGGTGGCGGCCACCCCGGGCAGGGCGAAGAAGCGCTGGCGCCAGCGCCACAACGCCGGCAGCTGCCACAACGGCCGCAGGCTGGCGCCGAACAGGGGCGCATAGACCAGCTCCATCCGTACCAGCGTTGGGAACAACACCACATCGGCCAGGCTGAGCGTTTCCCCGCACAGCCAGGGCCCGCGCGCCGCCAGTTCCGCCTCCAGGGCCTCCAGGGTGTCGAACAGCTCCGCCACTGCCTCGTCGTAGGCGCTCTGGTTGCGGGCGAAGCCGCAGCGATACACCCCGTCGTTCACCGCTCCCTGCAGACGCTCGCGCCAGGCTTCGATCGCCGGCCGCTGCGCTTCCGGGTTGAGCTGTGGCGCCCCCGGCGGCGCCGGCCAGTCGTCGAGCCATTCGATCAGCCGCGCGCTCTCGTTGAGCACCAGCCGCTGCTGCCGCTGGGACCACAGGGCCGGCACGGTAGCCGGGGCAGCCGCTGCGGCGCCGCTGCGGCGGTACAGCTGGCGCAGGGTGTCGCAGCCGGCGAAGGGCTCGGTGAAGCGCCAGCGGCCGGCGGCCGGATCGGGGTCCACCACCACCAACTCGATCGAGGCCCCCAGCCCGCGCAGGCTCCACACCAGAGCGGCCCGGTGCGCCCAGGGGCAGCTGCGACCCACGATCAACTGATGCGCGGCCGGTGCGGCGGCGTCGTCGGGCAGGGGTGGCAGGGCCGCGAAGGCGGGCGCGGGCCTGCGGTAGCGGCCCTGCGCGTCGGCCGGGCCCAGCCCCCCCATCAGCAGCTGCCACTGCCGCCGCCAGAGGCAGCGGGCCGTCTGGACCAGGGCCGCGGGCGGGGGCATGGCGGCGGGACGCGGCGGATCCCTCCGATCCTGCGTCAGGCTGGGGGCACGTGCAGGCGCGGCGATGGGCAAGGTGCTGGTGGTGGCCGCCACCCACGGCAACGAACGCAACGCTGGCTGGCTGCTGCAGGGCTGGCGGCGCGATCCGACGTCGCTGAGCCGCTCCGGCCTGGCGGTGGCGCTCACGATCGGCAACCCTGCGGCCTGGGCGGAGTGCCGCCGCTACCTCGAGCGCGATCTCAACCGCAGCTTCGAGCCCGCCTTGCTCGCCGACCCGGCTCGCCAGGAGTGGGAGGTGCGTCGGGCCCGGGAGCTCCTGGCCGACCATGGGGCCGAGGGTCGCGAGCCATGCCTGGTGGCCCTGGATCTGCACAGCACCACCGCGGCGATGGGCAATTCGCTGGTGGTCTACGGGCGGCGTCCCACCGATCTGGCGCTGGCGGCGGCGATCCAGGGCCAGCTCGGCCTGCCGATCTACCTGCATGAGGGCGACCCGGCCCAGACCGGCTACCTGGCGGAGCGCTGGCCCTGCGGCCTGGTGATCGAGGTGGGGCCGGTGCCCCAGGGGGTGATCACGGCCCGCCTTTGCCGCCAGAGCCAGCTGGCGCTCGAGACCTCTCTGGAGCTGCTGGCCCAGGCCCGCGCCGGCCGCCTGCCCCAGCCGCGCCGGCTGGTGGTCCACCGTCACCTGGGCAGCCTCGATCTGCCCCGCGATGGCGACGGCACCCCGAGCGCCGTGGTCCATCCGCTGCGGCAGCACCGCGACTGGCAACCGTTGCGACCCGGCGATCCGCTGTTCCTGGAGCGCAGCGGCGCCACCCTGCCGTACGTTCCCCCGGCTGGCCTGGGCGATGCGCCCGTCTGGCCGGTGTTCATCAACGAGGCTGCCTACGGCGAGAAGGGCATCGCCCTGGGGCTGACGCGGCGGGAGGAATGGCCGGTGGACCCGGCCTGGGGGGCCGCCCTCGTGTCGCTGGCGGCGGGGCTGGAGATCGAGCCCGCCGGTTGATCCGCCTGGGGTGCCGTCGTGAAGCACGCCGGCGCGCTGCAAGCAGGCGGTTCAGCCGCAGACGAGGGTTGCCTGCTCCTTGGTGCAGGGCAGATCGGTGGTGCTGCCGTCGGCCCAGTAGATGCGCAGGCGGTCGTCGTCGGTGCCGCTGCGCAGCGTGAGCGACTTCACCACGCCGGCGGGTGGCTTCCCGGCCCGGTCGGCTCCGTTGGCCCGTTCGCCGGCCACCTTGTTGAGCCGTTCTTCGAGCTGCTGAAGCTTGAACTCGAGCTCATCGATGCGCTGGGCCTCGGCGCTGGGGCCACCGCTGCAGCCGCCGAGAAACAGCGACATCGCCAGCACGGCGGCCAGCGGCAGGGCGTGGGAGGCGGAGGCTCCGCACCGGGTGGGAACAGCCAGGGGCATCGGGAACGACGGCCTTGTCTCCCCTGCTCTAGCAACGGTTGGCGCCGCAGGCCCGGGGGGCGCTTCGGCTCCCTCGGACTTTCTTCATGAACCCCCTTTACACACCCCGCAACATCCCGTTACAGTGAGGCCGGCGGGATTCCGCCCTTCCATGTTCCGCCCCGGCCCTGGCCGAGGCACACCCTTCCGTTCTCATGACTGCCACTCTCCAACAGCGCTCCGGCGCTTCGGCGTGTAAGCAGTTCTGCGATTGGATCACCTCCACCAACACCCGACTGTCCGTGGGATGGTTCGGCGTGCTGATGATCCCCTGCCTGCTGGCCGCGACCATCTGCTTCATCGTTGCCTTCATCGCCGCTCCCCCCGTCGACATCGACGGCATCCGTGAGCCCGTTGCCGGTTCGCTCCTGTACGGCAACAACATCATC
>JBKDSQ010000010.1:0-4829 GCA_046340895.1 Synechococcaceae cyanobacterium | reverse complement strand
CTGGATGTCGAAAGATCAAGCTCCAGCACTTGGCAAGGGCCCGGCTATGGATACAGTGAGCACACACTCCATCACAAGCCATGCTCACCGGCTCCGATCTGCTCGCCAAGGTCAAAGAACTCGGCGATGCCTCCAAATCTGCTCTCGTGCGCTCCTGCGGGTATGTGAGCACCACGAAGGATGGCGTTGTGCGGGTGAACTTAACCGCCTTCTACGAGGCCCTGCTGGAGGCCAAGGGTGTGAGCTTGGGTGCAGGCGGCAGCAAGGGTTCGGGTACACCGGGCCGCAAGCTCAGCTACGTGGCCACGGTGCAGGGCAACGGCAACCTGTTGGTGGGCAAGGCCTACACCGCCATGCTCGGCCTGCAGCCGGGCGATGAGTTTGAGATCAAGCTGGGGCGCAAGCAGGTGCGGCTGGTGCCGGTGGGGGGTGGAGACGAAGAGGAGTGATTCGACAGAAGCGTTAGGTGGATCTCTCGCCGAATCCAGAGAACGCTTCCATCAACGGCTGGACGAAGGTTCTGGGGTGGATCGGCTGCGCGCGACCAGCAGTGCCGCCAGGATGAGCGCGGCTCCAGCCAGCGTGTGAGGTCCTAGGCGTTCACCAAGCAGCAGGTGGGCGCTGAGCAGTGACACCAACACGCAGCCATTGCCCCAGAGCGCCACCGTGGTGGCGCCGAGCCCGCGATAGCTGAGCAGGAGCAGAAGTTCGCCGCCGAGGCTGATGCTGGCGGTGTAAACGAGCAGCACCCCCATGACCCACCACCAGCGAAGGTGCAGAAACTGGGCGGGACCGGACAGCAGAAGGGTAATCAGGCCAAACACCAGCGCCGCCAGCAGGCTGGACAGTCCGATCGTGAGCCCCGTACCCCAGTCCTTGTCGGCGACGAGTCGGTTGAGCACACCAGCCGCCGCAAAGGCGGCCACGCTCATCAGCGCCCAGGCGACGCCGAGAGGATCGAGGCCACCGGCCTCTGGTGAGAGCATCCCCTGCATACTGCGGCTGATCAGCAATCCGGCGGGGAGCAACACCAGCGTGAGCCCGAAGCGCCGGGGCAGGGGCTCGCGCAAAAGCAGCCAGGCGAGCAGGGCGGTGGCCGGCAAGATCAGGGTAAAGAGGAGGGTCTGGCTTGTGACCGACAACCGCTGCAGAGCAAGGAAATAGCCGATGGGCCCCAGCAGACTGCCGAGGCTTGCGCGCCCGATCCACAGAGCGCGATCGGCGGAAGTGAGCTGCGGCAACTCCACCTGAAGCCGTCTGCGATCAAGCAGCGTGACCGTCAGTCCGATGGCCAGATTGGCAAAGAAGAAGACATTGCTGAAACTGATCGGATCCTCTGCACCCCCGGTACGCAGCAGGGTGGCCGCTCCGCGTTCCTGCAGCCACTTGAGCACGCTGGCGTCGCAGCCGCGGAGCAGCACATAGGCCAGCAGAGCGAGCGGAGCCAGTTGGGTGCGACGTTGGTTCAGGCTCTGGAAGAGGAGGCCGAATCCCACACGTGCCATGGCGCCTAAGCCGCACAGTACGCGCGATGGCGAAAAATCAGCGCGATCTCTCCAGGCCCTCTGCCAGATGCAAGAGGTCGCGCCATCCTGAAGACAACAGCACTGATCGCGGTGGGCATCAAGGACTGGCTCTTTCTCCTCCATCCCGCCCTCGCGGTGGTTCTCGTCTACCCCCTGGCAGGGATCGTCGCCCGCCTGGGACTGATGACCCGGCGGCGGCGCGTGGAGGGTGCACGCCTGCCTGCCAGCACCGGAACGGAGCACAGCGACCTCGGACGCGTCCTGAGCATGGCGGTGGTGGCGATCGTGCTTCTCGCGCTCACGGTGGTCATCGGCACCGCGGTACCCCCCGACCAGTTCCGGGGGGGCATCGGCCGGGCGAGCCAGCTGGTCCTGGTGCTTCTTGGCAGCATCGCGGCCCTGATCGCCCTCTGGAAGGCCAGTAGCAAGGCGATGCGAGGAACGTTCAGCCTGATCACCTGGCTGGGTGTGCTCACCCTGGGAGTCCAGCCGGAGGTGTTTCGCCGGGGGGACAATCCGTTGCAAACGGAGTTCTGGACTTCTCACGCCTGGGCGGGGTTAGGCCTGGTGGGGCTGATGCTCTTCTCCCTTGGGGCCCGTACGGAGATCCTGCGGGAGAAGAGATGGCGACGGGTCCATGTGGCCGCCAGTGTGCTGGCAGGCCTGCTGCTGCTCAGCCAGGCCTTTAGCGGCACCCGCGACCTGCTGGAGATTCCTCTCGCCTGGCAGAAGCCCTTCCTGGCATCGTGTGACTGGCAAGCCAGGGTCTGTCCCCCACCGTCGCCTCACGTTCCTGGAGCGCCATAGTGGAGGAATTCGGGTAACTCAGCTGCCTGTTGCTGCGGCCAGGTGTGGCGAACGGGTCGGAACGGCGTGGGTTGCTTTGCAGATCAAATCGCTGCCGCGGAGGGACTGACTTACTGACCCGCTCCCGCAGGGCAGGAGGCTTGCTCCAGGCCTGCTCCAGACTGATGCTCGCCTATCGCCGCGTCTGCGTTGGGATCTGTCCCGCCGCGGCACCGTGGCCGGATCGTGCCGCCCTTAAGGGAAGGTGGGGGATCATCGGGGTCGCGGAGAAGGTGATCCGGGCAATCCAGCCGTCTCTGACGCGCCTGGCGGCCTCGGGGGCGTTGGTGGTGCAGGATCGGCAGCTCCCCACCGATGAGAGCAGTTGTAGGCGTTGTTGGAGCGCCACAGCACTGGCCTCAACCCCCTGTTGCCCCGTGACTATCTGCACACGCTTCGGGCGGTCTTCATTCCCTGGAAGATGCGGGCAAAGCTGGCCAAGTGGTACTGAAGAGGTGAGTATCTGCGCCTTAGGCGATAAGATTCTAATGTAGAAAGTGGGACTGTTGGGCTAAGGCGATGCTCAGCTCGTCTTCCGCCCAAAAAGCCCCAGAGAACATAACCAATCGCCAAACAGCCATCCTCATTTAGCTGTGGCCCTAATCAGCAGAAGTGGCTTCTCAATCATCTTCTGACTCACGCGAGCACCCTCACTAAGAATACGCTTCTAGATAGCAGCGTCGCCTAGAAGGCCGAATCAGAGAAGGCGGAATAAAAAGCATGAATCCGATGAACGGCTTACTCGTCCTTTTTGGTGCTTCCACCGAGGCTAGCTACCACGACAACAACCGCAGCACGAATGGCGTAACGAGCAGCCACAGCCACAATGGGCGCTATGCCTGCGGAGACGGACTGAAGCTCTTCGAGTGAGAGGTCCCTCGCCTCAGAAAAAGAAGGGGAGGTTTGGCAAGCCATGTTCGATGCGGTCATAGCGCTCAAGAGACTTACGAATTTTCAGAACAGTACCGTCGGCCAGCAAAGCAAGTAATATCAGATATGCTTATTAACCAGTCCTCGTCCCGTTTCCCCCAGCTCGCTCCGGTCCCTCTCCAGTCTGAGGCCCTCCTGCGGTCGGGCCTCTGCTGGGAGCGGTCCCGTCGCCGCGCCGGCTGGCGTGTGCCCTGATGGTTTCCAGTGTTGTTCGTTGTACGCCTGAGGATCCGTTCTGCCTGGTGGAGAGCTGCCAGAGGGCGATCGAGTGGATCTTGAGCTCCCATGCCGCCAGTGGCGAGCCGATCCGCCGCGCCTGGTCTGAGGTGCCCTACGGGGAAGAGGAGATCACGCGGCTGGAGGAGGAGCTGCTGCCGGCGATGGCGGCGCTGCTGGAGCGGGTGGGGGAGATCGATCAGAGCTTGGAGGTCAGCCAGCTGGAGGCTGGGAAGCCGGTGGCGCCGTAGGCGCCCCGGCCGGGCCGGCTCCGGCCGGCCCTTTGTGGATGCTGGCCCTGCCTCGGGCCGGGTTGCGCCCTGGGGTCAGTAGTCGTCCGGGAAGAGCACCGTGGTGATGGGTCCCTCGCCCTCCGCCCTGATGTCGTTGGTGATGATCCAGAGCGTGCCGTGATCGTCGGTGGCGTAGCTGGAGAAGAGGCGGCCATCGCCGCTGCGGGCTGCCTCGTCGTTGGCGGCCTTGTCGTCGTCGCTGAGGTCGCCCCAGTCGCCAGCGGCATGGCGATCGAGCAGGGCGGTGATCTGGTGGTGGGGCACGGTGGCGGCCACGGCGGCGGTGGCCACCACGCGGCCGAGGTTGTGGCGCATGGGTGGAGGTGCGGAGGGGAAGAAGAAGCGGGGCCAGAGGCGGCCCCGCAGTGGTGCTGAACCGTGTGGCCAGCTCAGGCGTTGCGGGCCTGGAGCTGGGCCTGAGGCTGCCCCTGGGCTTGCGAGAGGTAGCGCTGAATCCAGAGCTGGTGCCGCTGCTGGGTGATCAGCTCGGCGATGGTGGGGATCTCCGCAGGCACCTGGAAGGCACGGCGGAAGGCCTGGGAGAAGGCCGCCAGCTGCGGGGGCAGCAGGCCGCGGATGCGCTCATGCAGGGAGCGGATGGTGGGCGGATCGAGCGGGGCATCGGGTGCCGGCTGGGCATCGGGGGCCGGGGCGGCGCCGGCCGGGGCGAGCTGAGCCTGGGCAGGCGGCAGGCGCCGCACCACGCCGTTCGCCGGGGCTTGGGGCCCAGCCCCTTGGGGCCGCGCCGCTTGGGGCGCTGCGCCCCCCATCGGCCGCTGGTGGCGGTCGTAGAGCGAGAGGCCAAACCTCGCCCCAAAGGTCACCAGGGCCCGTTTCATGGCATCTGTTTCCGCTTCCTTGATGGCGGATTCATGGGCCAGTGTCCGCCGACAATGAAGTTGGCCGGTCGGCGACAAGCTCGTTGGCCGGTTGGGTGAGTGCTGGACACCCTGGCGCCGATGCGCAGGGCCCAGGGGATGCCGGCACCACTGACCAGCCACCAACGCAGGCTTTACAT
>JBKDSQ010000009.1:0-15751 GCA_046340895.1 Synechococcaceae cyanobacterium | reverse complement strand
CACGCTCTCGCGATTCGGAGGGCTCATCCGCAGGCGGACGGCTTCCCGCAGAGCGGCGTCATAGGGCGGTTGCATGGTCGTCGGTTGGGCCCCCAGGTGGACGGGTCAGACCGGGCGGACAACTTTCCTGACACTGGGGGGCCCGGGCAAGGTGCACCACAAGTGGAGCCACTTGCTGACCCCGGGTGAAGACACGTTTGAAGTGATCAAAAGCTACGGCTTTCAGCCGGGGGCGCCCAGGCGAGCCCACTGGCGAAGGCTGTGGCTGCTGCTTGCCAATCCGTGGTTTTACATCGGCCGATTTGCCAAGGGCATCCGTGGCGCCTTCCTCTCCCGATCCGTAGCCGAGAATGGAATCTGCATGGCAACGTGGCTGGTGGTTGCGGTATGCCTTTCACGCAGCCACGCCTGGTCGGAGTTTGCGCTGATCTGGTTGGTTCCCAGGGTCTTGTTCTTTGAGGCCGCCCAGGTTTTTCGCAATCTGGTGGAGCACTACTTTCCTTGCCGTACTCCAGGCGAGCGAACTCCTGCTGATTTCAGAGGCATGACCAAAGCCATCTTTGCCGGCGAACCTGCGCCGCAGATGGCTTGCGAGGGTTCATGGATCCGCAACGCATTCGCCTGGTGCCGCTGGACGATGCGGATGCTGGTGTTCCACCTACCAGCCCGGTTGTGGGTGCTCACCGGCGACACCCCCTGCCACGACCTGCATCACGTGCGGCCAGGATCGGATTGGGCAAACTATGAAGTGGAGCGCCAGAAACTGGAGCAGAGTGGTTGGCCATTGGCAGCAAACTGGGGCATGCGAGCCGCGATAAGTGATTTTTTTGACACGTTATCGATGCAGCCAGCAACATTGTTTTCAAAGTAGAGCAAAGCCCCATCATTCTCACCCTCATCCACCAACAGAGACCTTCCAATGCTGCATCTGTCACACACAACCATCGCCATTTTATTTGCTGCTGCCTGCTTTGGCGGCTTTGTGGATGCCATCGCCGGTGGAGGCGGGATGATCACGATCCCCGCCTTGCTCTCCGTAGGGATCCCACCGCATCTAGCGCTGGGAACCAACAAGTTGCAGGGCTGCTTTGGCAGCCTCACAGCGGCGCTGAATTATCGCCGCACCAAGTTGGTGAAGCTACGGGAAACGGTGCTCGGTGTTGGCTTTACCGCCGTGGGTGCATTCGCCGGCACAAGATTTGTTCAAGTGCTGGCACCACAACTCCTGAGCCATCTGATCCCCGCCATGCTGCTCGTGCTGCTGATCTATATGCTGTTGAATCCAAAGATCGGCTCCGGTGCGCGGGAGGCCCGTATCGGATCCAGCCTCTTTTATATCCTGTTTGGATTGATGATTGGTTTCTACGATGGCTTCTTCGGCCCCGGCACGGGCACCATCTGGACCCTGGCCTTCGCCATCTGGCTGGGCTTTGACCTGAAGCGGTCCACTGCATACACCAAGATGATGAACTTTACGAGCAATGCCGTTTCTGCCCTGGTGTTCGGCTTGGGCGGAAATGTGCTCGTTCTGGCGGGGGTTGTGATGGGTGTTGGTCAGATGCTTGGGGCTTACCTTGGATCCCACCTGGTACTGAAACGCGGCACACGCTTCGTGCGAGTGTTTTCGCTGGCAGTGATGACGATTACAACGGCAAAGCTGTTGTGGCTGCAGTACCATTAGCACGCCTGAGATAGAGCCGCGCAGGACCGCGCCACGACATGAGAGTGGCAACAAACAGAAGCAGCCACGAAAGTGCAAAGCCGCAAGTCTAATCGGTGGCCAAACGAGATCGCCACCACTAGATTTAGAACCTATCTAGAACCACCCGATGCAAAGAGACCTCACGCTCCGGTTGCTGATGGCGCTGCTGCTGCCATGCCAACTGCCCACGATCGGCGTGGGGGCTGGGGTGGCGATCGAAACAACGCCCGCCCCAGTGCGCTCTCGATCATGGCTGGCTCAGGCATCAGACCCAATCCTGCCAGACATTCCTGCAGAGGTATGGGAGCTGGACGAGGCTGCACTCACTGCCTACCAAAAGGGAGATCGGCAGCAAGCCGTGGAGCTAGAGCAACAGCTGCTGGCTTGGCTGAATGCCAATCTCCCGCCGGTCCATCCCTTGCGAGCAGGGGCCTTGCGGAACCTGGGGGTGTTTCTGGCCGGAATCGGCCAACGCGCACAAGCCCTCCAGCCCGCCCAGGAAGCCGTCAACATTTATCGCCAGCTGGCCGCAACCAACGACGCCTTCCGGCCCGATCTCGCCATGGCCCTCACCAGCCTGGGCTTCCACTACAGCGAGCTCGGCCAACGCGCACAAGCTCTGGAACCACTACTAGAATCTGTCAGCAGCGAGGTGTTCTACCTGCAGGGCCAACTCCCCCTGCTGCCAGAAGGCCAACGCCAGAAGATGGTGGCCGTATTCGCCGATCGCTGGCAGATTCCCTTCTCCCTGGCCAATGAAGGCCAAGCTGGTGCCCAGCTGGCGCTCTTCACCCGCCTCAACCGTCACGGCCTGCTGTTGGACATCCAGCGCAGCCAGGCCCTGCTGGCGCGCAACGGTCCCTGGCAGCCCCTGCTAGACCAGATCCGCTCGCTCAAGGCCCAGCTCGGCAGCCCCACCCTGCCGGAGCCGCAGCGCCTGCAATTGCAGGGCCAACATGATCGCCTTGAGCAGGAGCTCTACCGCCAGCTGCCCCAGCTCAAGCCCCAGCTCGTCGAACCCCTCCAGGTGGCACGCCAGCTCCCCGCCGATGGGGTGCTCATCGAGTTTCAGCGCTTCTTGCCCTTGGAGGCTTCAGGCCTGCGCTTTGCCGATTCTCCCCGCTACCTCGCCCTCGTTCTCACCCCCAACGGCTCCATCACCTCCGTTGCCCTCGGCGATGCCAAGGAGATCGACAACACCATCCAGACGGCTTTACGGCTTGTCGGGCGGGATCCCCAAAAGGGGGATCCCCAAACCACCGTCTCCGCTCCCCAAGCCCTCCAGGCCCTCGCCAACGTGCGCAGGCGCCTGCTCGATCCCCTCGCTCCCCACATCGCCTCCGCACGCCAGCTCTTCCTCTCCCCAGACGGCGAGATCAACAACGTTCCCCTCGCCGCACTGCCCATCAACGACAGCGATCCACTCGCCTCCCCAACCCTCGGCGAGCACAAAACCCTCCATCTCCTCACCACAGGCAGAGACCTCCTCCCACCTCGCCAGCCCACCACAGGCACCAGCCAGGCGCCCCTCGTGATCGCCAATCCCGATTACGACGCCTACCTCCCCACCGCCCCTGCCGCTGCCGCAACCACCACTCCCCAGACCCGCTCCGGCGACAGCCTCAACGAGCGCTGGTACCCCCTGGCAAACACCAAAGACGAGGGCGATGCCGTTCGCGATCTCCTCGCGGGCACCCTCCTGCAAGGCCCCCAAGCCACCACCACACGCCTCCAGCAGGCCCAGGCTCCACGCATCCTGCACATCGCCACCCACGGCTTCTTCCTTCCCGATCAACCCCGCGATCTCAACACCAACGACCCCTTCCACTCCCTCACACGCCTCGAGCTCCCGCTCCTGACGCAGGAAGATCCCCTCCTCCGCAGCGGCATCGTCCTCGCCGGCGCCAACCAACCCACCGCCAATCCCTCAGACGACGGACGCCTCACCGCCCTGGAAGCCACGGCCCTCTCCCTGGAGGGCACCGAACTGGTCACCCTCTCCGCCTGCTCCACCGGCCTTGGCAGCAACGCCACAGGAGAAGGCGTCTACGGCCTCCAGCGCGCCCTGCGCGTCGCCGGCGCACGCTCCACACTCCTCTCCCTCTGGAAGGTGGATGACGCCGCCACACGGGTCTTCATGGAGAACTACTACTCCCTCCTTCTGCAAGGAGTAGGGCGCGGAGAGGCACTACGCCGGGTGCAACGGCAGTTCCGCAACATCCCGGGCCTCAACCATCCCCACTTCTGGGCCGCTTGGCAGCTCTCGGGGGATTCGGGGGGGCTGCAAGGCATGGCTCCCGCCCGATGAGCCACGGGGCTCAGCCCTGGATCTCTCCAGGCTGCTGATCAGCACCGCCATCGTCGACCGGATCGCGAACGATAAAGAAGCACATCCCATACACGGCGCCAGCTTTGAGGTTCCAGCGGCCGGCCCAGGGACGCACAGGCTGGCCGTCATCCGCCTGGTACTTTGCGGCCACGTCATAGTGGCCGGGAGCAAGACGGTAGCGGCCGATCGGACCCTTCGACGGGCAGGAGGCCGGGGGTTTCTGGATGTACGTCTGGCAATTGGTACAACTGCCCAGCGGCTCAAACTTCGGCGTCGCTCCACTGAATGTCAAACGCATGTGGCCCGGTGCCACGTTGCGGATTTCCAGAACCGCAAACCCATCGCCCGAGCTGGCCGTCTGCGCGGGCTGGCCAACCAAACCCGCACCATTGGCCTGGATCTCCGCCACCGTGGCCCGCGCCAGCGAGCGCTGGATCTCCACCACCGGGATCCGCTGCGGATAATGCTTGAGAAGGTGTTGATACAAGCTGATCGCCCGGGCAGGCTTTTTCTGCTCCTCCAGCACCCGGCCGCATTGCGCCAGCAACGGCGGCAGCTGCGGGCTCCGGCGCGGCAGTACGGCACCATCGAGCGCCGTCTGGATCTGGGGGCAGGTGCGCGGGCTGGCCAGCGAGGCCGGCGGCGTTTGGCCCAGCAAAGCCTGAACCTGCTCGCGGGCGGGGGCATGCAGCGCACTCTCGGCATACAGATCCAACCGCAGGAGCTGCTGCAACGCGTGCTGGGGACGGCCGCTGGCCCCCAGGCGGCGGCCGGCGAGCAGGAACTCACACTCGCCCTTCTTCTGCCAGGACCGCGGCACATAATCGGCCGCATCCACAAGGCGCCGAGCATCGATCAGGCGTGTGAATTGATCCACGGCAGCTGCGCAATCGGCGCGTGAATACGAAAGCATGGCGCGGCTGAACTGCTGCCGGTCCCACCAAACCTGAAGTCCCCCCCAAAGGAGCAGCGAACCGAGGCTGGCGGCACCGGCAACGGCGAGGACGCCCGGCCACCGCGGGGGGAGCGGCTTGGGATGGGTCATGGGTCGGCAGAACGTGGCACGACAGGGCCTTGTTCCCAGCGGGCGGGCCTGATTCACGCCCCCCGGCGCGACGGCGCGACGGCGCAACCCTGAATCAACCGCCGCAACCCGGAAATACAAGACCAGCGTCCCGGGGGTCCGCCCCCGCCCGCCCCTGGCCGCCCTGAACGCCGTGCTCCGGTTGCTGTCCCTGCTCCTGCGCCGGTGGGCCCACTGCCGGCCGGAAGACAGCCTCGTGCGCCAGCAAGACCTGATCGGCCTGAGCGGCCAGGTGCTGCTCGGCTGCAGCCGCGAGCAGCGGGGTGTGGTGCGCCTGCGGGTGCGGGGCAGCTGGATCGACGCCCGCGCCTACGGCGCCGACGCCCGCCCGCTGCTGCGCGGCGACCGGGCGCTGGTGCTGCTCCACCAGGACGGCCACCTCTGGGTGACGCGCCTGGCGGACCGCGACGGCGACGGCGATCCAACCCACGACCCCAGCCTCGACCCCTGATCCCCTCGATGGCCCTTCCCCTTCCCCTCTCCCCACCGCCCGCCACCCTGGCGACCCTGCCCGGCGCGCCGCCGCCCGATCCAGCCACCCCGCCGCCCGCCAACGGCCTGGGCGGCCTGGAGATCCCCCTGCTGGCCACCCTCGGCCTGGGCCTGCTGCTCGGCGCCACCCGCGTGCTCGCGCCCAACTGCCGCCCCGACCAGATCCTGGTGATCGCCGGCCGCGGGCCGCGCCGCCGGCAGGGCGCCGCGGTTGGCTACCGGGTGGTGCATGGCGGCCGGGCGCTGGTGCTGCCGGTGCTCGAACGCTGCAGCCGCATGGATGTGCGCGTCCAGCCGGTGCCGATCCGGGTGGAGCAGGCCTACGCCCTCGGCGGCACCCCGATCGATGTGGAGGCGATCGCCACGGTGAAGATCAGCACCGACCGCGACTGCGTCGGCAACGCGATCGAACGCTTCCTCGACCACGAGCCCGGCACCGTGCAGGAGGTGGCGGCCCGCACCCTCGAAGGCCACCTGCGCGTGATGGTGGCGGCGCTGACGCCGGAGCAGCTCAACCATGACCGCCTGCGCTTCGCGGAACAGGTGCAGGAGGTGACCCGTCCCGACATGACCAAGCTCGGCCTGCAGGTGGACACCTTCAAGATCCTGCGGCTCAGCGACGCGGTGCAGTACCTCGATTCGCTCGGGCGCGCCCGCCTGGCGGAGGTGCTGCGCGATGCCGCCAAGGCCGAGGCCGAGGGCTTCGGCGATGCCGAGCAGCACGAGGCGCAGGCCGAGGAGCGGGCCGAGGTTGCCGCCACCAGCGCCCGCACCGTGGTGGAGGAGCGCGACAACGAGCTGCGCACGATCCGCGCCCGGCTCGATGAGCAGGTGCGCTCCGCCGAGGAGCGGGTGGACGCGGTGGCGGGCGAAGCGCGCGCCCGGGCCGACCAGGGGCTGCAGCAACGGCGCGCCGAGCTGGAGCGGCGGCGGCTGGAGGCCGATGTGGTGCTGCCCGCCCGCGCCCGCGAGCAGGCGGAGGACTGGCGGCGTCGCGGCGCCGCCGCCCCCACCCTCGAGGACGCCCGCGCCAGTGCCGCCGTGAACGACCAGCTGGCCGCCCTCTGGCGCCAGGCGGGCGACGAGGCCGGTTCGATCTTCGTGCTGCCGCAGCTGGAAACGGTGTTGCGCGAGGCCGCCACCCTGGCCGGCCAGGTGCAGCTGGGGCGGATCACGGCCCTGGAAACCGGCGATCCCGCCGCCCTGGCGGCGTTGGCCACCGTTCACCCCGCCGTGATGCGCGCCTTCCTGGAGCAGGTGCGCGACACCCTCGGCATCGACGTGCTCCAGGCCCTCAACCCCCATCGCCCCACCCAGCCATGAGCTCCCTGCTTCTCTCCCTGCTGCTGCTCGGCGGTGGCACCCTCGCGCTGCGCGGCGGCCTGCGCAGCACCCTGGCGATCTGCCAACCCAACCAGGCCCTGGTGATCTACGGCCTGCCCGGCCGCCGCGGCTACCGCCTGCTCAAGGGCGGCAGCTCCCTGCTCATGCCCCTGCTGGAAGACGTGCATCCGCTGGACCTCAGCAACCGCAACATCCCGATCCAGATCCAGGAGGCCCTCACCGCCACCGGCATCCGCATCAGTGTCGACGCGGTGGCCAACGTGAAGATCGCCGGCCACGAACCGGTGATCCACGGCGCGGTGGAACGGCTGCTCGACCGCACGGACGAGGCGGTGAACGAACTGGCGCGGCTGACGCTGGAGAGCAACCTGCGCGGCGTGCTGGCCACCCTCACCCCGGAACAGGTGAACGCCGACACCGAAGCCTTCGCCCGCGCCCTGATGGAGGAGGCCGGCGACGACCTCAGCCGCCTCGGCCTCGAACTCGACAGCCTGCAGATCACCGCCCTGCGCGACAACGTGGGCTACCTCACCGCCCTCGGGCGCCCCCAGCAGGTGGCCTTGCTGCGCCAGTCGCGCATCGCCGAGGCGGAGGCCCGCGCCGAAGCCCGCATCGAGGCGGTGGAGCAGGAGAAGACCACGCGGCTGGTGCAGCTCGACCGCGACGAGGCGCTCGCCCGCGCCGAGGCCCACCGGCGCATCCAGGAAGCGCAGACGCGGCAGGAGGCGCAGGTGGCCGAAGCCGAGGCCCAGATCGCCGGAGAGCTGTCGCGGGTGGAGGCGGAACTGCCCTTGCAGCAGGCCCGGCTCACGAGCGTGGCGCGTCAGCTGCAGGCGGATGTGGTGGCGCCGGCGGAGGCGGCCTACCAGGAGGCCCTGGCGGCGGCCCGGGCCGGGGCGGCCGGGATCCGCGCCGATGGCGACGCCCAGACCGAGGCCTTGCGGGCCCTGATGGATTCGTTGCTGGCGGCCGGCCCGGAGGCGCGCAGCGTGTACCTGATGCCGCGCCTGCAGCCGCTGCTCGCCCTGCTGCGCGAAGCGGTGCCACCGCTGCAGGTGCAGGAGCTGCGCCTGATCGGCGAGCCGGACGCCGGTGCGGCCAGCCTGCCGGCGTTGCTGGCGCGGCTCCAGGCCGCCACCGACGTGGACCTGGGCCGCTGGTTCAGGCCGATGGATCCTCCGGCCGGTACTGGGTGATGGCGATGGTTTTGCGGATGCGGTCGCGGAAGCTGCGCCATTCGGCAAACACATAGCCGAAGTCATCGGGATGCTGGCGGGCCAGCCCCTCCAGCGTCTCCTCGGATTTCTGCTGGAAGGCCCGCATCATCTCCGAGGGGAATTGGCGCCGCTGCACCCCGCTCTGCTCCAGTTTCTGAAGCGCCTCGATGTTGCGCAGGTCGTACTCGCGACGGCTCCAGAGATAGGTTTCGGCACAGGCGGTTTGGAGGGCCTCGCGGTGAGCGGGGCTCAGCTCGGCCAGGGCCTGCTGGTTCACCATCAGCTCATTGGTGGTGGAGGGCTCCCACCAACCGGGCCAGTAATAGAAGCGGGCGGCAGTGTGCAGGCCGAGCAGGCGGTCGTCGTGGGGGCCGATCCATTCCGCCGCATCGAGCCTGCCGTCGCGCAGGCGGGGCAGGATCTGGTCAGCAGGAAAGCTTTTACCGCCGTCGAGGGGCGCATCGGTCTTCACAGTGAAGGCGTTGAGCACATCGGCCCCGAGGCCAGGGATGCGCATCTTCAGCCCATGCAGATCCGCAACAGTTTTCAGCTCTTTCTTGAACCAGCCGCCCATCTGGCCGCCGGTGAGGGTGATCGGGAAGGAGCGCAGCTGATCGAGCGGCTCCTCTTCCACCTTCAGGCGGGGGTAAACGCTCTGGTGGAAGGGGATCGATTCACCCGGCCGCGTGTACCAGAGCCAGGCCGTCTGCTCGCGCGGATCGAGGCCGAAGGGCACCGCCTTGGCGAAGAACAGCGCCAGCAGCTTCCGGTCGTAGTACACATCCACATAGCCGCACTGCAGCTCGCCCCGGTTCACCTTGCGCAGGATCTCCGAGCTGGAGAGGGAGGAGAGGTCCACCAGCTCCAGCGTGAAGCGGCCGTCGGTGAGGGTGTGCAGGCGCTGGCGCAGGCGATCGGGCACCTGACCCACCAGCAGCTGGCGGTATGTGGGCGAGCCGCGGTAGGCGGCCATCCGCCACACCACCTGCCCGGTGCGGCCCCGCTCGCGCCAGCCGTTGCTCACGCCCGCCCGGTAGGTCAGGGCACTGGCACCGGCCGCGCCGCCCAGCAGCAGCAGCTCGCGACGGCGCAGCCCCTCCACCGGCCGCGGCCAGCGGTACGCCGTTGCATCGGGATGGCCGTAGACGCTGAGCAGCCCGCGGCAGCCGCTCCAGGGGGGCTGCTCCAGGGCCAGGGCGGCCCGCTGCTGGGCCAGGGCAAAACTCTGGCCGGCCTGCAGCTCGCGCAGCAGCCGCCGGAACACCTCCGCGGCGGCCCCGTCCGGCACCCGCTCGCGGAACACCTGCACCCAGGCCACGCCGGCCGCCAGGCAGCGATGGGCCAGGTCGATGCCCAGGCAGCAGTGCAGAAGCACCAGCGTCAGGCCGCGGTCCACCGCACGCCGCAGCGGTTCCTCGATCCGCTCGCCCGACACCCACGACCCATCGCCGAGCTGCAGCCTCCCGCCCCGCTCGGCGGAGGCCTCGCCGTGGCCCAGGAAGATCAGCGCATCCCAGCCCGGCTCCTCGGTCAGCGCCGCCTGCAGCGCCGGGGGGCCGGCGGCGGGGCCGCGCAGGATGCGCAGCTGCTGGCGGCCGCGCCGGGCCAGATCCTGCAGCGCCTCCACCTCCGACTGCAGCTCGAGATCCTGCTCGTGCCCCACCACCAGCAGCAGCCGCGCCCGCCGCGCCCGCGGCACCGCCACCGGCTGGGGCGGATCGAGCGGCGGCAGGCGCCAAAGCGGGCGGTCGAGCGGCAGGGTTTCCCAGGGCAGCTCCTCCAGTTGCCGCAGCCCGGGCGCCAGCCGCAGCCGCAGCGGCAGGCCCGGCTGCTGGCGCAGGGCACGGTGCAGCGGCTGCCAGCGCTCGTGCTCAAACCAACGGCGCAGGCCGCCGATCAGCTGGTCGGTGTAGTCCTCCAGCACGGCAGCGGGCACGCCGCTCTGCGCACTGCCGTGGTGGTGCACGAAACGCCGCCGCCAGGCCGCCTGCAGATCGAGCAGCGCCACAGGCAGCGGCGCGATGAAGCCGGCCTGGCTGGCCGGGCTCACCACCAGCACCGCCAGCTCCTCCTGCCCGGGCAGCGGCTGGAGGCTGACATCGATGCTGGCCATCGGACGCTCAGGCGGCGGGGCCCGGCTCCCCGTCCCCCTGCGGCCCGAAGCGTAGCGATGGCAGCCGTATCGGCGGGCCGCTCCCCATCTGCAACTCGATGGCGATCTCTTCCTGGCCAGCGGGCACGCGCAGCGTGAGCGGGCCGGAGCCGCCATCGCCGCTGTCGACCCACCGACCGCCTGCGCCTAGGCGCAGGCCCTCGGGCAGCAGATCGCCGGCCAGCTCCGGCTCCAGGCGCAGATCCAGCCAGGCCGGGCCGCTCTCCGCGCCGCAGAGCTGCAGCAGCAGGCGGAAGCGCTCGCTGGCCGCCGCTGAGGCGGCGCCCGCCTCGATCCGGCCGGCCACCAGCGCCAGCGGGATCGCCACGGTGGCCCGGGCGGCGGGCTGATCCGCCGGGAAGGCTCCGGAGCGGAAGGCGCCGGCGGCGGCGGGCAGCAATTCGCCGCCCAGGGCGCACAGCGCCTCGGCCAGCACGCCGTCGAGCCAGTCGCTCAGGCGCACCGGCGCGGGCTGGAGGGGGAGCAGCGCCTCCGGGTCCATCAGGCGCGCCAGCAGGAACAGCCGATCCAGCCCGCCGCGCAGGGCGGCGGTGGGCAGGGAGCGGGCTGCGGTGCTGTCGGCAAAGCCCGGGCAGAGGCCGTGCAACTCCGCTGCGGTGAGCACCCCGGGCAGCCGCACGGCGCCGCACTCGGCCTCCACACAGGCGCCCAGCAGCAGGTGGGGCAGGCGACCGGGCTGGCGCCAGGGGGCGGTGGGCACCACCAGCGTCTCGGCCCAGAACGGCGCGCAGACCAGCAGCACCCGCAAACGGCCCAACTGCACCAGCCGGGCATCATCGGCCGGCTCGACGCTGGCGCCGGCAGGGGCGCTGGCCACAACGCTGGCGGCGGTCTCCCGCAGGGGCAGATCGAGGCCCAGCTCCTGGATCTGCTGGCGCACCGCCCGCAACGCCAGCTGGAGGCCAGCGAGGGCTTCCGGCTCGCCATCGGCCGGGGCCTGCCCGCCCTCCAGCAGCACGGTATCCGGCGGCAGGGGCAGGGCCAGGGGATCGGTCGAATCGTCGGCGGCGGGATCCACCGGGGCGGAGAAGGCGGGGGAACTCATGAAGGGACGGCAGGGGATGCGGGGTCGGGGTTGGTGGCAGGGTTGGGGTAGGGCAGCAGCGGCGCCAGCCACAGGGCCAGGCGGCAGAGATCGGCGCCGGGGGGTCGCGCGAGCAGGTGGGTTTGCAGGGCGGCCGCCTGGGCTTCGGTGTCGGCCAGGGAGCGCCCCACCGCCGCGAAGCCCTCCTGCCCCGCCAGGTAGCCCAGGGCGGTGGTGGCGATCGCCGCGGGGTGGGCAGGCAGCTGCAGGCGGCGGCTGGCCTTGGCCTGGCAGCAGCCGCAGGCCGCGCCGATCGCCCGCTGGTTCAGGCCGTTGGCGAACTGGCGCCAGAGGCAGGCGCGCAGGGCGGCCTCGGGGCCGTTGGCGGCGAGCATCGCCGGCAGCTGCTGGGCCAGGGCGCGACGCAGGGCCGCCTCCAGCCGCTCGAGCCAGGCGGGCGCGGGCTCCGCGGTGGCGGCGGCGGCCGGCGCGGGCAGGCGCTCGAGCGCCTCCGGCGAGGCCGTCGGCAGCGCGGCCAGGTGATGGCGGCGCAGGGCGGCGGCCATCGCCTGCAGCCGCCGCAGCGTGAGGGCGGGCTCGGCAGCGGGCTCGAGGGCGGCCAGGAACGCCGGATCAGGCTCCCAGCGGCTGCCGCGCGGCTGCGGGCCCGCCCGCGCCTGGCGGTAACGCTCCCGAAACTGCCCGTGCAGCGCCCGCACCACCTCCGGCGCCACGGCGGCCGCGCCATGCCGTTGCCAGGCCCGCTCCATCCGCGTCGGGCTGGCGTGGCCCAGCAGCGACCAGTCGCGCTGCAGCAGCAGGCCGTGCTCGCGCAGGTGGCGCACCAGCGGCGGATGGCTCTGCACCCGCAGGCGGGTCCAGTGGCCCAGCCCGGCCAGCTCAGGCCGGAAGCCGGCGATCACCGCCAGGCTGAACGGCCCGGCGGATGAGCCCGTGCGCGGGGCCGCCGCCAGGGCCGACCAGGGCAACGGCCGACCGGGGTCGTCGAGCACATGGGTGGCCAGATCGATCAGGTCGAGCTGATGGCTGCGCCCGAACTGCCGCACCAGCGCCTGCAGCTTCTGCTCCGCCGCCTGGCTGACGCGGCAGCGCAGGCAGAGCAGCAGGCCGGTGTCGTCGGTGTCCTCGTCGGGTGCGGAACCGCGGGCCTCCAGCAGGCGCCGGTCGACCGGCCCGCTCGGCTCCACCCCCACCAGCCCCAAGCGCTCCAGCGTCAGCACGGCTCCGGCGCAGGGACGCGAGCCGATCGTGATCGCCCGCGGCAGGGCGGGCGCCGGCACGAGGGTGCGCAATTGGTGGTAGGCGTCGGAATCCATGGTGGTAACGGGCCGGTGCGAACGGTGGCGAGGCCGTCGCTGGACCTGTGGTTGCAGCCTGGCGCGGCTGATTCAGGCCGGGGAGCGGGGCGCCTGCGGCGGCAGCGGCGGCGGCGGCGGCGGCGCCTTCATGAGGGTGGAGGGAGTACGGCTTCAGGCTGAGCCCTTGCGAAGATCACCCAGCCGCTGCGCAACGCACCAGATGGCCAACCGCAGCCAGCGCCGCCAGTCCGCCAAGGCCGCCAAGGCCGCCACGGGGCAGGGTCGGACGGCAGCAGGCGGTGGCGCGGCGAACAGCCGCGAGCAGCAGCTGGTGGACAAACTCCGGCGGATTGAGGCCCTGCACGCCAGGCCAGGCAGCGAGGGCGAACGGCAAGCAGCAGCGCGGGCGCGGGAGAGGATTCAGGAGCGGCTCAAGCAACTGGAGCTGGAGGAGCCGCCGATCGAGGTTCGCTTCACGCTCTCGGATCAGTGGTCGCGCCACCTATTTGTGGCGCTGCTGCGTCGGTACGGGGTGCAGCCCTACCGCTACCGGGGACAGCGGCGCACCACGGTGATGGCGCGCCTGAGCCGGGCCTTCGTGAACGAAACGCTCTGGCCCGAATTCCAGGACCTGCAGAGCAGCCTGGCGGCCTACTTCGATGCGCTCACCGACCGGGTGATCGAACAGGCGCTGGAGGTGAAGGCGGGCGAAGCCGACGAGCGCGGCGAGGAGTCCGGCGCGGCGAGCGCCGCCATCCCCCGGCTGGAGCCGCAGGATCATCAGGGTTCGCTGTTGTGAAAACGACTACGGCGACAGCGTGCTGACGCACTTCGCCAGCCTCAACCCCGAACTGGAGCACCGCAAGAAGCTGCTGGATTCGAGCACATGCAACGGGATGCCCAGGCAAGGTGCACAAAGGCAGCCGGGTGGCAGCCGACCCGCTGCATGGCCTGTTCGAGCTGGAGCAGGGCGGCAAGGTCTGCGTGGTGGAATACGAGCCCGATGCCGACCTGCGCGAGAGCAAGCAGATCCCACAACAGCTGCCCGGGCAGGCTCGGATCAGCGATCGGTCCGCTGATCGCCTGGCCTTGCCGTTCCAGATCCTTCAGCAGGTTGTCGCGCTGGTGGTCGTCGAGCAAGCTGCCAGAGCGCTCGACCGTGGCCAGCCGTTTGCGCACCTCCCGGGCGATCTCGGCCGGCCCCTTCTGTTCGGCCAGGGCCAGACGCAGCAGACGCCTGGCGCCCGCATCCCCCTCGCTCAGGGTGATCAGCAGTTCCGCCAACTTGGCCGCGCCGAGGGCTTCGAGGCTCTTGGCGTTGAGGCTGGATCGGCCGGCCATCGCAAGCGCAGATCTCGGCACTGAATCATCCCCTGGATGGGTTGGTGGTGGCGCACCACAATGGGTGGATGAACCGCTCCGCCGACTGGCTGCAGCAGGCCCGCGCCGATCTGGAGGTGGCGGCCGTGAACGCCGGCACCGGCCATCACGAATGGGCCTGCTTCGCCTGCCACCAGGCGGTGGAGAAGGCGCTGAAGGGGCTGCACTTGCGCCACGGCCAGCAGATCTGGGGCCATGGCCTCGGCCGCTCCTGGCGTGAACTGCCTCCGTCTGTTCACAACGCCCTGGCGGCTGCCGTGCCGGATCTCGACGAACGCCTGCGGGTGCTCGACGCCCTCTACATCCCCACCCGCTACCCCGATAGCCTCCCCGATGGAGCCCCCGCCGACCACTTCGGCCGCGGCCAGAGCGTCGACGCCCCGCGGCATGCCCGGTCGTACGTTGACGCACTCGCTGCTGCGCTGGCCTGAGCCCGACCTTGTGCTGCGCCAGGTGCGGGACTGGGCCGAACGTGTTGCGGCCGACCATCCCGGCCTGGTGCAGGTGGGCGTGTTCGGCAGCTACGGGCGCGGCGACGCTGGCGTGGGCAGCGATCTCGATCTGCTGCTGATCGATACCGATGCCGTGGGCCCGCAGCGCCAACGCCTGCTGGCCTGGCCCCTGGCGGAACTGCCCCTCAGCTGTGATGCGTTGGTGCTCACCCCAGCCGAACACCGCGAGCTGCTGGCCAGCGGTTCCGCCATGGCCATCGCGTTGGCCCGGGACAGCTGCTGGCTATGGGGCCGCCTCGGGGAGATGACGCTCGCCCCAGCGCCAGCCACTGCCGAAACCGCCGGGGCAAGCCTGCCGCCGCTTCTGCTGCCCGCCGATCTGCGGCTCAGCCCCGAGCAGTTCGCCCGGGTGTGCGAAGCGAACCCCGAGGCGGTGCTGGAACTGGCGGCCGATGGCCAGCTGGTCGCGATGACTCCCACCGGAGACGACACCGGTCGACGCAACAGCCGTCTGATCGCTCAGCTGCAGACCTGGGCGGATCAGCAGGGGGGCTGGGAGGTGTTCGACAGCTCCACGGGCTTCCGCCTGGCCGATGGCTCAGTGCTCAGCCCCGATGGGTCCGTCGTGCGGCTGGAGCGTTGGGAAGCCCTCAGCCCCGAACAGCGCCGCGGCTTCCCGCCGCTCTGCCCCGATCTGGTGATCGAGCTGGCCAGCCCCAGCGACGCAGGACCGCGAGGGGAAACAGCCCTGCGTCGCAAGATGGCCGCCTACCTGGCCAACGGCGCCCAGCTTGGCTGGCTGCTCTTTCCCGAGCAGCAGGCGGCAGAGATCTGGCGGGCCGTGCCGGACGCAGCCGCCCTTGAAACGCCCAAGCGGTTGCAGCCAGCGACCCTGCTCAAGGATGACGAGCTGCTGCCAGGGCTGCGGCTGGAGCTGGCGAAGCTCTGGGCGGTGTGAGCCGGGGACGGATGGCCCCTCACCCCAGATCCGCCAACCGCTGCCGCGCCAGCTGCGCCTGCGCCTCGGCCTCGGCCTCGGCCAGATTGGCACGGCTGCTCGGGCCGTGGCCAACCTGCCAACAAACAAAGCACAACTTGATTACGCAGATGACTCCGCGAACGACCCAACGAGGCCGTAGAGTGGTATACAGATACCACTCAAGCCATGGGGCGCAACGCCATTCAGTTCCAGAAGGGGCTCTCCGTGCCTGAGTTCCAGGCGCTCTACGGGACGG
>JBKDSQ010000008.1:0-83181 GCA_046340895.1 Synechococcaceae cyanobacterium | reverse complement strand
GGGCTCCTCCCCTGCGGCGCGCAGGGTGAGCTCCTCGCGCAGCTCCTCGAGCTGCATCAGCTCCTGGACCTGACGGCCCAGGGTGATCTCCTGCTCGTGCGAAAGCAACGGCACCCGGCCGATGTCACGCAGGTAGGAGCGCACGAGATCGCCGTCGATGGCGGGAAGCTGGCGCAGGTTGGTGGATGGCGCGGCAGCCGGGGCAGCGACGGGACCTGGGTCGGGAGCGAGGGCCTCCGAGGCAGGAAACGCGGTGGTGGGGGATAGGGCGAGGACCACGACCGGGTAGGTGACGGTGTGTGAAGCCTAACCTGAAGAAGTGTGAACGACTCTCAGGAAGCCCCGGCCAAAAACGGAAAACTTTCTTACGAAGCGCCCGCCCCCAGCCACCCCACCAGCCAGGAGGCGGTGCGGAGATAGATGAACACCCCCGCGACGTCGGTGGCCGTGGCGATGAAGGGCGCCGACATCAGGGCCGGATCGAGCCCGATCCTGTCGAACAACAACGGCAGCGCCGCCCCAGCCGTGGCCGCCAGGGTGGTGATCGCCACCAGGCTGACGCCCGCCGCCGTCGCCACCAGCCAGCTGTGCGACACGTAGGCCGCCCACGGCACCACCACCACCACCATCAACAACCCCAGCAGGGCCCCGGCCAGCGCCTCCCGCCCCACCGCCCGGGTGGGCCCCAGCCCCTGGATGCGCTGGGTGCTGAGGCCGCGGATCACAACCGTGGAACTCTGGGCGCCGACATTGCCGCCGGTGCCGATCAGCAGCGGGATGAACGCCGCCAACATCACCACCTGCTTCAGCACCCCATCCATCGAAGCGATCACGGCGGCGGTGCCGCTGTTAGCCAGGAGCAGCACCAGCAGCCATACCACGCGGCGCCGGGCCACGGTGAACAGGTTGCTCTGAAAATAATCGTCTTCGTCGCCCGCCTGCAGGGCGCCCGCCGCATACAGATCGCGGGTGGCCTCCTGCTGGATGACGTCGATCACATCGTCCACCGTGACGATGCCCACCAGGCGATCCTCCCGGTCGACCACCGGCACCGCGAGAAAGTCGTAGCGCTGGATCACCCGCGCCACCTCCTCCTGCTCGGCGTCGGTGCTCACCTTCACCACCTCGCGCGTCATCACGTCTCCGAGGCGCTGCTCGGGGTCGGCGGTCACCAGATCCCGCAGCGAGAGCATGCCGGTGAGGTGACGGGAGGCATCGGTGACATAGAGGCTGTAAATCGTCTCGGTGTCGCGGGCGCGGCGGCGCACGATCTCCAGGGCCTGGGCGGCGCTGTGGAATTCCTTGAGATCGATGTATTCGGTCGTCATCAGACGACCGGCGGTCTCCGGCTCGTAGCCGAGCATCTGGGCGGTCACCCGACGCTCGGAAGGACTCAACTCCGCCAGCAGTCGGCGCACCACCTTGGCGGGCAGCTCATCGAACAGACGCACCCGATCATCCGGGGACATCTCTTCCACCAGCTCCAGCACCTCTCCGGAGCGCAGCCGCTCCAGCAGGCTCTGCTGCACGGCGGGATCGAGGTATTCGTACACCTCGATCGCCTCATCCTTGGGCAGCAGGCGGAAGGCGAGGGCCTGCAGGGTGCGCGGCAGGGTGCCGATCGCTTCGGCGGCATCCACCGGCTGCACGGGCAGCAGCAGCAGCTTGGCGCCGTCGTAGTTGGTGGCCTCCAGCAGGCTCTCCAGCTGGCGAGCCACCACTTCGGCAACGGCGGACGCCTCACTCATCTGCTGGGCACCGGCGATGCCTCCGAGTGTATGGGGAAGACCGCTAAGGTCCGGGCCTCCTCCAGCACACGCCTCCGCCATGTCGATCAACGTCAGCGATGTCGTCGTCCGCAGCGCCGATGGCCAGGAGCGCCGGCTGGGCGAATGGGCCGGCTCGGTGCTGCTGATCGTCAACGTCGCCAGCCGCTGCGGCTTCACCCCCCAGTACGCCGGCCTGCAGACCCTGCAGGACACCTACGGTCCGCGCGGCTTCGCGGTGCTCGGCTTCCCCTGCAACGACTTCGGCGCCCAGGAGCCCGGCAGCCTGAGCGAGATCCAGAGCTTCTGCTCCACCACCTACGGCGCAAGCTTCGAACTGTTCGACAAAGTGCACGCCAGCGGCGAGAAGACCGAGCCCTATCTCACCCTTACCCAGAGCGAACCGGCCGGCGATGTGGCCTGGAACTTCGAGAAGTTTCTGATCGGCCGCGATGGCAGCGTGCTCGGCCGCTTCAAGAGTGGCGTCAAGCCGGATGCGCCCGAACTGACCGCGGCGATCGAAGCGGCTCTGGCGGATTGAGGCCTGGCTCTGGCAGCCGGAATTCGCGCACGGGGTGCCCGGGAAGTCGCCGCTCGGGCGGCGGCAAGGTTCGATACGGCCCGTAGAGACGGGTGAGCGCTTGGTCGTAGGCACCGGTGGCGGGCACGCGCAGACCCGCGAAGGGCAACCACACCGTCTGCTCGAATTCCGCCAGCGGGCGCGCCTGGGCCAGGATGCGGCCCAGGTGGAGCGAACCGCTGGCCAGGCACACCACCTGATCGGCCCTGCGGGCTGCGATCGCGCGCAGCAGCAGCTCGCGCCATCGCGGCCCGACCCAGCCAGGCAGGGCGGCGATCAGGCGGCAGATCAGGCGGCAGCGCCAGCGCCAGCGGCGTGAGCGGGGCGCCACCGGATCAAAGGGAAAGATGTCGATGAAGATGCCCGCATGGGCGGCAGCGGGAGCCTGCAGCTCCCGGAACACGCTGCCGTGGCGGCGCAGCTTGGCGTGGTGGCGGCCGTAGGCGGGGTCAGAACGGCGGCTCTGCAGGAAGTAGTCCTCCCCCAGCAGGGCCGGAGCCTGCCGCAGCAGGCGTCGGTAGTCGGCGCGCCGCAGGATCACGTCGATGTCGTCGTCCCAGGGGATGAAACCGCCATGGCGGACGGCGCCGAGCAGGGTGCCCGCGGCGATCTGGTAAGGGATCCCCAGCCGCCGGCAGACCCGGTCGAACTCCTGCAACAGGGCGAGCTGCACGCCGTGCAGCTGGCGCAGTTCCTCAGGCTGGAGAATCCGGGGCGGATCGGCCGGCGACGCCGGGGAGGGCACGGGGGTCGGGGCGGACATCCGGCGGGGATCCTGGCGCATCGGCATCGATCTGCAAGGGCAGATGCTCCAGGGCGGGCGAGATGTCGCGCAGCCAGTGGCGCACCGGCAGGGCCCGCAGGCCCGCGGGCAAGGCTGAGGCAGTGGCCAGCCGTTCGAGCCAGGCCTGGCGGTCGGGGCGCCACTGCAGGTACCCCTGGGACACCCAGGGCTGGGCCACGGCGCCGTGGCAGCTGCCGATGTGGAGCGCCAGGGCGGCCCCGCGCAGGTGGCTCAGCTGGATGCGGCGGCCGAACTTGTTGAACGCGCGCCGCTCCTCCAGCGCCATCAGCGCCGCACAGCGCTGCGCCGCCGCCTCGACGGCCGCTGCGGGCGGCGGAGCTTCGCCAGGCCAGTACAGATTGCGGCGGGCCCGCGCCAGGGCGGCCGCGTCGGGGGGTGGCTGGGCCGCCGTGGCGGCCCGCAACCGCGCGAGCACGGCAGCGGAACCACCGCAGGCCTCGCTGTGGTCAACCAGGCAGAAGACCACCGAGGCACTGGAGAAACGCGCCAGCAGCCGCTGCAGCTGCTGCAGGTAGCGATCCTGATCGGCCTGGGGCAGCTGGTTGACCCAATGCAGCACACCGCCCACATAGCTCAGCGACAGTCGCACCCCGGCGGGATGGACGGCGGCCAGTCGCTCGGCGTAGGCCCGCAGATAGCGGATCCAGAACACCTCCGCCCAGTCGAGGTTGGGGGTGGAGGGCAGCCGCCAGCCGCGATACCCCCCCAACGGCAGGCTGAATTCGATCGGCGCGTCGTCGCCCAGGGCCAGGCCCACCCTGGCAGTGATCGCGGCGATGGTGGCGGCGTCCACGGCGCTGCGGCGCCACGGACGGGCAGTGATCAAAGCGACGATCGCCGCCTCGCCGATCATCGCCTCGCCGGGCTGGGCGGCGGGGCTGGCGGTCGGGCCGAGCGACGTCAGCCACCGGGCCAGGGCGGGGCCCAGCGGGGAGGCCAGCCCGCTCATGGCTCGCCGCGCGCGGCGCCTCCGGTGAGCGCATTCTCCAGGGGACTCTCACGCCAGTAGGCCACCGGCGGCAGGCCCAGGTTGCGGTACAGATCTTCGCCGGCCTCCACGGCGCTCCAGGGCGGCAGGAGGGCGATCGCCCGGTGCAGCAGCCGCAGGCGCTCCAGCAGCCGCGGGAAGGTGGCGGCGAAGCCGGGGTCGAGGCGGACGAGATGGGACGCGAGCACGGCGAAGTAGAGCCTCGGATCGTCAGCGCCGAAGCGCACGGCGTAGGCCGCTGGATTGAGGGCCCGGTAGAGCAGCTTGCGCCCGCCAAAGCGCAGATAGCGCACCAGCAGCGCACGCGCCGCCCGTGCCGGATCGAAGCGGAAGACAGGATCGATGGCCGGGGCGAGCCGCGCCACCGCCCGCGACCAGAGCGGTTCGTCGGGGAAGCGCTGTGCCAGCAGGCGGCGGCCCCAGGCGAGGCTGCCGCCGTGGGCCAGGAGGCTGAACAGATCGTCCTCCGGGGCGGTGCGGTGGCCCACCGAGGCGAAATCCACGTCGACCAGCGGCACGGTGCCGGCCTCGCCCCGCGACAGCCAGCGCTCCAGCTCCTGGCGGCGGCTCTGCAGATCCTGGCCGCTGCGGCGGGGCGCGAGCGAGGCGATCGCCACCACCGTGTTCTTGGGGGTGGCGTCGCGGAAGGGCAGGCGAACGTCGTGGTCTTCCCAGAGCGTCTGCAGCAGGACAAGCTCTCGCCTCTCGCGGGCCTTCAGGCCGGGCAGGCCGAGCACGTCCGCCAGCGCCGCCAGCAACTCAGCCACATGGCTGGCCAGGGGGTAGGGCGGCAGGGCCGCAGCCCGCGGCCAGGCGAGCAGATCAGCCTGCATCCCCAGTAGCTGGCGCAGGCAGCGCTCAAGCAGGGTCAGGCCGGCCGCCCGGGCCAGCCCGGCCTGCGGACCCCGCTGGCGCTCCATGCTGCGCAGCAACCGCAGCAGTTCATGAAGGCGGATCCCCTCCACCAGCTCCAGCTGCAGCTGATCCCCCTGGCGCTCGATCAGGGCGGGAAGCCTGGGAGGAGCTGGACGGGCCTGCAGCCAGCCGAGCGCCGCAGCCTCCAGCTCGGCGAGAGCCGGACTCTGGCAGATCTTGCGGAAACCACCATCGGCCCGATGGTCGGGCCGGCCCAGATTGCGCTCCTCCTTGCTGATCGTGCTGCGGAAGTAGGCCTGCGCACCTGGGCTGAGCAGGCTGCGACGGACACGGGCGAGCTCGCAGGGTCGGTCGAGGTCGAGGATGGCGTCACCGGGCAGAGGCAGCACCTGCAGGGGGGTGCGGCCGATCTCCTCCTGGAGCACCTGCCACTGGAAGCACAGCCCCCGGGCTGCGGCCGCGGCGAGGACCGGCCAGCGGCTACGGGGCCAGTAGATGGCCGGAGCCATCACGCCGCCGTAGAAGGGCAGCGTGGGCCCGAGCGCCAGCAGCTCTGCATCGGCGACACCGCGCCGCAGACCGATCAGGACATCGCTGCCCGGGGGCTGTCCCTGGCTGGCCACCAGGCCGGTGCTGGGGGTGGTGGACAGGAACAGGCGAAGGACCTCCGGCGGATACAGGGCGTCAGCGAACAGCACCCACACGCCCGCCACCTGGCCAGGGTCGGGGAAGCCGCGCAGCCCCAGGGCGACGCTGCGCAGCAGCGAGCCATCGGCGAAGGCCGGGTTGGCCACACAGGCGGCCTCCGGCAGCACGGCCCGTACGGCGGCAGCAATGGCCTGCGCCTGATGGCCCGTCACCACGCAGAGGGGCGGTCGGGCCGGTGCCACGGCGAGCTGGCGCACAAGACGCCGCAGGCTGCCCTCCCCGAACAGCAGCGGATGCAGCGCCTTGTGTCGCTCGCCGCCAAACCGGCGCCCGCTGCCGGCGGCGAGCACAAGAACGCCGACCCGCGCGGGGCCAGCCTCAGCAGCGCAACCAGCCACGCGCGGAGCGGCCGACACGGCCTCCGGCCTGCACCCGCAGCCAGCGGCCTCCCTCCGGGGAGAACCACTGCTGCAGCACCTGCAGCGACTCGCCGCTCTCGACCCTGGCCAGCACAGGGGCCCGGCTCTCGGGCGCACAGCGCAGGTTGAGGCCGGCGGCACTGAGCAGGGGCTCAGCGGCACTGCGGCGGCGCCGCACCTCGGGCAGGCGGCGATCGCCACCACCGGCGGGCAGGGCGGCGGGGGAGACCAGGGCGAAGCTGAGCAGGGCCAGGGCCTGCCAGCCGGCCAGGCCCCGGGCCCGACACAGGCGGGCGGAGCTGCGGGGGGAAGCCATGCTCAGATGTCGAGCTGGGTGAGATCGAGCTCGGCGCTGTGGGCCTCGATGAACTCCCGGCGCGGCGCCACCTTGTCTCCCATGAGGATGGTGAAGATGCGGTCGGCCTCGGCGGCATCCTCAATCTCAACGCGCTTCATCATGCGGGTGCCGGGGTCCATGGTGGTTTCCCACAGCTGCTTGGGCATCATCTCGCCGAGGCCCTTGAATCGCTGAATGGTGTAGTTAGCCTTTTCCCCATATGATTCGATTGTTTTGCGCAGCTCAGTTTCGTTGTAGCAGTAAGCATGGTTCTTGCCACGCTCGACTTTATAAAGGGGCGGGCAAGCAATGTAGATGTAGCCGCCCTCCACGAGCATCTTTTGATAGCGGTAGAAGAATGTGAGCAGCAGCGTGCGGATGTGGGCGCCATCCACATCTGCATCGGTCATGATCACGATTCGGTGGTAGCGAAGGTTTTTCTCCTCGAAATCTTCCCCCTTAATACCCAGGCCAAGGGCCGTGATCAGCGCCTGGATCTCGGTGTTTTTGTAAATCTTGGCGTCGTCGGTTTTTTCGATGTTGAGGATCTTGCCGCGCAGCGGCAGGATGGCCTGGAAGCGGCGGTCGCGGCCCTGCTTGGCGGAGCCACCGGCCGAATCGCCCTCCACGATGTAAATCTCGGATTCGGAGGGATCGCGCGAGCTGCAGTCGGCCAGTTTGCCGGGCAAAGTGGAACTCTCCAGCACCGACTTGCGCCTTACGAGCTCGCGGGCGCGGCGTGCCGCCTCGGCAGCGTTGTAAGCCTGGATCGCCTTCTCAAGGATCAGATCGATCACAGAGGGGTGGAACTCGAGGTACTCGGCCAGGGATTCGCCCACAACAGAATCCACGATGCCGCGAACTTCGGTATTGCCGAGCTTTGTTTTGGTCTGCCCTTCAAACTCCGGCTCCGGAACCTTGACCGAGAGCACAGCGGTGAGACCCTCGCGGATGTTTTCACCGGCCAGATTGGCCTCGTTTTCCTTGCGCTTGCCCCGCTTCTTGGCAAAGGTGTTGAGGGTGCGGGTGAGGACGGTCTTGAGGCCCTCGATATGGGTGCCGCCATCCACGGTGCGAATGTTGTTGGCGAAACCGAGGATGCTGTCGGAATAGGCATCGGAACACCACTGCAGCGCAGCCTCCACCTGCACACCATCCTTCTCGGCATTCACATGGATGATGTCCGGATGCAGGGGCTCTTTCTCCGCATTCATGTAGGCGACGTACTCCCGGATGCCGCCTTCGTAGAAATACACTTCCTCATGGGCTTCACCCGCCTCCGAAAGGGCGGCCGGGCGCTCGTCGCGGAAGACGATGCGCACAACCCCGTTGAGGTAAGCGAGCTCGCGCAGGCGGGCGGAGAGGGTGTGATAGTCGAACTCGATGCCGGTGGAGAAGATCTCCAGATCGGGCAGGAAGCGCACCAGGGTGCCGGTGCGGTCCTTGTCGGCGGCCGGGCTGGAGACGAGCGAGCCGATCGGCACTCCGCGCTCGAAACGCTGATGGTGCTCCTGGCCCTGGCGGTGCACCGTCACCTCCACCCACTCGCTGAGGGCGTTGACCACCGACACACCAACGCCGTGCAGGCCGCCGGACACCTTGTAGCCGCCGGCACCGAACTTGCCGCCGGCGTGCAGAACGGTGAGAACCGTCTCCAGGGCGCTCTTGCCGGTGCGCGGGTGGATGTCGGTGGGGATGCCGCGGCCGTTGTCGCTCACGCTGGCGGAGCCATCAGCGTGGAGAACGACCACGATCGCGTCGCAGTGGCCGGCGAGGGCCTCGTCCACGGAGTTGTCGACCACCTCGTACACCAGGTGGTGCAGGCCGCGGGGCCCGGTGGAGCCGATGTACATGCCGGGGCGCTTGCGCACCGGCTCCAGGCCTTCCAGAACCTGGATCTGCTCGGCTCCGTAGGCGGACTGAACCTTGCTGGCTTCGCTCATTCGGACGGGGGTCCCCAGGGGATTCGCGGATCGACGCCGGCCAGGAGGTCGACGGAGGGGCCATCCGCAGGGACCCGGAAGGGGGCGCGGGCAGGGTGACGGGATAGACCCGGGGAAAGCGGATGGGGCCTGGAAAGCCTTACCGCGACAACGACCTTACCACCGCAGCCGACGGGCGCCAGCCGCAGCGGCGGGCAGCAAAGTGCGTCTGCAACCCCCGTTCATCCCGCCGCCGGTGCCCGCCCCGCCACCCCCCCTGGCCGATGCCGCCGCCGCGCTGCAGCAGGCCCTGGCCGACCAGCAGGCCGGGGCAGAGCCCCTGGTGATCGCCCTGATGGGACCCACCGCCAGCGGCAAGACGGCGCTGGCGATCGACCTGGCCGAACGGCTCGATCTGGCGGTGCTCTCGGTGGACTCGCGCCAGCTCTACCGCCACATGGACGTGGGCACGGCCAAGCCCACCCCGGCGCAGCGCCAGCGGGTACGCCACGAGCTGCTCGACCTGCGCGATCCCGACAACCCGATCACCCTGCAGGAGTTCAGCGTTCTGGCCCGGGAAGCGATCGCCGCCGAGCACCGCCGCCGGGGCATCGCCTTTCTGGTGGGGGGCAGCGGCCTCTACCTGCAGGCCCTGCTGGCGGGCCTGGAGCCGCCGGCGGTCCCCCCCCAACCGGCGCTGCGGGCCCAATTCACCAGCCTGGGCCAGGAGCGCTGCCACGCCCTGCTGCGTCAGGCCGATCCCGCCGCCGCCGCACGCATCGCCCCAGCGGACGCGGTTCGCACCCAGCGGGCCCTCGAAGTTCTGTACGGCAGCGGTCGCCCCCTCTCCCGCCAGCAGGGGCGCACGCCGCCGCCCTGGCGCGTTCTGGAGCTGGGGCTCGACCCGAGCGACCTGCCGGCCCGGATCCAGCGGCGGACCCGCCAGCTCTACGCCGATGGCCTGGTGCCGGAGACCGCGGCGCTGATCGAGCGGCTGGGGGCCGACTGCCCGCTGCTGGACACGATTGGCTATGGCGAGGCGGCAAGGCTGCTGCGGGGAGAGCTGGCGGAGGCGGAGGCGATCGCCCTCACCGAGCGCCGCACCCGCCAGTTCGCCAAACGGCAGCGCACGTGGTTCCGCCGCCAGCACCGCCCCCTGTGGCTGGCGGATGGGGAAGTGCTGCGAAGCGCAGCCACCGGGCCTGGCACGGTCTAGGGTGGAGGAATCATTGCCCCTATGAATGCCTCCCCGTCCCCGGTTTGACCGCCGCGCTCCCGTGCGGGAGCTCCCCAACATCAACGATCGCATCAGCTACCCGAATTTGCGGGTGGTAGATGCCGATGGCAGTCAGCTAGGCGTGATCAGCCGGGAGAGAGCCTTGGAGGTAGCCCGAGAGCGCGAGCTTGATCTCGTTCTGGTGAGCGAGAAGGCCGATCCGCCGGTGTGCCGGATCATGGATTACGGCAAGTACAAGTTTGAGCAGGAGAAGAAGGCCAAGGAAGCCAAGAAGAAAGCTCACCAGACCGAAGTGAAGGAGGTGAAGATGCGCTACAAGATCGATTCGCACGATTATCAGGTGCGCATCGGTCAGGCCGTGCGCTTCCTCAAATCCGGCGACAAGGTCAAATGCACGGTGATCTTCCGCGGCCGGGAGATTCAGCACACCGCCCTGGCCGAACAGCTGCTGATGCGCATGGCCAAGGATCTCGAGGAAAACGCCGAGATCCAGCAACCGCCCAAGCGTGAGGGACGCAACATGATCATGTTCCTCTCCCCCCGCAAGGCCGCCAGCGGCAAGCCCACAGCCGCCACCCCGGCACCGGGGCGGCCCCGCGTGATCCCCAGCCCGGAAAGCGCGGCGGTCCGGGCGGCCGCTGCCGCTGCCGCCGCCGACGCGGCAGATCCGGCCAGCTGAATCAGCCGAGGCTCTCCCCGAAGAGCGTGAGCATCGCCTGCCAGCCCGCCGCAGCCGCTTCAGGCCGGTAATCGCCGCGGGCTTCGCACAGAAAGCCGTGACCGGCCTGGAGAGTGAGCAAGCGGTGCTCGCACTGCGGGGCACGGTCCACGTTGGCTGCCGTCAGGGCCCTCTCGATCGCCGCCACATCGCTGGGCGGAATCAAGGGATCCTCCTGGCCGCAGACGCAAAGCAGGCGCCCTGGCACCGACGCCACGCCCTCAAGGGTGGGCGGGCCGCCGCCAGGACGCCCGCCCACCACGCCGGCCCCGTAGAAGTCGCAGGTGGCGCGGATCTGGGGCAAGCCGGCGGCCAGCATCGCCGCATGGCCGCCGAAGCAGAAGCCGACACAGCCCAGGCCAGGCGGCAGCAGCGGTTCCTGCTCCAGCAGCCAGTCGGCCGCCCGGGCGACGTCCGCAACCAGGGCGGCGGCGGTGGTGCGCTCCTTGTGGGCGCGGCCCTCCTGCACGGCCGCCTCGTCGTAACCCAGCTCCAACGCGGGAGCGGTGCGGCTGTAGAGGGGCACCGCCAGGGCCGCATAGCCCGCCAGGGCGAGACGACCCGCCACGCTGCGCACCCAGGGGTTGACGCCGAAGATCTCCGGCAGCACGAGCACCCCGGCGCGGGGCTCCCCCTCGGGGGGCAGGGCCAGCCAGCAGCGCAGCGCCGGCTTGGCCGGCCCCCGGGCCGGCAGGCGGTGCCAGTGGCCGATCTCGGGATCGGGCCAGGCGGGCGGCTCGCTGGCGGCGGCGATGGCGGAACGGGGCGAGGACACGGGCGGCGCGGCGGCGCAGGGTCACGGGGAATCTTCACGCGGCGCTGTCACAGCCCGGCACAGGGTCATGGGACAACGGGGGAATTGTCACGGGGGCAAAAGCTCCGTAGGGTGGCCGGCAGTTGATCCGGCCACTCCGGCGTGCGATTCCACATCCAGCAGGAAAGCGACATTCCGGCGTCGACCCAGCTGTACAACCAGATCTGCTTTGCCATCGCCGCGCGGCATTACCCCCCGGGACACCGCTTGCCGAGCACGCGCCAGTTGGCGATGCAGACCGGCCTGCACCGCAACACCATCAGCAAGGTCTACCGGCAGCTGGAGAGCGACGGCGTCGTCGAGGCCATGGCCGGGTCGGGCATCTACGTGCGCGACCAGCAGAAACCGCGCGAGCTCAAGGTGCCACCCGGGCTGCGCAACAAGGCCATCCCGGACATCGACCGGGAGGTGCGCCAGAGCATCGATGGCCTGCTCAACGCCGGCTGCACCCTGCAGCAGGCCCGCGAGCTGCTCACCCGCGAGATCGACTGGCGGCTGCGTTGCGGTGCCCGCGTGCTCGTCTCCACCCCCCGGGAGGACATCGGCGCCTCGATGCTGATCGCCGAGGAGCTCAGCCCCTGCCTGGATGTGCCGGTGGAGGTGGTGCCGATGGAGGAGCTGGAGGCGGTGCTGGAGAGCTCCAGCCAGGGCACGGTGGTCACCAGCCGCTACTTCCTGCAACCGGTGGAAGACATCGCCAAGAAGCACGGGGTGCGCGCCGTGGCGGTCGACCTCAACGACTTCCGCCACGAGCTCGACCTGCTCAAGGAGCTGCGCCAGGGCAGCTGCGTAGGGCTGGTGAGCATCAGCCCGGGCATCCTGCGGGCCGCGGAGGTGATCCTGCACAGCATGCGTGGCAACGAGCTGCTTGTGATGACGGCCAACCCTGACACCGGAAGCCGGCTTCTGGCGCTGCTGCGGGCCGCCAGCCACGTGCTCTGCGACCGGCCCAGCCTGCCGCTGGTGGAGCAGACCCTGCGCCAGAACCGCACCCAGCTGATGCGCCTGCCGGTGGTGCACTGCGCCCAGAGCTACCTGGGAACCGCCACGATCGACCAACTGCGCAAGGAGATCGGCCTGCTGGCCGACTGACGTCCGCGATGCTCGACGCCATCCGCGCCGATCTGGCGATCATCAAGGAACGGGATCCGGCCTGCCGCGGCACCGTGGAAATCCTGCTCTGCTACCCGGGCTTCCATGCCCTGGTGCTGCACCGGCTCAGCCACCGCCTCTGGCGGCTGGGGCTGCCCCTGCCGGCGCGGCTGCTCAGCCAGCTGGGGCGGTTGCTCACCGGAGTGGAGATCCATCCGGGCGCGCGCATCGGCCGGGGCGTGTTCATCGACCACGGCATGGGCGTGGTGATCGGCGAAACGGCAGTGGTGGGCAACCAGTGCCTGCTGTACCAGGGGGTCACCCTCGGTGGCACGGGCAAACAGCACGGAAAGCGCCACCCCACCCTGCACGACAACGTAGTGGTGGGGGCGGGGGCCAAGGTGCTGGGCGCCATCAGCGTGGGCTCCAACACCCGCATCGGCGCTGGCTCGGTGCTGCTCCGCGACGTGGGGCCCGACAGCACCGTGGTGGGCATCCCGGGGCGGGTGATTCACCAGTCGGGGGTGCGCATCGACCCGCTCGCCCACTCGGCGCTGCCGGATGCGGAAGCGCGGGTGATCCGCAACCTGATGGAACGGATCGACAGCCTGGAGGGGGAACTGGCCCGGGCCCAGGGCAGCCTGCAGGAACTGCGCAGCCACCGGACTCCGGCGGGCAACGGGGCCGTGCTGGGAGTGGCCCAGAGCCTGCGGGACCGGGAGATTCTGGAATACCTGGGCGATGGCAGCATGGCCGCCCCCCCGGCCGAAGGGGCCCTCTCCGATGCGGAGGCCCGGGGGGCCTACGGGTGGTTGCGCGATGGCGAGGGAATCTGAGCCGGTGCCGGAGACGGGCCCAGTGACACTCAGGCGGTGACCTGCGGTGGCGGCGCTGGCTGGGGCTGGAACATGAACATGGAATAGATCACATTGCGGCGAACGTTGGTCATCATGTTCAGGAACATATCGTAGCCATCGCGCTTATACTCAATCAGGGGATCTTTCTGCGCATAGCCGCGCAGACCGACGGATTCCCGCAGGGCCTCCATCGCCTGCAGGTGTTCGCGCCAGAGGGTATCGATCTGCTGCAGCGTGAAGAAACGCTCGGCCTGGCGCATCAAACCGGGCTGCAGCTGGTCAACCTGCGACTCCTTGATGTCGTAGGCATTGCGCATCTGCTCCTGGAGGAAGGCCTTCAGTTCCTCCATCGACAGGCCAGACACCTGCGCTGGAGTGAGGTCTTCAAGGAGGTAGATGAACTCCTTCACCTTGTCGGTGAGGCGGGTGAGGTCCCACTCCTCGGGGGGAAGCTCGGGGTTGACGTAGGCCTCCACGATGTCTTCGATCGTGCGTTCGCCGAATTCGATCACCTGTTGCTTCAGCTCACTGCCTTCCAGCACGCGGCGGCGGATGGCGTAGACGGCCTTGCGCTGGTTGTTCATCACCTCGTCGTACTCGAATACCTGCTTGCGCTGGTCGTAGTAGTAGGTTTCCACCTTCTTCTGCGCCCCCTCCAGCGAACGGGTGAGCATGCCGGACTCGATCGGCATGTCCTCCTCCACCCGGAAGGCGTTCATCAGCCCGGCCACCCGATCGCCGCCGAAGATGCGCAGCAGATTGTCTTCGAGCGACAGGAAGAAGCGGGTGCTGCCCGGATCGCCCTGGCGGCCGGCCCGGCCGCGCAGCTGGTTGTCGATGCGGCGCGATTCGTGGCGCTCGGTGCCGATCACATGCAGGCCGCCGGCGGAGCGCACCTGCTCCTCCTCCTGGCGCACGACGACGTCGTACTCGGCTCGCACGCGGCTGATCATGGTGCGCAGGGCCTGGATCGCGGCATCGTCGGTGGGGGCCTTCTCGGCGGCCTGGGCGATCCGGTCCTCCAGCTCCAGCACGGTGAGGGCCCGGTCGCCCCAGGCGGCCACCAGGTCGCGGCAAAGCTGCACCAGGGCCTGCTCGGTGCCCTCGGTGAGGGCACAGGGATAGAGAGTGCCGATGGCGCGCGCCTCACTCGGGGCGCGTCCGCGCGACGGGCCGTCAGCCGCGAAGCCGCCGCCGCCCTCAGCGCTGCGCTGCAGCGGCACTGGCGGGCGATGGCCTTCTTCAGGCCGCACCAGGCGGGGCAGCAGCACCTCGCGCAGCTTGAGACGGGCCATGTAGTCGCTGTTGCCGCCGAGGATGATGTCGGTGCCGCGGCCGGCCATGTTCGTGGCGATCGTGACCGCCCCGGCGCGACCGGCCTGGGCGATGATCTCCGCCTCCCGCTCCACGTTCTCGGGCTTGGCGTTGAGCAGATTGTGGGGCACCTGCTCCTCCGCCAGCAGAGCGGAGAGCAGCTCCGATTTCTCCACACTGGTGGTGCCCACCAGCACCGGCCGGCCGGCGCGGTGGATCTCGGCGGTTTCGGCAGCTACGGCCCGCCATTTGCCGCTCTCGGCGCGGAACACCTGATCGGTCCAGTCGGCCCGGGAGCGGGGGCGGTTGGTGGGCACCACCGTGACCTCGAGCTTGTAGGTCTTCTCGAATTCGACCTCCTCAGTCTTGGCGGTGCCGGTCATGCCGGCCAGGCGCGGATAGAGAAGGAAGAAGTTCTGGTAGGTGATGCTGGCCAGGGTCTGGGTTTCCGGCTGGATTGCCAGACCCTCCTTTGATTCCACCGCCTGATGCAGGCCATCGCTCCAGCGCCGGCCCGACAGAACGCGGCCGGTGGATTCATCGACAATCACGACTTCGCCGTTGCGGACGATGTAGTGCACATCGCGAAGAAACAGCTCCTTTGCCTTGAGGGCGTTGAGCACGAAATGGGCCCAGGGCTCGGCGGGATTGTAGAGATCAGCAACGCCGAGGATCTGCTCAGCCTTGCCATAGCCCTCGTCCGTGAGGGTGACATTGCGCTGCTTCTCATCCACTTCATAATCGCCCTCCGGATCAATGCCGTCGCGCCCCATCTCAGCGGCGCGCTCAAGCTGGGCGGCAACCTGCGTGGCCCGCTGGTACTTCTCCTGAGGACGCTCGACCTGACCCGAAATGATCAGGGGAGTGCGGGCCTCATCGATCAGAATCGAATCGACTTCGTCGATCACGCAATATTGGAATTCGCGCTGAACGACATCGGCAATATCGGCAGCCATGTTGTCGCGCAAATAATCAAATCCAAGCTCAGAGTTGGTGGCATAGGTGATGTCGCAGGCGTAGTTGCGCTGGCGCTCATAGGGCGCCATCTCGTTCTGAATCAGACCCACCGAAAGACCCAGGAAACGATGCACCTGGCCCATCCATTCCGCATCGCGACGGGCCAGATAGTCGTTCACGGTGACGACGTGCACACCTCGGCCGGTGAGGGCATTGAGATAGGCGGGCAGGGTGGCCACCAGGGTTTTGCCCTCGCCCGTCTTCATCTCGGCAATCTGGCCGTCGTGGAGCACCATGCCGCCGATCAGCTGCACGTCAAAATGGCGCATGCCGAGCACCCGCTTGCCTGCCTCGCGCACCACCGCGAACGCCTGGGGCAGCAGTTCGTCGAGCAGTTTGCGCTCACGGGCCCGCACGGCCTCGGGACTCCCACCGGCATCGCGGGCATTGGCGAGCTTCTGGCGGAATTCCGCCGTGAGGCCCCGCAGTTCGTCGTCAGAGAGGGGGGCGAGCTCCTCCTCCAGCAGATTGATATCGGAAACGAGCGGTTGGTAGCGCTTCAGCTTGCGGGCATTGGGATCACCCAGCAGCAGCTTGAGCATCGGGAACGACCGACCGGCAGGGTTCAGACTACCACCGTGAAGTGGCCTGCGTGGCTGAAGAAGCAAGCCGTGGCAAGGGGTTTGCCATGGCAAACGGGCGATGGAACGGCCGCGCCGTAGCCTGGCGGGGGCAGATTCCTGGGCCGATTGGGCACCCCGATTCAGCTGATCCGTCACCGTCCCGGCGCTCCGGGCCTGCGGCTCGGCCTCGGGCCAGGTCTTCGGCCGCGGCAGGCGATCCACCAGCTGCAGGCCCTATTCGCCGACAACAGTTTCTGGGCCGCCGGCCGTGATGCCGCCGGCCTGCGGCGCATGCTCCGGGGCAGCGAGGCGGCCGTGAGCGCGTGGCACCAGGGGCGTCTCGTGGGGTTCGGCCGCGCCACCAGCGATGGCCGGTACCGGGCGGTGCTGTGGGACGTGGTGGTGGCCCGGGACCTGGAGGGACAGGGGCTGGGACGCGGGTTGGTGGAGGCGTTGCTGGCGATGGCACCGGTGCGGGCCGCCGAACGGGTGTACCTGATGACCACGAACAGCCACGGCTTCTACGAGCGGCTTGGCTTTGAGGAGGTGGCAAGCCAACGCCTGATGCGCCGTGGCTGACCCGACAGATCGGAGGGCAAGCACTGCAGATGCTGGAACAAAAAAGCGGATGAAGAGATTCGAACTCTCGACCCTCTCCTTGGCAAGGAGATGCTCTACCACTGAGCTACATCCGCATCAGAGCAGCTACGCGGCAGGAAAGCGCGGAAACGGCCCCGAGGCATCGGCGACGCCGACTGGGAAAGCATGGCCCACGGGGTGCCCCTCCGTCAATGCGCCGCCTGGTCGCGTGCGGACGGCAGTTCAGAGGTAGCCGAACAGGGCATTGACCTCCGCCAGGGCCGAGCCAGCCACCAGGGCGTCAATGCTGCGACGGAGCTCGGCCCTGTCGCCGCGGCTGAAGCGGGGCCGGTTCGGCAGGGAGTCGCTGAGGGTGGAGGTGGGGGAGCGGTACGAGCGGGCCAGCGCACTCCGGAATGCCGCAGCACCGCCGCAGGGGCGCAGATGGGTATCGAGGTAGCCCACAGCCTCCTGGCTGAGGTGGCCGCGGCTGAGCTCTTCGTAACGGAAGACGGGGACGCCGCGCAGGCGGGAGAAGGTGCGGAAGCAGTTGGCGATGTGCACCAGGTCGCGCTCGAGGTAACAGGCGAAGAAACCAAGCAATTGGGCAAGGGGGGTTGCCTGGCGGCGCCAGAGACGGTCGTGCTCATCGCGGGGCTCCACCACCGCGAGCTTGAAGTAGAACAACGACCAGAGGATCGCACGCAAATCGCGAACGACGGGAATCAGGAAGATCCCCTGCTGCTGATACTGCTCCAGCAGCTCAAGAGAATCGATGTGGCCGACGCTCACCGAGCCAGCCGGCAACAAGGGACCGAGCAGGGAGAGAGAAAGAGGCACGCTGCGCAACCACCAGGAACGGTGAATGGAAACGTCGCGTGGCAGGGCGCGGTTGTCCACCAGTTCGTTGCTGAAGAGGTGCAGATCAGTGGCCGCAAAGCCGAGGGTCATCAAAACTTTATGCAGGAAATAAGTACCCGACTTAGGAGCCGTGTTCACCAGCGCGACGGGAAGCACACCCGAATTCTCCATGGGATGCTCGGGCTGCGGCAGGAGCAGGGCTTCCATGAGGTAGAGCCGGTTGTTGAGCCCAATCGAGGAGCCATGAAACAGCATGGGCCGCTCCTGGATGAGCGTCAGCCTGGAAGTACAAGTGGCACCATCAGGGGCGTAAAACGACAACGTTTCGCCCTTCACACGATAGAGCGTCTCACGGTGATAATTAAAACTAGCCTTGACGGTACCATCGACATTGAGCACCATCGAACCATAGTGATGAGATGCATATTCGCCAAAATAGAACAGGCGCGAATGCAGCTGGCGATCCCAGGGCTCGGGCATGCGGCAAGGGAAGATGGACGGACTACGGACGGGGCGGGCTGGCCTAGGAGAGCGGGGGCAACTGGTATGTCTGCCTCCAGAATGCAGCGCTGGAGAGCCTGCGAACCGCATGGGCGGCGCGTTGTGTCCAGCGAGGGCTTAACAGCAGGATGCAAACAACGTCGGTAACCAGCAAAAACAGACAGCGCAGGCCAACACGCTGGTCAAAGCGACAGCAGCGGCTCTGGTCATCCTCTTCGGCAAAGCTGAGGTGGTCGTGGTAGATGATGTGAGAAGCCAGGAATGCATCTTTATACGACACCCGGTAAAGCAGATCCGACTGGTAGACGTGGCGTTGGAGCAGTCGGGCAAATGGGATCAGATGGCCGTTGAGCGTGAGCGCAAACAACAGCTTTTTCAGGCTGTCCTGGAGGGGCCGGGCAGGCTGTTTGGCACGGATGCGACGTGGGTCTAGCAGCTCAGCTTGAGCAGGGCTGGGCTGCCAGAAGCGATTCAGCTCACGCGCTTTGGCACGCACCCTGCTGCCATCCATGTCCTCGGTAAAGGTACTCTCGATATGGGCATACATCCAGAGAGCATGGTGACGGGCAAGGCAGTGGCCGTAACGGTAACTGACGAGCTCATTAAGAGCCGGTTTGGCATAGTAGAGCGCAGTCTTGACGGGTTTCATGCGCAGGATGGCGGCATTCACGGCCAGCAGGGCACGCGTGGCCAGCAGCACCTGCAGCGGCCCCTCCTTGCGCTGGAAGCAGGGCACGCGGGAAGCCACTCCGTTCATGGTGTGAACAGGGAGATGATTGATCATGGGGAAAAGAACATCATCACCCCGAACGAAAAAGGGAAATGGGTACCACTGCAGCGCCGATAGCGGGAAGCTGAATCCACACCAGGCACCGTAATCGGCCCGTGGAGGCGAATGCCAGAGCCACTTCAGGCGCTCAAACTCAGTGAGCTGAAGATTGGGAGCGATCGGCCGGCAGGAACCGTTATAGTTCGCCGCCGCCTCAATGATCGAAAAAGGATTTTCGGCTTGCAAGAGAATGGCAGAGACAGCCGTATCTTCTACGGCCATGGCGTGGCGAGCCCAGATGCGCAGAATTCCTTCTTCACCCAGTGAGGCATCATCATCGAGGAGGAGACAATGGCTGCATTGCAAGCGCACGGCTTCCAGCATGCCGCGAGCGAAGCCACCGGAACCCCCATAATTGGCATTGGGCAAGATGACGACGCCAGGCAGATCAGGGGAAACCGCGGGGAGCGTCTGCGAGTTGTCCACAATCAAGAGCCGCATCTTGCCGCAGGCGAGCATCACCTCAAGCTCCGTGCCCCGCAACGAGGCGAGGAAGGCCTGCACCTCCGCCTCGCGCCGGAAATGGGTGATCACCAGGGCCAGCTGGGGGCTTCGCAGCGGACGGCGCAGAGAACACCAGCGAACGCGCGTGATCGTGCAGGGAGAATCGACTGCTGTGAAGCGAAAATAGAGATAGCCCTTGCGAAGCTTCTCCAGTTCAGCTGGCATGGGAATCAACATCTCCTGTGCAGCACCGGATTCGCAGGGCGCCAGGATGGAGACGTGAACGCGCTGACAGGCGCCGGAGGGTAGCTCGTGCCACACTTCAACCGCCAAGCGACCCGCCGAGACGCAGCAAAAGGCAAGGGCGGTTTCGGCGGCAGCGAGAGAAAAGAGTCCGTGAAAAAAAGCGTTATAGAAGTCATCCGAGCTGTACGAAGAGCCGGAGCTTAGAAGAATTCCATTTTCCTCCTGAAGATATACTGATCCCTCGCTGGCTGGCCAGAACTGCGGATAAAATAAACGCTGCACGGGCAGGAGATCGGCTGGCACCGAGCCGATGATGGACTTCCCCTCGCCGACAAGCCCCGCCAACGCCTGCTTGGACACCGGTACACACACATGAACGTACCGCCCATTGTACACACCGCAACATGTTCACACCACAAAAGCACCTGCCAGCAACTCTCGATAGCGCGAGGAGCAACGCCATAGCAGAAGGTTGAGAGCGGAACGTGACCCTGTATAGTTCGAGAAACAATTGACGCCATGGTGGAGCGATCCAACGCGTGGGCCAGTGTCAGCACCAAGGCAAGCATGGACGCGCCGATTCCAGCCTCCCAGCAGCCGCTCGTCGCAATCATCGTCACATTCAATCGACTGGCAAACCTGAGAACAACCATCAGTGCATACAGCCAGGAAAGCGTCGACCAAATTCTCATCGTTGACAACGCATCCAGCGATGGCACGCTGGCCTGGCTGCAAACGCAGAAGCTACAGAACCCTGCCTTGGAGGTTCTCCGCCTGGAGCGGAACGTTGGCGGAGCGGGTGGGTTTGAGGCAGGCCTGCGCTGGGTGGACGAGAAACTTGGAGGGCGTGGATGGGTGGTGCTTCACGACGATGATGCTTACCCAACGCCGGGAACCACGGCCCGTTTCCGACAGCGGTTGGGACAGGGTATGTACGCCAGCTATGGAGCTGTTGCTGCAGCCGTGTTGACACCAACCGGACAGCCAGCCGACATCAATCGACCCATTCTCAACATCTTTCACCACCCGTTGACCTGCTGGCGCAGGGTGCGCGGCACGCTGCAGGGCCTGCGCGATCTTTATCACGTAAGCAACCGCGATCTTCTCAATGGGGAGAGTCTCTACCGGGTCGATGCGGCCTCATTTGTGGGACTTTATCTGCAACTCGAGAATCTGCCAGCCAAGGATCAGGGCCGCTATCCGCAGGGGGCACTGTTCATCTACGGCGATGACACCCTATACACTGCCAATCTGGTGCAACGGGGCATCGCCATCGCACTGGATGCGAGCCTTCGCTACATTCACGATACAAACACCGGCTACGAACAAGGTGTTCTTCGCCCCGCCTGGAAACATTTTTACATCAGCCGCAATTCATTGGCGGTGTACTGCAGCATGTCTGCCTGGGCGGGGCCGTTTCTGTATCTGCAGGCCATGCTGCGGCGACTGAAAGCGATCCTCAGCACCGGCGACCGGGCCCTGCGCCGCCAGAGCGCCAGGGGGTATTGGCTCGGCCTGGCGGATGCCTTGCGCGGGCGCCGCTTCCGCAGCCATCAGGAGGTTGTGCAGTACGTGGAACGGGGGAGTCGGTAGGCTGAGCCAAGTGTTGGCGCTGCGCAGGGTGCCCCTCGATGCCTCCCCAGGAACCGCCGCGGCCCCCTGGAGCGACGCTCAGCCCACAAACCAACGCCTGCGGAGCCAGCGCCTGGTCTGCGTGATCGTCACGCACAACCGGGCCAAGCAACTGCGCACCTGTCTCGAGAACACGCTTCGGGAGCCAGTGGATCAGGTTGTGGTGATCGACAACGCCTCCACCGACAGCACCCAGGCACTGCTGGCAGATTGGCAGGCCAGGGATGGGCGGCTGCTGGTGGAGCGGCAACGCCGTAACCGGGGAGGGGCTTGGGGGTTCGCGCGCGGCATGCGCATCGCCGACCGCCTGCTCGAATGCCAGGGCTGGCTGCTTCTGTTTGACGACGACTCGTGGCCCCAGCCCGGTTGCATCGCGCGATTCCGGGCCCGGATCGAGGCCTACCAGAACGCCGGGGTAGCCGCTGTTGGGGCAGCTGTCTTTGCAGCGGATGGCCGGGCCGTGGAGGCCAACCGACCAGTGCTGAACCTGTTTCGCAGGCCACTGCCGGTGTTGCGTTTCACGCTGCCACGCAGCCATTCCTTCCGCGATTTATATCATGTGCCCCTGTCCGTTCTCCGCAGACCAGGGCAGTGGATTGATGTTGATTCCATTTCATTTGTCGGGCTGTTCCTCCGACTGGAGGCCTTGCCCAGGCGGCGCGGTCGCTATCCACGCGGCAGTCTGTTCATCTATAGCGACGACACCCTCTACACCCTGGATCTGGGCCGGCGCGGCTGCCGCACCCTGCTCGACACCGACCTTGTGTTCCAGCACGACACCCGCGCCGGTGGAGCGGCCACACCCTGGCTTTCCCCCGCCTGGAAGCATTACTACGTGGTGCGCAACAGCTTTTTGATGAACCGGGCCCTTTCCGGCCTCTGGTATCTGCCCCTCTGCCTGGCCACCGTGCTCACCCACGCTCTCAAGGGTCTGCAACTGCTCCTGGGCAAGCGCGATGGCAGGCTTTTGCAGATGGTGGCCCTGGCGGTGCGCGATGGCGTATGCAGCGACTATTCCAGACGGCACAGCGAGCTGGAAGCGCGCTGTGCCAGGGCCGATCCGCAGAACAGCTCAGGAATTGCGACCCGGATTGAGTGACTCAAAACGAAGCATGGCCGCCCCCGCAACCGCGTGCATGTCGTAATATTTGTACTCAGCCAGGCGACCACCGAATACATAGTCTTTCATGGCATCAGCACGCTGGCGATATCGATCATAGATCTGCATATTGGCCGCGTTGTTGATCGGGTAGTAAGGGATTTTGTCCCGACTCCAGACCGCAGGGATCTCCTCCGTGACGATGGTGCGTTGCAGCGGCGCAAGCGGCGGGTCAAAGTGCTGATGTTCAATCTTGCGGGTATAGGGGATGTCTAGATCGCAATAGTTGATCACCGCATTGCCCTGGGCATTGTCGGTCTCGAGCCATTGATCGCGGAACTCAAGGGTGCGGTACTCCAGCTCGCCGTGTTCAAAATCGAAGAATTCATCGATTTTACCTGTGTAAACAAGCAAGCCGGCCTGCGACTCCCAGAATTCGCGTTCAGCCAGAAAATCAACGCCCAAGCGGACCTCAATGCCACTCAGCATGTTGCTGAACAACTTCGTGTAGCCGCCTGTCGGGATGCCTTGGTAGCGATCGTTGAAGTAGTTACAGTTATAGGTGAAGCGAAGTGGCAGGCGGCGAATAATATCCGCCGGAAGGTCACGAGGATCTTTCTGCCATTGCTTTTGGGTGTAGCCACGAATCAGGCGTTCGTAGAGATCAGGGCCCACCAGGGACAGGGCCTGTTCCTCCAGGTTGGCTGGGGGCTGGTCGTAACGAACGCATTGCTCCGCCAGCTTGGCTCTGGCCTCCGCAGGTGTGCGTACTCCCCATAGCTGGTGGAAGGTATACATGTTGAAGGGCAGCGAGAAGAGCTCCCCCCTGGAGATGGCCAGCGGAGTGTTGATGTAGTTGTTGAACTCCGCGAAACGATTCAGGAACTCCCAGACAGCAGAGTTGGACGTGTGAAAAATATGGGGGCCGTACCGATGAACGTGAATACCTTCGAGGGTTTCCGTGTAACAATTCCCAGCGATGTGGGGGCGCCGCTCCAGCACCAGAACCTTCAGGCCACGGTCGGTGGCGAGACGGGCAAAACAACTGCCATACATGCCGGCCCCAACAACGATAACGTCGTAGGCGTGATCGGCTGGTGCGGGCACAGGGAACTGGCGTCGAACACCAAACTAGCAGAGCTTAGTCAGGCCTCAAGCAATCAGCAAAATCACCAAGCCGGAGCGCGATTCAATCGGCATTTCGCCGCCATTGACAAACGGGCAGGGATGGCTCAGAAAAGGAACGGAAGCACCTTGGCCTCCCGGCGCAAAAGCAGAAGGCATAGATAGAGGCCGATCACATTGAAGACAAAGTACAACAAAGCCCAGGTCCACGAACTCGTTCCATAAATAATCGAATCCCTAAGCGGGGCAAATGATTGGTAGATGGGATTGAACTTTGTCAGCCACTGAAAGCCGGCCAGACTCTCCTTGCGGTAGAGGATGGGAGACAACAGGAAGACCAACTGCAGAAAAATGGGTACCAGCTGATACAGGTCTTTGAACCGGGCGCCCAAGAGACACACAAGCAGAGGCACCCAGAGCAAGAACAGGACAAAATTAATCAATCCTGGCAGTCCAGCAGTGAGCAAATAAAGCAGCAACTGCGGCCTCAGAAACGACAGACCAAGCAGTACAAGAGAGAATGATTGGGCCAAGGTCTGCAGCTGGAACGCCCACTCCTCTAAAACGTAGAACAGCGGCGGCAGATTAATATTATTAATGTTTTCGCGGTGCTTTTCAAACAGGGTCGGCGCCGAGCCGATCGCCCCAGCCAGAGAGTTCCAAAGCACCAGGCCAACTCCAAGATAAACGGCGTAATCGCCAAAGTTATCTACGCGAAACACAGTTCCATATACCGCCGCCAAGGCCGAGATTGTGAGCAGGTTGGTTAGGCCGAGCCAGAAGCTCCCCAGCTTTGTGCGTACAAATCGAGCCGTGGTGCGCGCTGTGGCCGTAAACCACCACACCCTGCGCATACGCCAGATGAAACGAAGTTGACTGGCGACGGAATCATCCTGAAGATGCCAGATATGCAACCGATCCAGCGAAGCGCCCTTCAACGGGGGAGACGAAACAGCCATCAGTGTCGTTCAACTCCCGTGGACCAGATGGGCGTGATAGTAGTCGAGAGCCTGATCGAGAGGGCCATCCCAGACAATGCGGCCATTGTCGAAAACCAACCCACGCTGGCAGAAGCGCTGCAACAACGAATCAACATGGGAGGCTAGAAACAGCGTGCCGGCCTGCTCGATGAAGGCGTTCAGTCGGGTCTGGGCGGCCTCCATGAACCGTTGGTCGCCGGCGCCGATGCCCTCATCGAGGGCCAGGCAGTCGTGGGTGATGCCAGTGAGCACAGCAAACAGCAGCCGGGCAACCATCCCCTGGCTATAGCCCTTAACGGGGAGGTGAATATAATCACCAAGACCGCTAAAAGAAAGTACGTCCTCCAGAAACTCAGGGAAGCCCCGCAGACTGCCATTCAGCATCAGATAATGCGCCTTCACCGCCTGCAACCCGGAGAGATCAGGGCTAGTGACAAAGCTTTTGTGGAGCATCGGATACACAAAGGTCCGCACCATCATGCTGCCGCTGCTTGGCTTGTAGATGCCGCTGATCAGACGCAGGAATGTGCTCTTGCCCGCGCCGTTGTGACCGATCAGGGCGATGCGCTCCCCATGGCGGACGGTGAGGGTGATCTCGCGCAGGGCCTCCACCACGGCACCTCGGCCCTGGCGGCGCAGGGTGCCCCCGGTCACAGAGCGCAGGAGGGTGGAACCGAGGCTCCGCATCTCGGTGGTGAAAACCGGGATCTGCAGGCAGACCTGGCGCATGTCCAGAACGATCGGCTGCGCGGAATCGGGGATCTCGCAGAGAGCCACCGACCGGGAAGGATTGCCGCTGCTCATTGCATGCCTTCGTAGGGCACCCGATACCCAGCTGGGGCCCTGATCGTACCAGTGGCGACAGCTGGAACCCGCCGCAGGTGCTCAACGGCCACTGGCCTTGAGCACCGTCTTCACGGTCTTGAGCAGGATCAGGAGATCGAGGCCCACATTCCAGTGGCGCAGGTAGTAAAGGTCGTAGCTGAGCTTGACCTCGGCTTCCGCCACGCTGGCCGCGTAGGGGGCACAGACCTGGGCCCAGCCGCTGAGGCCAGGGGGCATCCAGTGGCGCTTGCGGTAGTGGGGAATGCGCTCCTCCAGCTCATGCTCCAGCTCCGGCCGCTCCGGACGGGGCCCGATCAGGCTCATATCGCCGCGCAGCACGTTGAGCAACTGGGGCAGCTCGTCGAGGCGCACACGGCGCAGCAACCAGCCCACCCGGGTGATGCGGGCATCGCCACGGCTGGTCCAGCGAGCGGGCTCGCCAGGCACGGCCTGGCGCATGGTGCGCAGCTTGTAGAGACGGAAGGTCTCCCCCATCCAACCGCTGCGCTCCTGGACGTAGAACACCGGGCCACGATCGTCGAACCAGATCAGCAGGGCCGCCAGGAGCATCAGCGGCAGGGTGAGCAGCAGCAGGGCCGCCGCCACCGCGACATCGGCGGAGCGTTTGAGCTGGCGCTGCACGCTCAGGGGGTCGGCCCAGGGGATCTCGTCGAGGCAGAGGGCCCCCTCGGGCAGAAGGGCGGGCAGAAGGCGCTGCTGTTGGTGCTCCGCCTTCTCCAGCAGGCTGGGGAAGGGCCGGACCTGCTGGCGCGCCAGGGAGCGCAGCAGCCAGCGCAGCAGCAGGGCCCACAGGCTCACCAGGCTGAGAAGCAGCAACTGGATGCGGCGGTGGCCGAGGGTGAAGGTTTCGGGCAGGTTGAACAGCCAGTAGGCGAGCACCACCGACAGGGTGGTGGCCAGGGCGGCGGCGCCGAGGCGCACGATCACCTGGCCGATCGGCAGCCGCGGCCAGCGCAGCAGTGTGTAGCTGCCAAACAGCCAGCTGAACAGCACATAGCTGAAGCCGAAGGGCACCAGCCAGGCCGGGTGCGCGAGCAGATCGGCCCCAACCAACCGATCCGCCACGGCGCCCGCCGCAAACACCCCAGCCAGGTCGCCGAGGGCGCAGACAAGAAGCCGTTGGCGAGGTGTCACCCCGGCAGGGCCTGGAACAGACTGCCCATCTCCAGCGCCTGCAGGCCGTAGCTCCAGCCGAGGTTGCTCTTGATGCCGGCGCGCTCGAGCGCCTGCTGCAGGGTGTCTGTGGTGAGCACCCCGAAGATCACGGGCACGCCGGTGTCGCGGGCCACGGCAGCCACCCCCTTGCTCACCTCGGCCACCACCACATCGAAATGGGGGGTGTCGCCGCGGATCACGGCGCCCAGGGTGATCACCACCTGGTACCTGCCGCTGGCGGCCAGCTTCTGCGCCACCAGAGGGATCTCAAAACTGCCCGGCACCCAGGCCACGTCGAGCTGGGCGCTCGCGGGGGCGGTGTCGATCCCGTGGCGGGAGAGGCAATCGAGACAGCCGCTCAGCAGCTTGCCCGTGACCAGGTCGTTGAACCGGGCGATGACGATGGCGAGGCGCAGACCCGCCGTGTCGGTGAACCGACCTTCAAAAACGGCCAAGGAACTCAGACAACGAAGTAACTCACACCCCAGTTGACGAGCACCAGGGCCACCCAGGCAATGCCACCGATCAGGATCAGCCGATTGGAACGGCCGCTGTCTTCGGTGCTGGCGTACAGCACAGGCACGGCCACGATCAGCGCGAAGGACAGCACCACCAGGGCCAGAACCGTGAGCGTGTTGATGATCTGCATGGTGGGGGAGTGGTGGGGCGGGAGGGGAGCGCGCCGGCCATGTCAGGCGTTGGCGGCATCCTCCCATGCGAGGCCGGAGTCGCCGGGGGCAGGGCCCGCCATCCTTCACAAGTTGTCGGGTGGGGGCAGCGGCAACACCACAGGTGGTGGGGTCTAGGATTCAAGACCACATCCCCAGCGTGATGGTGGCACCCGCCGGCCAGTCCCCGTCGCTCGCCCAGCCCCGGCGGCCCAGCCCGGAAGCCGGCCTTGGCCTCCAGGGTGAGCTGTTCGCCGCGGCGGCAGGCCATGGGGCGGCCGGCGCCGAGGCCGGCGAGGCCGGCGACGGGGCATCCCCCACGGATGGCTCGCTGGCGGAGGAGGGCCGCAAGCGCCCAAGGCGGCGCTCCAACCCGGCCGCCCCCACCGACGCGAACGCGCAGGCGGGCACAGCCGCGGCCAACCCCGTGCCCGACGACCTGGCGGGTGAGGCCAGTGACGCGGGCGGAAGCGAGGCCGCAGATCTGCCCCGCTGGCACCACCACAGCCTGGTCGACCCCGCCCAGCTGCCGCCGATGCTTCGGCACTACGTGGAGCTGAAGGCCGCCCATCCGGACCGGGTGCTGCTGTATCGCCTCGGCGACTTCTTCGAGTTCTTCTTCGAAGACGCGATCCTGCTCTCGCGTCTGCTCGAGCTCACCCTCACCGGCAAGGACGCCGGCCGTGCCATCGGCCGGGTACCGATGGCGGGCATCCCCCACCACGCTGTCGAGCGCTACTGCAACGACCTGCTGCGCCGCGGCCTCTGCGTGGCCCTCTGCGACCAGCTCGAGACCACGCCGGCCAAGGGGGCGCTGCTGCGCCGCGACATCACCCGCGTGCTGACCCCAGGCACGGTGCTGGAGGAGGGCATGCTCAGCGCCCGCCGCAACAACTGGCTCTGCGCGGTGGTCTGCGAGGGGGAGCGCTGGGGGCTGGCGGTGGCCGATGTGAGCACCGGCGAGTTCCGGCTGACCGAGCGGTGCGGCGGTGGGGCCCTGCACCAGGAACTGCTGCAGCTGGAGGCCGCGGAGGTGGTGGCTCCGGTCGAGGGCGGCGGGGCGGCCCCCGGCACGGCCGGGCCCGATGCGCCGGCCTGGTGTCCCCCCGGGCTCCGCCTCACCCGGCTGGCGCGCACCCCCTTCGAAGCGCCGGAAGCGGCGGCCCGGCTGCGCGCCCACTTCCGCCTGGCCAGCCTCGATGGCCTCGGGCTGGGGGAGGCGCCCCTGGCGATGCGGGCCGGCGGCGGCCTGCTGGCCTACCTGGCCAGCACCCAGTCGGGCGGTGTCGCCATCGAACCGGGCGGGGATCCCGAAGCCGCCCACGCGGGGATTCCGCTGGATCTGCCACGCCTCTGGCACGCCGGCGACCAGCTCGTGCTCGACGCCCAGACCCGCCGCAACCTCGAACTCACCCGCACCCAGCTGGGGGGCGCCCTGCAGGGGTCCCTGCTCTGGGCGATCGATCGCACCGCCACCGCCATGGGCGGCCGCTGCCTGCGGCGCTGGGTCGAGGCACCCCTGGTGGAGCGCGCCGCCATCCTGCGCCGGCAGGAGGGGGTGAGCGAGCTGGTGGCGCAGCGGCCCCTGCGTCAGGCCCTGCGGCGGCTGCTGCGGCCGATGGGCGATCTCGAGCGGCTGGCGGGCCGCGCCGGCGCCGGCAGCGCCTCGGCGCGCGATCTGGTGGCCCTGGCCGACGGTCTGGAGCGGCTGCCGCGGCTGGCGGCCCTGCTGGGCAAGGCCAGCAGCGATCCGCTGCGGTCCCTGAACCGCCCCTGGCCGGAGCTGGTGGCCCTGGCCGCGCGGGTGCGGCATGTGCTGGTGGAGACGCCGCCCCTGGCCCTGGGCGAGGGGGGCCTGATCCACGACGGGGTCGACGCAGTGCTCGACGGCCTGCGAAACCGCCTCGACGACCAGCAGGCCTGGCTGGCCGACCAGGAGGCCCTGGAGCGGCAGGCCAGCGGCAATCCCAACCTGCGGCTCCAGTACCACCGCAGCTTCGGCTACTTCCTGGCGGTCAGCCGCGCGAAGGCGGCCCGGGTGCCGGAGCACTGGATTCGCCGCCAGACGCTGGCCAACGAGGAGCGCTTCGTCACCCCCGAGCTCAAGGAGCGCGAAGGGCGGATCCTGCAGCTGCGGGCGCGGGCCTGCCAACGGGAGCTGGAGCTGTTCGGCGCCCTGCGCCAGGCCGTGGGCGCCGAAGCGGAGAGCGTTCGCGCCGCCGCCCGGCTGGTGGCCGAGCTCGACGCGCTGGCCTCCCTGGCGGAGGTGGCCGCCACTGGCGGCTGGTGCCGGCCGGAGCTCAGCGAGGGTCGGGAGGTGCTGATCGAAGCCGGCCGCCATCCGGTGGTGGAGCAGCTGCTGGCGGAACAGCCGTTCACCGCCAACGACCTGAGCCTGGCGGCCCCGGGCGGCCCCGACCTGCTGGTGCTCACCGGCCCGAACGCCAGTGGCAAGAGCTGTTACCTGCGACAGAGCGGCCTGCTGCAGGTGCTGGCCCAGATCGGCAGCTGGGTGCCGGCTCGCGCGGCGCGTCTGGGCATCGCCGACCGCATCTTCACCCGCGTCGGCGCCGTCGACGATCTGGCCAGCGGCCAGTCCACCTTCATGGTGGAGATGGCGGAGACCGCCAACATCCTTCACCACGCCACGCCGCGCTCGCTGGTGCTGCTCGATGAGATCGGGCGCGGCACCGCCACCTTCGACGGCCTCTCGATCGCCTGGGCGGTGGCCGAACACCTTGCCGACCGGGAGAACGGCGGCATCGGCGCGCGCACGATCTTCGCCACCCATTACCACGAGCTCAACGAGCTGGCGGAGCTGCTGCCCAACGTCGGCAACGCCCAGGTGCTGGTGGAGGAGACGGGCGACGACCTGGTCTTCCTGCACCGGGTCGTGCGCGGCGGCGCCAGCCGCAGCTACGGAATCGAAGCGGCCCGCCTGGCCGGGGTGCCAGCGACCGTGGTGCAGCGGGCCCGCCAGGTGCTCGACCGCATCGAGGCCAACAGCCACGTGGCCGTGGGGCTGGGACCCCGGAGCGCAGAACCGCTGCGCCGCTCAACCGGCCGCGGCCGGCGCGATCCCGCCGGCGCCGCCGCCTGACCCCTGCGCGCCCGGACCGTCGAGCCAGGCGCGCCGGAGCAGGGCATTCACCGCCGCCGCCGCCAGGGCGGCCCCGCCGCGGCTTCCCTCCAGCCGGATCTGGGGCAGGCCACTGGCGGCCAGCCGGCGCTTGCTCTCCGCCACGCCCACGAACCCCACCGGCATGCCGATCACCAGCGCCGGCGACTCCGCCGTCGCGGCGCAACGGTCGATCAGCACCTCCAGGGCCGTGGGGGCGCTGCCCACCAGCACCACGGCGCCGGGATGGGCCGCCAAGGCATCGACCATGCCCGCCGCCGTGCGGGTGGAGCCGGCCGGGGCGGCCGCCGGCGCCCAGGACAGCACGCTGTGCACCGGGTTGGCGAAGGTGCGCCGGGCCATCGGCGCCACGGCGGCGGCGGCCATGGCGGTGTCGGTGAGGATCACGGCGCCGGCGGCCAGGGCCCGCAGGCCGGCCGCGCAGGCCCCGGCGGAGAAACGCAGGTCGGGGGCCAGGCCTGGATCGCCGCCGCTGTGCACCAGCCGCTCCAGCACATCGCGCTCCGCCAGCGACAGATCCGCCAGGGGCGCCGGCAGGTCGATCGGCGCGAGCAGGGCGCGCAGGCGCCGCAGGCTCTCGAGAAAGATCGGGTGGTCGGCGAACGGGGGCGGGGTGGCGGGATCCAGCGGCGGGCGCGCGACCCTGCGAGGCTAGGCGGCGCTCCGCCCCGCGGCCCGATGCCGATCCACCTCTACTGGGGCGACGACGAGGCCGCCCGCTCCCGGGCGGTGGAGGCCCTGGTCGCTCGCTGGGTCGATCCGGCGTGGGCGGCGATCAACCTCAGCCGCCTCGATGGCAACGACGCGGCCCAGGCCGCCCAGGCCCTGGAGGAGGCCCGCACCCCCCCCTTCGCGGGAGGCTGCCGGATGGTGGTTCTGCAGCGCAGCCCCTTCTGCGCCGCCTGCCCCACCGAGCTGGCGGCGCGGCTGGAGGCCGCCCTGGAGGTGATCCCGGAGGCCTGCCATCTGGTGCTGGTGAGCCCGGGCAAACCCGACGCCCGCCTCCGCACCACCAAGGCTTTGCGGAAGCTGGCGGAGGAGAGGAGCTTCGAGCTGCCGGCCGTCTGGGATGGCGCTGGCCAGTTGGAGCTGGTGGCCGCCACGGCCCGCGAGCTGGGCCTGCGCCTGGAGCCGGCCGCCGCCGAGGCCCTGGCCGAGGCGATCGGCAGCGACAGCGCCCGCCTGGCCAGTGAGCTCGAGAAACTGGCACTGCACGCCGGCGGCGGGCCGATCACCGCCGCGGCGGTGGAGGCCCTGATCGGCGGGCGCGCCACCAGCAGCCTGGCGGTGGGCGACGCGCTGTTGGCGGGGCGGGTGGCGGAGGCGATCGCCCGGGTGGATGCCCTGCTGGCGGCAAACGAGCCGGCCCTGCGCATCGTGGCGGCCCTCAGCGGCCAGATCCGCGGCTGGCTGTGGGTGAGCCTGCTGGAGCGAAGCGGCGAGCAGGACGTGGCCGTGATCGCCAAGGCGGCCGGGATCGGCAACCCGCGCCGGGTGTATGTGCTGCGCAAGCAGATCCGCGGCCGCAGCGCCGGCCAGCTGCTGGGGCTGCTGCGCCAGGTGCTGGAGGTGGAGGCGGCTCTCAAACGAGGCGGCGAGCCGGCCGCCGCCTTCCGCGATGGCTTCCTGCCGGGGGCGGGGCTGCCTCGATAATCGGGACCGTCCCCACGACGTCGGCGATGGCCCTGCTGGTTCAAAAATACGGGGGCACCTCCGTGGCGGACGTGACACGCATCCAGGCGGTCGCCCGCCGCATCGCCGCCTGCCGCGAGCAGGGCCACGAGCTGGTGATCGTGGTCTCGGCGATGGGCCACACCACCGACGAACTCACCAGCCTGGCGCGGGCGATCACCGCCACGCCACCACGCCGCGAGATGGACATGCTGCTGGCCACCGGCGAGCAGGTATCGATCGCCCTGCTCTCGATGGCCCTGCATGACGAGGGCGTGGCGGCGGTATCGATGACCGGCACCCAGGCGGGCATCGTCACCGAATCGGCCCACGGGCGGGCCCGCATCCTGGAGGTGCGTACCGAGCGGGTGCGGCGCCTGCTCGACGACGGCCAGGTGGTGGTGGTGGCGGGCTTCCAGGGCACCAGCAGCGGCACCGCTGGCACCCCGGAGATCACCACCCTCGGCCGCGGCGGCTCCGACACCTCGGCGGTGGCCCTGGCGGCCGCCCTCGGTGCCGACGCCTGCGAGATCTACACCGATGTGCCGGGGGTGCTCACCACGGATCCGCGCAAGGTGCCCGATGCCCAGCTGATGGCCACGGTGAGCTGCGACGAGATGCTCGAGCTGGCCAGCCTCGGTGCCGCGGTGCTCCACCCGCGCGCGGTGGAGATCGCCCGCAACTACGGGGTGCCGCTGGTGGTGCGCTCCAGCTGGAGCGACGAGCCGGGCACCCAGCTCACCAGCGGCGCGCCGCGGCCCATCGGCAGCGAGGGGCTGGAGCTGGGCCGGCCGGTGGATGGCGCCGAACTGGAGCTGCACCAGGCGGTGCTGGCCCTGGCCCATGTGCCCGACCGGCCCGGCATCGCCGCCCAGCTGTTCGAGGCCCTCGGCGCCGGGGGGCTGAACGTCGACCTGATCGTGCAGGCGACCCACGAGGGCGGCAGCAACGACATCGCCTTCACCGTGGCCGAGGCCGACCTGGAGGCGGCTGGCGGCATCTGTCGCGCCCTGCTCAGCTCGCTCGGGGCGGAGGGGGCCGTGCTCAGCACCGAGGCCGACATGTCCAAGATCAGCATCGGCGGGGCGGGGATCATGGGCCGACCCGGCGTCGCCGCGCGCCTGTTCGACACCCTGGCCCAGCTGGGCATCAACCTGCGCCTGATCGCCACCAGCGAGGTGAAGGTGAGCTGCGTGGTGGCGGGCAGCCAGGGGGCCAAGGCGCTGCGGGCGGCGGCGGCAGCCTTCGAGCTGACCGAGCCACAGCTGCGTCAGAACCCCCCGCCCTGCCACCGCGACGACCCGGCGGTGCGCGGGGTGGCCCTGGACCGTGAACAGGCCCAGGTGGTGGTGCGCAGGGTCCCCGACCGGCCTGGCGCCGCGGCCGTGATCTGCCGGGCCCTGGCCGATGCCGGCATCAGCCTCGATGCGATCGTGCAGTCGGAGCGCACCCATCCGGAGCCGGAGGGACAGAGTCGCGACATGACCTTCACCCTCAAACGCGACGATTTCGCCGCAGCCGAGCAGGCCCTGGCGCCGGTGCTGCGCCAGTGGGGAGGCGCCACAGTGGAGGCGGGCCCGGCGATCGCGCGGGTGAGCGCGGTGGGGGCGGGCATGGCCTGCACCGCCGGTACGGCGGCGCGGATGTTCCGGGCCCTGGCCGACGCCGGCATCAACATCGAGCAGATCGCCACCAGCGAGATCCGCACCAGCTGCGTGGTGGCCGAAGCTGACGGGGTGCGGGCGCTGCAGGCGGTGCATGCGGCCTTCGGCCTGGGCGGCGCGCAGCGGCACCGGGCCGAAGGAACGGAGGCACCGGCATGAGCGAGGCAGCGCCACTGCGGGTGCGGGTCGGCATCCCCCATTTCTTCCGCGAACAGCCCGCCGAGGGTGCCTACGGATCCAACCAGCGTGGCGCCCGCGCAGCACGCGGCCTGGCCCTGGGCCGCTGCCTGGCCGCCCTGCTCGATCTGCAGCGCGGGGCGCGCGACCTGCGCCTGCACATCGGCGGGAGACGGATCGAGCACCTGGAGGCCCTGGCCCCGGCCGGGGCGGTGCTGGATCGGCCGCTGCAGCTGGAGATCCTCGTCTGCACCGATGGACAGCATCGGCTCGATGAGGTGCTCAACCTGTTCGCCGGGCGGGTCACGGTGTGCCAGCTGGCGGTCGACGACCCCCGCACCCTGGCGCTGCGCACCCGCGACCTGCTGATCCAGGAGGGGGAGGTCGCCGATCTCACCCTCTACCTCGAAGACGACCTGGTGATCCGTGACCCCCTCTTTCTCGACAAGCAGGCCTGGTTCCTCACCCAAACCCAAGAGCGGCTGGTGCTGATGCCCCACCGCTACGAGCGCGTCGACCGGGGCGGCGCCGGCGTGATGCTGATCGATGGCCCGCTGCGGGAGGGATTCATCGAACGCTTCTGCACCCCAGGCATGGAGCGGGTGATCGGCAGCTTCGCCGGCGGGCCGGAGATTCATTTCGAGGTGCCGAGCAACCCCCATGCCGGCTGCTTCTGCCTGAGCCGACCCCAGGTGGAACGGCTGCGTGGCCTGCCGCTCGCGGAGGAGGGCTTCGTGGGTCCGCTGGAGACGGCTGCCACCCTCACCGTTCTCGAGCACCTGGAGGTGGTGAAGCCCTGCTTGCCCGACTGGCGCTTCCTGAGCCTGGAACACGCCCACCCCGCCTTCCAGGGCTACATCGATCGCTTCCCGATGGTGCCGCTGGACCTCAGGCCTTCCCCACCAGCTTCTGACGCAGCCCCTTGATGCGGTCGCGCAGGTTGGCCGCCTCCTCGAACTCCAGGTTCTTGGCCGCGGTCTTCATGCGCTCCTCCAGCTGGCGGATCAGCTCCGGCAAGGCATCGAGCGGCACCTCGTCGTGGCTGGCCTGCTCCACCGCCTCCTCCAGCTGCTCCTCGCTGAGCCGGCGCGACACCTCCAGAAAGGCCAGGATCGCGTTGCCGGCCCGCTTGCCGGCTGGGGTGGGCGTGATGCCGTGCTCCAGGTTGTAGGCCTGTTGGATGGCGCGCCGGCGCTCGGTCTCGCTGATCGCCCGCGCCATCGAATCGGTGAGCGTGTCGGCATAGAGCAGGGCCACCCCCTCCACGTGGCGGGCGGCCCGGCCGATGGTCTGGACCAGGGAGCGCTCCGCCCGCAGGAATCCCTCCTTGTCGGCGTCGAGGATCGCCACCAGGGAGACCTCCGGCAGATCGAGGCCCTCGCGCAGCAGGTTCACCCCCACCAGCACGTCGTAGACGCCGTTGCGCAGGTCCTGGATGAGCTCGATCCGCTCGATCGAATGGATCTCGGAGTGCAGATAGCGAACCCGCACGCCGTTCTCGGCCAGATAGTCGGTGAGATCTTCGGCCATGCGCTTGGTGAGGGTGGTCACCAACACCCGCTCGCCCCGCTCGGCCCGCGGCCGGATCTCGCCGAGCAGGTCGTCCACCTGCCCCTCGCTGGGCCGCACCTCCACGATCGGATCGAGCACACCGGTGGGCCGGATCACCTGCTCCACCACCCGCCCCTGGCTGCGCTCCAGCTCCCAGGTGCCGGGCGTGGCGCTCACGAAGATCGTCTGGTTGGCCTTGTCCCAGAACTCCTCGCCCTTCAGGGGTCGGTTGTCCGCGGCGGAGGGCAGGCGGAAACCGTGCTCGATCAGCACCTGCTTGCGGCTCTGGTCGCCGTTGTACATCGCCTGTAGCTGCGAGCAGGTGACGTGGCTCTCATCCACCACCAGCAACCAGTCCCGCGGGAAGTAATCGATCAGGCATTCCGGAGGCGTGCCGGCCTCGCGGCCAGCCAGGTGACGGGCGTAGTTCTCGACGCCGTTGCAATAGCCCACCTGGGCAAGCATCTCCAGGTCGTAGGTGGTGCGCTGCTCGAGCCGCTGGGCCTCCAGCAGACGCCCCTCCGCCTGGAGCGAATCCAGGCGCTCGCGCAACTCCTGGCGGATCGCCGCGATGGCGGACTCGAGCCGCTCGCGAGGGGTGACGAAGTGCTTGGCCGGGTAGATGCTGATGCTTTCGAGGCTCTGCAGGATCTCGCCGCTGGTGGGATCCACGTAGCGGATCGCCTCCACCTCATCGCCGAACAGTTCGATGCGCACCAGTCGATCTTCATAGGCCGGGCCGATCTCGAGCACGTCGCCGCGCACCCGGAAGCGACCGCGGCTGATCTCCACGTCGTTGCGGCTGTACTGGTTGTTGACCAGCCCCCGCAGCGAGGCGCGTAGATCGAGCGTGTCGCCCACCTGGAAGCGCACGGCTGCCTTGAGGTATTCCGAGGGGATCCCGAGGCCGTAGATGCAGCTGATCGAGGCCACCACGATCACATCGCGCCGCTCGAACAGCGAGCGGGTTGCAGAGTGGCGCAGCATGTCGATCTCCTCGTTGATCGACGCAGTCTTGGCGATGTAAGTATCCGAGACCGGCACGTAGGCCTCGGGCTGGTAGTAGTCGTAGTAAGAGATGAAATATTCGACAGCATTGTTGGGGAAGAACTCCCGCAGCTCATTGCACAGCTGCGCCGCCAGAGTCTTGTTGTGGGCCAGGACCAGCGTCGGCCTGCCGGTGCGAGCGATCACGTTGGCGATCGAGAAGGTCTTGCCGGTGCCGGTGGCGCCGAGCAGGGTCTGGTACCGCTGGCCGGCGTCTACGCCGCGCACCAGGGCCTCGATCGCTGCGGGCTGATCGCCGCTGGGGCTGTAAGGAGCCTGGAGCTGGAAAGCCATGGGCCCATTGTGAAGCCTCCCCGTAGCAACCTGCGGGGAGGCGAGGCCGGCCGGGGAGGCCGAGAAGGGAACCTCAGGGACGGGGGGCGCAGGCAGGGATGGCTCAGGCGACGCCGCCGCTGATCAGCGCCATGGCGCGGGTGAGGGGCACATCGAGGCCGAGCAGCTGCAGCACGATGGTGCTCAGCACGCTGTAGACAAGGGCACCGAGCACCGCGCTCATCAGCCCGTTGCGCAGGCGGAAGCCTTGGATCAGCCAGGCGGCCAGGCCGAACAGGATGATCGTGATCAGCCAGTTGAACAGGAACGAAACCGGGGAGATCAGCCCCCCGAGTGAGGTGATGGCCCAGATCGGGGCAAGGATGAACTTCAGTGGCCAGATCAGCAGCGTGCCGAGCAGGCCGATAACCACGGCGGCGATCAGGGCGATCGGGAAACTTGCCATTTCCACGCCCAGCGGCAAGCGGGAAATGAGAAGCAGGATCAGGGCCCGGATCGGCCACTGCAGCAGCCAGACCAGACTATTGGCCATCGCGGGTTGGGGGGAGGTCAAGACCGCCCCAGGCTAGGCAGGCCCCCTGGGGCGGACAACCGGCCGCGGCCCTCAACCCTGCAGGCTGCTTTCGTGCTCGATGGCGGGCAGCGGCGCCTCGAGGGCCTGGCGCAGGCCACGCACCACGGCCACCATCGCCAGCTCGTCGTGGAGGCGGTTGACCGCGGAGCCCACGCCCACGCCGCTGGCACCGGCGGCGATCGCCAGCGGCACGGTGACAGACGAAAGGCCGGAGGCGCAGAGCACCGGCAGGGCCACGGCGCGGCTGATGGCGTGGGCGGCGGCCAGGGTGGGGGCAGCCTTCTCGATCAGCCCGAGGCGGCCGGCGCTGAACGGGCGGGCCGAGGTGCCGCCTTCGGTCTGGATCAGGTCGGCGCCGGCGGCCTCCAGGTCGGCGGCGAGCTGCTCCTGGGCATCGAGGGGCAGCACATGCGGCACCGTGACCGAGAGGGGCACCCCGGGCAGCAGGGCACGGGTGCGGCGGGTGAGCGCAAGCACCTCTTCAGCCCCGAACACCCGGCCCAGGGGATAGAAGGCATCGAAATTGCCGATCTCCACCAGCGTGGCGCCGGCGGCCACGGCGGCCGGGAACAGCTCCGGATCCACCGCCGATACGCAGATCGGAAGAGCCGGGGCGACATGGGCGACACGGGCGACCAGCTCCGGATCGCAAGCGACATCCACCAGATCAGCGCCGCCGGCAGCGGCAGCCCGGGCGATCCGCTCCACCGAGGCGGCGTCGAAGTTGGTGAGGCCGGCGATCACCTTGAGCAGGCGACGCTCCGCGATCCTGCGCTGCAGGGCGGGGGGCAGGCTGGAGGAACGCGACATGGCACAGCCGGAGATGCAGCGGTGATTCTCCCATCCGGCACCCCGGCCTGGAGTCCCGACCACCAGCGCCTGCACCGCTGGCTGCGTCGCCAGCCCGGCCTGTTGCCGGCCGGAGCGCCGCTGCTGCTGGCGGTGTCCGGCGGCCAGGATTCGATGGCCCTGACGGCGTTGCTGGTGGGGCTGCGGTCCCTCCACGGCTGGCGGCTGCACCTCTGGCATGGCGACCATGGCTGGCGGCCGGAGTCGGCGGCCCAGGCCGCTGGGCTGGGCGCCTGGGCCGCGGCCCAGGGGCTGGAGGTGCGGATCGAGCGGGCCAGCATCGCCCCGGTCGGCGAGGCGGAGGCACGGGCCTGGCGCTACCAGGCCCTGGCGGAGGAGGCCGGGCGGCTGGGCTGCGGCCATGTGGTCACGGGCCACACCGCCAGCGACCGGGCCGAGACTGTGCTTCTCAACCTGGCCCGCGGCAGCCACCGCCAGGGCCTGACGACGCCGCGAAGCTGCCGCGCGCTGCACGGGGCTCCCGGGGCGCCGCTGCTGGTGCGGCCGCTGCTGCGCTTCAGCCGCGACGACACCGCCCGCCTGTGCCGCACGCTTGGCCTGCCGGTCTGGCCCGACGCTGGCAACGACGACCCCCGCTTCGCCCGCAACCGGGTGCGGGCCGAGGTGTTGCCGGTGCTCGAGGCCCTGCACCCCGGGGCCGCGCGGCGGATCAGCGCCCTGGCGGAGCGCTGGGGGCGCGAGCGGGAAAGCGAGGAACAGCTGCTGGCCCTGGCGCTGCAGGGCCTGGGCGGGGCCGCGGCCCCGCCGGCCCAGGCGGCGCTGGCGCGACGGGAGCTCACCGCCCTGGCGCCGGCCAACCAGGCGCGGCTGTTGCAGCACTGGCTGCGGGAGCACACCGGCCGCCCCCTGGCCGGCGTGGTGCTGGAGGATCTTCTGGCACGACTGCCACCGGAGCGGGGCAGCGGACGGATGGATCTGGCCCAGGGTTGGCGCCTGTGTTGGGAACCCAGCACACTGGTCCTGATTCCTACCAATCCCCATGGCTGAGTTCGCCGACAGGGACGATCCCTCTGAGCTCTACACCGCGATCGAGAAGGCCTACTGCGAAGACCGCTGGCCCGAGGTGATCGAGCGCGGCGGGCGACTGCTGGGCGAGCTGGCAGAAGAGGACCGCGCCCTGCGTCAGCGGCTTCAGCTGCTCGTGGCCCATGCCTATCTCTATGGCTACGGCGACCGCGATTCCGCCGAGGATCTCTACCGCGCCGTGCTCGAGAGTCAGGCGGAGGTGGCGCTGCGACAGATTGCCGCCCACGGCCTTGAGCAGTGTGATCTGCCGCCCCAGCGGCTGGCCGCGGCTGGCGCCGCCCGCTCGGCCTCCGCCATGGCGCCGGAGGCGGAATCCGCCGCAGCCTGCCCCACCAGCACGGAGCCCGAGGACCAGCCACCCCCACGGATCCACCCCAATCCGGTCGCGCTGCCGCAACCGGCCGCAGCCCCCGCGCTCGAGGACAACTCCGTGAGCAGCCTGCAGGAATCGTTGCAGGCCCTGATCCCCGATCTGCCCGCCCAGAAGGCCGCGGCGATCGAGAGCGCGCCTGCGATGCCCTGGCTGGAGAGCCTGGGCGAGGTGCGAGCATCGCTGGCGGCCCCGATCGATCTGCCCTGGGCCCCACCGGCCGCCGATGCCGCACAGCCACCGGAGCCGCCTGTGGCGGGGCTGCCGGAGGCGGCGGGGGCGGGGCCAGCGGAGCCGGCGCGGGAATCCCTGATCGCGGAGGTGATCGACGAACCGGAGATGATCGAGGTGCACCAGGCGGATCCGACCCTGGCCGAGGAATTCGAACTGCGGGAATCGCAACGCCAGGACGCATTCAGCGAGGCGCTGCCGCGACCCACACGCGAAGAGACCGCGCCGCCGATCGAGGAGGACCCCGACCTGCTGCGCGGTCTGCTGCGCGTGGAACTGTTCTGAATCAGCCCCGCCGGAGCGGGGCCTTGCCTCAGCTGGCTGCTGCCGAGCGCCGGCGGCGCGTGCGGCCCGCCGGCTCGAGCTCCACCACCGGTTCGCTGGGGCGACTGGCCCGATCCCCCGCCGCCACCGGGACGGGCGTGCGCTCGGCCGGCGCGCGGCCCGGCTCACGCCCGCCGTCCCGTCCGCTGTCCCGGCGACCGCGGGAGGCCGGCCGGCTGTCGGGCTCCGCGGTCGCCCGGCCGCGGTAGGCCGCCGTGCCGGCAGGCATCGGCTGCACGAGGCAGATCACCAGCGGATCCACCTGCAGCTCGCGGCGCAGGCGCCGCTGCAGGCCGAGTTCCACCTCGCGCTGCACCCCCACCCAGTCGATCTCGGGGGCCTTGCCGCCGGTGTTGCGAGCCAGCTGGTTCCAGCGGTTCTCGAGCACCCAGCCGATCTCGCGCTCCGACCACACCGAGAGCTTGCGGGGATCGGCGGTGGTGACCACGCCGCGCAGGTGCACCCGGGGAGGGGAGGTCATCACGCCATCGCAACTGATCGTGGCCAGCAGGGTGATCACGCCATCCTCGGCGAGCTGCTGGCGCTCCTTGAGCACCCGGGCATCGATGATGCCGGTGCGGGAGCCATCAAGCAGCTCGATGCCGGCCTTGACCGGATCACCTTTGCGCAACGAATCAGGCGTGAGCTCCACCACATCGCCGTTGTCGATGATCAGCGTGTGATCGGCGGGAATGCCCATCGAGTGGCCGGTGCGGGAGTGGGCCACGAGCATGCGGTGCTCCCCGTGCACGGGCACGAAGAACTTCGGCCGGGTGAGGGCGAGCATCAGCTTCTGATCCTCCTGGCTGCCGTGTCCGGAGACGTGGATGCCCTCGCCTTTGCCGTAGACGACCTTGGCTCCGAGCATCATCAGCCGGTCGATGGTGTTGACCACCGAGATCGTGTTGCCCGGGATCGGGCTGGCCGAGAAGATGATCGTGTCGGTGGTCTTCACCTGCACCTGCGGGTGCTCGCCCCGCGAGATGCGGCTGAGGGCGGCCAGAGGCTCGCCCTGGCTGCCGGTCATCAGCAACAACGTCTCGCGGTCGGGCAGGTCGCGGATCTGCTTGATCGGCACGAACAGATCATCCGGGCAGTGCATGTAGCCCAGCTCACGCGCCTTGGCGATCACGTTGAGCATCGAGCGGCCCAGCAGCGCCACCTTGCGGCCATGCTTCATCGCCAGCTCGAGGATCATCGCCACTCGCTGGGTGGAGCTGGCGAAGGTGGTGAGGATCACCCGACCTTCGGCATTGCCGATGTGGCGGTCAAGGTTGGGGAACACCGAGCGCTCGGGCGGCGTAAAGCCGGGCAGCTCAGCATTGGTGGAGTCGGAGAACAGACAGAGCACGCCCTGCTCGCCGTAGTGGGCGAGGCGCTGAATATCGAAGCACTCGCCATCGACCGGCGTGTGATCGAACTTGAAATCACCGGTGAACACAACCACACCAACCGGCGTTGTGATCGCCAGCGAGAAGCTGTCGGAGATGGAGTGGGTGTTGCGGATGAACTCCACTGAGAAATGCTGACCCACCTTCACCACATCGCGCGGGCTGACCGTTTGAATGGTGGTGCGGTCGGTGACACCGGCTTCCTCCATCTTGCCCTGCAGCATCGACATCGCCAGGCGCGGTCCGTAAATGACCGGGATGTTGAAGTGGCGGAGGTGATATGGGATGCCACCAATATGATCTTCATGGCCATGGGTGACGATCATTGCGCGGATTCGCTTCTGGTTCTCGCGCAGGAAAGCGGTATCGGGAAGCACCACGTTGACGCCGTGCATGCCATCGCTGGGGAAGGCGAGGCCGGCGTCGACGAGCATCAGATCATCGCCGTATTCGAAAACGCAGGTATTTTTGCCGATCTCATGAAGACCCCCCAGGGGAATCACGCGCAGGCAGGGCTGCTGGGGGGCGCGGCCCTGGGCGGGCTCGGTTTTTGGATTCGACTTTGTGACTGACCGTGCGGAACTGTTTTGTCCGTTCTGACTGTTCATGTATGCGGGGAAAGAGAAATGATCGGGAAGGGAGCGCTGGCCTTGGCGTCAGGTGGGACGCAGGGCGGCGAGGATCGAGCTGAGTCGCTGGCGCACGGCGTTGTCGGCGGAGAGCAGGGGAAGACGGGGGGATCCCACCGGCCAGCCTTCGAGTTCCAGGGCGGCTTTGACGGGAATCGGGCTGGTGGTGCAGAACAGGCCCTTGAACAGGGGCAACAGCCGCTGGTGCAGGGCCAGGGCGGTGGCGTTATCACCGGAGAGGAAGGCCTGCACCATCGCCTGGATCTCGGGCCCGGCCAGATGGCTGGCAACGCTCACCACGCCGACCGCACCCACGGCCAGCATCGGCAAGGTGAGTGAGTCGTCGCCGCTGTAGAGGGCGAGGCGATCGCCGCAGAGGCCCCGCAGCTGGCTCACCTCCTCGGGGGTGCCACTGGCGGCCTTGTAGCTGAGGACGTTGGGCAGATCGAGCAGCCGCGCCGTGGTTTCGGGCTGGAGCGAGCAGCCGGTGCGCCCTGGGATGTTGTAAAGCATCAAGGGCAGTTCCGGGGCGCTGGCGGCGATGGCCCGGAAGTGGGCCTCCAGGCCCTCCTGGGGGGGGCGGTTGTAGTAAGGCACCACCACCAGGGCGCCGTCGGCCCCGAGCGCGACCGAGGCGGCCGTGGCCTCCACGGCCTCGGCGGTGCAGTTGCTGCCGGTGCCGGCGAGAAGGAAGGCCCGTTCCCCCACCGCCTCGCGCACGGCCCGGAACAGGCGATGCTGTTCGTCCCAGCTGAGGGTGGGGGATTCGCCGGTGGTGCCGCAGAGGACCAGCCCGTCGGAGCCGTTGCGCACCAGGTGATCGGCCAGGCGGCCGGCCACCGCCAGATCGAGGCGGCCATCGGCGCCGAAGGGGGTCACCATCGCCGTGACCACCCGACCGAAGGGAACGGGAAGGGAAACCCGGCTCAAGCCGCACCTCCTGGGGTGAGGGGATCGGAGAGCGGACCGCGCTGCAGCAGTTCGGCGATCTGGATGGCGTTGAGGGCGGCCCCCTTGCGGATCTGGTCGCCGCAGAGCCACAGCTCCAGGGCCCGGGGCTCGCTCAGATCCTGGCGGATGCGTCCCACGGCAACCGGATCCCGGCCGGTGACATCGGTGGGCATCGGGAAGCGCTGGCCCTGCCAGTCGTCGATCAGCTCGACGCCGGGGGCGGCGGCCAGGATGCGACGGGCCTCCTCCAGCGGGAAGGGCTCCTCGAACTCGATGTTTACCGCCTCGGAATGGGCCCGCAGCACGGGCACCCGCACGCAGGTGGCCGTGAGCCGCAGGTCGCTCAATCCGAGGATCTTGCGGGTTTCATGCAGCATCTTGAGCTCCTCTTCGCAATAGCCGTTGGGCTGCAGGGGGGAGTTGTGCAGAAACAGGTTGAAGGCCAGCGAATGGGGCAGGACCTCGCTCACCGGCGTGCCGCCGTCGAGAACGGTGCGGCTGAGGGTGCGCAGCTCCTCCATCGCCCGGGCGCCGGCGCCGCTGGCCGACTGGTAGGTGCTGACCACCACGCGCCGAAGCGGGCGGCGGGCGGCGAGGGGGGCCAGGGCCACCGTGAGCAGGATCGTGGTGCAGTTCGGGTTGGCGAGAATGCCGCGGTGGGCGAAGGCGGCCGCGGCATTCACCTCCGGCACCACCAGGGGCACCTCCGGATCGAGCCGGAAGGCGCTGGAGTTGTCGATCACCACCGCGCCCGCCTCCACCGCCCGCGGCGCCCACTGACGCGACGTGGAGCCGCCGGCGGAGGCCAGCACCAGATCAAGACCGGCGAAGGCGCCCTCCTCCACGGCCCGCACCTCCAGGCTCTCCCCCTGCCAGTCGATCCGTTGGCCGGCGGAACGGGGCGAGGCCAGGGGGATCAGCTCGGCGACCGGGAACTGGCGCTCCGCCAGCAGGGCGAGAAGCTCCTGGCCCACGGCTCCGGTGGCGCCGAGGATCGCCACCCGCAGCGGGCGGCGGGGCAACAGGGAGGGGTTGGCCGGTTGGGAGGCGGCGGTGGGGCTGTCGGAGGGGAGAGCGGCGGTCAACGGCGGAGGGGCAAGGACAACGAAAAAAGCAGAGGGAGGAGAAGGCGGACCGTGGGCGGCTTGTCAGCTGGCTGCGGAAGGACGACCCGACAACGGCGGAAGGGAAGGGATGGGAGCAGGAAGGGGGTGGAGCCTGGAAACCGGCGCGTAGGGAAATCCCCGGAAGGGCGACCGGTGTGCCGGTGAAAAGACTCACCAGCTCGCGAGATATGGCGGCGTTCTGCGTCGGCGTAACAATACGCGGCGGAACGGCGGTTCGGCCACTTTCTAGGATCAGGGGCTGCCCTGCTCCCGAGACCCGGCCCATGAGTCCTGCCGCCAGCTCCAGCTCCCCGGCCCCTGCTCCGGCGAGTGCTCCGGCCCCTGCTGGGGACACCGCGGTCACGGTGAGCACCTCGTCCCGGCCCGGCAGCCGCATGGCTCTCGCGCTGAGCGTGCCGGCGGCGCGCAGCCAGGCCAGCTACGACAGCGCCCTGGAGAAGCTGAGCCGCAGCGTGCGGCTGCCGGGATTCCGCAAGGGTCGGGTACCGCGGCCGGTGCTGCTGCAGCAGATCGGCCCCCTGCGCATCCGCGCCACCGCCCTGGAGGATCTGGTCGAGGGCGCCTTCCGCGAGGCCCTGGGCCAGGTGGAGATCGCCGCCCTCAGCCGCCCCGAACTGAGCGAAGGCTTCGAAACGGTGCTGGCGCGGTTCACCCCCGGCGAGGAACTCACCTTCACACTCGAGCTCGACGTTCAGCCCACGCCCACCCTGCGCAGCACCCGCGGTCTGGAGGCCACGGTGGAAACCGTTCCCGCCGATCCCGGCCGGGTCGACGAGCTGATCGAACAATCCCGTCGCCAGATGGCGACGCTGGTGCCGGTGGAGGGTCGGACGGCCGCCAGCGGCGATGTGGCCCAGGTGAGCTTCAGCGGCACCTTCTGCGACAGCGGCGAGGCGATCCCAGGCGGCAGCAGTGACGGCATGGAGGTGGAGCTGGAGGAAGGGCGGATGATTCCCGGATTTGTGGAGGGGATTCTCGGCATGGCGGTAGGCGAGAGCCGCACCGTGCGCTGCACCTTCCCCGAGTCGTACCCGCAACAGGACGCGGCCGGCCGCGAGGCGGAGTTCACCATCAGCCTGCTCGATCTCAAGGCGCGCGAGCTGCCCCCCCTCGATGACGCCTTCGCGCGTCAGGCGAGCGACAAGGAGACGCTGGCCGAGTTGCGCGCCGACCTGGAGAAACGCCTGCAGGACGACCACGAGCGTCGCCAGCGCAGCGGCCGCCAGGAGGCGCTGCTGGACGCGCTGGTGGAGCAGCTGGAGGTGGAACTGCCGGAAACGCTCGTGCAGCAGGAGATCCGCAACCTGGTGGAGCAGACCGCCAGCCAGATCGCCCAGCAAGGGATGGATGTGCGCAAGCTCTTCACCCCCGACCTGGTGCGCTCGCTGATGGACACCTCCCGGCCGGAGGCGGAGGCGCGCCTGCGCCGCAGCCTGGCCCTGCAGGCCCTCGCCACAGCGGAGGCGATCGAGGTGGCGGCGGAGGATCTGGAGGCAAAGCTGCGGGAGGTGCGGCGGGGCCTCAGCGATTCCTCCCGGATCGACCCGGAGCGGCTGCGCAGCGCCGTGGCCGATGACCTTCTGCGCGACAAACTGCTGGCGTGGCTGGAGGCCAACAGCACCGTGAGCGAGCGGGCCCCGGAAGGCAACGCCGACGCCGCATCCGGCAAGGCGGACAAGGCCAACCCCGCCGGCAAGGCGTCCAAGGCCGACAAAGCCGAGAAGGCCGAGAAGGGAGGGAAATCCGGGAAGGGCGCCAAGGCCGAGAAGGGCGCCAAGGCGGAGTGAGGGCCCGGGGCCGCCGGGTCCTGGGCCCGGGCCCCGGCGCGCCCTGCGGGCGCGAGCCCATAGATTGACGCCAATTCCATGGCCCCCGCGGCGACCGCGTGACCGACGCCCTCTCCCTTCCAGGCCTCCCCGGACCGGGCGGCCTGCTTCCCCATCCCGTCCAGAACCGCTGGGGCGGCCCGCTCCCCTGGGCCGCCACCCCGGCCACTCCGCAGGCGGCCCCTGGGGTGCTGCCCACGGTGGTGGAGCAGTCGGGCCGGGGCGACCGGGCCTTTGACATCTATTCCCGCCTGTTGCGGGAGCGGATCATCTTCCTGGGATCCGGCATCGATGACCAGGTGGCCGACTCCCTGGTGGCCCAGCTGCTGTTCCTCGAAGCCGAGGACCCGGAGAAGGACATTCAGATCTACATCAACTCCCCCGGCGGCTCGGTGACGGCCGGCCTGGCGATCTACGACACCATGCAGCAGGTGGCTCCCGACGTGGTCACCATCTGCTACGGCCTGGCCGCCAGCATGGGGGCCTTCCTGCTCTCGGGCGGCACCAAGGGCAAGCGCCTGGCCCTGCCGAACGCCAGGATCATGATCCACCAGCCCCTCGGCGGCGCCCAGGGCCAGGCGGTGGACATCGAGATCCAGGCCAAGGAGATCCTGTTCCTCAAGGAGACCCTCAACGGCCTGCTGGCGGAGCACACCGGCCAGGCACTCGAAAAAATTGCCGAAGATACGGACCGCGACTACTTCCTTTCGCCCGCAGAGGCGGTTGAATACGGCTTGATCGACCGTGTGGTGAGCGACGTCTCCGTTGCCGCCACCGCCGCCCCCTCCGACGGCTGACCCCGGTCCTGCCGCACCGTCCGACCCTTCCTGATCACGCCGTCCCCGGTTTGATCCTTAAGGACCGCGGACCTGCCGGCCCTCCGGGTCAATCCTTGGGATGAGGTTCCGACCAGCCTCTTCCCCCCGGTCGCCCCCAGCCGCCCCCACCCGCCGATGGCCAAGTTCGATGCTCACCTGAAGTGCTCGTTCTGCGGCAAGTCGCAGGAACAGGTGCGCAAGTTGATCGCCGGCCCTGGGGTCTACATCTGCGACGAGTGCATCGATCTCTGCAACGAGATCCTTGATGAAGAGCTTGTGGAAGGTCACGGCAACGGCCAGGGCCAGCGCCAGGCGCCCGAGCAGAGCCGGCGCCAGAACCCGAAGAAGAGCAGCAAGCCCGCCCCCACCCTGGCCTCGATCCCCAAGCCGCACCAGATCAAGGCGTTTCTCGACGAACAGGTGGTGGGCCAGGAACAGGCCAAGAAGGTTCTCTCCGTGGCCGTTTACAACCATTACAAGCGCCTGGCCTGGCAGGGAGATGGCAAGGGCGAGACCGACCAGACCGCCACCCGCCTGCACAAGTCGAACATCCTGCTGATCGGCCCCACCGGCTGCGGCAAGACGCTGCTGGCCCAGTCGCTGGCGGAGATGCTCGACGTCCCCTTCGCCGTGGCCGACGCCACCACCCTCACCGAGGCGGGTTACGTCGGCGAAGACGTGGAGAACATCCTGCTGCGCCTGCTGCAGAAGGCTGATCTCGATGTTGAGCAGGCCCAGCGGGGCATCATCTACATCGATGAGATCGACAAGATCGCCCGCAAGAGCGAGAACCCCTCGATCACCCGCGACGTCTCCGGCGAGGGGGTGCAGCAGGCCCTGCTGAAAATGCTCGAGGGCACGGTCGCCAACGTGCCCCCCCAGGGGGGGCGCAAACACCCCTACCAGGACTGCATCCAGATCGACACCAGCCAGATCCTGTTCATCTGCGGCGGCGCCTTCGTCGGTCTCGAAGACGTGGTGCAGAAGCGGATGGGCCGCAACGCGATCGGCTTCCTGCCCTCCGGCGACGCCCCAGCCCGGCCCCGTGGCGGCAAGGAGCGCCATGCGGCCGAGGTGCTGCGCCACCTCGAGCCCGACGATCTGGTGCGCTATGGACTGATCCCCGAGTTCATCGGCCGCCTGCCGGTGACGGCGGTGCTCGAGCCGCTCGATGCCCGCGCCCTGCAAGCCATCCTTACCGAGCCCCGCGACGCGCTGGTCAAGCAGTTCCAGACGCTGCTGAGCATGGACGACGTGCGCCTCGACTTCGAGGCCGGCGCCGTCGAGGCGATCGCCCAGGAAGCTCACCGGCGCCGCACCGGGGCGCGGGCCCTGCGCGGCATCGTCGAGGAACTGATGCTGGAGGTGATGTACGACCTGCCTTCCCGCCGGGACGTCAAGAGCTTCACGATCACCCGCGATCTAGTGGAACAACGCAGCCGCGCCAAGGTGGTGGCCATCCCCGGCGGCCAGCATGAGGAGAATCACGGCACCCAGGCCACGGCCTGACACCCGGGTCGGGCAATCCCCACCTGTGCGGGGAGCGGAGCGGGGCGAAGCTGAACGGCGCGCCCCCGACCCGCGTCTTGTCCGCCGCTGACCACCTCCAGGCCCCCCGCCAGCACGGCCTCTTCCTGCACCACGGCATCGACCTGGGCGATGGCACCGTGGCCCACTACCTCGAAGGCCGCGAGATCCTGCGCAGCCCACGCGAGGAGTTCAGCCGCGGCCAGCCGATCACGGCGGTGGACTACCCCGAGGGCAGCTGCTCGCCGACCGGGGTGACGCTGCGACGAGCGATGGGACGCCTGGGCGAGCAGAACTACAACCTCCTGTTCAACAACTGCGAGCACTTCGCCCACTGGTGCAAAACCGGCCGCCACCGCAGCGCCCAGGTGGAGGACTGGCTCCATACCGGCAGCGTCGGCGCCCTGGCGCTCGGGCAGTTCGTGCCGGCGGCCCTGCTCACCGGCGCTCGCATGCTGCTGCGCAACGGGGTCAGCCTGGAGCCGAGCCATCTGGAGAAGGGGCGGGAGCTGGCGCTGCGCACCCTGGAGCAGGTGGACGGCCTGCGCGCACGGCTGCAGGGCCGGCTGGAGGAGGAGCTGGCGAAAGCCGAGCAGCGCTGGAACCACGGGGGGCCCGGCAACGACCAGTTCGTGCAGCTGCGGCTGGCGGCCCAGCGGCTCGCCGATCAGCTCAGCCAGGCCGAGGAGATGGAAACGAGGTTGGAGGCCCTGTTGAGCGGAGCGGAATCGGCGGCCGATCCCGGGTCGCCGCGCCCCCGGTAGCCTGGCAGCCTGCGGCGGACGGCCGCCCGCACCCCGCCCATCCCCCGCCCCATGGGCCAGGCCTACCAGCCCCTCCACCACAAGTACCGCCCGCAGCGGTTCGACCAGCTGGTGGGGCAGGAAGCGATCGCCGTCACCCTCGGCAACGCTCTGCGTACCGGCCGCATCGCGCCTGCCTACCTGTTCAGCGGCCCGCGCGGCACCGGCAAGACCTCCAGCGCCCGCATCCTGGCCCGCTCGCTCAACTGCATCGCCGGCGACGGACCAACGCCGGAGCCCTGCGGTCGCTGCGAGCTCTGCACCGCGATCGCCGCCGGCACCGCCCTCGATGTGATCGAGATCGACGCCGCCTCCAACACCGGCGTCGACAACATCCGCGAGCTGATCGAGCGCTCCCGCTTCGCCCCGGTGCAGGCGCGCTGGAAGGTGTACGTGATCGACGAGTGCCACATGCTCTCGACCGCGGCCTTCAACGCCCTGCTCAAGACCCTGGAGGAGCCCCCGCCACGGGTGGTGTTCGTGCTGGCCACCACCGATCCGCAGCGGGTGCTGCCGACGATCCTCTCCCGCTGCCAACGGTTCGATTTCCGCCGCATCCCCCTGGAGGCCCTGCAGGCCCACCTGGCCTGGATCGCCGCCGAGGAGAGCATCGGCATCACGGAGGAGGCCCTGCATGTGGTGGCGCAGCGGGCCCAGGGGGGGCTGCGCGATGCCGAGAGCCTGCTCGACCAGCTGAGCCTGCTGCCCGCTCCGATCGAGGCCGCGGCCGTGTGGGAGCTGCTGGGGGCGGTGCCTGAGGAGGAGCTGCTGGCCCTGGTGGAGGCGATGGCCGCCGCCGATCCCTTGGCGCTGCTGGAGGCGAGCCGGGGTCTGCTGGAGCGGGGCCGGGAGCCGGGGGCGGTGCTGCAGGGTCTGGCGGGCCTGCTGCGCGACCTGCTGCTCGCCGGGGTGGCCCCCGACCGGCTGGAGCTCACGGCGGTATCTCCGGGGCTGCGGCCGCAGCTTCCCGACCTGGCCCGCCGCTTAGGGAAGGAGCGGCTGCTGCACTGGCAGGCGCAGCTGCGGGGCAGCGAACAGCAGCTGCGCCAGAGCGTCCAGCCGCGGCTTTGGCTGGAGGTGCTGCTGCTCGGGCTGCTGGCGGCGCCCCAGGCGGCGGCCGCGGGCTCCCCGGCCGCCGTGGGCTCGGTCGCCCGCCCGGCCACCTCGGCCCCGGCCGGTGCCAGCGGCGGCCCCAGCGAAAGCCCCACACACGAGAACCCCGCGCCCGCAACCGCCGCCACCAGCGCCCCCGAGCCCGCAGCGTCCGCCGGCCCCGGCGCTGGCCTCCCAGCCGCCGCGGAGACAGCCAACCTGGGCGAGCTGTGGCAGCAGATCCTCGCGGGCCTGGAGCTGCCCTCCACCCGGATGCTGCTCTCCCAGCAGGCGCAGTTGGTGCGCCTCGATGAACGCCGGGCGGTGGTGCGGGTCTCGGGCACCTGGATGGCGATGGTGCAGAGCCGCCTGCCGCTGCTGGAAAAAGCGGTGGCCTCCGCCCTGGGAGGGGCGCGTCAGCTGCAGTTGGAGAGCGGCGGCGAACCCCCTCCGGGCGGGGAGCGAGCCTCCGCTGGCGCCGGCGCCATGCCCGCGGCGCCGCTCCGTCCCGCCGCCCCGGGGGTCGCCCCAGCCGGGCCGTCAGCCGCAGGCGCGGCGATGCCAACGCCCGCTCCGGCCGCAACGCCGGCACCCCCGTCCCTGGTTCCGCCGGAGCCACCGCCTCAGACCCGGCCGGCGCCTCCAGCGCCGCTGCCGGTGGCCGCCGCGGCCCCTGCCGCAGCCGCAGCCGCGGTGGCCGCAGGCCCGCCGGCGCCTCGCTCGCCGCTCGAGGAGAGGGCCAGACGCCTGGCCGACTTTTTCAACGGCGATGTGATCGAGGGCCTCGAGGACGACGTGGCCTGAGCTTCGCGACGGCGGGGGTCAGCTGCCACCGGCCGTCGCGGGTATCTCCTGGCAAAGGCGCACCACCAGATCCACCATCGAGGTCTCCAGGGGACTCAGATCCGGCGTGAACCGCGGATCGTCCTCCTCCCTCACCTCGGTCTCGGCCCAGAGCCGACTGCGCTCCGGGAAGAATGTGGTGCGCACCCAGGCCTCGGAGTCGCGGTAGAAGGCGGCGTAGCGCTGCTGCTCCGCGCGACTGGGCAGGTAACGGGGATGGTCGGCGAAGCACTCCAGAAACGCCGCCCCCAGAACAGGGCGATTGGGATTGACGCATCCATCGATCCAGCGGGGCACGCGCTCATTCACCCGCGCCAGCAGCCGCAGGGCCGGATAGGAGAGGGTTTCGTTCAGGCGTGGGGGCTGCTGCAGGGCGGGATGCCAGGCGATGCCCGCAGCGGCGCAGAAATCGCGGATCAGGTCGCCGGCCACAAACGCCTCGCGCTCGAACAACCGCACACAGACCTGCGGTACCGCGAACTCCGCCAGCCAGCGCTCGAGAATGCCGCGATGGTCGCAGATGTGGTGGCCGAAGCGGCCGGGCTCCCCCAGCGCATGCAGCGGGGCGCCCCCCTTGACGCGCATGCTCCAGTACGAGATCGCTGTCTTCAGAGGATCGCGCAGGTAGATGAGGATGCGGATCGGCGCGAACAGGGGCTTGAGGATGCCTGCAAGGCGGCTGATTTCCTCCGGTGTGGTGAGGCGCGACTGGAAGTGCTCCGAGGAGATCAGCCAGGTGGCCTCGGGGTGACGCCCCACCTCCTCAACCAGCTGAACGCGGATCTCCTCCTTCTTGGCCGCTCGCTTCTCGACGCTCTCTCCGAGGCCCAGCTCCAACGAAAACCCATCGACCCTGTCGAGGTTCTCGGCCATGTAGGGGGCCCAGCGCTGGTTGGTGGCTCCGAGGAATGCCGGCACATGGATGCCCTGGAGCGCGAGCCGGGCCCGATTGCCGTGCAGAAATTCCTGAATCGAGCTGGTGCCGGTCTTCTCCGTACCGATGTGGAGAACGAGGGCCGGCACCGTCAGGCCTGACCGCCGCCTGCCGCCAGCTCGGCCTCGGCCTCGCTGGCGAGCGACTCCTCGTCGTCGCCAAGGTGCAGGGTCTTGGCCCACACCAGCCGTTTCGGCAACAGGGCCATGCGCAGGCTCACCCAGGGGATCACCACGAACCAGTGGGTGAGATACAGGATGGCGACTGCGGCGTGGAAGGGGGTGAGCGCCGGCAGGAGCGGGCCCTCCTGCACCCGGCGGCTGCCCGCCACCAGGCCGACGGCGGAGGAGGCCAGGGCCACCAGGGAGAAGGGCCACATCAGCGGCGCCGTACCCGTGAGCAGGACCCCGGCCAGGTCGGCCGCCGCCAGCACGGGCATCGCGTACTGCAGCAGGAAGAACGCCACCAGGTCGAGGGTCTGGAAGCGGCTGAGGCGTCCGCCACCGAAGCCGAAGCCGTGGTCGAGGAAGCGCTGCAGGCCCCCTTCGGCCCAGCGCTTGCGCTGGCGCCAGAGGGCGCTCAGGCTGAGCACGGCCTCCTCCCCCACCGGCGGATCCCAGAGCACCCCCACGGACTGGCCGGCCAGCACCAGCCGCAGGCTGAGGTCGAGGTCGTCGGTGATCGTGGATTCGTTGAAACCACCGCAGGCCACCACCGCCTCCCGGCGCAGCAACTGGCCGTTGCCGCGCAGCTCGCCCACTCCACCCCGGGCCTGCCTGCCCGACTGGATCAAGGCATCAAACGCCATCTCCATCGCCTGGGCGCCGGTCAGGAGATTCACCGGCGCATTGACGACAGCCTTGCGCAGCTGCACCGCCGCCCATCCCCCGAGCTCGGCAAAGGGGATCAGGCGCTCCAGGGTGTCCGGCTGCAGGTCGGCATCGGCGTCGAGCACCAGCAGCCAGGGCCCAGTGAGCTCCCGCAGCACCAGATTCAGGGCGCCCGACTTGCCGCCACCGGCATCGCGGGGGCGGCACAACACTCGCAGCTGGGGCAGGCGAGCCTGAAGATCGGCGAGCACCTCCGGGGTGCGGTCTTCGCTGCCGTCGTCGATCACCCAGAGCCGCAGCTGCTCGGCAGGCCAGCGCAGGGCGGTGACTCGCTCCACCAGGCGCGCGATCACCGCCTGCTCATCGCGGGCGGCGACCACCACCTCCACGGCCGGGCGGGGGCTGCGCTCGGCGACGGGCTCCGCCGCCCCCGACGGGGGGGCCGCGGCCCGCAGACCGCGCAGGACGGTGACCAGGCCATGGCCCCCCAGCAGGGCCGCCAGCAGGCTCGCGGGCAGCAGGCGCAGGCCGGGGGGAAGGGAATGGGGGGCGATGCCGGCGGCCCCGCAGAGCAGCAGGAAGAGGGCGGCCTTGAGGCGGCGCCGGTCTGCGCTGCCCGGCTCGCCATGCCGATCGGTGCTGCTGCCGCCGGCGTCCATGACATCCCCGGAAGTGAGGAAACTTTAAGGGGCATCTCCCAGGGCCCGGAGTGGCTGGAGCTCCGTGCCCGGGTAGTACCGGCGCAAGATCGCGGCGGCGCTCCAGCCACGGCGGCCCAGATCGATGGCCCCGGCCTGGGAGAGACCGGCGCCATGGCCGAAGCCGCCCCCCTGCAGCAGCCAGCCGCCGCCGGCCGCGGGCTGCACGGTGAAGAGGGTGCTCGGCAGCTGGCGCAGGCGCCGACGGATGGCGTCGCGCCGCAGCTCGCGCGTGCCCTGGGTCGCCACGATCCGCAGCCGCACCACCCGGCCGCTGGGGCCGCGCTCGGCCACCTCGAGGCGCTGCACGGCCCCCAGCGGCGGCCCCTCATCCGCCAGCGCGGCGGCGACGCTGGCGGGGCTGAGGCGGCGCTGCCAGCGGAAACTGGGATGGTCGTGGCCATAGGCGGCCTGACCATCGCGCAGCAGGCTCACCAGACCGGCGGGGGCCAGGGGCAGGGGCCAGCGGGCGGCGAAGGCGGCCGGGCCGTCGACAGCGGCGCGCAGGTAGGGCAGGGGCGGGCCCGACCAGGCCTCCTCAAACCCCGCCGCGACGCCGCCGTTGCTGGCGTGGTACACCGCATGGATGGGCTCGCCGCGCCAGGCGAGCACCTGGGCGCGGGTGGCGGCGATCGCCTGGCGCACCGGAGCGCTGGCCTGGCGCGGGTCCTTGTACACCTGGCACTGGGTGTCGGCGCAGAGGTGGTAGCCATCCACCAGGAAGCGGTGGCGGTTGCGCACCGCCCAGGTGCGGGCCAGCACCGCCTGGGCCGCCAGGGCCGCGGGCGGGGAGCCGGCGCCGATCTCATGGGGCACGACCCCCTCCAGGTAGCGCTCCAGGGGCACCTGCTCGAGCAGGGTCCAGCTGCCATGGGCATCGCTCTGCAGGCGAAACGGCCCGGCGTAGACACCGCCCTCCCAGGCGAGGCCAGACGGGGCCTCCAGCCGCAGCGGCCCCTCCAGCACCACCGGACCGGTGGGGCGGCGCAGCTCGAGGGCGAGGCGATCTCGGGCGCGCGACTCCACCAGGCGGGTCGAGACGCCCGCGGGCGGGGAAACGCCGGCAGGGGCCCACACCTCCCAGTCACGCGGACGGGCGATGCGCACTGCGCCACCCCCCGCCGACCAGGTGCGGGCCGCGGCCTCTGCGCTCTCGTAGCTGGAGAAGGGGCCCTGCACCTGCCGGCGCAGCAGCAGGGGCGTGGGCAGGGGGCGCCGGGTCCAGTGCAGCACCAGCTCCGGCGCCGTGAACCGCTGGCCGGCGGCATCGATCAGGGTGAGGTTGCCGGCTGCGGCGCGCAGGCGCAAGGGCGGGGCCTGCGCCCCCGCGGCGGCGGGCGGCGAGGTGGTGGGGGCGAGCCGGGCCGCCAGGGCCACCCACAAGACCGGCTGATCGGGGACCAGCGGTGCCGGCGCAGGCACGGGCCAGTGGAGCAAGGCGTCCGGCGGTGGCGGGGCATCCGCGGCCCGGCAGCCCCCGGCCAGCAGCAACAGGAGACCGGTCGCCGCCAGGGGCGAAAGGGTCGGCGGCGCGAAGCGGAGGAAGCGGGGCTGCATGGGCGGCACGGAACGGGCGGGGTTGGGGCATGGAGGGGTCGCGTCGTACTCTGCTTGTTTGTGCTTGCGAACCCGTCGATGCCGAAGCTCAAGACCCGCAAAGCGGCCGCCAAGCGGTTCCAGGCCACCGGTGGCGGCAAGTTCGTGCGCCGGCGTGCGTTCCGCAACCACCTGCTCGATCACAAGAGCCCGAAGCGCAAGCGCTATCTCGGCACCATGGCCGTGGTCGACGACCGCGACCACGCCAACGTCGCGCTGATGCTCCCCTACGCCTGAGGCCGGCCTTCGGCCCGCCTGCGTTGAGCAGCCCACGCATCCCTATCCACCCGCCCTGAGTTCGTTCCATGGCCCGCGTCAAGAGGGGCAACGTTGCCCGGAAACGCCGCAACAAGATCCTCCGCCTCGCCCGGGGCTTCCGCGGCAGCAACGGCAGCCTCTTCCGCACCGCCAACCAGCGGGTGATGAAGGCGCTCTGCAACGCCTACCGCGATCGTCGCCGCCGCAAGCGCGACTTCCGCCGCCTCTGGATCGCCCGCATCAACGCCGCGGCCCGTCTCAACGGCATCAGCTACAGCCGGCTGATCGGCGGACTCAAGAAGGCCGACGTGCGCCTCAACCGCAAGATGCTCGCCCAGCTGGCCGTGATCGACCCCGGCAGCTTCAGCTCCGTCGTCTCCGCCGCCAGCCGTTGAGCGGCACCCCGGCCCGATGCGCGAGCTGCTTCCCCAGGCCTATCTGCTTGGCCTGATCGGCCTGCTGACCGTCGCCGCCGTGGCGGTGGGTCGCCAGATCCTGCGCGTGCGGCGTGATGAGGCGGCCCTGGCCCGCCTCGGCGGCAACGATGGCCCCGGCGGCCGTCCGAGCGATGCGGCTGGTCTGTACGAACTCGGATCGGTACAGCTGCGCAAGCGGCTCTACGGCCAGGCCGGCGACACGCTTCGGCAGGCCCTTCGCCAGGCCCAGGCCGAGCCGGCTCCGGCCGAGGCCCTGGCCCTGATCGAGAATGCGCTCGGCTTCGCGCTGGCGGCCCAGGGGCGCTACCCCGCTGCCGTGCGCCACTATCGGGCGGCCCTCAAGGCCAGGGCCGACTACCCGGTGGCCATGAACAACCTGGCCTTCGCCCTCGAAAAGCAGCAGAAGCCCGACGAGGCTCGGCGGCTCTACGAGCAGGTGCTGGCGCTGGAAAGCGGCAACGGCACGGCCCGCAAGCGGCTGCGGCTGCTGGAGCGGCGCAGCGTCAGCGACCTGGCGGACGCGGGCGGGGACGACCGGGCCGCCTGAGGCGGCGGCGGCAGCCCCGCGGCGGCGAACCTCACCACAGGCCGCGGATCACCCCACCATTGCTGGCCGTGGCGGCCGGCGGCGCGCCTGGCGTGAGCTGCAGCCGGCCGCCTGGCGACACGAAGCGAGGTGCGTTCCAGCCGCTGAGAGACAACCCCTGCAGCCCCTGGAACACCCCGCCGGGCTCGACGCCCAGGTCGAGGGTTTCGGTGAGGGGAATCAGATCGAGCTGATCCGACTTGGCGTTGATGTTGGCCACGAAGGCCGATTCGGCCTCGGCGATCTTCAACCAACCGCGCAGCACCACCATCTGCCCGTCGGGCACCACCGAATCGAGCCGGAGCTGGACCGGCCGGGCCGCGGCGCCCCGCTCGAACGGCCGATAACTGCCTCGCCAGAAGCGGGGGATGCGGGCGGCAATCAGCTCGGCGCGGCCGACCGGATCGAACGTCTCCACGCTGCCGCCAAGGCCACCTTCCTCGACCATGGAGCTGCGGGGTGGGGTGTAGGGCACGAAGCCGTCGGCGGGCAGCGAGGTGTCCGCGGCCGCAGCCCCCGGGCTCGCCGCCAGGACGATCGGGACCACAGTGGGCAGGGCGAGCAGCAGCGGCAGCGGCATCGCGGAGGGCGCAGGTGCGCAGCGAGACTAGGGGGAACCGCCTGCCCTGCACACCGCACCGTGACCCAGAGCGCCCCCGCCGGCCCCAGCGCCCCCGTCCCAGCCTCCTCGGCCGCCGCCGCCAGCGCAACCAGCGCGGCGGCAGACCCTTCCCAGGGCGATGCGGCGCTGGTGATCGGCGGCCGGCGCTTCCGCAGCCGGCTGATGACCGGCACGGGCAAATACCCCTCGGTGGCGGCAATGCAGGCCAGCCTCGAGGCCAGCGGCTGCGAGATCGTCACCGTGGCGGTGCGGCGCGTGCAGAGCCAGGCCGCCGGCCACGAGGGGCTGCTGGAGGCGATCGACTGGCGCCGCCACTGGATGCTGCCCAACACCGCCGGCTGCGCCACGGCGGAGGAGGCGGTGCGGGTGGCGCGGCTGGGGCGGGAGCTGGCCCAGCTGGCCGGCCAGGAGGACAACCGCTTCGTGAAGCTCGAGGTGATCCCAGACAGCCGCCACCTGCTGCCCGATCCGATCGGCACCCTGCAGGCCGCCGAGCAGCTGGTGCGGGAGGGCTTCACGGTTCTGCCTTACATCAACGCCGATCCGCTGCTGGCGAAGCGACTCGAGGAGGTGGGCTGCGCCACGGTGATGCCCCTGGGGTCGCCGATCGGCTCGGGCCAGGGGATCCGCAACGCGGCCAACATCGCCCTGATCCTCGAGAGCGCCAGCGTGCCGGTGGTGGTGGATGCGGGCATCGGCGTGCCCAGCGAGGCCGCCCAGGCGATGGAGATGGGAGCCGACGCGCTGCTGATCAACAGCGCCATCGCCCTGGCCGGCGACCCGGTGGCGATGGCGCGGGCGATGGCGCTGGCCACCGAGGCGGGCCGCATCGCCTTCCGGGCCGGCCGATTGCCGCTGCGGGCCCACGCCAGCGCCAGCTCACCGCTGCAGGGTCGTGTCGGCGGCTGAGACCACCGGAGCCCGCCTGGGCCCTGGCTGGGATCTGTGACGAACCATTCCGGATCCCAGGCGCGCCGGAGCACCCTCCATAGCGTGCCTGAACTTGAGGCTCTCCGATGCAGGTCACACAAGAGGATGGCGGTCGCCTGAACGCCTTCGCCAAGGAGCCCCGGATGGTGGTGATGGAGAAGGGGGAGCGCAACGGCGCCAGCAACCGCGCCCTGCTGATCGGCGGGGTGGTGCTGGTGCTGCTGCTCGTGGCGGTGGCCGCCGGCATCAGCTGAGAGCCGCCCCCGCGGCGACCAGGGAGCAGACCGGAGGCCTGTAGTAGCTTGACCGGGCTGAGCATCGGCTCGTTCAGGAGACACGGGTGAAGGTTTTCGTTCTCGGCGGCGACGGCTTCTGCGGGTGGCCCTGCGCGGTCAACCTCGCCGACAAGGGCCACGACGTCGTCATCGTCGACAACCTGAGCCGCCGCAAGATCGACATCGACCTTGGGGTCGAGTCGCTCACGCCGATCGCGACGATTCAGGAGCGCCTGCGGGCGTGGGAGCAGGTGGGTGGGCGGCCCATGCGCTTCGTGCACCTCGACCTGGCCCGCGAGTTCGAGCGGCTGCTGGAGCTGCTGCGCAGCGAGCGCCCCGAGGCTGTCGTGCACTTCGCCGAGCAGCGCGCCGCTCCCTACTCCATGAAAACCAGCGCCACAAAGCGCTACACGGTCGACAACAACGTCAACGGCACCCACAACCTGCTGGCCGCCATCGTGGAAAGCGGTCTCGACGTGCACATCGTGCATCTCGGAACGATGGGGGTGTACGGCTATGGCTCCCACCGCGGCGCCACGATCCCCGAGGGCTACCTCACTGTCGAGGTACCCCAGCCCGATGGCAGCCGCTTCAGCGAGAAGATCCTCCACCCCACCAATCCGGGCAGCGTCTACCACATGACCAAGACGCTGGATCAACTGCTGTTCTTCTACTACAACAAAAACGACGCCATACGCATCACTGATCTGCACCAGGGAATCGTGTGGGGCACAAACACCGCCCTCACAGAGAAGGATCCCCGCCTTACCAACCGCTTCGATTACGACGGTGATTACGGCACCGTGCTCAACCGATTCCTGATGCAGGCGGCGATTGGATATCCACTCACCGTACACGGCACCGGCGGGCAGACGCGCGCCTTCATTCACATTCGCGATTCGGTGCGCTGCGTGCAGCTGGCGCTGGAGCATCCACCCGTCCACGGTGACAAGGTGAAGATCTTCAACCAGATGACCGAGAGCCACCGCGTCGCCGATCTGGCGCAGAAGGTGGCCGCCCTCACCGGGGCCCGTGTCGACCAGTTGCCCAACCCGCGCAACGAGGCGGTGGAAAACGATCTGATCGTCGACAACCGTTGCTTCCTGGAGCTGGGCCTGCAGCCCACCACCCTCGACGATGGCCTGCTCACCGAGGTGGTGGATGTGGCTCGGCGCTGGGCCGACCGCTGCGACCGCTCCAAGATCCCCTGCCGCTCCGCCTGGACCAGTCGCCAGGCCGAAGCGATTCGCAGCGGCGGCTGAGGACGCGACGCGACCGTGAAGATCGCTTTTTTCACCGAAACCTTCCTGCCGAAGGTCGACGGCATCGTCACGCGGCTCACCAAGACGATCCAGCACCTGGTCAGCGCTGGCGACGAGGTGCTCGTGTTCTGTCCGGAAGGGGCTCCGGAGAGCTGGATGGGCGCCCACATCGTCGGGGTGCCAGCCATGCCCCTGCCCCTCTACCCCGAGCTGAAGCTGGCCCTGCCGCGGCCGGCGGTTTCCGAAGCGCTTGAGCGCTTCGGGCCCGACCTGGTGCATGTGGTGAACCCGGCGGTGCTCGGCCTGGGCGGGATCTGGCTGGCGAAGACGCGCCAGCTGCCGCTGGTGGCCAGCTATCACACCCACCTGCCCAAATACCTGGAGCACTACGGCATGGGCATGCTCGAGCCACTGCTGTGGGAGCTGCTCAAGGCCGCCCACAACCAGGCCAAGCTCAACCTCTGCACCTCCACCGCGATGGTGGGCGAGCTGAGCGAGAAGGGGATCCAGCACACGGCGCTCTGGCAGCGGGGCGTGGACACCGAACTGTTCCGGCCGGCGCTGGCCAACCCGGCGATGCGGGCCCGGCTGCACGGCCGCCACGACGACACCGGCAACCTGCTGCTCTACATCGGCCGCCTGTCGGCGGAAAAACAGATCGAGCGGATCCGGCCGGTGCTGCAGGCCATGCCGGAGGCGCGGCTGGCGCTGGTGGGCGACGGACCCCACCGCCAGCAGCTGGAGCGGGTGTTCGAGGGCACGCCCACCACGTTCGTGGGCTATCTGGCCGGCGAGGATCTCGCCGCCGCCTACGCCAGCGGCGACGCCTTCCTGTTCCCCTCCAGCACCGAGACGCTGGGCCTGGTGCTGCTGGAGGCGATGGCCGCCGGCTGCCCGGTGGTGGGCGCCGCCCGCGGCGGCATCCCCGACATCGTCAGCGACGGCGTGAACGGCTGCCTCTACAACCCCGACGACCCCGCCAGCCTCACAACCGCGGTGCATCGGCTGCTGGGCGATCCGGCCCAGCGCAGCGCCCTGCGGCTGGCGGCTCGGCAGGAAGCCGAGCGCTGGGGCTGGGCTGGCGCCACCGAACAGCTGCGCGGTTACTACCGTCAGGTGCTGGGTCAGCGCACGCTTGAGAGGGTCGCCTGAGGCTCGGCCCTGACCGCCGCGGCCTGGCCGGCCCGGAACCAGGTGCTCATCAAGGCCTTCACCATGGGCGCCGCCACCGTTCCGCCATAGCCACCGCTGTTCTCGCCGAAGGCCACGATCACCAGGGTGGGACGATCGGCGGGTGCGTAGCCGCCGAACCAGGCGTGGTCCGGACGCGGTGGATCTTCAGCGGTGCCCGTCTTGCCGGCAACCGGCGGGAGAGCGGGATCGTTCAGCAGCGTGGCGGTGCCTTCGGTGACCACCTGGCGCAGGCCCTCGCGCAGCACCCGCAGGGTGGCGGGCTTCAGGCCGATCTCCCGCTGCGGCCGCGCTCCCTCCACCAGGTGCGGGGTGACCAGCCTGCCGCCGTTGGCCACCGCCGCGTACAGCCGCGCCATCTGCAGCGGCGTGACCGTGACCGCCCCCTGGCCGATGGCGGAGGTGATCGTGTCCACGGAGGTCCACGGTTCGCCGAGCACCCGCCGCTTCCAGGCCGGATCGCCCAACAACCCGGAGCTCTCCTCCTCCCGCAGCTCCACCCCGGTGGGACTGCCATAGCCAAACCGCCGGGCGGCGCGGAACAGCTCCTCGGCCCCCACCGCCAGGCCGAGTTTGTAGTAAAAGCTGTTGCTGCTCACCGCCAGGGCCTTCTCGAAGCCGATGGCGCCATAGGAACCGTGGTCGCCGTAGCACTGGCCGTCGTAGCAGAACTGCCCCACCGTCCCGATCGTGGCGTCGGGCGCGTAGCGGCCTGATTCCAGGCCGGCGATGGTGCTCACAATCTTGAAGGTGCTGGCCGGGGGAAAGGCCTGGAAGGCGCGGTTGAGCATCGGCGCTTCAGGCCGGTTGAGATCGTTCCACTGGGCCAGGCTCGGACCCTCGGCGAAGACGTTCGGATCGAAGCTGGGGCGGCTGGCGATCGCCAGGATCGCGCCAGAGCGGGGATCCATCGCCACAATCGCCCCCTTGCGCACCCCGTCGAGGGCGCGCTCGGCAGCCTGTTGCAGGGGGAGATCAAGGGTGAGACGGAGGTCGCGGCCGGCCCGGGCGGGCTTGTCTCCCAGCACCCTCTGCACCTCGCCGGCGACGTTCACCTCCAACTGCTGCCCCCCCCACTCACCGCGCAGATGGCGCTCGTACGCCTTTTCCAGGCCGGAGCGGCCGATGCGGTCGCTGAGCCGGTAGCCCTGATCGCGCAGGCGCCGGTATTCCTCTTCGCCGATGCTGCTGGTGTAGCCGATCACGTGGGCGGCCAGGCTGCCGTGGGGGTAGGCGCGCAGCACCTCGATGCCCACCTCCACGCCGCGCAGCTGGCCGGCCTGCTCCTTGAGGCGCAGCACCTGCACCGGCGTCAACGGACCGGTGAGGGGGATGCGGAAGCCATCGGGGCCGGGGCCCCGGCGGCGCTGGCGCTCCAGCTGGTCCGCGGGGATCGCCAGCAGCCGCGAAAGGCGGTCGCGCAGGGCGGGCCAGTCGTTCTCCGGCAGCAGCCGCGGCTCCAGATGCAGGCGGTACACGAGCCGATTGGAGGCGAGCAGGCGGCCGTTGCGGTCGAGCAGGCGGCCGCGCACGGGATCGCGGGGGATCAGGCGGATGCGGTTCTCTTCGGCCATCGCCCGGTTTTCGGCCCCGTGGAGCAGCTGCAGCCAGGCCAGCCGGGCGGTGATGGCGCCGCTGACCAGCAGAACGAGCAGCAGCAACAGGGCCGGCTGGGCGCCGACGCCGCTGTGCCGGGTCCGTCCGGGCGCCAGACCCATCAGCGGGAGTCCGGAACACCGGCGCCGTGGAGGCGACGCTCGAGCTGATCGAGGCGGGCGGCGATGCGGGCCAGGGCGGCCTGGAGCTCGGCCGGATCAGCGGCATCAGGCTCCACCGGCGCGACCGCAACAGGGGGCCGCACCGTGCCCTCGTCGTGCACTTCCACCTTCAGCACCGGATTGCCCAGGCCGGGCTGGAGCCGGTCGAGGCGCTCGCGCACCTGGCTGGCGGCGGGCTCGCCCTCGGCACGCAGGCGGCCGAGCGGATCAAGGCCGCTGCCGTCGAAGGCGGCGAGAATCTCCCGCAGGCCGCCGCGGCGGGCGCGCTCGGCCACCGCGAGGCCCACCGGCAGCACGTCCTGCATCAGGGTCAGGCGCAGGGCGTCGAGGGGATCGGCTGCCATGGAGCGGACCGTGAGCGGTGGTTTCCCAGTCTGACGCGCCGGGGCGGAGAGATCAGGGGCTGGGGCGTCCGATGCCCGGAGCCACCACCGTGGGGGCGCACGGACGCTGGGCAGCCGCCCACCAGCCGCCGCAGGCGGCGATCACCAGCAGGGCGGCGAAGGGCAGGGCGGCGCGGCGGGTGCCCTCATGGGCGAACCACTCCAGCCAGCCGCGCAGGAAGCGTTCCCGGTCGAAGCGGCGGCGCTGGCGCTGCTCCTCCTGCTCGCGGCGGCGCAGGGCACGGGCCACCCAGCGCTCGAACGCCTTCTTCTTGGTGACCGCCATCTTGCGCTCCACCTCCAGCAGGTGGCCGGCGCTGAGCTCGGGGTTGAAGGTGGTGATCAGCTCCAGGCTCTTGAGGAACATCTCCACGGCGCCATCCTTCACGGCCCGCTCCTCGGGCTCCAGATGATCCCAGGCGACCTCGGGGTAGAAGCGCAGGCGGTTGGCCTCGATCTGGTCCTCCTGGAGCTGGCCCGGTTCGCGCAGCCAGCGGTCTGTGTTGGCGTCGAAGCGACGCCAGTAGAGGAAGGGGTTGAGGTAGACGGTCTTGCCCGCCAGCAGGATCGTGTCCTGTTGCAGGCGACGCTGCAGCTGGGGGTCCTGGTCGGTGCCGGCGGGGGCGCTGGTGGCGGAGGTCACGGCGGAGCAGGATTCCGGCGGGCTCCGATGGTATCGGTGCGTCCCGCGGCTCGCCAGGGAGGGAGCGCGGCCAGAGGCGGCCGCAGCGGCGCTTCACTCCCACTCAATCGTGCCGGGGGGCTTGCTGGTGATGTCCAGCACCACCCGGTTGACCCCCTTGACCTCGTTGACGATGCGGTTGGAGATCGTCTCGAGCAGGTCGTAGGGAAGGCGCGACCAGTCGGCGGTCATGCCGTCTTCGGAGGAGACGCAGCGCAACACCACCGGGTAGGCATAGGTGCGTTTGTCGCCCATCACCCCCACGCTGCGCACAGGCAGCAGCACAGCGAAGGCCTGCCAGATGTCGTCGTAGAGGCCGGCCTCGCGCACCTCTTCGCGCACGATCCAGTCGGCGTCGCGGAGGATATCGAGCTTTTCGGCGCTTACCTCACCGAGGATGCGGATCGCCAGGCCGGGCCCCGGGAAGGGGTGGCGGCCCACGATCTCCTGGGGCAACCCGAGCGAGCGGCCCACCTTGCGCACCTCGTCCTTGAACAGGCGGCGCAGTGGCTCCACCAGCTTGAACTGCAGATCCTTGGGCAGCCCGCCGACGTTGTGGTGGCTCTTGATCTTCACGGCCACGCGCTCGCCGGTGGCGGGGTCAACGTTGGTGCCGGCGGATTCGATCACATCCGGATAGAGGGTGCCCTGGGCGAGGTAGTCGAAGGGACCGAGGCGTTTACTTTCCTCCTCAAAGACGCGGATGAATTCAGCACCGATGATCTTGCGCTTTTCCTCGGGGTCACTCACGCCCTCCAGGCGAGTGAGAAAACGCTCACGGGCGTTGATGTACTCCACATGGATGTGAAACTTGCGATCGAAGAATTCCATCAGGAATTCCGGCTCGCCCTTGCGCATGAAGCCCTGGTCGATGAACATGCAGGTGAGGCGATCGCCGATCGCCCGGTGCAGCAGGAAGGCCAGGGTGGAGGAATCGACGCCGCCGGAGAGGGCGAGCAGCACGCGCTTGTCGCCCACCTGGGCGCGCACTTCGGCGACCGCCTCATCGATGAAGGCGTCGGTGGTCCAGTCGGCCTGACAACCACAGATGTGGTAGATGAAATTGCGCAGCAGCACCATGCCGCCCTGCGAGTGCACCACCTCGGGGTGGAACTGCACGCCATAGAGATGGCGGGCGTGATCGGCCACCGCCGCTTCCGGGGTGTTGGCGGTGTGGGCCAGCCGCACGAAGCCCGCGGGCAGACGCTCCACCGAATCGCCGTGGCTCATCCACATCGTGGAGGCCTCATCCACGTTGGTGAGCAGGTCGGTGGGGTCGTCGACGAACAGGGGCGCCTTGCCGTACTCCGCCCGGCCCGCCGCCACCACCGATCCGCCCAGCTGCTGCACCATCAGCTGCATGCCGTAGCAGACCCCCAGCACCGGAATGCCCAGCTCCCAGATCGCCGGATCACACAAGGGCGCCCCCGGCTCATAAACCGAACTGGGGCCGCCGCTGAGAATCAGGCCGCGGGGGGCGAGACGGGCCAGCTCGGCAGCCGGGGTGGTGTGGCTCATCACCAGCGAGAACACCTCGGTTTCACGGACGCGCCGGGCAATCAGCTCTGAATACTGGGAGCCGAAATCAAGGATCACGATCGCCGGGGGGCGGCTGGAGCCGCTGGCCGCGTCGCGGACGGGCTCTCGGGTCAGCTGCTGGGTCATCGGGGCGGGAGGCAGCCGGTGACGCGGGCCACCGGGTCGTTCCCTGCACCCTACGGCGCCTGCCTGAAGGCCTCCAGCAGCTCGCCCCCGCAAGGGCCGCAGGCACGCAGGCGCCGGCCGCGGTCGAACAGGGCCGCCCCCACCGCCATCTCCGGCACCCCATGGCGGCTCAGGTAGGCCGCCGCGCGGGTCTCCACCGCCGCGGCGATCCTCTGCCGCAGCCGCTCCGCCGCCGTGGCCGAGCGCGCCTCCAGACCCGCCAGCGCGGCCTCCACGGTGGGCGCCGCATGGAGCTCCGCCAGCTCCGCCATCGGCAGTCCCTCCAGGGCCGCCAGGGCGGTGAGCACCTCGGCCCGGCCATCGGCCAGGTGGTGGTGGGTGTGGAAGATGCCGCCGGCGAGCTTGAGCAGCTTGCCCTGGTAGCCGAACAGCAGCAGCCGTCGCACGCCCTGCTCAGACGCCGCCACCAGCAGGGGCCCCAGCCAGTTGCCGGCCTTGAGCAGCAGGGAGGGCGGCAGGCCGAGGCGCGGCGCCAGATCGAGGCCGTTCTCGCCGATCACCAGCACCAGGTCGCCGCCGAACTGCGGCGCGGCGGCGCGCTCCGCCAGCTCCGCCAGGGCGCGGCCGAGCGGGTCGGGGTCAGCGCCGGCCTGGGTTTCGGCACGGGTGCCGATCAGGGCCAGCCCGTCGACCACCCCGAAGGCAGCGTTGCTGGTGCGCTCCGCCAGCCGCCGCCCCTCCGGCAGCACCACCCGCAGCCGCAGCCCCCGGCCGGGGGGCAGCAGGGGCCTCAGGTTGGCCTCCAGCAGGCGGCGGGCGTACTCGGAGAGGCTGGCCTCGCCGCTACCGGCATGCACGCCCACCCCCTCGCCGGCCTCCAGGACCAGCCAGGCCTCCGGATCGGCGCCCGCAGCCGGCGCCTCCTGCCACCGCAGCAGCGCCCACACCTCCAGCCCGCGGGTGAGATCCAGGCCATCACCCGGGTCGCAGCGGCAGATCCCCAGGGCCCAGCCATCCTCCAGGGGTGCCGCTGCCCGCACCGGCACCGGCCGCCGGCCCGGGGGGGTGAGCAGCTCCAGCTCCGGGGCCGGCGCGAAGGGCTCCCGGAGCAGGGCCCCCAGCGCCGACCGGGCCGCGGCAGCCAGCCAGACCGGCAGCGTGTAGCCGTGCATCGAAGCGGGGTGGGGAACGTCATTTTTTATGGTGGTCGATTGCGCGGCCCGCGCCGGCGCAGCCAGCCCTCCCCCCAGCCCCTTCGCCATCGCCGCCCCCATGCAGGACAAGCTCACCCTGATGATCCCCGGCCCCACGCCGGTGCCGGAAACGGTTCTGCAGGCGATGGCGCGCCATCCGATCGGCCACCGCAGCGCCGATTTCCAGGCGATTGTTCACCGAACCACCGAGCAGCTGCAGTGGCTGCACCAGACCTCCAACGACGTGCTGGTGATCACCGGCAGCGGCACCGCCGCCATGGAGGCGGGCATCATCAACACCCTCAGCCGCGGCGACAGGGTGCTCTGCGGCGACAACGGCAAGTTTGGCGAGCGATGGGTGAAGGTGGCCCAGGCCTACGGGCTCGAGGTGGAGGTGATCAAAGCCGAGTGGGGCCAGCCGCTGGATCCGGAGGCCTTCCGCGCGGCTCTTGAGGCGGATGGGGAGAAGCGCATCCGCGCCGTGATCCTCACCCACTCGGAAACCTCCACCGGGGTGATCAACGATCTGCAGACGATCGCCAGCCATGTGCGCGCCCACGGCACCGCCCTCACGATCGCTGACTGCGTCACGAGCCTGGGCGCCGCCGATGTGCCGATGGACGCCTGGGGCGTCGATGTGATCGGCTCCGGATCCCAGAAGGGCTACATGATGCCGCCGGGGCTGAGCTTCGTGGCGATGAGCGAGCGCGCCTGGGCCGCGTACGCACGCTCCGACCTGCCGAAGTTCTATCTGGATCTGGGCAAGTACCGCAAATCAGCCAAGGCCGACAGCAACCCCTTCACACCGGCGATCAACCTCTACTTCGCCCTGCAGGCGGCGCTAGAGATGATGCAGGCGGAGGGCCTGGAGGCGATCGTTGCCCGCCACGACCGGCACCGCCGCGCCACCCAGGCGGCGATGAAGGCGATCGGGCTGCCGCTGTATGCGGCCGAGGGCCACGGCAGCCCGGCGATCACGGCCGTGGCACCGGAAGGCATCGACGCCGAGAGCCTGCGCAAGGAAGTGCGCAAGCGCTTCGACATCCTGCTGGCCGGCGGCCAGGACCATCTCAAGGGGCACGTGTTCCGCATTGGCCATCTGGGCTTCGTCTGCGACCGCGACATCCTCACGGCGGTGGCGGCGATCGAGGCCACCCTGCAGGATCTGGGGCTGGGCAAGGCGCCCACGGGAGCTGGCGTGGCCGCCGCCGCTGCGGAACTGAACCGCTGACGGGGGATGGCAGAACAGCGCAGGCTCCCTAATGTTCGGATTGGACAGAATTCGAGTCATGCGCCCTTCTCTGCTTGCTCTCTCGTGCCTCCTCGCCGTTGGCGTGGCTGGCTGCCAGTCCAAGGACCTGGCCAAAAAGGAGCTGAAAACCGAAGCCAAGATCTGCAGCCAGCTGGCGGCCGTCGGCCAGGCCCTCGAGAAGGTGGCCGCCCTCAAGCCCACCTCCACGGTCGGGGAGGCCACCGCGGCCGACCGGTCGCTCGCCACGGCCCTGAGCGGCCTCGAGAAGGCGGAGCAAACGCTCGAACAGCTTCGGCTGCAGGCGTTCCAAAGCCAGTTGAAGACCTTCAAGGCTGAGGTGGCCAAGGTGGCCAGCAACAAGGGCCAGACCCTGGAGCAGGCCGCCGCCCAGCTCAAGACCAAGGCGGAGCCAGTGATTGCGGCCCGGCGCCAGCTTTCAGCCGCAGTGAAGTGCGAGGAGCCCGCCGCCGCCGGTGCCCCGGCCGCCCCCGCCAACCCCTGAGGCCGGCACGCCTCCACCGCCCCGCTCCCGCCAACCCCGGCCGGGAGCGAGGCCATGCCGTGCTAAGTTGATTGAATGCGGGTGTAATTCAGTGGTAGAATGTCAGCTTCCCAAGCTGAACGTCGCCGGTTCGAGTCCGGTCACCCGCTTCTACTCCAGGCCTGAAAAGCGCCGACGATTAAGCGTACGGCCGCTCTCGCATCGGCTGGCCTTCTGCCAGCAGGAACAAAGCGATGACAGCAATGCCAGGGAGTGGCAGCAACCTTCTCACAGAGCTTCTCTCACGACTGTGCTACTGATTCGTCAGGCATTCACCTGCGCGGGGTGAACTCATTGGCCGTCCAGCAGTGGATCGTCCGGGATCACCGCTGGCCGGAGGTTGTCCACTGAATTCGTCCCAACATCATGTCCGGAGGTGATCAGAGCAAGCCGCTTCACCATCAACGACCGATCGCCTGACGCTGCAAGGACAGGGAAACCATTCCCCAGCCACCCGATCCAGACCTGCCTGGCGACCTATCTGGAGGCCTGGCCGGAGAGACGACCTGGAGCCTGAACGCCTCGCCGATGCCCGACTGGCAGAGGGCCAGCCGCCGGTGCGGGTCAGCCTCGATGCCCTTGGAGCTGGCCTTTCATCCCGAGGCTCTGCGGAAATGCCGACAGCTGACCGCGGGGCTCCAGTGATCGCCACAGGATCAAGTTGCGTGCTGCCGGCTTCCGCCTCGTCTACGAGGTGCGTGACCACGAGCTGCTGGTGCTGGTTGTGGCGGTAGGCAAGCGGGAGCGCAATGCTGTCGACGAGCATGCCGATCAGCGCTGAAGCCGACCGACGGACCCGGCCGCGCGCATCACGCCGTGCATGACAGAATGGATGACAGATCATCTGTTCATTTTGCATGCCGGCCTTCAGTCTTCGGCTCCCCCACGACCTGGAGCGCCGACTGGGCGAGGAAGCCCGCCACTGCGGCCAGCCCCGCTCGGAGCTGATCCGCGAGGCCCTGGAGGAGCTGCTGCGCCGCCGGGAGCAGCAGCGCTTCATGGCCGGGCTCGTCGCCGCCGCCGAAGCGCTGGTGAGGGATCCTTCAGCCCGCGCTGAAAGCCTGGATGTGGAGGCAGATTTCCTGCCGGCCGACGGTGAGGCTCTGGCGTTGGCGGAGGAGACGACCTCCCGGGAGCTGACCGGCCAACCGAGCCCCCAACCGTGGTGGCGCTGATGCGTCGGGGTGAGATCTGGGTGGCGCGTCTGAATCCCAACCAGGGCGCGGAGGTGGGGAAGCTGCGTCCCGTCGTGATCCTTCAGGCCGATCCGATCACCCAGGCCGGCCTGGCCACGGTGATCGTGGTGCCGCTCACCACCCAGGACCGGCCAGGCACCCGGGCGCTGCGGGTCCCGATCCGCAGTCGCGACCGCCTGCTCTGCGACTCCTTTGCCATGGCGGATCAGCTCCGCTCCCTGGATCGCTCCCGCCTTGGCGACGGCCCCCTCACCACCCTCAGCGGGGACGAACTGGCGGAGCTGGAACGAGCGCTGCTGGGGGTGCTGGGCATTGGCCTCCTCGCCTGAGTGAGCGCATGCCGTGGCTGACTCCAGTCCCTCCGACCTGAACCAGCTGCGCCGGGAGAACGCCCGCTTGATTGGGCTGCTGGAGGGCCCACGGCATCGCCTGGAGATCCAGCGAACCTGCCCCAACGGAACCCGCGCCGATTACGAAGGCTGCACCTGCCAACGGCCCCAGTTCCGCGGTCGCGACGACGTGCACGCCCTGCGCTGGCAGAGCAGCAGCAGCGAGCGCTCGGGGTATGCACCGGCCTGCGCGAATGAATGGAAACCGGGGATCTGCGAGAAGCCTCGTGTGGCGTGCCGCGACTTCAACCACCGGGAGCTGCTGCCGCTCAGCGATGCGGCGATCTACGGCCATCTGGCCGGAGACCACACCATCGGCCTCAACCCCCTGCTGGACAACGACCATTGCCACCTGCTGGCCGTCGACTTTGTCGAGCAGGACTGGCGTGACGATGCCCGGGCCTTTCTGCGCTCGTGCCGGGAGCTGGCGGTGCCGGCGGCCCTGGAGATCTCCCTTTCCGGGGAGGGCGCTCATGTGTGGGTGTTCTTTGAGGAGGCTGTTCCGGCCCGTGAGGCCCGCCAGCTCGGGGCCGCCCTGATCAGTCACACCAGCAACGCCACGCGCCAGCTGCAGCTGAGCTCCTACGACCGGCTCTTCCCCAATCAGGACAGCATGCCCAGGGGGGGCTTCGGCAACCTGATCGCCCTGCCGCTGCAAAAGGATGCCCGGCAGCGGGGTTGCAGCGTGTTCGTGGATGACGACCTGCGGCCCCATACCGATCAGTGGGCCTGTCTGGCAAGCCTGCAGAGGTTGCCTGTGGCGGGGCTGCAAACCTTGATCGAGAGCGGCGCGGGCGGCACCCATCCTCTCGATCTGGCGTTCATCGACGAGGAGGACCTGGCGACCCCATGGAAGGCCGCGGTACCGCCATCGCGGCTCAGGGGACCGCTGCCCACCTCCCTCACGCTCACCCTGGCTGATCGCCTCTATGTGGAGCGCTCGGGCCTGCCGCAGCCACTGCTCAATCGCCTGATTCGCCTCGCCGCCTTCGCCAACCCGGCCTTCTACAAGGCCCAGGCGATGCGGCTCTCGGTGTGGGACAAATCGCGGGTGATCGGCTGCGCCGAGAACTTTCCCCAGCACATTGCCCTGCCCCGGGGTTGCCTGGAACCCGTGCAGACCCTGCTGCAGGAGCAAGGGATTAACTGGGAGCTGGTGGAGGAACGTCAGAACGGCTCACCGCTGGAGCTGGCGTTCACGGGCCAGCGGCGCGCTGACCAGGAGGCAGCCGTCGAAGCGATTCAAATACTGAGGCCACGCCAATCCGTTGCGGCAAATCCACCAACCAACACATGCAGACAGATTTGAATACAGCGCAAGCTATATCTGCACGGCTTCAAAGCAAGGCTCAAGGCCACAGACGGGCTCTTTCCCATTACGTCCCTGGGCTCGTTGATCGAAAACGAAGCGCTCACGATGGCGGCGAACGAAGAGGATGCTGCAGGCCACGTGCCGAAATCGCCCTGAGTGAGATTCTCTACTGCTGAGCGCACTCAATCCTATCGATTCTGAACGAGTGCAACCGCACGGGAGAGCGTAAGCCCCATCACATCGTAGATCATGAAGCCATGCAGCAACACAAGCGCGCGTGAGCGAGCATAGTTGCCTTTGATGCCGCTGAACGATGGCGAGAGGGCCGAGGAGAAGGACGCCACCAGATAATCCACAGGTCGGGGCAGGTCGCCCTCATGATCGAGGTGGAACAGGGGACGGTTCCAGCTGCCAGAGGCCACATCCAACCGCCAATAAATCCAACCCCAGACCAAAAGCGCATAGGGGAGAAAGAACAATAGCTGTGTTATCAGAATAAAATGGGAAGTAACGGAGTCAAACAAAAGGATATTCAGGCCGATCAACTTAGCAATCATGCGGATGACCACATAGAGGCCAAGGATGTCGAAGTAGCGCCGGTGCCAGCGCAGCCGGCGGCCGGCAAGGATGATCCAGGTAAGTGGCAGCAGGAAAAGCGGTGCCACCACAACCATCAAGCGAAAGGCAAGGAAATACTCCAATGCGGCGAAGCCGGCGATGGCACCCGTCGACAGGACCTTGGTATCCGTAAAGAAAAATACGTCCTGCAACAGCAGCAGACCGTACACGCATAAGAAAAAAACCGCCTCCCAATTCCGAGAGGGGCGACGAAGCCATTGCAAGGCCTGTGCGGTATTCACTGGGTCATAAGGTTAGCAGTTCTGCTGTCTGCCTCCCTGATGGACAGGTGTCAGATCCACACGATCCGAGCCATCGGTCGCAGGTTCCAGGCCGCGAGGCCAGGAGCCCGATTGATCACGAGCGAAAATCCGTGGCAGCAGGCAGCCCGGCCGGCAGCCAGGGCGACTGGCCATGGATGAACAGTTGATCGACGCCGCGTGTCTCCACAAGCACAAAATCCCGTGCCTCCAGAAAGCCACCCACCTCCTTCGCCACCTCCTTCGTATCGCATTCGACCAGAATCACGTCAACCCGGGTGGCTGTGAAATCGATGCTGCTCAGAATCGCCAGTTCCGCGCCCTCCACATCCAAGGTCAGCAGCGGCACTGAATCCACGCCACGCTGCTGCAGCAGCAGACTGAGGGACGCGCCTCGATCAGCAGCCCCTGCCAACCACGCTGTTTTTCGAGAAAATAAGTGTTGTTGGTCTCCACCGGGCAGGCGGAACCAATCTCCACAAAAAACAGATTCTCCGCACCGAGAAAAACTCTATGCCCTGGGTTTGATCAGTTGCAACACCTGCGGGCCGAGCCCGCCCGCCCGCCGCTCGCAATCAAGAGACTTGAGAATCAACTGGGCCGAAGCTTCGATATCGCCCTCTTCGGCGCAGGCACGGGCACGGCCACTCAGCTCCTCGGCCTGAACGAGCAATCGCTGGCGCTGCTCGCTGCCGCCGTGGCCATTGCCGCTGCTCCCGTTGCCCGCAGGACGGGTGCCGGAGAGGGGGCCAGGTCCCGCGACGACAGTGGCACCGGTGCGGGGGAGCGTCGCGGAGGTCGGGAGACCGGTCATAGGTCTTGCGGTGGTCGGCGGCGGAATGGGGCGGACGAAGCCAGCATGCGCCGGATCGGCAGCTCGGCTGGCCACCGACGCAAGCCAGGAGCTGGAACGGTACCTGGCATTGCAAAACCGGGCACTGGCGGAATCACCGGCGGGGCGGGGGACGGACGCAGGCTGAAACAGCCTACGAAGCGCGCCAATCAAGTGTAACAACGCTAGGGGGATCAGCCAGGATTGCCATGCCGACCGACCAGAGCGACGAGATTTCGGTTAGGAATCGCCAACGGGATTCAGGTGCCGGGCTCCTCGAGGTCGCCACCAAGGGCTGCGATCTGGTCCCGCAACTGCTGAGAGCGAGTGAGATCGCCACGCGTGAGGGCCACCGCCAAGGCGAACTGCAACTTTTCGCGTTGATGATCACCCTCGGGCAGGCTGCGCTCGGCAGACTGACATCGAGGCAAGCCTGTGGATGAACGGGAAGCCGGAGGGGTGCCGTGGGCGCCGAAGCGGAAGGCTCCGGAGGAAGCGGGGCTGGGATAAGCCATTGCTGACTTTCTTCCCATTGTGTCATCCCTGGCCAGGGGGGGTGGTTCAGGCGGCGGCGGGATAACCGTCTCGAGGCTGGGAAACCGGCTCCTGGGACCGCGACCCGAACGGTTGGTCGTCGGCACCGACCTCCTCCTCGAGCAGATCGCGACAGTCGCGCAGCAGCCGCTCCACGTTGTCGAGGCTGGCCAGTTCCTCGGGATCCTCCTGGGCCGGAGTGGTCAGTTGTTGCTCCAGCTCCACCAACCTCTGCTCCAGAGAAACCAGGCGTTGCGAGAGGGCATGGATGGTGGTGGCCAGGTCCTCGGCGCTGCGGGTGATGCGGAAGGAAACCGACGGGGTGGCCATGGGTTCGGCGCGAATCTCGCCGCATGACAGCACAGGAGGGCGTGGGCCTCAAGCGCTGGCGGCGGCGATCTCGCAGACTGTGAGGACACTTCAGGGCGCCTGGTGCGGCCGATGACCCCTCCCTGGAATCTGATTCTCTATGCCCTGGCGGGAACCGGAGGGGGGCTGCTGGCCCAACGCACCGGCATCCCCTCCGCCGCCCTGGTGGGCGCCCTGCTCGGGGCGGGCCTGGTGAGCATGAGCGGACGGCTGGAGCTTGCCGATTGGCCGGTGGGCACGCGCATCTTTCTGCAGATCGCCATCGGCACCGTGATCGGCACCGGACTTACGGCCACCACGGTCCGACAACTCGGCACCCTCTGGCGGCCGGCTCTGCTGATCACCGTGACCCTTGTGGCCGCAGGCCTGGTGGTGGGTCTGTGGAGTGCGCGGCTGTTGGGCATCGATCCAGTGGTGGCCCTGCTCGGGGCGGCGCCTGGCGGGATCAGCGGCATGAGCCTGGTGGGGGCAGAGTTCGGTGTGGGCACGGCGGTGGCGGCGCTGCATGCGGTGCGGCTGATCACGGTGCTGCTGGTGCTGCCGCTGGTGGTGCGCCTGGTGCTTCCCCAGGGCAGCGGCGCCCCTCCCAGCTGACGGCGTGGCGGGCGGACCGCTGCGATGGCGGACGGTCCGGTGCGCTGACCGCCCCCCTGGACAGGTGGGGGTGGACCGATACGTTGGCCCATTGGCTGTCCAAACTTCCCGTCCGATGGCTCCCCGCCTCGCTCCGTGTCTGATCGCTCCGCTGCGCGCGCCGCTGCTCACCCTGCTCGCACTGGGGGGCACCTCGCTCGGGTTGCTGACGCCCACGCCCGTCCCAGCCCAGGCGGCCGCCGGCGATGGTCCCGGCGCCAAAGGCGCCCAGGTGTACTGCTTCATGCGCAACAACGGCAACGACCATGCGGTGAGCTGGAACGCCGCCTACGCGCTGATCAAGCGCCAGAGCGCCAGCATGTTCCGCACCTCCCCGGAGCACGCCGCGGTGATGATCACCGAAGCGGTGGTGAACAACCCCGGCACCTACCCCGACTGCGGTCGCTACCTGGGCGATCTCTACCGCCGAGGCTCCAACGCGCCCACCAGCGCCGAGAGCGCCCCCAGCACCCCGGCCGCCGGCCGGCCGGAAACCGGCTCTTCGATGACCCGCAGTGAGCGGTACAACAACTGAGACAACCCCGGCCAGGCCGCGGCGCCTGCTGCCGGTCCTGCTGGCGGCCTTCCTGTTGGCCGGCTGTGCGGAGGAACCCCTGCCAGAGCGACGCCTCTCCCAGGACGACTGTCTGAAAGAGGTGAGCATGGAGACCCTCGACGAAGCGCTGCGCCGCTGCGACAGGGTGGTGGCTGCCTTCCCGCGGGATCCCCAACCGCTCAACGAGCGATTCCTGATCCACACCCTCCGGGGCGATACCGACAAGGCCTGCCGCGACATCGCCGCGGCGGCGAAACTGGCGGCGCGGCTGCCGGCGGAACAGCTCGATCCGTTGCTGCGCAACGACCTGCGCCTGCGCAGCGCCAGCTGCCGCGACTGAACCTCAGTCCTCCGCACCGGGCCAGCGCTCCAGCAGCTGGCGGCCCAAGGCCGCCAGGGCACGACGGTGGCCCAGCTCCTGGGGGCTGTGGAGCACCTGGGCGATCCGCTCGGCCTTGCCGGCGATCAGGTCGTCGACAAAGCGGTCGGCCTGTCCCAGCTGCAGCCAGTGGCTGGTGAGGGCGGCACCCATGCCGATGCGGTGGCATCGGTCCTCCGCCTGCTCGGCGTCGCCGGGGGTCCAGGGACGCTCGAGCAGCAGCACGTGGCGGGCGCGGTGGAGGGTGAAGCCGAGGCCGCCGGTGCCGAAGGTGGCGATCAGCAGGGACCGACGCCCCGCCTGAAAGGCATCCACCACGCGATACCGCCGCCGAGGCGGCACCCCCCCCTCCAGCAACAGGGCCCCTTCGTCGCCGCCGAAATGGTGGTGCAGTTGGCGGGCGCTGGCCACAAAGGCGGTGAACACAACCACCGACTCCCCCTCCGCCCGGAGCCCCTCCAGCAGGCGGATCGCGGCCGGCAGCTTGAAGGCCGAGCCGATCTGGCGCAGGGCGGTGAGCACGGCGAGCACCTCGGCGTCGCGGCGCACCTCGCCGCGGGCGGCGCGCTGGCGGTAGCGGTGAACGCAGAGCTGCAGCTGCTGATCAAAGCGCCGGGCAGAGCGGGCATCCAGCAACACTGGGTGCAGGCGCCGCTGCTTGGGGGGGAGGTCGAGGCACTGCTGTTTGGTGCGATGCAGCAGCAGCGGCCGCACCAAGCGCTGCAGCTCCGCCAACTGCGAGGCGCCGTTGGCCTGCCAGACGCGACGGCCGCCCTGCTCGCGCCAGTGACCCAGGCAATAGCGTTCTTCGAAGGCGCGCTGGTCGCAGCCGAGGGGATGGCCGATCGCCGCCAGCAGGGGGAACAGCTGGGCGGGCCGGCCGTTGCGCATCGGAGTGCCGGTGAGCAACCAGATCGCCCGCAACCGCGGATGGCGGGCCAGGCGCAGAAAAGCCTGGGTGCGCCGGGCCGAGAGGTTCTGGGCGTGGTGGGCCTCATCGGCGATCAGCACGGTGCCCGCCTCCGGCAGCTCGGCCGGGAGGCGGGCCCAGCTGTGGAGCTCGAGCCGCAGGCCGAGGGCCGCCGCCTCGCGCTGCCAGTGGGACCGCAGCCCGGCCGGGGCGACCACGACCAGGCGGCAATCGGTCAGCCGGCCGAGGCTGCGGCCGGCGCTGAGGGCGGTGAGGGTTTTGCCCAAACCCATGGCGTCGGCCAGAATGGCGCCGCGCCGGGCCAGCAACCAACGCACGCCAGCCCGCTGGTGGGCCAGCAGACGGCGGCCATCCACGAGCGGCTCCTCAAGATCGGCGGCCGCCACAAGGGCCCGATGGGGGGGAATCGGCGGCAGGGGCTGCCGGCTCCAGGCCAACCAGCGCTCCAGCTCAGAGGTACGGGGGAAGCGGCCGGCCAGCAGCCGCTCCAGAATCGCGGCTGCCTCGAACGGAAACTCCCAGCACCCCCGCCGGGACAGCCAGCGCCCGGCTGGACGCACCGCCCGCAGCTGGGCGTACGTGACGGCATCGAAGGGGCAGACGACCTCGATCAGGCCGGCGGCACCCAGCCGCATCTGGACGAGGGGAGCGCCCGCCAATTGCGCAAAGTGACGTCTCCGACACATTGACACCCAAGGGACCGCGGCCAAACTCCCGCCAGTCGGCAAGCATCCATGCACGCAGGCGATGGGGTGTTCCTGGAGGATCTCTGCCCCAAACTGCGTGCCCGCAGCTGGCGCCGATCCCTGCACCACCTCACGGGCGGCCGTTGTCTGTACTGCGGTGCGCGCTCGGAGTCGATCGACCACGTGCATCCCCGCAGCCGGGGCGGCGCCAGCGTGACCGAGAACTGCGTTCCCGCCTGCCTCGCCTGCAACGGTCGCAAGGGCGATAACGACGCCTTCCACTGGTATCGCCAGCAGCCCTTCTACGACCCGCGCCGGGCGATGGCGCTGCGGGCCTGGACGGAGGGGGATCTGCGGCTGGCGGAGCGCCTGCTGGCGTGGACGCAGCCGGCCGTGGGCGGGGAGGCGGCGACAGCTCCAGGCGCGGCGGCGGGCACGGCTCCGGCCAGCGGCGGCGAGCCGCGGCGCAACGCTCACCAGACCCGGCAGGCGGCTTCCCCGTTGTGGCGATGGCAGATCGCCTCCTGAGCAGCGGGCTGCTCCGGCGCCACCAGCACCGCCACCCCGAACAGCAGACCTGCCAGGGCGAGGGGCACCCCCACGACACCCCCCCGGCGCTCGCCGGCCTCGCCGCGGCGTGGGCGGGCCGGACGCCGGGGGCGAGCGGCGGCGCCCTCCAGAACCCGCAGCCGCAACGGCGGCACGGCTGCAGTAGAGAAGCAGGGCGCAGCGGGGGCGGAGAGCCGCATGGAGGGAGCCAGGGATGGGGAACAGGGGGACACAATCGCGGGGGCCACAGACAGCACAGACCGAACTGATACAGGTGTACTCATGGGTACGGGATCTGTCAACCCGTGGGGGATCGACCGCCTGCTGGTGCTCGGGGGGGGCTACACCGGCCGGCGCCTGGCCACGGCCGTGGCCGCCGCCGGGGTGCCAGCGCTTCTCACCCGCCGAGGCGAACCCGAGCCCGGCGCCGCGCCCGCCCCGACCGGCACTCCACTCCTGCACTGGCTGGGTTTCGACGCCGGCACCGGCGTGCGCCCGAGCCTGGCCGATCTGGAGGGCGTCAGCCATGTGCTGGTGACGATCCCCCCCGACGCCGAAGGGCAGGATCCGGTGCTGAACCATCTGGGCGACACCCTGACGGCCCTGCGGCCGGCCTGGGTGGGCTATCTCTCCACCACCGGCGTCTACGGCGACAGCGGCGGGGCCTGGGTGGATGAGACCTCCCCCCCCAAACCGGCCCCGGGCCGCAGCGCGGCGCGACTGAGCTGTGAGGGCGCCTGGCGGGCCAGTGGCCTGCCACTGCAGGTGTTGCGGCTGCCGGCGATCTACGGCCCGGGACGCACTCCCTTTGGCAGCCTGCGCCGGGGCGAGGCGCGCCTGATCCACAAACCCGGACAGGTGTTCTCGCGCGTGCACGTCGACGACATCGTCGGCGCGGTGCTGCATTGCCTGCTCCTGGCGCCTGCCGAGCGCCCGGACACGCTGATCCTGGCTGACGAGAGGCCCTGCCCGTCGAGCGAAACCCTCGGCTACGCCGCCCACCTGCTTGGCCTGCCGCTGCCCGAGCTGCAGCGGTGGCACGAGGTGGCAGAGAGCCTGAGCCCGATGGCGCGCAGCTTCTGGCGCGAGAACCGGCGGGCCGACAGCCGCCTGCTGCGGGAAGGCCTGGGCTATCGACTGCTCCATCCCAGCTACCGGGAGGGCTACCAGGCCTGCCTGGCCGAGGAGGAGGGCGACTTCAGGGCCCCCCACCGAACAGGAACCGCAGCCGGCGAATCGCCTGGGGGTCCTCGAGGAACTGCAGCCTGAGGTCGTCGGAAAATTTCTGGTGGTTGACCACAAGCCAGCCGCGCTGGATGCCGATGCCCAGGCCCATCAGCAGCAGGCCGAGCAGCAACAGGCGCAGCATGGCGATCCCTCGGGATGGCAACGTTGTCATCATGCGACGCAACGAGCGAATTGCCATAGCGCTGGGGGACCCCGCCGGCATCGGCGCGGAGGTGACCCTGCGGGCCCTGGGCCGGCTGCGACCCGATCCCGCCTCCGTTGTACTGGTGGGATGTCGCCGCTGGCTAGCGGAGAGCCATCGGCAGCTGCAGCGGGCCAGCGCCACCGACCTGGCCGATCCAGCGGACTTTTCCATCTGCGACGAACCGCTCACGGCGGCCGTGGAGCCCGGCCGCAGCGGTGCCGCGGAGGGGGATGCAAGTTTCCGCTGGCTGGGCCGGGCGGTGGCACTGGTGCAGGAGGGAGCCTGCACCAGCCTGGTAACGGCCCCGATCTGCAAGGCCAGCTGGCATGCCGCCGGCCACCTCTACCCGGGCCAGACCGAGCGGCTGGCGGAGCTGGCGGGCGTCTCGGAGGCCTCGATGCTGTTCACGGCTCTCTCACCCCAGGGCTGGCGCCTGAACACCCTGCTGGCCACCACCCACCTGCCGCTGGCCGACGTGCCGTCGCGGCTCGACGCGGCGCGGGTGGCGGCCAAGCTTGATGTGCTGCTGGCTTTCTGCCGGCGCTTTCGGGAACAGCCACGGCTGGTGGTGGCCGGCCTCAACCCCCATGCCGGCGAAGGTGGGGCGCTGGGCCGGGAGGAGCGCGACTGGCTGATCCCCTGCCTGGAGGACTGGCGGGCGCGCCATCCGGAGGCGCGGCTGGAGGGCCCACTGCCACCGGACACCTGCTGGCTGGGGGCGGCGGCTGCCTGGGCAGGCGGCAGCGGCGGCGCCGATGGCTATCTGGCGCTGTACCACGACCAGGGGCTGATCCCGGTGAAGTTGCTGGCCTTCGACGCAGCGGTGAACACCTCGCTGGGGCTTCCCTTCCTGCGCACCTCCCCCGACCACGGCACGGGGTTCGACCTGGCCGGACAGGGCCGGGCCCGGCCCGACAGCATGGCGGCGGCGATCCGCGCCGCGCTTGAGCTGGGGGGAAGGGAACCGGCGCTCAGCCCGGTTTGATGCGCATCAGCACTTGGCCAAACTCCACCGGAGTGCCGTTCTGCACCAGGATTTCCACTACTTCGCCACTGATCTCGGCCTCGAGCTCGTTCATCAGCTTCATCGCCTCGAGGATGCAGACCGTCTGGCCGGCGTTGATGCGGCTGCCAATCTCCACGAATGGGGCCTCACCCGGCGCAGGGGCGCTGTAGAAGGTGCCCACCATCGGCGCCGTGATCTCCTGCAGGTCGCTGCGGGCGGCGGCGGGGGCCGGCGGCGGCGGCGAGGGGGGAGCCGCGGCCGCAGTGGGGGCTGCCGGTGCCGCGGTGGTGAGCGGCAGGCCCGTTGCGGCGGCCACCGGCGCGGGCACCATGGTGACGGCCGGGGGGCCGGGCAGGTTGCGCCTTACCTCCAGGCGGAAATCGTCGCCCTCGAGCCTGAGTTCCTGGATGTCGCTCTCGCCGAGCAGGGCCAGGAGGGCGCGGAGCTGTTCGTAATCGAGCTGCATCGGATCAGGACTCCCGACCGAGGTAGCTGTCGGAGCGGGTGTCGATCCGGATCTTCTCGCCGATCGAGATGAACAGCGGCACCATCACCTGGGCACCGGTTTCGACGATGGCAGGCTTGGTGCCACCGGTGGCGGTGTCGCCCTTGACGCCGGGATCGGTCTGGGTGACCTCGAGGGTGACGGAATTGGGCAGCTCCACCTCCAGGGGGTTGCCTTCGTGGGTGATCACGCTCACCTCCATGCCCTCCTTGAGGTACTTGCGCTGCTCGCCGATCTGGGCGGCGGTGAGGCGCGTCTCCTCGTAGTTGCCCATGTTCATGAACACGTAGTCGTCGCCATCCATGTACGTGTGCTGGAGGATGGCCTTCTCGAGCAGGGCCTGGGGCACGGGTTCACCGGCCCGAAAGGTTTTCTCCACCACGCTGCCGCTCTGGACGGCCTTGAGCTTGGTGCGCACAAAGGCCGAGCCCTTGCCGGGCTTGACGTGCAGGAACTCGACGACACGCCAGACCTGGTTATCCAGCTTGATCGTGGTGCCCGTGCGGAAATCGTTGCTGGAGATCATCCCGGCGGTTCGGATCCGGTGGATTGTACGTCTGGCTACAGGGCGCCACGGCCGGCCTCTCCCCGGCCGGGCGCCTGTGCCAGAGTCCGCACAGCACAAGCGCAGCACGCCATGGGCCCAGCGGGTCTCCCCGGCCACCGCGTCGACCTTCCTTCCCGCCTCCTGGGCCTGATCCTGGCGGTGGTCCTGCTGCTGGGCGGCGGGCTGCTGGGGGCGGCGCCGGCCCTGGCGGAGCTGCCCCAGGGAAATGCCGTGAAGGATCCCGAAGCGATCCTGCGCAACGCCCTGCCGATCGATGCGCCGGAGCTACAGAGCCTGCAGCACCGCCTGGAGTCCACCAGCGACGACCTGCGGGCCAAGCGTTGGAAGCCCCTGGCCGGATCGGTCACACGCGCCCAGTCGCAGCTGAGCGCCGAGCGGGCCGGGATCCTGGCCAGCGTGGCCGAGGGCCGGCGGGCCGAGGCCGAGAAGCTCCTGGAGCGTCTCGACAACCAGCTGCAAACCCTCGCCGTCGCCGCGGCCGAGCGCGATCGCGACGCCTTCCTGGAGCGCCGTCGCGACGCACTATCCAGCATCGGCTCGATCGAAGCCCTGCTGGTGGGCGAGTTCCCCTTCCCGATTCCGGCCGCCTACGACGACCTGCCCAGGCTGCTGGGACGTGCCACGGTGCAGATCCGCACCACCCAGGGCGACCTAACCGCCGTGGTCGACGGCTACAACGCCCCGCTCACGGGCGGCGCCTTCGTGGATCTGGTGCAGCGCAAGTTCTACGACGGGCTGCCGTTCACCCGCGCCGAGGATTTCTACGTGCTCCAGACGGGCGATCCAGAGGGCGATGCCGTGGGCTTCGTGGATCCCAAAACCCGCGAGGAGCGGCACGTGCCGCTGGAGATCCGCATCGTCGGCGACCCGGCGCCGATCTACAACGAAACCTTCGAAGACGTCGGCCGCTACAAGGCGGAACCAGTGCTTCCCTTCGCCACCTACGGCACCCTCGGCCTGGCCCACTCCGACGAACACCTCGACGACGGATCGTCGCAGTTCTTCTTCTTTCTCTACGAAGCCGAGCTCACCCCCGCCGGCCTCAACCTGGTGGATGGCCGCAACGCCGCCTTCGGCTACGTGGTGGAGGGGATGGATGTGCTGCACGAGCTGGGCGTCGACGATCGCATCGTCTCCGCCCGAGTGATCGAAGGCGCCGACAACCTCAGGCCCCACGCCTGAGCGGCTGATGGACCGAGCCGGAGCGGACCCCCGCCCGCCGGAGACCCTGGCGGATCTGGGGGAGTGGGAGCTGATCCGCCGCCTCGGGGCGTTCGCGCCGACGGGTCAGTTCAGCGATGACGCCGCGTTGCTGCCGGGCCGGGCTGGGGCCGGCGTGGAGCCGGGGGCCGACTGCGGCGCGCTGGTGCTCAACACCGACGTGCTGGTGGAGGGAATCCACTTCAGCGATGCCACCACGGGATCGGCCGACGTGGGCTGGCGGGCCGCCGCCACCAACCTCTCGGATCTGGCGGCGATGGGCTGCACCGAGGTGGTGGGGCTGACGGTGGGGCTGGTGGCACCGGCCAGCACCCCCTGGAGCTGGGTAGAAGGGGTGTACGGCGGCCTGCGGGAGTCGCTCGACACCCATGGCGGCGTGCTTCTGGGGGGCGACTGCAGCGGCGGGACGCAGAGGATGCTGGCGGTCACGGCGATCGGGCGGCTGGATGCCGCAGGCGGTCCGATCCGCCGCGCTGACGGCCGGCCGGGAGATCTGTTGCTCAGCACCGGCCCCCATGGCCTCAGCCGCCTGGGACTGGCGCTGCTGCTGGGCGAGATCGCAGACAGAAAGGTCGATCCAGAACTAATCCAACGGGCGATCAGCGCCCACCGGCGCCCTGTGCCCCGCTTCGACGCGGTGCGGGCCCTGATCGGCTGCCGCCCTGGTGGCATCGCCTGGCGACTGGGAGGGTGCGACAGCAGCGACGGCCTGGCGGCAGCGGTGGCTGCGATCGCGGCAACCAGCGGCTGCTCTGCCCGGCTGGATCGACGCGCCCTGCCCCTCGATCCAGCGATGGCCGCCCTGCCGGAGGCAGGGCCCTGGTGCCTGGGGGGCGGCGAGGACTTCGAACTGGTGCTGGCCCTGACGCCGGCCTGGGCCAAGGCGATGTTGGAGGTGTTGCCGGGATCCAGCCTGATCGGCCAACTGGTGTCGGGGGAGGCGGGGGCACTGGGCTGGAGCGATGGTGGAGCCTGGCCGCTCAAGGCAGCGGGCAGCGGCTACAGCCACTTCAGCTAAGGGTTGAGAAGCCCAAGGCCCTCTCAGAGCCAGGAGCAAACCACGGAACAGCGTCCCTGGAAAATGGGCACTCCCCCAGTGTCAGGAAAGTTGTCCGCCCGGTCTGACCCGTCCACCTGGGGGCCCAACCGACGACCATGCAACCGCCCTATGACGCCGCTCTGCGGGAAGCCGTCCGCCTGCGGATGAGCCCTCCGAACCGCGAGAGCGT
>JBKDSQ010000007.1:0-37572 GCA_046340895.1 Synechococcaceae cyanobacterium | reverse complement strand
GCCGCCCAGCGCCAGATAGGCGCAAGGGAACAGCAGCAACCCGGACCAGCCCACGAAAACGAAGCGGTCGCGCTTGAGCCAATCGTCGAGGACGTCGAACCATCCCCGCTGCGGCAAGCGCCCTGCAGCGATCGTCATGAGTGGAAGCGGTGCGGGAATCCCCGCGGAGCTGTGGGATACCGGGCGATGGTAACAATCCCATCCGGGCCGTCGCGTGTGGTTGACATGCGCTGACACGCCTTGCCGGGACAGGCGTTTAGGTATTTCCTCCCATCGACGCAGCCGATTCGGTCGCGCTCGGGCCAGGATGGGCGGTCTTCGCGCCTCCGCCCCTTTCCATGGCGTCCCCCGCCGCTTCCGCCCCCTCCGCCGACGGACCCGCCGCCAACGGCGCCGGACCCGACGCCTCCCGTGATGTGCTCGAGCAGCCTGTGCTCGGCTCCCGCCGCCTTTCCAACCTGCTGGTGGCCGGGGCGGTGAGCCTGGGTGGAGTGGGGTTTCTGCTCACCAGCGCCTCCTCCCGCTTCGCTCGCAACTTCCTGCCGATCGGCCATCCCGCCGAGCTCACCTGGGTGCCCCAGGGCCTCGTGATGGGGCTTTACGGCCTGGCGGCCGTGCTCCTGGCCACTTACCTCTGGACCGTGATCGGGCTCGACGTGGGCTCCGGCACCAATCGCTTCGACCGCGCCAGTGGCCAGGCGCTGATCAGCCGCCGCGGTTTCCGTCGCCGCATCGAGGTCAGCGTTCCCCTGCGCGACATCCAGGCCGTGAAGGTGGAGATCCGTGAAGGCCTCAGCCCACGCCGCCGGCTGGCGCTGCGCATCCAGGGCCGTCGCGAGCTGCCCCTCTCCCGCGTGGGTGAACCCATCCCCCTGGCCGAACTCGAACTTGCCGGTGCCCGCCTGGCGCGCTTCCTGGGGGTTCCGCTCGAAGGGCTCTGAGTCGGCTGAGAAGATGCCCCTGCCTGCCCGCGCCCTGCCGCGCCCCCACCGCGTGACCCACGCCCTGCTTGCTCGCCTGCCCGGCCGCTCCCTGCTGGTGGCCCTGCTGCTGGCCTCTGGCCTCACTCTCGCGGCCTGTGCCGCCGACGGCGGCCGCCAACCGATGGGGTGCGGCCAATCGCCGGTGCCCTGTCTCAGCGGCTCGGCTGTGGTGCGCCTGGACACGAGCCGAGGGCCCGTGCAGATCACCCTCGATGGCAAGGCGGCCCCCCTCACCGCCGGCAACTTTGTCGATCTGGTGCGTCGCGGCGTGTATGACGGCACGGTTTTTCATCGGGTCGTGCGTGATCCGGTGCCCTTTGTCGTCCAGGGCGGCGACCCGTCCAGCGCCGATCCGAAGGTGCCGGCCAGCCAGTACGGCACCGGCAGCTTTGTGGATCCCGCCTCCGGCGAGGCCCGCCTGATCCCCCTGGAGATCGCCCTCAAGGACGAAGGCGAGCCGCGCTACGGCCAGGAGATCACCGCTCCGAGCATCGGCCGCCAGCTCCGACTCACCCACCAGCGCGGGGCCGTGGCGATGGCCCGCTCCAACGACCCCAACTCCGCCAGCGCTCAGTTCTATGTGGCGCTGGAGGCCTTGCCTGAGCTGGACGGTCGCTATGCCGTCTTCGGTCGCGTCACCCAGGGGATGGAGGTGATCGACCAGATCCAGCAGGGCGACCGGTTGGTGCGGGCCCGGCTGGTGGAAGGCGGCACCCTGGTGAACGGCAAGCTCGATTAGCGGCCCTGCCTCAGCGACGGCCCCTCAGGCCGGAACCCGCTTTTCAGAGCTGGTGGCCTTGAGCCACTCCGTGTTGACCCCGGAGGCCCGTTCCAGGGCCACCTTGCCGGTGCGGGCGATCTCGAGAATTCCGTAGCTGGCCAGCAGCCGCTCCAGGGCCACCAGTTTGCCTGGATCACCCACCACCTCCAGGGTGAGGGCGTCATCGGCCACATCCACCACTTTGGCGCGGAACACCTGCACCAGATCGAGGATGGCGCTGCGGTTCTCGGCGGGGGCCGCCACTTTCAGCAGCATCAGCTCGCGCTCCACCGCCGGGATCGTGGTGAGATCCACCACACCGAGCACGTTGATCAGCTTGTCGAGCTGCTTGGTCATCTGCTCGAGCGTGCGGTCATCGCCTTCGACCACCATCGTGAGGCGCGAGACGCCACGGTTCTCGGCCGGTCCCACCGCCAGGCTCTCGATGTTGAACCCGCGGCGGGCGAACAGGCCGGAGATGCGGCTCAGGGCGCCGGATTCGTCCTCCACGAGCACCGAGAGGGTGTGCTTCATGCCTGGGGGCCCGTCCTGAGGGGGTTCTGGGATATCCGACCAACGGTACGCGTCCGGGCCCTCAGCCGCCGCCGGTCTCCAGCTGCGCCAGCCAGCGCAGCAGCAACGCGTTGAAGGCGCCGGCCACCTCGTCGTGGGGGCAGTGGCCGGCGTCTTCCAGCACGGCCAGGGGCAGATCCTGGCGCAGGCGCCGCACCTGTTCGGCCACCTCCAGCGGCACCAGCCGATCCCGCTGCCCCCACACCAGCAGCAGCGGCCGCCGCAGGCGCGCAAGCAGGGCCGGCGCCGTGGCGCCATGGGGCCGCAGCGCCCAGGCGAGGCGCAACGCCCGCAGGGCGCGCACGGCCCCCGGTCGGCGTGCCGGCCTGGCGATCACCCGGTGCAGCTCGCCGTCCCCCAGCACCGGCCGGTGGTAGGCCGACTGGATGCCCAGATCCAGGAGCGGCGAATGGGCCAGCAGGGGCACCACCAGCTCCAGGGGCAGCAGCCGGCAGAGGGCGATCACCAGCCAGCGCTGCAGCCGCCGCCGCCAGGGTCTCCGCCGCGGCGCCCCCAAGCCGGACGGGGCTCCCTGGCGCAACAGGGCCGGATCGGGCAGCGGCGCCGCGACGACGGCCCGCACCCAGCCAGGGAAGAACACGCCGCAGCTGAGGGCCACCAGGCCGCCGAGGGAGTGGCCCACGAGCACCGCCGGGGCCTGAACCACCTGTTCAAGAAACGCCTGCAGCTGCCGCGCCCAGAGACGGTTGTCGAGGCGCAGGGCGGGTTGGCTGGAGGCCCCGAAGCCGATCAGGTCGAGGCCATAGACGCACCAGCCTGCAGCGGCGAGGGGGGCGGCATTGTGGCGCCAGTGGCCGCTGCCGGCCCCAAAGCCGTGGAGCAGCACCAGCGGCGGATGGTGGGGCTCCCCCAGCACCCGCCAGTGGCAGCCGTGGCCACGCCAGCTCCAGTGACCATGCTGCCCCCAATCGCTGCCTTCCTGCGGCGCCTGGGGTGGGGTCGGTGCCCCGGCAGGCTGGGGGGCATCGGCGGACGGTGCGGGGGGCAAGCGGCGCGGTGCACGACGGTCACTGTCACTATTGCGAAGGCGCGGTGCAGCTGCGCACGGGCGGGGGCTTCTTCCGTCCGGATTCCCGCCCCGCCCGCGATTGCGGCGTGCTGCTCACGCGCATGCTCGCGGCCGCCGGCCCGGTGCGACTGCTCGATGCCATGGCGGGCTGCGGCATCCGTGCCTTGCGGGCGGCGGTGGAGGGTGGCGCTACGGCTGTGTGGGCCAACGACGCCGACCCCGATCGCCTGCCCCTGCTGCAGGCCAACCTGGCCGCCGCCCCTGCCGCGGTGGAACGGCGCCTCAGTGCCCAAACCGCCCAGCGCCTGCTCGCCGGTTGCCTGGTGCGGGGCCGTCGCTTCGAGCTTGTGGATCTTGACGCCTTCGGATCGCCCTCGGCGCTGCTGCCGTTGGCGCTGGAAGCCGTGGCCTTCGGCGGCATCCTTTACCTGGCCAGCACCGACGGCCGCTCTCCCACCGGCCATGACCGACCCGCCGCGGTGCGTCGCCTCGGCGCCGCCGCCCGGGCCCATCCCGCCAGCTGGGAGCTGGCCCTGCGGCTCCAGATCGGATCGATCGCCCGCGCAGCCTGGGCAATGGGCCGCGGCCTCGAGCCGCTGCTCAGCTTCAGCGAGGGACGCACCTTCCGCACGGCCGTGCGCGTGCGGCGCCAGCCTGCGGTCGGCGAGGAGGCGCAGCTGGGGTTTCTGGCCCACTGCCACGGCTGCGGCGATCAACAGCAGCAGAGCCTGCTGCGGCTGGGTCGCTGGCAAGCCTGCGCCTGCCACGGCGCGAGACCGCCCCTGGCGGTGAGCGGTCCGCTCTGGCTGGGGCCCCTGCAGCACCCCCCCACCCTGGGCGGGATGCTGGCGGAGGCGGACCGCAGCCCACCGACCCTGGCGCCGGCGGGCCGGCGCCTGCTGGAGCGTCTGCATCAGGATTCGGGCGAGCCGGCCCGCTGCTGGCCCACCGCCACAATCGGCCGCTCCCTTGGCCAGGGCCCGCCATCGCTGGAGCGGCTGGTGGCTGCGCTGCAGGCAGGCGGGTGGCGCGCCGGCGCCAGTGGCGTGATGGCTGGCCAGTTGCGCTGCGACGCCCCCTGGCCGCAGATTCTTGCGACCGCCGCGGGCCTGGATGCCGGCGACCCTGCTAGATAAGGGCGCGTTCCCGCCCGTCGCCTTCGCGTCCATGGCTTCTGAAATCTTCGGCACCGCCGCCCTGTTCTGGGTGCTGATCCCGGTGGGCCTCGCGGGCGGTGCCCTGCTGCTCAAGCTCCTCAAGGACTGAGCGCCCCGGTGCGGTCGCGCCCTGCTCGGCCGCACCCTTAGGCTCGCCCGGTTCCGGATCTTCCTACATGCAGGTACTGGTCGTCGGCGCCACCGGGACCCTCGGACGCCAGATCGCCCGCCGCGCCCTTGACGCCGGCCACGACGTGCGCTGCATGGTGCGCTCGCCTCGCAAGGCCGCCTTCCTGCAGGAGTGGGGCTGTGAGCTCACCCGTGGCGATCTGCTGGAGCCCGACAGCCTCGACTACGCCCTGGAAGGGCGCGAGGCCGTGATCGACGCCGCCACCGCAAGGGCTGGCGATTCCGTCAGTGCCTACGATGTCGACTGGACCGGCAAGCAGAACCTCTTTGCCGCCTGCGCCCGTGCTGGCACCCGGCGGCTGGTGTTCACATCCCTGCTCAATGCGGCGCGGCATCGCACCGTGCCGCTGATGGACATCAAAGCCTGCACCGAAGCCTGGCTGGATGCCTCCGATCTCGACTACACGATCCTGCGCTGCGCCGGCTTCATGCAGGGGCTGATCAGCCAGTTCGCCATCCCCGTGCTGGAGAGTCAGACGGTCTGGGTGAGTGGCACGCCCACCCCGATTGCGTACATGAACACCCAGGACATCGCCCGGTTCGCCGTGGCGGCCCTGGAGCGGCCACAGACGGTGCGTCAGGCGTTCCCCGTGGTCGGTCCGAGGGCTTGGACCACCGGCGAGATCACCCAGCTCTGCGAGCTCTACAGCGGCAAGGAGGCGCGCCTGGTGCGGGTTCCCCCCGCCCTGATGGGCCTGATGCAGGGGGTGACCAGCTTCTTCGCCGCCAGCCTCAACGTGGCCGAGCGCCTGGCCTTCGCGGAGGTGGTGAGCGCCGGTGCGGCGTTCGACGCGCCGATGGAGGCAAGCTACGAAGCCTTCGGTCTCGATCCGCAGGCCACCACCCGCCTGGAGGACTATCTCAAGGAGTATTACGACACAATCCTCAAGCGCCTGCGGGAGATGGAAGCCGACCTCGACAAGGACGCCAAGAAGAAGCTGCCGTTCTGAGGCCACCTCGCCTTGCATACGCTTGTACTATTCGGGGGTTGTGCAGTGCGTTTCCGGCCATGGCCATCGCCCAGATCAAGAACCTGCAGCGCCGTCTCGCCCATCTGGAGGGGGAGGCGGCCGCCGAGGTGAGCCGCGCCTGCGGCCATGAGCTTTGGGCCAGCCTTGGTTTCGACGCCCTCGACAGCCTGGAGGATCCCGATCGGCGAGCCCGGGCCAACTACTACTACGGCCAGCTGCAGACGGCCCGGGAGCTCAGGGAAGCCCTCGGTTGAGGCCAGCTCGGCGATCCCGCAGCCGGCCCAGGCGCTCCGCCTCCTGGGCACTCGCCTCCCTCCAGGCCCCCGGCGCCAAACCTGCGAGGCTCAGAGGAGCCTCTCCGTCCATCAGGTCGATGGCGGTGCGCACCAGCCGCAGGGTGGGCAACCCCACCGCGGCCGTCATGCGGCGCACCTGGCGGTTGCGGCCCTCCCGCAGCTCGATCTGCAGCCAGGCTGTGGGCACCGAGAGGCGATGGCGCACCGGGGGCTGGCGCTCCGGCAGCGGCGGCGCCCCGATCGCTTCGGCCCGGGCGGGGCGGGTACGGCGACCCTGCACCAGCACGCCCGAACGCAGTTTCTCCAAGGCTGGCTCGCTCGGCAGGCCCTCCACCTGCACCCAATAGCGGCGCCAGTGGCCGCGCCGCGGATCCGTGAGTGCTTGCTGCAGGCGGCCATCGCTGGTGAGCAGCAGGAGGCCTTCGCTGTCGGCATCCAGGCGGCCGGCGGCGTACACGCCGGGATGGTCGATCCAGGAGGCCAGGCAATCCCAGCGGCTGCCCTCTTCCGGTGTGAATTGACTCAATACACCGTAGGGCTTGTGGAACAACAGGCTGGTCGCGGCACGGGCAAGCCTCCGGGGCAGGGCGCGAGAGCCGGGGTCGCTGCTCAGTCCGGCTGACGGGCACGCCACAGGTTCACCACGCCGATCGCGATCAGCAGCAGGCCCACGTCCATCGAGAGCGGCGGCAGGATCACGGCGAAAACGCGGCTTGTCGTGCCGAAGCTACTGCGTCGGGCCCGCGCGCGCTGGGTGAGATCGGCAGCCAAAAGCGCCTGCGCGGCTCCTGGCGCGACGGCCAACTAAACTCAAGACTTCCTTGCACGCCCGCCAGAGCGCATGATCGAAACGTCCGGTGTGATTGAGAAGGAACAGGGAAACGGGTTTTACCTGGTCACCCTGGAGCAGCCTGCCGGACATCAGTGCCTCTGCCGGGCGGCAGGCAAACTCACGAAGTTCCGCATCAAGCTGCTCGCGGGCGACAAGGTGCTCGTCGAGATCAGCCCCTACGACCTTTCCCGTGGGCGGATCACCTACCGGGAGCGCAACGCTGGCGCCACGGGTCCCCGCCCGGGCGGCAACCGCCCGGGCGGCCCCCGCCGCCGCTGAACGAGGCGCCACCCGCCAGGAGTTCCAGAGGATCTCAGGCGGGTACCCCGAGCAACGCTTCGATCGCGGCTCGGAATTCACTGCGCTGCTTCACGCCGCGCCAGGTCTGTTGAAGCTCCTTGCTGAGAAAGAGCTGCACAGTGGGTGTGCCGGTCACTCCGGCTTGCTCCGCAATGGCGGGATCGGCGTCGATGTCGATCTCCACGCCTTGGGCCCGCCCGCCCAGCTCATCGAGCACCCGCTTCAACTGGGGCTTGAGCACGTGGCAAGGGCCGCAGGTGGGGGAGGTGTAAACCACGAGCAGCGGTCGCTGGCTCTCGTGGTACAGACGCCTCAGGGCGTAGCTGCCCTTCTGCCAGAGGGCATCTGGGTCGAAGTTGGCCTCGTCGCTCACCTCTGTGCGGCGCGGCTCCCCGACCGTGGCAGGCTCCGCCGGATCGTGGCTCACCGTGACGGCCAGGCCGTGGTGACTCAGCCAGCGTTCCGCCGCCAGGGCTGCCTGGCAGCCACTGCCGGCGGCGGTGATCCCCTGCCGCCATTCAGCGTCCGCTACGTCCCCAGCTGCGTACACCCCCTCGATCGAGGTTTCCGGCCGACCCGGCTTGGTGATCAGGTACCCCCGCTCATCAAGCTCAAGCTGGCCCTTCACCAGGCGGGTGTTCGGCGTGTGGCCGATGGCGTAGAAGACACCTTTCACGCCCAGCTCCTCGATGGCACCGTTGCCGCGGTCGCGCAGCTGGATGGAGCGAAGCCAGGAGTCGCCGGTCGCATCCACCACCTCGCGGTTCCAGTGGACGGTGATGGCAGGGTTGCTGAGCACCCGGTCAGCCATGGCACCGCTGGCCCGGAGGCGATCGCCGCGCACGATCAAATGCACGTGGCTGCCGTACTTGGTGAGGTAGACGGCCTCCTCGCAGGCGGAGTCGCCGCCGCCCACAACCGCCAGCTCGGCGTCGCGGAACTGGGGGGTGGCGCCATCGCAGATCGCGCAGGCGCTGATGCCCTGGCTCCAGAAGCGATCTTCGGAGGGCAGACCGAGGCGGTTGGCGCTGGCGCCGGTGGCGAGGATCACGGAATGGGCCTCGATCGTGCGCCCTTCGGCCTGGATCCGGAAGGGACGCTGGGAAAGGTCGATCGACTCGGCATCGGCCTCCAGCAGGCGGGTTCCCCAGCGCACCGCCTGGGCCTTGCAGCGGTCCATCAGGTCAGGGCCGAGGATGCCGTCCGGGAAGCCCGGAAAGTTCTCCACATGGGTGGTGGTCATCAGTTGACCCCCGGGAATGCCACCGTCCTGAAAGCCGGTGATCAGCAGCGGCCGCAGGTTGGCGCGGGCGGCGTAGATGGCGGCGGTGTACCCCGCCGGGCCCGATCCCACGATCACGAGGTTCTCCACGGCGGGGTCTGAGCCGGCGGATGCGGGCATCGTGCTGGTGGTTGACGAAACAGTGGAAGGGGCCTCAGCCATGGCTCCAAGGCGGAATGACTATGAGTTAAGCCTAGGGGGTCCGTGGCGCGGATGGGCGGAGCGCGACCCAGGCCGGCAAAACCTCCCGGGCATCCAAAACCGTGAAGATCTGTGCCGCCTTGGGGCAAGCCAAGGGCCGGAGCTTTAGATTTTGTTCAGATTTCCAGGAGGCCGTCGGTCTCTGGGCGTCGCTCCGGATGCAAGGAGCGGGGCACCATCAGCAAGTTCTCCTGAAGGATGTCCGGGTGATCCTCGAGGCACAGCAGCCACTCGCGGAACTCCTCGCTGAGTGCAAAGCTTTCCTCGTACATCTCGCGACTGTCGAGGGCCGCCCGACGGGCCAGTGCCCAGCAAACGGCAACCTCAAGGCGCCGATGCAGAACCGGGGGTACGGCTTCTCGCGGATTCCGATCGCCTTGGTCCGATGTGAAATCGTCGGCGGGTGGTCGGCTGTGGTCGTTCATCAACGTCGGCCCCCGGGTGGTGCATAGGCTGGCGGGGGATGCGCCAGACGACGGTAGTGCTTGACACAACGTCGCACATTTCAGCCCAGTCGGGGCTTGAGATGGGCGGGATTCCGCCAACACTGGCCCTTTCTGCATTGCAGCGCAGGGCCGAGCCGCGGGCCCAGGCTCAGGCCCCCCGCCTCAGGAAGGTCGGCAGCTCCGGTCCCCGCATCCGTATCACCTCCCCTGCCGCATCGCCTAGGGCCTCCAGAGGCCCGCGCAGGTCGGGTGAGTGGCTGCCGGCGGGGGACACCGACGCCCCTGGCTCCGTGGTGGAGGGGCGCAGCCAGTAGGGCTCGCTCAGCGACCAGCTGCGGGCAAAGTGCATCAGGCGAGGGTCGGCCGGCGCATACACATAGGAGGGCTGGCGCGGAATCGGCTCCAACGCCTCCCGTACGCCATCGAGGCGCACCGCCCGGGTGATCGCCTGCACAAAGCGGCTGCGGGTCACCACGGTGGTCAGGTATGCCACCACCCGGATGCGGGGGGCATCGAACCCTTCGGCACACATGTCGATGCTCACCAGCCAGTCGGCATCCCCGGCGCGAAACGCCGCCAGGCGGGCGGCGGCGGCCGGATCCTGGGAGTGGGCCAGGTACACCCGGTCGCCCTGCTCCGCCAGTAGATCGCCCACGGCCCGGGCATGGGCGATGTCGCGCGCGATCACCAGACCGCCGGCGCCCGGATGCTCCTGCCGCACCCGTTCCAGCCGCTGGCGCGCCTGCAGCAGCAGCCGCACCGCGATGCCCGCCCCATCCCCCAGCCGGATCGCCCGGCGTAGGTTGCGGGCCTGCCAGCTGGACCTCTGTTCGGTCGAGAGCGGCGACGATTCGCCGCCGCCGGGGCCGCCCCGAGGCCGCCCATGCTCCACGGTGCCGTCCTGGAAGCGGAACTCCAGCGGTCGCACATCGCCCGCCCCGATCAGCCGTCGCGGTTCAACGCACAGGTCGGGCACAATCCGCTCGCAGACAACCCCACGCTCCAGCACCCGCAGCCGGCGGGCGGCGCAGAAGGCCAGGTTGTCGGCCCGGAAGGGGGTTCCGGAGAGGCCCAGCCGCAGCTGAGCGCGTGCCGTGAGGGTGGCGAAGGCGTGCCCCCAGGCCGTCGATTCCGGCTCCTCCGGGTCGAGGCCAAGGTGGTGGACCTCATCGGCGATCGCCATCCAGCCCTGACCCTCCCGCAGTCGGACCAGCTCCCGTTCCAGCTTCTGGCGATGGCGCGCCGCGCTCTGGTAGCTGAGCAGCAGCCCGGCGGCCCTGTCGGTGGGCGGGTCCGCGTCCCACTCCGCCAGCTCCAGCCCCAACCGCTTTGCTGAAGCCTGCCACTGGCGCGCGATCGAGCTGCGATGGCAGAACACCACGAACCGGCCCAGCCGACCCTCCCTCTGCAGCTGGGCGAAGGCCAGCAGGGAGCCGAGTGTTTTGCCGGCTCCGGGGCCGGCGTGCACCAGCACATCCTGCCCGTTGCTGCCGCTGCCCAGCAGGCGTGCCCGCAGCAGCTGGATCAGGTCGCGCTGCCACTGCCGCGGCTGCAGCGGCGGGCCGCCGCCGGAACTGGCGTTCGCGCTGGGCAGCAGTTGGAAGGATGGGCCGGCCATGGGCCGATTCTGTCGCCCGCGCCTGAAGTTAGGTATGGATTCCGATGGCCAGCCCTGCTGGCGCCTCTACTTTCCTGCCAGCAGCCGTTCGGCTCCCGCCATGGCCATTTCCCGCGAGCCGGTTCCGGACCCGCGCCCCCACCTGGAGCGCTGCTGGGGCCAGGAGTGCGACATCGACCCGATGATTCTTCGCATGCGCCTGCTGCGCCATCTGGGCTCCCTGCCCCAGGCGCTGAGCCTGGAGCAGGAACTGCTGCCCCTGATCTGAGGCGCCCCGCCCCGGGCTTGCCTCAGCCCATGGCCTCGGCGTGATTCACCAGCAGGTGCTCCACGGCACCCAGATCCTGTTCGGCACAGTCGCGGGCGCGCTCGAAATCGCCGCCGCAATCTTCCAGCAGCTGCAGCGCCAAGCGGTCGAGCAACTCCTCCCGCTGGCGCTCGAGCCAGCCCAGGAGCTCTTCCTCAATCAGCCAGCGCACGCCCCGGCCGCGCTGTGGATTGCGGCCCGTCTCGGCCAGGGTGCCCTCCACGAGCTCCTTCACGAACAGGCGCTGCACCTCATGGCTGCGCAGGAAGCTTTCCATGGCGTTGATCGCCCCATCCACCACCGTGCGTTCCACCTCGGCGGGGGTCTCCGCCAGCTTGAACTCCCAGTCGAGATGGCGGCGCTGCCAGCCCTGCTGGTGCAGATGCGGCATCACGTTCTGGCTGAAGCTGTCTACGGAGATCTCGTAGATCCTCTCCGCCAGTCGCTCGCACCACTGCGGGCCATGGGCGTCGAGGTTTTGGCGCACCTCTTCGACGGCTACGGCATGGCCGCCATGGTGGCTGTGGCAGACGCCATCGGGGCATTCGAGGGCGGAAAGGGCCATCGCGGAACGCGGAACACAGGAAGCCCAGGCCTAGCCAGCGGCCGCGGCATGCTCCCCCGGCTTCCGGATCTCTGCGCATTCGCGTCGCCTTCAGGGCCGGGCGGCTCCTGTCGGGGTGTCCGCACATTCCGCCGCGATGGCTTGTCGAGTCCCGGGCGGGCTTCCTAAGCAAGGCCAAAAGAACGGCCAGCGAGGTACAGCGTTGCCAACATTGGTGATTCCGCGTGAGCGGGCTGCGGGCGAACATCGGGTGGCGGCTACCCCTGAAACCGTGCGGCGGCTGCTCAGCCGGGGCTTTCACCTGCAGGTGGAACGGGCAGCGGGCCAGCCGGCGGGCTTCCCCGACGACGACTACGCGGCGGCCGGCGCAGAACTGGTGGATGAGGCCGGCTGGGACTCCGCCGATGGGGTGCTCTGCGTGCAGCCCCCCGCCGCCGAGGCGCTCGGACGCCTGCGGCCCGGTGCTCTGCTCGCCGGGCTCTTGGCTCCCCATGGAGCTGTGGAGCTGTGCCAGCTGCTGGGGGAGCGCTCCATCTCCGCCATCGCCCTGGAGCTGTTGCCCCGCATCAGCCGCGCTCAGCCGATGGACGTGCTCTCCTCCCAGGCCAACATCGCCGGCTACAAGGCGGTGTTGCTGGCGGCCGGCGCCCTCGATCGCTACGTGCCGATGCTGATGACCGCGGCGGGCACGATCCAGCCGGCGCGGGTGCTGATCCTCGGCGCCGGCGTCGCTGGCCTGCAGGCGCTGGCCACGGCCCGCCGGCTTGGCGGCGTGGTGTACGTCAGCGACGTGCGCGAAGCGGTTCGCGAACAGGTCGAATCCCTGGGTGGACGTTTCATCGAGCCACCGGAGCAGGAGGAGCGCCCCGCAGAGCAGGGGGGCTACGCGCGCCAGGCCAGCGAGGCCTTTCTTGCGGCCCAGCGCCGCCAGCTGGCGGAACAGCTGGCCCTGGCCGACATGGTGATTTGCACCGCCCTGGTGCCTGGCCGCCCGGCGCCGCGCCTGATCGATGAGGCCATGCTCGACGGCATGCGTCCGGGATCGGTGGTGGTCGATCTGGCGGTGGCCCAGGGCGGCAACTGCGTCGGCACCATCCCCGGCCAGACGGTGTTGCGCAATGGTGCGAAGCTGATCGGAGCCGACGCGCTTCCCAGCAGCGTGCCCAACCACGCCAGCGCTCTCTACGCACGCAACCTGGCGGCCCTGATCGAGCACCTGCACGATCCAGATCTGCCCAGTGGCCTGCGGCTCGATCCGGAGGATCCGATCCTGGATGGCTGCCTGCTCAGCCATGCCGGCCAGTGCCGCCGCGACGACGTGGTGCGCCCGGCCGCCCGGCCGGCCAATGCGATCACCCCCACCGCCAACACCACCTCCACCGCCGCATGAGCTCCCTCTCCCAGGCCCTGTGGGTACTGCTGCTCGGCAGCCTCCTCGGTCTCGAACTGATCGGCAAGGTGCCCCCCACCTTGCACACGCCGCTGATGTCCGGTGCCAACGCGATCAGCGGCATCACCGTTCTCGCCTCGCTCACCCTGATCCAGAAGGCCGGCGACAACCAGGTCCTGCTGGTGCTCGGTGCCCTTTCGCTGGGCTTCGCTCTTTACAACGTGATCGGCGGCTTCCTCGTCACCGACCGCATGCTCGCCATGTTCCGCCGCCGCTGAGTCCCTGATGGATCAACCATTCGCGTTCTCCTTTCCCGCCGCGCTGACCAACAGCGACGGCATCTCCCAGTTGATCGACCTGGTGGCGGTCCTGCTGCTCGCCCTGGGCATCAAGGGATTGTCCAAGGTCCGCTCGGCCCGTGCCGCCAACGCTCTGGCGGCCCTGGCGATGGGCCTGGCGGTGGTCGCCCTCCTGCTCCAGATCCACCCTGATCCCCAGGCCTGGTTGTGGATCGCCATCGGCACGGGCCTCGGCGGCCTGGCCGGGCTGATCACGGCCCAGCGGGTGCCGATGACGGCGATGCCCGAAACGGTGGCCCTGTTCAACGGCTGCGGCGGCATGGCTTCGTTGCTGGTGGCGGTGGGGGTGGCCCTGTTCGACGCCGAATCCAGCGACCGGGTAGCCCTGATCTCGATTGCGATCTCGGTGTTCGTGGGCGCCATCACCTTCAGCGGCTCGATCGTGGCGATGGCCAAGCTGCAGGGATGGCTCGATACCCCGGCCTGGACCCAGAGTCCGATCCGCCACGGAGTGAACGGGGCTCTGGCGATCGCCTCCCTGGCGGGCGCGGTGCTGTTGCTGTCCGATCCCGCCGGCCTGCCGCTGTGGCTGCTGGTGGGCAGCGCCAGCCTGCTCGGAATCGGAGTGACCCTGTCGATCGGCGGCGCCGACATGCCGGTGGTGATCTCCCTGCTCAACTCCTATTCCGGGGTGGCCGCCGCCGCCGCCGGTTTCGTGGTCGGCAGCCAGCTGCTGATCGTGGCTGGCGCCATGGTGGGTGCCGCTGGCCTGATCCTCACCCAGGTGATGTGCACGGCGATGAACCGTTCGCTGCTCTCGGTGCTGTTCGGCGGTGCCCTCGGAGCGGCCGCTTCAAGCGCCTCGGGTGGCGCCTCGGGCGGAGCGGCCGACTACAGCCGCATCACCAGCTGCAGCCCCGAGGAGTGCGCCATGGCCCTGGAGGTGGCAGAGCGCGTGGTGTTCGTTCCCGGATACGGCCTGGCGGTGGCCCAGGCCCAGCACGCCCTGCGTGAGCTTGCCAAGTTGCTGGAGGCCCATGGGGTGGAGGTGGCCTACGCCATTCATCCGGTGGCGGGTCGCATGCCCGGACACATGAACGTGCTGCTCGCCGAAGCCGATGTGCCCTACGAGCAGCTGGTGGAAATGGAGGCGATCAACCCGGAGTTTCCCCGCACAGATGTGGTGATTGTTCTCGGTGCCAACGATGTGGTGAACCCCCAGGCCAAGACCGATCCCAGCAGCCCCCTCTATGGCATGCCCGTGCTCGAGGTCGACCAGGCCCGGCAGGTGTTCGTGGTCAAGCGAAGCCTCGGCGCCGGCTATGCGGGCATCGCCAACGCCCTGTTTGAGCTGCCGCAGACGGCGATGGTGTTCGGTGACGCCAAGGCTGTCTTGAATGGCCTTCTGGCCGAATTGCGCGAGATGGGGGTGGGCAAGACCCCTGCCAAGCCAGCCGCCCAACCGGTGGCCGCCTGACACCCGTCGCGTGAGCCCCCAGGTCCTCACCCCCGAGTGCCTGGGCCTGCCTCCGTTCCGGTCGCGCTGGCCCTGGTGGGGAGCCGACCTGCAGACCCTGCGCGATACGCTCCGCCCCCTGCACCTCCCGCCTGAGCGACCAACGCCCCTGACCGTCTCGGTCGGGGGCGGCGACGAACTGTTGGCCCTGCTCGATGTTCCGCCGCTTCCCCGCGGCCTGGTGCTTGTGGTGCCTGGCCTCGGGGGCGAGGCCACAGGACCTGGACCGCGGCGGCTGGCCCTGGCGCTGCGCCAGGCTGGCCTGGCCACCCTGCGGCTCAACCTGCGCGGTGCCGGGGCCGGGCGTCCGCTCGCCGGCGGTACCTACGCCGCCCGTTGCAATCGGGATCTGCTGCCGGTGTTGGCGCGGGCCCGTACGCTGGCGGCCGAGCTGGCTGGGGCGGGTCCGCCGCTACCGCTTGCCGCCGCTGGACTGTCGCTGGGGGGCACAATCCTGCTGCATGCCTGCCAGGCTGATGCCGAGGCGGCAGTCCAGCCGGGGGAGGGCGTGCTGGCGCTGGCCTGCCTGAGCAGTCCGCTCGATCTTGCCGACTGCTGCGCAGCGATCGGCCGGCCCCGCAACGCGCTCTATGAGCGTTGGCTGGTGCGGCGCCTGCTGCGGACGACGCTGGCGGATCGGCGCGGCCTGGGGGAGGCGGAGCGGCGGCGGCTGCAGGGGGTCCGCGCGCCGCGCTCGATCCGTGGCTTCGATGCCGAGGTCACGGCGCCCCGCTGGGGCTACGCCAGTGTGGAGCACTACTACGCCGAGGCCAGCCCGCTGGCGCTGTTGCGGCGGCGCGGGTGTGGGCCGGCGGTTCTGCTGTTGCAGGCTGTCGATGATCCCTGGGTGCCGGCCGGTCCGGCGGTTGCCTTATCTGGCGAGTTGCCCAGGGCGGCGGTCAGCGTGGCTGGCGCGATGGGCGCGGTGCAGCCGCCTCCGCTGCAGGTGCTGCTCACCCGCAGCGGGGGTCATTGCGGTTTCCATGGGGTGGGGGATCCACCCCTGGCTTCCTGGTCGGACAGGGTCATCGCCGCCTGGCTCGCGCAGCGGCTGGCCTGATCAGCTCCCCGGCGTTTCCCGGAAGCTGCAGCGGCCGAGCATCCAGGCCTCGATCGGCCGGCCGCCGAGCAGATGCTCGCGCACGATCCGCTCGATCCGCTCCGGACTGACGCCGCCATAGATCACCCCCTCCGGCCAGATCCACAGCACCGGCCCATCGCGGCAGACCCGCAGACAGTCGGCCTTGGTGCGCAGCACCACCCCCTCGGGACGGCCAGGATCCTCCAGCCCCAGGTCCCGGACCAGTTCCTTGAGACGCTGCCAGCTGGCGGCCCCCAGGGAGGGATCGCCGCACAAGGGTTTGCTGGGGGTGGCGCAGAGCAGCAGGTGGTGCTGCACCCGCGGCGGGGCGGCGGGCTTGGCGGGGGAGGCCGGCATGGAGCGGGAGGAGTGCGCGGGACGGTTCAGGCGTGCAGCAGCGGTTGGGCCGGCGCGGCCAGCTCGCACACCTGCTGCCTCGCCCAGGCATCGACGGCCAGGATGTCGTCGAGGCTGGGCTCGGAGCGCCGATCCGGGCCATGGCGTTCGCAGGTCTGCTCGATCAGGTGGGGGATCGCCAGGAAGGGGATGCGCTCCTGCAAGAAGAGGGCCACCGCCTGCTCGTTGGCGGCGTTGAGCACGGCCGGCATGGTGCCCCCGGCTCGCCCGGCCGCGTAGGCCAGGCCCATGCAGGGGTAGCGGGCGGCATCCGGGGGACGGAAGCTGAGGGTGCCGATGGCGGCGAGATCAAGGCGCTTCCAGGGGGTTTCGATCCGCTCCGGCCAGCTGAGGCAGCTGAGGATCGGCAGTTTCATGTCCGGCCAGCCGAGCTGGGCGAGCACCGAGGAATCGGCCAGCTCCACCATCGAATGGATGATGCTCTGGGGGTGGATCAAAATCTCGATGTGGTCGTAATCGAGCCCGAAGAGGTAATGGGCTTCGATCACCTCCAGACCCTTGTTCATCAGAGTGGCCGAATCCACGGTGATCTTGCGGCCCATTGTCCAGTTGGGGTGGCTGGTGGCGTCCGCCACCGTGGCCTTGCCCAGATCGGCCGGATCCCAGTCGCGGAAGGCGCCACCGGAGGCCGTGAGCTGGATTCGTCGCAGGCCGGGGGTTGGGATACCGGTGGAGAGGCGGGCCGTCTCCGGCCATGGGGTGCCCTGCAGGCACTGGAAGATCGCCGAATGCTCCGAATCGGCTGGCAGCAGGCGGGAGCCGCTGCGGGCCAGCTCCGGCAGCACCACAGGCCCGGCGGCGATCAGGGTTTCCTTGTTGGCCAGGGCCAGATCTTTGCCGGCACGGATCGCGGCCAGGGTGGGCAACAGGCCGGCGCAGCCCACGATGCCCGTCACCACCAGGTCGGCGCTGGGCCAGGCGGCCGCGGCGCACAGTCCGTCGCTGCCGCCCAGCAGCGTGGGCAGCGGATCGGGCCGCAGGGCCGGCTCGAGGGCCAGCAGGCGCTCCCGCAGCTCCGCCACCCGCCCGGCATCGGCCAGGGCCACCGCCTCGGGGCGATGCTGCAGGATCTGCTCGATCAGCAGGTCGAGGTTGGTGGCCGCCGTCAGCGCCGCCACCCGGAAGCGATCGGGAAACTCTTCCACGATCTCCAGAGTCTGGGTGCCGATCGATCCGGTGCAGCCCAGCACGCTGAGAACCTTGACCGTCACTGTCCATCGCGCCGCAGGGCTGTCAGTCTCCCATCGCCGCTGCCGCTTCCCCCGCTCCGAGCCCGTGACGCCTTCCTCCCCCCTCTCCACGCCCCCGCCAGCGCTACCCCCGCCGGTGCGGGAGCACTGGGGCAGTCGTCTGGGCTTCCTGCTGGCCGCAGCCGGCAGCGCCATCGGCCTGGGCAACCTCTGGGGCTTCCCCTACAAGGCCGCCACCCACGGCGGAGCCGCCTTCGTGCTCGTGTACCTGGTGGTGATCCTCCTGGTGGCCCTACCGCTGCTGCTCGTTGAACTGGTGATCGGTCGCCACACCGGTGAGAGCCCGGTGCTGGCCCTGGTGCAGCTGGGGGGAGCGCGCTGGCGCTGGCTGGGCTACGCCTTCGTGCTCAACGCCGGGATGATCCTGGCCTTCTATTCGGTGGTCAGCGGATGGACGCTGCTTTCGCTGGGCCGCTGCCTGCTGGTGGGCCTGCCCGTTGATCCGCCGGGCTTCATGGCTGCCATCAGCCAGGGGCCGCCGGCGGTGGGGGGCCACCTGTTGGCGATGACCCTCACCGGCCTGGTGATCGCCGCCGGGGTGCGGGGTGGCATCGAGCGGCTCTCCCTGCTGTTCATGCCGCTGCTGTTTCTGCTGTTGATTGCCCTGGCCCTCTGGGCGGCCACCCTCAGCGGCGCCGGCGCTGGCTACCGCTTCTACCTCCAGCCCAACCTGGCCGATCTGCTGCGCTGGCCCACGATCACTGCGGCGGCCGGTCAGGCCTTCTTCTCGCTTTCGGTGGGGATGGGGGCGATGGTCACCTACGCCTCCTACCTGCGCGGCTCGGAGAACCTGGTGCGTCTCGGCGGCAGCATCGCGCTGGCCGATACCGCCGTGGCGCTGGTGGGGGGGCTGATCACCTTCCCGCTGGTGGCCCACTTCCAGCTGCTCGGCAACCTCAGCGACAGCACGGTGGGCACCCTGTTCGTGGCGATTCCGAGCGGCATGGCAAGCCTCGGCCCTTTCGGCCGGCCGGTGGCGGTGTTCTTCTTTCTGGTGCTGGCGATCGCAGCGCTCACCTCTTCCGTGTCGCTGTTGGAGGTGGCCACCGCAGGCCTGATCGACCGGCTGCACTGGAGCCGGCGCCGCGCCACCTGGGCGGCTGGCCTGATGGTGACGGCCCTTGGCCTGTTGCCCGCGCTCGACAACCGCTGGATCGATGTGTTCTACAGGCTGTTCGGCGAGGCGATGCTGCTGTTCGGGGCCCTGATGTTGGCGTTGTTGCTGGGGTGGCAGATCCCGGCTCTGGGCCGTCGGGAGCTGGCCCTAGGCTTTGGCGGCCCGCCATGGCCGATCGTGGGCTGGATGCGGGTGCTTCGCTTCGTGGCGCTGCCGATGCTTGCGCTGCTGCTCTGGCAGTCCCTGGCGCATCTGCCGGCGCTGCTGCGGCCGTTCCTGGCCCGTTGAGGCCTTCCCCCTCCCCTTCCCTCCCCGTTCCCCATGCTCTGGTTGCGCCGCTGGAACTTCATCGAACGGGCCCGGCTGGAGCGCCAGCTCTGGGATGCCTATGAGCGGGGGGAGGATCTCGAAGCGCTGTTGGCCGGCTGCCGCGCGGAGGCGGCGGCGGGAGATGCCGGGGCGGCGTTCCGCGCCGAGGTGTGGCAGACCACCGCCACCCGTATCCGCCGCATCGAAACCCTGATGAAGGACCGGCCCCGGCCCGACGCCTGAGGCGCTACCGCAGCAGCGGCACCGCCAGGGCCACCGCCACGCTCACCGCGAGCCCCAGGGCGGCCCGCGCGATGTCGCCCCCGACCTGCCCCGCCACCGCCGTCGGTGGCTGTTGCCGCAGCCGCAGCAGCAGCGCCAGCTCCCGCCCCGCCAGCAATCCAAGGAACACCCAGGTGGTGCTCAGGGGCTGGGTGCTCATAGCGCCCAGTCCCGCCAGGATCAGCCCGTAGACGGCGCTGATCACCGCGGCGGAGCGCGGGTCGTCGACCGGGCTCTTGCCCGTGAGTCGCCCCTGGATCGGCCCGCCGTCGGCGGCCACCAGGACGCACACCGCTGCGCAGAGCATCAGCAGGGAGAGGCCCATGGCGGCGGGGGCCAGCTGGCGCGGCAGGTAGATGTACACGTTCGCCAGGTCCTGGATCAGCCACTGGCCCCACAGCCAGCCTCCGGCCAGCCACTGCACGACCAGCCAGCGGGAATGCGGGGGCTCCCCGGGCCGCTCCAGCAGCCAGGCCACCCCCCCGTACACCAGGGCGCCGCTGAGCAGGGCCACGCCGTAGCCCAGCAGCGACTGGCGCAGCAGCGCCGGCAGGTTGGCGGGGCCGAAGGCGGTGAGCACCAGGAAGGAGGTGCTCACCGGCATTCCCAGCCGCGTGAGAGCCAGCACGGCCACGGGGGGCAGCAGATCGGGCCAGCGGACCTGCTCCGGCAGGGGGTAGTGCGCCAGCCGTCCCCAGGCGGGTTCCCCGCCGCCACGGCTCCAGCCCAGCAGCAGCACGGCGCAAAGCAGGGCGCAAAGGTAAAGGGCCTGCAGTGGCCGGCCGATGCGGCCGCGGTTCGCGACCAGGAAGGTGCCCAGGGTCTGCAGGGCATCGTTGCCGAGCACGGCGGCGCTTGCCAGCAGGAAGCCGGCGGCCTGCAGCGGGCTCAGCGAGGGTTCCATCGGATCTTCCTCGCGGCTCTGGCGCTCAGGCCGGAGGGGCGGCGTCGGTGGCGGGCTCCAGCGTCACCGTGAGGGACTGCCCCAACGGCCCGCCGCTGGCGGTCGTGATCCCGACGCCCTTGTCGTACAACTCCACTCCCTCCGCCAGAAGTTCCTGGCGCAGGCGGTCGGCGGTGGCGAAGTCGCGCGCCCGCTTGGCCTCCAGGCGCTCCAGCAGCCGGGCCCGCAGCCGGTCCTCCAGGGCTGCGTCGGCGGGGGAGCCGGCCGGGGTGGCACCGGGGGCGGGTTCATCGGCCTTCAGGCCCAGCACGGCCGCCAGTTCCACCAGCAACCGCCAGCGCGGCGCGAGTACCGGATCCGCCGTGTTGGGGGCATCGCCGCTGCGCAGCCGGTTGGCCAGCGCCCGCAGCGGTCGCGCCAGCTCGAATAGCTCCCCAAGGGCTGCGGCGGTATTGAGGTCGTCGTCCATGGCGGCGATGAAGCGCTCCCGCACTCCGGTCAGCTCCCCGCTGGCTCCGGATGGGGGAACGGTCGCCTCGGCCCAGCCCAGGGCCGGCTCGTGCCCCACCGCCAGGGCGGCGCCCAGGCCGGCCCAGCCCGTGGCCGCCGCCTCCAGGCCGCCGGCCGTGAAATCCAGCGGTTTGCGGTAGTGGGCCTGGAGCACGAACAGCCGCAGCGTCATCGGCGCCACGCCGCTCTCCAGCAGGCCACGGATGGTGGTGAAGTTGCCGAGCGATTTCGACATCTTCTCGCCGCCGACGTTGACCATGCCGTTGTGCAGCCAGTAGCGAGCCAGCGGCTGGCCCGTGGCTGTTTCCGACTGGGCGATCTCGTTTTCGTGGTGGGGAAAGATCAGGTCGGCGCCGCCGAGGTGGATGTCGATGCTCTCGCCCAGCTCCTCGCGCACCATCGCCGAGCATTCGATGTGCCAGCCCGGCCGGCCAGGCCCCCAGGGGGAGGGGAAGCTCGGTTCGCCGGGCTGCGCCCCCTTCCAGAGGGCGAAGTCGAAGGGGTGGCGCTTGCGGCCCTCCTCGGCCTCGCTGGTGCGCCCGCTCGCCCCCACCTGCTGCTGCTCGAGGTTGCGGCCGCTGAGCTTGCCGTAGTCGGCGCGGCTCAACACCGAGAAGTACACATCCCCCTCGGCCGAGTAGGCGGCACCGCGGCGCTCCAGCTCGGCGATCAGGGTGCGGATGCCGTCGAGGCAGCGGGTGGCCCGTGGCATACGATCCGGACGCAGGATGTTCAGGGCGTCCATGTCGCGGAAGTAGGCGGCGATGTTGCGCTCGCTCACCACTTCCATCGAGGTGCCTTCGGCCGCGGCCGTGCGCAGGATCTTGTCGTCGATGTCGGTGAAGTTCTGCACGTAGGTCACGGCGTAGCCGCGCCAGAGCAGGTAGCGGCGCAGCACATCCCAGGCGATGTAGCTGCGGGCGTGGCCGAGGTGGCAGAGGTCGTAGACCGTGACGCCGCAGCAGTAGATGCTCACCTGACCCGGCCGCAACGGCTCGAACGCCTCGAGGGAACGGGTGAGGGTGTTGGTGAGCCGCAGGGTCACGTCAGCGGGCCGGTTGCCGGCGGGGGGACGGGGGACGGCTGCAGGGTAGGGCCAGGCTCAGAAGGGGAAGCCGAGCAGGCGGAACAGGGAGCCGGCGTTGACCAGTGGTGCGATCGGCTCGACCGCCGAGCGCAGCGAGTCGTTGGCCTTCGCCCAGCCGTGCCGCTCCACCACCACCACATCGCCCTGCTGCAGCGGCGGATTGGCCTGGGATCCCATCGGCGCGGTGGGGTTGTAAGCCACTGTGCTCTGGCGGATCGTGCCGTTGGGCTCCAGCCGCAGCAGCCGCACCTGGCCGGCGTGGGCGCGGCGGGTGAGGCCGCCGGCCGAGAGCAGGGCCTGGGAGAGGGGACTGTTGGCCTTCACCGCCTGGCTGCCGGGGCGCTCCACCTCGCCGACCACGTTCACGCTGATCGTGTCGGGCGCGAAGGTGGAGGAGGCCACCCGCAGCAGCTCCCGCTCGCTGAGCTGCTCCGCGCGCGGGATGAGCACGCTGTCACCGTCGTACAGGAGGGGATTGACGGTGGGCCCGCCCGTCTCGAGCACCTGCAGGAAGTTGTACTGAACCGTGCGCACCGCCGAGCCCGGCCCGGCGGTGGGGCGCAGGATCGTGACCCGGCGCAGGTCGCCGTGGGCGGTGATGCCGCCGGCCTTCTGCACCGCATCCACCAGGGTGGGCCAGCCGGAGGTCTGGATCACAGGGCCACCGGTGCCGCTGGCGGTGCTGGCCAGCTGGTTGGTGCCTCCCTGGCCAATGCTGTACAAGCCTGGTCGCTGCACCTCGCCGCTGATCGAGACGCGCACCGGCCGGGCCTGCACGAGGTCGAGGTAGACGATCGGACGACGCAGGATCGCGGCGTAGCCGCTGGTGATGCGGCTGCGGGCCTCATCCATCGTCAGAGCCCAGACCGGCACCGAGCCGAGCCGCGGCAGGTTGAGCGTGCCGTCGCTCATCACCTCGGCGGTGGTTTCGTAGCCCTCCATCCGGAACACGCTCATGCGCAACCGATCGCCGGGGCCGAGGCGGTAGCGCACTGGGGCGGCCGCTTCGCGTGCGTCACTGGCGTCGCTCACGGCGGTGCCCGGAGCGGCCAGGGAGGCCGCCGGAGCGGCCAGGGCGACCAGAAGGCCGGCCAGGGGAAGGGCCAGGGCCGGGCGCGCCCGCAGGCTCGGCATCGTGCGGTCTGGTGAGGAGTCGCATGAGGCTAGGGGACGGATCCTGTGGCTGCCGCTCCCTTCGGCCAGCTGCGCACCCGGGCCCTGCGGGGCAACCAGCCCTCAGGCCGGCCCCCCGGTGTCGCCGCGGCCTTCCGCCAGCTCCAGGGCCCGGCTTCGGGCCCCATCGGCCAGGCGCCGCCGGGCCTCGGGGTCGGTGATCAGCGCCTCGATCGCCGCCAGCCAGTTGGCCGGGTCGTCATCCAGCAGCAGGCCATCGCGGCCGTGGCGCACGAAGCCCTGGTACGGCGGCCGGTCGGAGTAAAGGCCCGCGGCGCCACAGCGGGCGGCATCAATCAGCTTCACCGGTGCCCGCGCGGCGTTAAAGGGGGAAGCCAGCAGGGGGGTGAGCAGGATGTCGATCCGGCCGCTGCCCGTTTCCGCCAGATAATTGGCCCAGCGCATCGGGTGCAGGATGCGCACCCGCGGCAGGTGGCGGAAGCGGCGGTTGAGGCTGAGGTCCCCGAACAGCTCCACGTGGGTGTGTTCGTGGCGCTGCTGCAGCGCCGTCAGCAGGGGCAGAAGCCATTGGAACTCCCCCTCGTGCACCGCCGTGCCCAAGTAGGCCAGCTGCAGGCGCGGTCGCGGCGCCAGCAGATCCGGATGGGGCCACAGCGGCAGCTGCTCCGCCCCGAGGGGCCGGTACTTCTCCGCCAGCGCCGGACTGGTGACCCAGATCTGATCCACCAGCTCCGGCAGGCGCCGCTGCAGGTGGGTGACCCGCTGCCAGAGCCGTTGTCGGTAGGTTCGGGGTAGATCGGCCTGGGCGGCGGGATCCAGCAGGTCGTCGTCCATCAGATAGGCCAGCGGCATTCCCCCCCGCCGCAACGCCGCCAGGGTGGCCAGCCAGGGGCGGGGCAGGTAGCGCACAACCACCACCAGCCCACACCCGGCCAGCCGTTGCTGGGTGGTGGGCTCGGGCCTCCGAGCCGAGTCGATCTCCACGATCGGGGAGCCGAGCCTCTGCAGCGGAGCCCGCAGGAAATGGTCAATCGTGGAACCGGCCCCCTGCTGCACCAGGGCCACGGGCGCGCCGCTGGCGCGGACCAACAGTTCAGGCAGTTTCGCCAGAGTCCGTGACGACAGCACGGCGGGACCCTAGGAGGAGATGATCAAGGCCGTTCGGCCCGATGCCCGAGCTTCCGTGTGCCGTCTCCTCCCTCCCACCAGCTGACCCGCGATCTGGAGGCGCAGCGCTGCTTCGGCACGGATCGTTTCTGTGCCTATTTTCTGTCGCCGACTCAGTTTCAGGGTGTGGCCGCCTGGGTGGGCAGCATGCGGGCCCTCACCTACCGGCGCATCTCCCCCCACGGCCCCAGCGACATCGATCTCGATGGCCGCGACGCCCACTACTGGCACTTGCTGGTGTGGGACCGCGAGCGCGGCACCCTGGCCGGCTCCCTGCGCATGGCCCTCTCCCGCTGGCATCCGCGCGACTGGGATGGGCGTTGCTCCTACCTCGAACACTGCTACCCGGGCCTGGACGCCAGCCTGCGGGCCCGGGGCCTGGCCTACGCCGAGATCGGCCGCACCTTTGTGGCGGCCCCGTACCAGCGCACCACCCCGGTGTTGATGGTGCTGCTGCAGGCGATGCTGAATATCCCGCTGGCCACCGGCCACCAGCACCTGCTGGGAATGGTCTCCTTCAACCACTTCGCCCACGGAGAAGCGCTGAACCGCAGTTTTCTGGCGGCGCTGCTGGCCGCTCCCTATCGCGATCCACTCACCGTGCCGCCGCCGCGCCATCCCCTGCCGCCCGTCTCCGCACCAGCCGAAGTGCCCATCACGAACCAGTACTCCGATCTGGAGCGCTGGTTGGAGCGGCGGTACCAGGAGCCCTTCCGCGTGCCCGTGCTGATGCGCCGCTATGCCCAGTTCGGCAACGCGCGGGTGGCGGGCTTGTCGCTGGCGCGCGATTTCAACCAGATCACGGAGATCCTCATGCACTGCGAGCTCGAGAAGCTCACACTGCGCCAGCGAAGCCGCCTGCTGGTGGGGGATCTGGCGCCGGTCTGGCGTGGTGTGCGTGAGGGATCCCCTGGGATGCCGGCCTGAGGTTCAGGCGGTCTGGCGGTCGCGCCCATCCTCTCCCCCGTAGTACCAGCGGATGTGGCGGCTGAGGGCGTCGCGGTTGGCGAAGCGGCACGGATCGATCGGCGCGCCCTCGCGGCAGAGGATCGTGGCCTGGGGGCCCAGCAGCCGGGCGACGATCAGGGCGAAGGGGCGGTAGCGCAGCTCCTGTTCCGCGGGACGAAAGCCGCGGTAGTGGCTGGTCCAGGGCACGATCACGGCGTCGCTGGCCCTGGCCAGCAGGTGCAGGCTGCCCGAGACCCGTTCGCTGATCGGGGTGACCAGTGAGCCGCTGGGGAAGAGGAACAGGCGGCCCCGCTCCTCCATCAGCCGCAGCAGCCGCCGCAGGCCATCAAGGCGGGAGCTGGGGCAGAGATGGTCGAGATGGACGTGGCCGTAGTTGCGGGCGCTCACCAGGAACAGCGGCAGCAGCCAGCGCAGGTGGCGCGCCGCGGTGGTCATGCTGCACTCGCAGAAGTACCCCTGCACCAGCAGCACATCCAGCGGGTTGCCGTGGTTGGCGATGTGGATCTGGGGCCGAGGGATCGGCCGGTCGCGGCGTTCCATCAGCACCTGCACCCCAAGGCCCTCCAGCACGAGCCGGGCACCCTGCTCCAGCAGGCGTCGGGCCGTGGCCCGGGCCCCCACGGCGATGGCCAGAAGCTGCACTTGGTAGAGGGCCAAGCCATGCAGCAGCGAGAGCAGACGCATCAGCACCTGTAGCGGCGAGGGCCGCGGACCCGGCGCGTGGATCGCCAGAGCCGGGGCGATGCGGAAGGTGCTGTTGAAAGGGAAATGGCCGTCGAAGTTGCCGTTGATCTGGGTGGTTTCGATCAGGTGGGCGTAGAAGCGGCGGAACAGGGCCCGGTCGGAACCGCGCGGATGGCTCCAGAAGCTTGCCAGCGGCTGTTGGTCGGCCAGGTCGGGCAGGTTGTAGAAGGTGCGGCCGAGCACCTTGGTGGGCCTGCCGTGGTAGAGGGCCTGCAGGCCCACGGTGCTGTTGATCGTGACCACGGCCCGGGCCCGTTTGAGGATCGGCCCTAGCGGACCGTCGTGGAAGTACAGAACGCGATCGGCGATGCCATGGGCGCGGGCCAGGCGGCGAATCAGGCGACCGTAGTGGTTGTAGCCCCGGTCGCGGGGATGGTGCTTGAAGGCGAGCAGATCCTGCGGGCGGCCGTGGACGGCAAAGGAGGCGATCAGATCCTCGATGAAGGGTTCCATCCCCTGGTAATCGGAGCCGAGGCTGATCTGGGAATCACTCGACACCTGCAGCGGCACCAAGATGTAAGGCTCGCTGCCGCACAGCCGGCCGAGGACGCCCCGCTCCGTGATCCGGTAGAGGTGCTTGCGGGCCAGGCCCCGAAGCTGGGCCAGCAGGTAGGAGGGGCGGGGCTGCAGCTTGTGGGGCCCGGCGATGATCGGATAGTTGGTGAAGGAATGTTGAATGAAGGTTGGGGTTTTCCACCACTTCCGCCAACGAATGCCAGTTTCACGTTGCGCCTGGGGGATCGCGTCCACCGCCGGCAGGTTGCGGTAAAAACCAACTGGGCGGTTGAGGCTTGAGCGGGCGTTAACGCGCTCCCGCTCCAGGCTCACGTAGTTGGGGCGCACGTAGCCAAGCTCGAACACCCAGGCGTCGAGGCAAGCCTCACCCTGCCGCAGGGAGGCGTTGTGCTCCCGGGCGATTTCGATGGCGATGCGGTGCGGATCAATGAAGTCGCCATACATGAACAGATGGCGAATTCCCTTGGTTTGGATCTCTTTCAATAGAAAGGATCTAAACTCATTCATTGATCCATCGAAAGGGATGCGCTGATGTGCAGGAAATCCAAACTCGTGGAGAGGAAACGATATCTTCCATACCGGCACACCCCGGGCCTCAAGGTGGCAGGCCAGACGGGCAAAGAAACTGCCGAGCGGGCCCATAAGCAGCAGCACAGGGCCCTCGATCGTGACCGCAGGCGACAAGCCGCATCCCGAGATAGATGGTTGACCCTAAACCGTCTTTCAGAAATTTCCGTCCAGGCGGAACCGTTCGCGCAGCTGTCCCCAGCGCCGGAACAGGCGCTGCCAGAGCCGCAGTGGCTGGGCCGCTTCGCTCCGCCAGCGGGCCAGTTCCTCGATCGCCTCCTCCGGCTCCACGAACAGGCCACTGTGCCGGCTCACGTAGCGCGGGTAGGCGATCAGGCAGGCCCACACCAGCTCGTCGAGCTGCAGTGTCCGCCCCCGACGCGGGCAGGTGAGACGGTCGTGGGTGAGACCCCAGCCGGCGTAGAAGGGCAGCCCCCAGGTGTGCACCGCGCGGCCGCGCAGCAGCGCTTCAAAGCCGGCAAGGGAGGTGAGCACATGCACGGCGTCCACCGCTTCGTAGAGAGCCTCGATGGCGGCCTCCACCACCACTTCGTCGCACAGCCCGCCCAGGTCCAGCGGCTCGCCGGGCTCGCGCCGGAGCCCCGCCACCACGTCGGGATGGGGTTTGTACAGCAGCCAGGCACCGGGTTCGGCGGCGCGCACCGCCTCCAGCAGAGCCCGGTTGGTGCGCAGGGCGCCGGCGCCGTGGCGGATGGAGGCGTCGCTTTCCACCTGCCCCGGCACCAGCACCACGCGGCGGGCGTGGGCGGGACGCTGCCAGGGGGAGGCGGGAAGGTTGTATTTGGTCAGGGCGGCGGCCAGGAGCTGCTGGCGCAGGGCTGCGCCGCGCTGGCGCTCCGCCTCGTTGAAGGCATGGCCCGCCAGGAGGGCCTCCAGGTCGGAGCTCGCACCGGCGTCGTAGTAGAGGCCGCGGCTGTCGATCACCCAGGAGACGGGTGCGATCAGGTTGGCCCCCAGGCCGACCGAGCGCAGGAACCCATCCTCGATGCGCAGCAGTGGCGGCGGCTGGGGCTGTTGCTGGCTGCGGGCTACGCCCCGGCCGGGATCGCGGCCCCAGATCGCCTGGGCCTGGCCCCAGCGGCTGGGGCTGGCGCGGCGGCGGCGGAAGCGCACCTGGCTGCCGGCCAGGAAGCGCCGCAGGATCGGCTGCTTCCAGGGCTTGAACCCGAAGGCCTCAATTCGCCCCGGCAGTTCGCGGCGCCGGCGCTGCTGCAGCCCAAGAACGGCCATCAGCCGCTCCGGCGGGCAGGGTTCGCCCGTGTGGGGGTCGAGGTAGGTGGGATACGCGACCAGGGCGGCGTGGATGAGGCCCGCAAGGTCGCTGCCCCCGCGGCGCCGCTGCGGAGCGGGCAACCGGTCGTGGGTAAGGCCCCAGCCGGCATAGAAGGGCATGCCGAAGCAGTGCACAGGCCTGCCCCAAAGCAGCGCCTCAAACCCCATCTGGGAGGTGACCACGTAGACCGCCTCGGCCCGTTCCAGCAGCGCGGCGGGATGGCCGCCATCGGCGCAGATCCGCAGGCGCGGATGCTGCAGATCGGCGGCGTGCAGATGGCCCTGGCGGCGGCCCTGCGCCACCTCCGGATGCACCTTCACCAGCACCGTGTGCCCGGGATGGTCGGCCAGGGCGGTGGCCAGCATCTGCTGGAAACACCGGCCATCGGCCAGCCCGCCGGCGATTGAGAGGTCCCCGGCCGTCTGGTCGACAACGAGCACGAAGGGCTCTGGCGGCGGCTCCGATTCGCGGCTGCCGTTGTATTTGCTCAGCCGCTCCCGGCACCAGAGCCGGCGCAGAGCCTCGGCCCGCTGCCGCTCGGGGGGCGCTGCCGGGGTGGCCATCAGCGCCTCCAGGCGGCTGGCTCGACGGGCGTCGTAGTAGATGCCGTGGTCGTCGAGCACCAGGGACAGGGGGGGGCCATCGGCTCCAAGCCCGAGCGAGCGCACGAAGCCGTCCTCGCAGCGCCAGAGGGGCAGGCCGCGGCGTGCCGCCAGACGAGCGGCCCGCTGGGCGGAAGGCTTGAGCCCCCAGCCGAGCACGGCAGCGGCCATGCGGCCGCGGCGGGCGGCGACTTCCCGCTGCAGGTGGGCGGGGCGAAGCAGGGCCGGCAGGGTGGGGATGCGGGCCATCCCGGCGGTGGGCACCGCCAGCACGGGGGCTTCCCGGAGCAGCGGATGGCTTTCGGGCTGGCCACTCTGCATCCCCGGGCGGCCTCGATCCGTGCTGCGATCCGCCCAGTTTCCACCTGCCTGGCCATGGACGCCAATCCGCCGCCCGCGGCATCCATTCCCGGGGCGGAGCCTCCCGGTGGGGGGCTGGTGGTGCGCAGGCGCCAGTGTCGCGTGCCCCTCGAGATGGAGGCGGCCACCCAGGAGCGGCTGGCTGCCTACCTGGCCCAGGTGGATCGGCCCCTGGCGGCCTTGCTGGCCCGCGATCGGCTGGAGCGGCTGGGCGAGGGCCACTACCGCTATCGCTCCCGTCCCTTCCGGCTGCTTCGCTTCGAGGTGGTGCCAACGCTGGATCTCTGGGCCCGCTGGCAACCGCCTCGGCTGACGGTGCTCAGCGGCGACTGCCGCATCCACGGTCTGGGTCGCTGGGAGCGATCGCTGGCGTTCCAGCTGGCAGCTGAACTGGCCCCGGCCCCCGGCGCCTTGGAGGGGGAGTTGCGGGCGAGCCTTGGCACGGCGGGGTCGCTGCCGGGATGGGGGCGGCAGCTGGCAGGGGCGGCACTGGATCAGGTGGTCGAGCGGATTGAGCGAAGGCTGCGGCGTGGACTGCGCAAGGACTTGCTCACCTGGCTTTTGGACCATGGTGTCTCAGGTTAAGCTGGTGTGAAATTTTTTGGCCCGTTGTCTTCCACCACCGCCGAGCGCAGACGGGCTGGCACCCCGATGGGGGGGCGCCGCGACGGCATTCAGGGCCTGAGTGGTTGGCGCATCCAATGGCGTGTTGTTGACGCGCTGGTGTATCGCGAACTGCGGACCCGCGTCAGTGAGGTGCGCGGCGGTTTTCTGGGGGTGCTTCTCCAGCCCCTAGGCCTGCTGGCGATCTGGCTGGTGTTCCTGGCGGCAATTAATCTCAATCGAGGCGGCAGTCTCAATATTGTTCTATTTCTAACGTCTGGCATCATTTCTTTTAGTATTTTCAATCACATAGCCAGTCGCAGTCTCAATGCCATGGATGCAAACGAGGCACTGCTCTTCTATCGACCTGTCAAGCCAATCGATACGGTTATCGCCCGCGCCTTGTGCGAAACGGGACTATACATATGTTGTTATATTGTGATACTTGTGGGTACCTGGATTTACCTGGACCAGGTGGTGATGGCAGATTTTGGCCTATTTTTGATTTCCTTGCTTCTCACTTCAGTCCTTGGTTTTTCCACGGGTCTGATTTTTATGACCGCGGCCCACATTGCCCCATGGTTTTCCCAGGTTGCGGCCTGGGTGCCTCGAGTTCTCTGGTTCCTTTCCGGCATCCCTTTCCGGTACTGGCTGTTCCCAGCATGGACAAGGCCTTTTTTCGTTTGGAACCCGCTGATGCACTGCATCGAGCTCAACCGGCGCTCGCTGAGTGACGACTATTTCACCCCCGATGCCAATCTACAGTATGTGATAATCTGGGTGGTGGTTCAAACGACCTTGGCGCTCTGGATTTACGCCAACAACGAGCGTCGCTTGCTCACTCTCTGATGATCCGCGTTCGCAACCTCACCAAGAGCTTCACCTATCAGGGAAAGCGCAGCGTGGTGCTCAAGGATCTCAACTTCACCATCGAAACTGGCGAGTCGGTGGCGATCCTGGGCGCCAATGGTGCTGGCAAGAGTACGCTGTTGCGTCTGTTGGGGGGCATCGACCTGCCCGATAGTGGCAGCATCGAGACCGATGTATCGGTTTCCTGGCCCGTCGGCTTGGTCGGTGGCTTCCAGGGTAGCCTCACCGGCCGCGAGAATGTCACGTTTGTGAGTCGCATCTATGCGGGCAAGGCTGAGGTGCACCGCAAGGTGCGCTATGTGGAGGAATTTGCTGAGTTGGGAGTGTATTTCGATCGTCCTTTTAAAACCTATTCCAGTGGGATGCGCTCACGGGTGGCATTCGGCTTGTCGATGGCCTTCGATTTTGATGTTTATCTGATAGACGAGGTTACGGCGGCCGGTGACCAACGCTTCCGAGAGAAGAGCAAGCGCGTACTTCTGGACCGCAAAAAATATGCTGACTTTCTGATGGTGGACCACAACCTCTGGGGTTTAAAGCTTCACTGCGACCGTGCTTTCATCCTCGAGGATGGTCTGATCGAGGAGTACGACAATCTTGATGAGGCTGTCGCGATTCACACCGAGCGCCTGCTAACCGGAGCCGGCCCCGACCCAGGCATACCCAACGATCCGGCACTCTGAATCGCTCCGCCACGGCACGAACCACCGCCACCGCCCACGCCCGTTCCTTCCGCGCTTCCACCCGCCCCAGGTCATGTACGACGTCGACAAAGCCAACCCCCTGAAGCGCTTTTTTGTCCGCAAGGAGGAGGATCAGCAGGTTGATGAGGAGGCCATCTCCACCGATCCAAAGGTGGTTCCAATCAAGCCGCCGCGCCCAAGGATCAATCCTCTTCGCCGCGTTTCTCTGGCCCAGTTGCTGGTGCTGCCGATCGCCGCTTCAGGCATCTACTTCTTTGGCGTGGCCCGCGATCGCTATGTCACCCGATCCGATTTTGTGATTCGAAAGGCTGAGGATGCGGCCAATGCTGATGGTGGCAGCCTCGGCTCCCTGCTGGGGCGTTCCAATCAGCTTTCGCTCGAGGATGCTCGCTTCCTCAAGACTTACCTGCAATCACCGCAGGTACTCAACGACCTCAGCCGCAGCTATGACATCGATACCGCCTATGCCCGTGATCGGCGCGACCCTTTCGCCGGCATCACCCCCGGGCTCAGCCCGGAGAAGCGTTTGATCTTCTTCAAGAAGCAGGTTTCCGTGACCCTGGATGAACTCTCTGGCGCGATCGTGCTGCGTACAGTCGGCCTGAATCCGAAGTCTTCCTTTGAACTTAACCGGTTCATGCTTGCCAAAAGTGAGCAGTTCGTCAATCGCCTCAACCAGGATATCAGCCTTAAGCAACTCAGCTTTGCTGAAGCCGAATTGCGCCGCTCCCGCGCCAATCTTGAGCAGGCTAAGAATCGTCTGATTGCCTACCAGAATGCCAATGCGGTGGTGATCGATCCCAAAGGGGAAGCTGAGTTGGCCAGCGTCACAATCAGCAAGCTGCAGGAGCGGTTGGTGGAACGGAAAGTGGAGCTTGCAACCCTGCGCCGTCAATACAAAGACCCGCGCGAGCCGGAAGTGCTGGCCATTGCCGACGAGGTCCGCGAACTGGAGGGGCAGATCGCCCAGGAGCGCCGCTCGCTGGTGTCCAGCAAGGGCCGCAACCTCAACCGCAAGGCCGCCGATGTTGTGAAGCTCGAATCCGATGTCAGCTTCGCTACGGACACGTACAAACTCGCCCTCACTTCGGTGGAGAAGGCGCGTGTGGAGAGCAAGCGGCAGCAGAAGTTCATGGCCCTGCTCTCCGCACCTCAGATCCCCGAGGATCCGCAGAATAGCTGGCGCATCAAAGGTTTCTTCACCGTGCTCGCCAGCTGCGTGGTGCTGTTCAGTCTCACCAAATTCGTGCTCGGCATGCAGGCCAGCCATCGCCAGTGAGCGCACTGCCGTGATGGCCCTGCACCGTTGGCTAGGAATCCGGCTGCGCCGCGACTGGAGGCTTGTGCCCGATCCACTGCGGCTGCGGCTTGCGTTGCATTCGGTGCCCCGTCCCGGCTGGTACATGCTCAGCGTGCGCCACAGCGGCGCGCAGACCCGCTGCTACGGCCTGTTCCACGGGGCCCAGGGCCGGGTTCTGATCCATGAGCGGCTGCGGCGCCGGCTGGTGCGCATCCCGGCGGGCGCACGCCAGATCGGCTTTGAGCTGCACGGTCTCAACGGCACCGCCAGCCTGCCGGTGCTGCGGCTCGTACCCCAGCCCCTCTGGCGGGTGCGCCGGCTGCTGCGGCGCAAGCTGCTGCGCCTCCATCCCGGCTACGACCGCTCCTGCCTGGCCAGGCCCCTGCCCAAGCTCTGGAGTGACTACAACCGCCTGCTCGCCCGCGGCAACCGCGAGCTGGTCGGCTACGACGAGTGGATCGAGCGTAGCGAGCGGCCCGCTCTGGCTCGCGATCTCGCCGCTGCCAACGATCAGACCAACGTCCAGGCCGCCGGCTCGGAGACCCGCGAGCCGGCGCTGTGCTTTCTCCCAGGCCTGTGGGGCGAGCCCCCCTCCGGCGGGCGGGAGGCGGCCTCCCGGGCCAGCCTCGCGCAGCAGCTGCCCGGCGCCTTCGCCTGTCTCGCTCCCGAACAGGCGGGGGATCTGGCCGATGCACGCTCCTGGCTGGTGCTGCTGCAGCGCGGCGACACGCTGGCCCCCCAGGCCCTGCGCCGCTTCCAGGAGGTCCTGGCTCGCCAGCCGCAGGCCCTGGTGCTCTATGCCGACGAGGACCGCCTCACCCCCACCGGTCGCCGCCACAGCCCTCAATTCAAGCCGGCCTGGAATCCAGAGCTGCTCTACGCCGACCCCCACTACTCCCACTGCTGGCTGATCCGCTCCGACCTGGCCCAGAAGGTGGCCTGCGATCTCGATGCCGCCGGAGACGGTCTGAGCCTCTACGCGCTGGTCTTGGAGGCCACGGCGGCCTGCCGGCCCGAGCAGATCGTGCATATCCCAGAGGTGCTTTACCACCGCGCGGACCGGCCCGGCGAGAAGCGGGGGGATGCCGAAACGGCCGCCACGCTGGAGCGCTTCCTGGCCCGCCGCGGACCTGGGGTGGCGGTACGCGTCCGCCCAGGTGGCGGACACAGGGTTCACTGGCCGCTGGCCGCGCCGCTGCCGCTGGTCAGCCTGATCATCCCCACCCGCGACCGCGGCGAGATGCTGCGCCGCTGCCTGGACTCCCTGCAGGACCATGCGGCGGACAGCCCCCCCACCGAAGTGCTGCTGATCGACAACGGCAGCTCTGAGCCGGACACCCTCGCCTACCTGGCGGAGCTGGAGCAGCGCCCCGGGGTGCGTGTGCTGCGCCGTCCAGGACCGTTCAACTTCGCCGCCTTCAACAACGAGGCTGCGACCCTGGCTCGCGGCGAGGTCTTGGCGTTCCTCAACAACGACGTGGAGGCGTTGGCTCCGGGCTGGCTGCGGGCGATGGTGGCCGAGGCGATGCGGCCGGGCATCGGCGCCGTGGGGGGGCGGCTTCTGTTCGAGGACGGCAGCGTGCAGCACGCCGGAGTGCTCCTGGGCATCGGCGGGATCGCGGGTCACGCCCACAAGTATCTGGAGGCGGGGGCGGCGGGCTACCAGCTGCGGCTGCAGCTCACCCACGCTGTCAGCGCCGTCACGGCGGCGGCCCTGGTGTTGCGCCGCCGCCTCTTCCTTGAGGTGGGAGGATTTGACCAGGAGCAGTTCGTAGTGAACTACAACGACGTGGATCTCTGTCTACGGCTGACGGCGCACGGCCACCGCAGCATTTACTGCGCCGACGCCGAGCTTCTGCACCATGAATCGCGCAGCCGCGGCGCCCCTTCGTCGCCGGAGGCCCTCGCCCAGTGGCACCGCGAACGGGAGGCGATGCGGCAGCGCTGGGGAACCCTGCTGGAGGCTGATCCCCACTACAGCCCCCACCTCTCGCTTCTGGAGGAGAATTTCTCGCTGGCCTTGCGCGCGGAGCGTCCGCTGGAGCGCCCGGGTGGCCCGCCACAGCACCTGGTGGGCGTGCTGGTGCCTGGGGCTCAGGCATGACCATCGATTTTCAGGCCGTTGCCCCGATCGATCGGCCCGATTTCCACGAGCTCCTGGCTGAAGGTGTTTTCGGGCGCTGGAAGGACCAGGCCCTGTGCCTGCACACCCTGGGTTACTGCACACTGCCGGTAGTCGATGCCGCATTTCTGGGCGCCTGCGAGGCGGTGATCGCCGCCTACTCCAAGCGACTGCAGCAGGAGCTGGTGGCCTGGGAGGCCGGACAGGCTGGGCCCCCGCGGGTGCAGGACGGCTGGCAGGAGCTGGAGGCGGTGCGCCAGCTGTCCCTGCATCCAGAGGTGCTCGATCTGCTCAGCGTGGTGTACGGGCGGCGAGCCTTCCCCTTTCAGACCCTCAATTTCGCCGTCGGCAGCCAGCAGACGTTCCACAGTGATGCGGTGCACTTTCACAGCGAGCCGCACGGGTTCCTCTGCGGACTTTGGATCCCCTTGGCCGATGTCACCCCCGACAGCGGCCCGCTGGTGTACTACCCGGGCAGCCACCGCCTGCCCTACCTGAGCGCCTCGTCGCTGGGCCTGTCGCCTGAGCAGGTTGCGGCGGAGCCCCATCCCCAGGTGTTGTTCGAGCCCACCTGGCACGAGGCGGTGGAGCGCCTCGGGATCAAGCCCCATCACTATCTGCCCCGCCGGGGTGAGCTGCTGTTCTGGCACGCCAACCTGCTGCACGGCGGCTCGCCGGTGCGGAATCGAAGCGCCCGCCGCTGGAGCCAGGTGGTGCACTACTTTTTCGACGACTGCCTCCACACCACCCCCCTCGACAGCTTCCCGCTCGAGCAGGGTGGTCCCCGCCTGCGCAATCCGCGCGACATCAGCACGGGCCAGCGCCTCTGGAGTGCCGAAGCCTGGTCCGCCCTGGACTTGACCTCGATGCCGTTTGTCCAGCAGTCTCAGGCAATCTCTGACTTGCGAACCGATGCCCAGGCTGGGATGGCTCAAATGGCGTCGGGCGCCGCAGATCCAGGAGGAGAAGCTGCTGCTGGGCAGCCTTGAGCTGATCTCCCCCACCCTGCTCACGGGCTGGGTGTTCCATCCCCGGGCGGAGCTCAGCGAGGTGCGGCTGTTGAGTGGCAACCGCCTGATCGGGGCGACGCCGATCGATCGGGACCGCCCCGATGTGGCGGCCCATCTCGGCCGCACTGGCCGCTTTGGCTTTGATCTGCACCTGCGCGACGACCATCCCGATCCGGTGCCCACGGAGCCCCTGCGGATGCTCGCCCTCAGCGCCGACGGTTCGGCGCGCTTCGTTCTCCACCTGCCCGGCGCCTCCGCCGCCGCCACCGAAGCCCGCCTGCGTGCGGCCCTCTCCCCTGCCCTGCGGGGCCTGCGCGGCCACTTCGATGGGCTCAGCCCAGATGGGCAGGAGTTGCAGGGCTGGTGTTACGGCCATCGCGGCGAGGTGGCCACCGTCTGGCTGCACGCCGAGGGCCTGCCTCCCCGGGCTCTGCGCTGCACGCTGCACCGCCCCGGGATGGGCGCCCAGGGACATGTGGAGGATTGTGGTTTCTCCCTGCCGGTGGTTGCCTGGCCGGAGGCGGCGGGCCGCAGCGTCTGGGCCAGCTTTGACGAGGCCGGGGAGCTGCGGTTGCCCCAGGCGGCGCCCCTGCGTCTGCCGCTGGTGGAGGCCAATGCGCCGGTTTCGGCCCTGTCGATGGCGCCGCAACGGCAGCTTGAAGGGGGAGCCGCCGCGACCGCCCCACACGAGGCGGGCCCGCTGCGGGTGGTGGTCGCCAACCCCGCCCTGGCCGACCTACCGCTTGAATTCCAGGCCCACTGGCAGGCGCTGGAGGATTTTCGCGAGCTGGTCGACCACCTGGAGTTGCAGGTGCAGCAGGCGGAGCAGGCGGCCTACTCCGAACCCCCTCTTCCCTCGTCGCCCCCGCCTCCTCTCAGGAGCCGTTCGGCCCGTTTCAGGCTGTGGCGGTAGCCCTCCAGCAGGGCGATCACCTGAATTGGTGGGGACGGCAGCGGTCCGCTGGAGAGGCCCTTGAGCACGGCCATGCGCTGCATCAGGCCCGCGGCCCGTTGCAGCTGTGCCTGCTGGGCCTCGACCAGCTGGCGGCCCTGCTGGCTGTCGCGGAAGTGGTGCTCCAGTTCCTCTTCGGTTTTGTGGAGGTCCTCCAGCAGCCTTCGGGCTTCCTCCCGCGTCTGCTCGAGATCGTCCTGGTCGCGCTGGAGGCGCGACTGAAGCAAGCTGATCTCTTTCTCCAGGCCCTGCTGCTGCTCGGCCATCGCCTCCCGCTCACGCAGGCTGCGGAATTCGATCCCGGCCTGGCTGGCACGGGTCTGGGCCAGCTCCCGCTCGGTGTCCTGCAGGCGTTGCAGCTGCTGTTCCAGCCGCTCCAGGGAGAGTCGCAGTTGCTCATCGCGGTTGAGGAGGGCACGGCGCTCGTGCTCGAGTTGGGTGCTGAGCTCCTCGCGCTGGCGGTCGCTGTCGCGCAGGCGCTGCTGGAGGTTGTCGAAGCCGGCCTGGAGATCGTGGAGCTGCTGGTCGCGGCTGGCGAGAGTCTGGCGTTCGTTTGCGAGCTGGGCGCTGAGTTCGTCGCGGCTGGTTTGCAGGTGATGCAGCTGCTCATTGTGGGCAAGAAGCAGGCGATCGCGCTCACGTAGATCGGCCTCCAGCTGCTGGCGCTGTGATTCCTCGCGGCGGACCTTCTGCTCCTGGTCCTCCAGCCGGCGCAGCGAGGCTTGCTCTTCTCGCGTGAGCCGATCGATTTCGTCGATGTGCTGCTGCTCGCTGAGGAACAGGTGCTCGAGTTCACTGTGAAGGCCGGCCAGTTCCTGGCGCAGGTCATCGAGCTCGCGCTGCCGCTCCCGCAGCTGAACCTGGAGGCTTTCGGCCTCGCTGCGTTGTCTGGCCGCTTCGCGTAGGTGTTCGCTGGTCTGGGCGCGCTGGGCGTCGAGATCGCGCTGAAGAGCGTCGCGCTCGCGCTGGAGGGCTTGGGCTTGGCC
>JBKDSQ010000006.1:0-36445 GCA_046340895.1 Synechococcaceae cyanobacterium | reverse complement strand
CATTCAGGGTCGTGTGGGTGCCGAAACCTTCTCCTACACCGACCTCGGATTCGCCGACCTCAACCTGCCTGCTGGCCTCCGCATCTCCGGCCCGCCGGGCACCACCGCCGCCACCGATCTCGAGCCGGAGTTTGTGGCGATCCTGGGCAACTTTGCCTACGTCACCCTGCAGGAGAACAACGGCGTCGCCAAGGTCAACCTCGCCACCCGCGCGATCGAGAAGATCTTTGCCCTCGGGTCGGTGGATCTGAGCACCCAGCTGCTGGATGTGACCGACCAGGATGGTGGCATCAAACCGATTCTTGGCAACAATTACGTCGGCCTGCGCATGCCCGACGCGATCGCCCCATTCACGATCTATCCCAGCAGCAACGCCTTCCGCGGTAAAGACTACTTCATCACCGCCAATGAGGGCGATGGCCGCGATTACAGCGGCTACAACGACGAGCAGCGCCGCCCGCGCCTCAAAACCCTCAAGGAGCAGACCAGCACCCCCTACACCGCCTTCGGCGCCCGCAGCATCAGCCTGTTTGACGCCAACAGCGGCGCGCTGCTCTGGGACAGCGGCAACACGCTGCAGAGCCTGGCGATCGCCGCCCGCGTCTACGACGACGGCCGCAGCGACGACAAGGGGGTGGAGCCCGAGGGGCTGGTGGTGGGGCGCTTCAACGGGCGCACCTACGCCGTGGTGGCGCTGGAGCGCACCACCTCCAGCCTGCTGGTGGTCTTCGATGTCAGCGATCCGGCGGCTCCGAGCTGGGTCACCCAGCTGGTGCTTTCCGGCAGCCTCTCGCCGGAAGGGCTGACCTTCGTGGACGAGCGCCGCAGCAGCACCGGCCGCGCCCAGCTGGTGGTGGCGCACGAGGTGTCGAACACGGTGGAGATCCTGGATTTCGAGGCGCTGCTCGCCACCCCGCCCGTGGGCGGCGCCGGCAGCTTCGGCGCCACCATGCTCCAGGACGTGGCCGGTGGGCCGACGCTGCGGATCACCAGCCTGCTCACCGCCGGCGAAGCCACCAACGGCCTGGCGCCGGGCAGTCCCGTGTATGTGGCGCCGGGAATCTTCGATGGCATGGGCGCCTACGACAACGGTGACGGCACCTTCTCGCTGCTCGTCAACCACGAGATCGGCAGCAGCTCCGGCTACCAGATGGCGGTGGCCGGTCTCGATCCGATCGTGGCCGGCGCCCGCGTGAGCCGCTTCGTGGTCGCCAAGGACAGCGACGGCGACGCCAGCAACGGCTACCAGCCGAAGCTGCTCGCTGGCGGCCTGGCCTACGACCGGGTGGTGAGCCCCGATCCGGCCTTCGCCACGGGTGGTTTCAACCGTTTCTGTTCGGCCAACCTCGCCCCCGCCGGCCAGTTCGGCGGCCGCGGCTTCTCCGACAGCCTGTACCTGCTCGGTGAGGAAACCAGCCAGGGCCGCTTCTTCGTGCTCGATCCGGCCAGCCGCAGCCTGCACCACGCGCCCGCCTTCGGCCTGGCCTCCTGGGAGTCGGCCACTTTGGTGGACACCGGCCATGCCGACACCGTGGCGGTGCTGCTGTTCGACGACAGCAGTGGCGCCGTGCTCTACCTCTGGGTCGGCACCAAGGTGGGTGGCAGCGCCGATCTGCTCGAGCGCAACGGCATCGCCGCCAGCTGCGGCCGCCTCTACGCCTGGAAGGCCGATGGCGTGGCGCCCACCCCCGACGGCCTGGCCGGGGTGGCGTTCAACACGCCGGTGGCCGGCGGCTGGGTGGATCTGGGCAGCGGCAGCGAGGTGGCCGCGCTGGGCACCGCCGCCGCCCTGCGCAGCCTCGCCACCTCCCAGGGGGCGATGACCTTCACCCGCCTGGAGGATGGCGATGTGGATCCCCTCGGCGGCCGCCAGGTGGCGTTTGCCAGCACCGGCGGCAGTGGCGCCGACCGCTACGGCTCCACCTATGTGCTCGATCTGGCGGCGAGTTTCGATGGCTCCGGCCTGCTGCAGAGCGGCTCCACCACCCCGCTGCGGGTGATCGTCGACGCCGACCGGCTCACCGGCCTGGACCGGCAGGGCGGCGTGCGCAACCCCGACAACCTGGCCTGGGCCCGCGACGGCCAGCTCTACATCCAGGAGGATCGCTCCCTGCCCGCCGGCGTGGCCGATGGCGCCTTCGGCGCCGAGGAGGCCTCGATCTGGAAGGTGGATCCCGTCACTGGCGCCGCCAGCCGCTGGAGCCAGATCGATCGCAGCGCCGTGCCCACCGTTTACGGCCAGAGCGACAGCGTCCCCACCGATGTGGGCAACTGGGAATCGTCGGGAATTGTCGATGTCTCGGCGATCTACGGCGCCGCCCCGGGCTCCCTGTTCCTCGCCAACGTGCAGGCCCACAGCCTGCGCGACGGCAACCTGCACGGCTCCAACTACCTGGCGGAAGGAGGCCAGCTGCTGTTCCTGCAGGCCTCAGCCCCAGCTTCCCACTGATCCCCTCCGCCGTTCGCTCTGCGAACCCCTCCCCCCCTTCCCCCATCCTTCGCCACCCCATGGCCCGCCTTTCGCTGCCTCGCCCGCTGGCCGCCGCCCTCGCCGCCGCCCTGGCCGTTCCCCTCGCCACCATCGCCCCGGCTCCCGCCACCGCGCTGACGCTGGCTCCGGCCCTGCAGTCGTTCAGCCCCGGCGACCTCAGCGGCAACGACGCCTTCACCGGCACCGTCGGCTACGACCTGCGCCTCTCCCGCCCCTATACCGTCACCGCCCTCGGCTACTACGACGCCGAGGCTCCGGGTCTGCTGGCCGCCCATGCGGTGGGGCTTTACGACGCCACCACCCAGGCGCTGCTCACCAGCGCGGTGGTGCCCGCCGGTGAGGCGGCGCCGCTGCAGAACGGCTTCCGCGTCGCGTCGGTTCCCGCCTTGCGCCTGCCCGCCGGCGAGTACGTGCTGGCGGCGGTGCTGCCGGGCGGTGGCGCGGCCAGCTTCGATCCCTTCGCTTCCCTGGCGGAGGATCTGGAGCTGGCCCCCGGCGTGAGCCTGGGCGGCCGGTCGCTCGTGGGCGCCAGCGACCCTGCCGCGCTGGTGTTCCCGGAGCAGGACGAGGGCGGCTTCCCCGGCTTCTACGGCCCCAACCTGGCCGAGCCGGCGCCCGGTCCGCTGCCGCTCGCCGGAGCGCTGGCCAGCTTTGGCTGGAGCCGACGCCTGCGCCGCCGCGCCCTCAGCCCGGGGCGGTGCCCGCAGCGCTGCCGCCGGCGCTGACCGCCACCAGCCGGCCGCCGTCGAGATTCACGATCCGATCGGCGATGTCGAGCACCTTGTTGTCGTGGGTGACCATCAAAATCGCCGAGCCCTCGCGCTCGGCCAGCTCGCGGAACAGGGTCACCACCTCGCGGCCGGAGTCCTTGTCGAGGGCGGCGGTGGGCTCATCGGCCAGCAGCAGCCGCGGCGCCCCCACCAGCGCCCGGGCGATCGCCACCCGCTGCTTCTGGCCGCCGGAGAGCTTCTCGGGGTAGGCGCCGGCCCGATCGGCCAGGCCCACCCGCGCCAGCACCTCGCCGCAGCGCCAGTCCATGGCGGCCCGGCCGCGCTCCAGCCAGGCCGGCTGCACCTCCAGCCCCAGCCGCACGTTCTCCAGGGCGGTGAGGTAAGGCATCAGGTTGTGGGCCTGGAAGATGAAGCCCACCCCGCGCCGCACCCGGTTGAGGGTGCGCGGATCGGCCCGCAGCAGCTCGGCGCCGAGCACCTGCAGCCGCCCGCTCTGGGCGGCCCGCAGGCCGCCGAGCATGGTGAGCAGGGTGGTTTTGCCGGAGCCGGAGGGGCCGGTGAGGATCACGATCTCGCCGGCGTGCACCGTCAGGTCGATGGCGAACAGCACCTGGTGGGCGCTGTCGCCGTCGGCGAACCAATGGTTGAGGCCCTCCACCCGCACCAGCTCCTCGCTGGCCGCCGCCATGGCGGTGGGCGCGGCGGCCATCAGAAGATCTCGGCCGGATCGAGCCGGCGCAGCTTGCCGGTGGCCAGCCAGCCCGAGCCGGCGCTCATCAGCAGCGTGAAGGCGAACACCATCAACGCCCGCTGCGTCGACATCACCACCATCAGCGAGGTGGCGCGCTCGAGAAAGGCGTAGAGGCCGAGCGAGAGCACAAGGCTGGGGGCGAAGGCGAGGCTGGCCAGGATCAGGGCCTCCTGCAGGATGATCGCCACCACGAAGCCGTCGTTGTAGCCGATGGCTTTGAGCGTGGCGTATTCGCCGAGGTGATCACTGACATCGGAGTAGAGAATCTGGTATACGATGATTGCCCCCACCACCAGGCCCACCAGCACGCCGAGGCCGAAGATTGTGCCGAAGGAGGTGTTGCGACGCCAGTAGTTCACCTCCTGCGCCTCCAGCTCGGCGATCGTGAGCACGCGCACGCTGGGGTCGAGGAAACGGCGCAGGGTCGCCTGCACCTGGCGCGGATCGGCGCCCGGCTCCAGCTGGATCACGCCGATCTGCACGTCGTCGTTGGTCTGGTCGGGGAAGTAGTTCTTGTAGTTGGTGTCGGAGGTCACCAGGTTGATGTCGGCCGCGAAGGTGACGCCCATCGTGAACAGCCCCTCGACCACCGCCCGCACGCCGCGCAGCTCGGTTTCGTAGCGGCCGCTGCGCCGCACCGTCTCCGCCACCGGGCCGGCGTTGCGCTTGGAGCGGGTGTCGAACAGCAGGCTGTCGTTGCGTTGCAGCAGCAGCGGCTGGGCCTCCAGCTCCGGCAGGTGCAGGCCGGGATTGGTGGGCGTGATGCCGAAGATCAGCGCCTGCTTCTGCTGGCGCGTGTCGCGGTTGAGCCATTCGGTGATGCCCAGATACAGCGGCGTCACCGCCTTGACGCCCTGCACGCCGAGGGCCTGGCTGAGGCGGGCGCGGGGGAAGTTCACCGGCTCGCCGAGGTAGAGGTAGCGGCCACTCACCATCACCAGCTCACCGGCGATCTGGCGCATCGGCCGCTTCTGGCTGTCGTAAAGGCCGCCGCTGAGGCCGAGCTGGAAGAACACCAGCACGTTGGCGAAGGTGACGCCGGCGATCGCCGCCGCCAGCCGCATCGGCCGGTGCGTGGCCTGGCGCCAGGCCAGGGGAGTGCGGCGCAGCAGGGCGAGCGGACTCACGGGCGGTTCTGCTCGAGGATCAGGCGTCGGCGCTCTTCCTGCTGGCGCTTGAGTTCCGGCGTGAGCGGATCGAACAGCACGTTCACCTGCAGGTAATTGATGTAGCTGGCGATCGTGTTGGCCTGGGGCCCCAGGCCGATCTTCACCTCGATCACGCGCCGGTCGAGGTTTTCGCCCGCCTCGCCCGTGAACACCGTTTGCCGGCTCACCTGGCGGGCGATCTCCACCACCTCGCCGCGCAGCGGTTTGAACGGGAAGCCGTCGGCGCTGATCGTGGCGCTCTGGCCGAGGGCGATGCCGGGCCGGTCGGTCTGGTACACCTCGGCGATCACGCCCATGCGGCTGCTGTCGCCGATGTCGCGGATGCCGTCGTCGCCCACCTTGTCGCCGGCGTGGGCATAGATCTTGAACACGGTGCCGCTGAACGGAGCGCGGATCGTGGCCTTGGCCAGCTCGCTGCGGTCCTTGGCCAGGTCGGCGCGGCGCTGGGCCAGTTCGGCCACCAGCGTCTGCCGCTCCGCCACCGCCTCATCGAGGTTGGCCTGGGCGGTGCTGTTCATCGTGCGGCGCCGGTCGACCACCTCGGCGCTGGTGGCGCCCGAGCCGAACAGCTGCTCGTAGCGGCGCAGCTCCACCACCGTCTGCGCCAGCTGGGCGCGGTTCTTCTCGATCACCGCATCCTGGCCGGTGAGCTTGCGCTCGGCCACCAGGATCGCCGCTTCAGCCTGCTCGACGCTGCGCTGCAGGCTGTCGGCGCTCTCCAGGACGGCAAGCGGCTGGCCCTTGGCCACCTGGGCCCCCTCGTCCACCAGGATGCGCGCCACCGGATCGCTGGCCAGCGAAGCCGGCACCGAAAGCTTCACCACCCCATCGAGCGGCTCCACCCGGCCGAGGGCGGCGATGCGGCGGGGCAGGGGCGTCTGGATGCGGGCCTCCTCGGCGCGGCGCGCCGCCTGGCGCTGGTTGTGCCACCACCAGGCGCCGCCGCCGCCGGCCGCCAGCAGTGCCACGGCGAGCAGGGCTGCCAACGGCCGGCCGCGGCGGGGGCTGGGCGGCCCGGGCGGGGCTGGCGGTGCGGGCGCTCCCAAGGAGGCGTCGCAGGGAGGAGAGGCGCTCATCGACGGGCGGGGCCTGTGATGAGGCTAGTGCCGCCGGCCGATCCGGCCAGGCGCAGACAGCCGCCGCCGCCCCAGTTCCGCCATGGCAACGGAGCCGGCTGCCGCAACACCACCCGCAATCGTTAGACAAATCCCCCGCCGACTTGCCCTGCCCCAATCCTCTGCCTAAACCGTGAATACCACCGCAGCGCGGGGAGCATGACCCAGGCAACGCCGCCATCCACGTGCCCACCGCCGGCCGAACCCCGCGGGGCCAGGGCGGTCGCCGAGGAGCTCAGCCGCTACCTGATCGCCCTGCGGGTGCCGTTGCTGCTGCTCGGCCTGGCGGTGGCGGCGTTCCTCAGCCAGCAGATCAGCGATGTGCTGCTGGCGATGGCCCTGGAGCCGGAATGGGGTGCCTACGGTCTGGCGTGCCTCACCGCGGCCCTGTTCGGCACCGCCCTGTGGTTTGCCGCCCGTTCGCTCAGCGATCTCAACTGGATGGGCCCGCCGCCCTCCAGCGCGGAGCCCGGCGAGGCCAGCCCGGTGGCCAGCCCGAAGGTGAGCGCCATGCCCGCGGGCGTGGTGTGGTGGCTCCCGCGCGCGCTGGGCATCGTGCCAGCGCTGCTGATGGCCGGGGCGTTGCTGGTGCGCGTCGGTGGGATCGGCATGGGCCGCCGCATGGTGGCGGGGCTGGTGGTGGAGGCCGGGGTGCTGCTGTGGCTGTTTTATGCGCGCACCCGGCTGGTGGTCTGGCGCCAGGATCACAGGCGCCTGCTGCGCCGGATTCCGCTGACCACCTTCAGCCTCGGTCTGGTGGAGCGCCTGGGGCTCACCGTGACCTCCGGCAACCGGATCGGCCTGTTCAGTGCCCGTGCCGAGCTGCTGTTGATGGCCGCCGCCTGGATGGTTCTGGCCCTGATCAGCGTGCCGATCGCGCGGGCGGCCCATGGCCCGATGGCCGGCGGCAGCCTGCATCTGTACGTGATTCTGATTGTGGGAGCCGCGGTTCTGGCGCTCGATTGGTGCCTGGATCCCGACCCTGGCGACAGCAACCCGGCCCAGCAGCAGTACTGGAGCAGCTTTGTGCTGTTGTTGCTTCTGGCCCTGCTGTTGCCCCTGCTGATCACGGTCAGCGGCCTGAGCGCGGTGGCGATTCCTCGCTATCTGGGCTCGATTGCGATTCTCTACGCCTCCCTGGCGATCTTCACGGTCTTCGCCTCCAGCCTCTTCCTGGTCGGCCGCAAGACCGGCGTGCCGCTGGTGTCGCTGCTGCTGATCGGTGCCCTGCTGCTGGCCAGTTTCCGCGTCAACGACAACCATGCGGTGCGCCTGCTGCCGCCAGCGGGCCAGCCGCCCCTGCCCCCCCTCGAGACCAGCCTGGCCGAATGGTTGAACCAGAAGGGGCGCCGGGAGGCGATCGAGGCCCAGCGTGGCGCGAGCAAGTGGCCGCTGTATGTGGTCTCTGCCCAGGGAGGGGGCGTCTTTGCCGCCTATCACGCGGCCAAGGCCCTGGCCCTGATCAGCGAGGCGCTCCCCGCCTTCCCGGATCACCTGTTCGCGATCAGCGGCGTCTCGGGGGGCAGCGTGGGTGCCACCCTCTACGCCAATGCCCTGCAGCAGGCCAGCTCCGGGCGCGATCTGGTGGAGCGGATCGACAGCACCTTCGAGCAGGACCAGCTCTCGCCGGTGCTGGCGGCGATGTTGTTCCCGGACGCCGCCCAACGCTTCTACCCCGTGCCGGTTCCCGCCTGGGATCGGGCCCTGGGGCTGGAGCTGGCCTTCAGCGATGGCGGCAGCCGCGCGCCGGCGCCGGTGTCGCTGGAGGGATCGTTCTACACCGGGCAGCAGGGGCCCTTCCTGGTGCTCAACACCACGGAGGTGCAGAGCGGCCGGCGCCACCTGCTGGCGCCGTTTCAGTTCGAGAGCGATGCCTCCTTCCATGAACCCAGCCGTGGCGACATCCGCTTCAGCACGGCGGCGGTCATGAGCGCCCGCTTCCCGCTGATCACCCCCTACGCCTTCTTCCCCGGCTCACCGCAGGAGCGGCAGCGGCGCACCGTGGACGGCGGCTATTACGACAATTCCGGCGCGGTCACCGCCGCCGAGATCGTGCGCTCCTTGACGGACGCGCTGCCGCGTCTGGGCCTGGCGGACAAGGTGGAGGTGTTGCCGATCGCCATCGCGGGCATCAGCAACTTTCCCCTCGGCGACGACCCCCAGCTCCCGGCAGAGGATCCGCCCAGCCCCCGTTCCACCCCCAGCGCCTGGCCGCGGCCGCTCACGAATGTTTCGGCGGTGCAGGCGTTGTTCGCCGCCCGCGATGCGCGCGTGGGCCAGGCCCTGCGCGAGTACGGCGTGCGCTGCGGCAAGCAGAACAGCAGCAGCGCCGCGACCGATCGCGGCAGCCGCAGCAACCTCTGCATCACGCTGCAGACCCGGGTGCTCCTCAAGACCCCAGACACCGCCACCCCGAAGCCGCTCACCATCCCCCTGGGCTGGAGCCTCTCGTGCCAGGCACGCTCGGTGATCAGCGAGCAGCTGGCCATCGCCGGCAACGAACGGCCGCCCTGTCTGGCGCACCAGGGCACCGAGGTGCTGCTGGAGACCGCCATGCCGAAGGCCGGCAGGGTTCCGGGCATCCCCAGCTTCGCCGAGATCTTGGCCACCCTGCGCAGCCAGGTGGACCAGAGCGCTGCCCGCGGTCGATATCCGTAGCTTGCCGCTGCCCCCGATTCCGCGGCCTGCCCATGGACCCCTCCGCCTTCCCGCTACCTTCCTTTCCTGCTCTCGGTCCCGATCGGATGCCGCCCCTGCCGCCGGAGCAGCGCAGCGAGGCCCAGCGGCAGGCAGCGGCGGCGCTGGAGGCCGGGCCGCGCGGGCGGCTGGAGGGGCCGTTCATCCCGCTGCTGCGCAGCCCGGAGTTGATGGATCGCTTGCAGGAAACCGGGGCCTATCTGCGGTTTGCCAGTGCCCTGCCGGAGCGGCTGCGCGAATTCGTGATCCTGCTGGTGGCCCGGCGCTGGAGCCAGCCGGTGGAGTGGGCGATCCACTGCCCCCTGGCACTCGCGGCTGGACTCGATAGCGCGATCCTCCACGCCGTGGCCGAAGGCCGACGCCCCGCCGCCCTGCCCGAAGCTGAGGCGATCGCCTATGCCGTCTGGGACGAACTCGACCGCTATCGCAGCCTCAGCGACGCCACCTATAGCCGCACACTGCAGCTCCTCGGCGAGGCGGGACTGATCGATCTGATCGCGCTGATTGGCTATTATTCGTTGTTGGCGATGGTGATGAATGTTGCCCACACTCCCGCCAGTGGCGCAGCGTGTTTGTAGCCCTGGTTCATTGCGGGGACTGCTGCCGAATCTTTGCGCACAATCAGTGGCGAGTTCTTCGTCTTTAGGTCTGGCGTCGCACGGGTGACAAGCGGGCGGGTAGCGGTAGTGTGACAATAGGTATCGGAATTCAGGCTGCGACGTGCGCGTGGCAAATATCTATGTGATCGATCTTGCATGCCCTGCTGATGGCAACTCCTCAAGGCATGCCGTCCAAGGCAGACACCACCACCCGTGTTGAACAGGCAGCCTTGGCTCTGTCCCTGTTCCCGCGGATAAGCTGTGGGGTGCGCAAACCCAGCGCTCGCTTCAGCACTTCTCGATCGGCGAGGATTTGATTTGGCGGGAAATGATCCCTGCCTATGCCTATGCGAAGAAGGGTGCCGCGCTGGTGAATCAGCGCGCCGGGCGCTTGATTTCGCCGCAGAGCGATCTGATCTCCGCTGATTGCGATGAAATTCTGGCAGATCAGTATCAAGACCAGTTCCCATTGAATGCATGGATGACGGGTAGTGGTGCCCAGTTCAATATGAATATAAACGGAATGATTGTCAATCACTGTTCGTAAATCGCTGGACAGCCGTTGGGAAGCAAAGTCCCAGTGCATCCCAACGATCATGTCAATATGTCCCAGTCGTCCAACGATTCTTTCCCGACGGCCATGCACGTGGCCGCGGCTCAGGCGGTAACCCATCACCTTCGCCCGGCGGTTCAAGGGTTGCGCGATGCCTTGGAAGCCAAAGCCGATGACTGGCAAACCATCATCAAAATCGGCCGAGCCCACTTGCAGGACGCCACACCGCTGACCCTGCGTCAGGAGATGTTAGGTTATGTGGCTATGTTGGATCACAATCTGCAGCGGATTGATCTTGCGCTGCAAGGTGTCTATCGATTGGCTCTGGGTGGTACTGCGGTGGGCACGGGCCTCAATGCCGCGCCAGGTTTCGACACGGAGGTGGCCGCTGAGATTGGCCAGCTCACCGGCATTCCTTTCATCACAGCACTGAACAAGTTCGCGCTCCAGGGTTCTCATGACGATCTGGTGCAACTCAGCGCCACTCTCAAGACCCTGGCAGTATCGCGCTACAAGATCGCCAACGATATCCGCCTTCTCTCCTGTGACCCTCGAGCTGGCCTTGCCGAGCTGAAGATTCCTGCCAATGAACCCGGTTCTTCCATCATGCCCGGAAAGGTGAATCCTACCCAGTGCGAGGCGCTTGCGATGATTGCTGTTCAAGTGATGGGCGCCGATGTCACCGTTGCCTTTGGCGGTGCAGGCGGCTATTTGGAAATGAACGTCTATAAGCCCTTGCTCATTTCTCACCTCTGCAAGCCAATCCGGATTCTTGGCGATGGCTGTTTCAACTTTCGTCGCTTCCTGGTGGAGGGAATGCAGTCAGACCAAAGGATAATCGCTTCTTTCGTGGAGTGTTCGTTGATGTTGGTTGCTGCTTTGAGTCTGGTGATTGGTTGCGACCAATGTCCCCAAGTGGCCCGCTATGCTCTCGACAACGATCTCACGCTGAATCAAGCTGCACTCAAGCTTGGTGCTGTTTCCGAAGAGGAGTTTGATCGGGTGGTGGATCCCACCAAGATGGTGAATGCCGCCCCGGCCTCCACGACAGCCTCATCGCCCACCCCGAGCCCCCTCGGTTGAAGCCATGAACACCCTTGAGCAAAGATACTGGTTTTACCAAGTCCGAGCGGGAGGCCTTTGCCTTGCCGGGTCTGGGTCCTCGCGTTACCGAAACGATCGCAACCCAGCTCCAAAGAGTGCTGGAGAAATGGCAGCAACTCGCGCGGGACGGGTCTCTCTTTCCTGGAAGAGGCGTGTTCGGGATGTGCTGTCCAATGGGCCTGGATCGGATGTTTGCCTTATCTGTGTCACCAATGCAGCTCGAATCTTGGATCTTGGTGATCTAGGTGCCAATGGAGAGAATGCCAATCGGCAAATTGCAGCTCTGCACTGCCGCCGCTGGAGGTCTTCCACGGGGCCTGCTTGCGAATTACCTAGACTGCAGAACCAGCAACAAAGCCTATCTGCGGGATTCTCTTTTTCTGGGTCTACGTTAACATCGATCCTCGACGGAAGATCTCTTGAACCTCGTTGACGAACTCGTGCAAGTTGGCTTGGCTGACTGCATCATTTCGACCCTGGGACGGCAGGGGGCTTTCTCGGAGGATGCACACGGGAACATCCGCATGTTCGACACCCACGATCTCCTCGGCTAATCGCCGCACAGTGTCGCAACTGTTGAGAATCTTAGGCCAGCGAATCTGGTCGAAGTGAGTACAGTAAGTCGCCTGGTTGATCAGCAGGCGTGCAGACGATGGCTCGACTCAACGCGCGGCCGATTGTCGTTGCCCACTCCAATTCCACGGACAAGCACGAATGCCTGCCTGCTGATGGCTACGCCTGGCCCCAGGCTGACGCAGTGTATGCCACTGGGGTGCAGTTCCCGCCTGTGCCGTCGAACGGCCATATCTACCAGCCTGTGTAGAAGGCTCTGGTCTGAGCATCAGCTCACTTGAGCGCCCAGCTCCACACTCCCCCTTGCAGCCGCGCCAGTGGGGCGGTGGGGGCGGTCAATCCATGACAAAAAGAACACAAGTCACCTTCCACAGCTACGGTCGCAACAACCTGTTCCGATGCCCATGTTCTTGCTCACGCATGCATCCCGCTTCTCGCGGCTTCTGGCTCGCGTTGGTTGGGTGGCCGTGGTCGCGCTCACGCTTGCCCAGGCAGGCGCTGCCAGGGCTTCTCTGGCCTCGGTGCAGACGATGTTCGTTTTCGGCGACAGCCTCTCTGACAGCGGCAACAGTGGCGTGATCTCGGGCAACACCTTTCCCCCGCCTCCGTATTTCGATTACCGCTTCAGCAACGGCAAGGTGGCCGTGGAGTACCTGTGGGAGATGCTCCATCCCGGCAGTCCATCCCTCGCCGCTTCTCTTCAGGGCGGGACCAATTACGCTGTCGGTGGATCTTCCTCCGGTCTGGTGAACAGCGTGGAGAAGGCGCCCTACGACAACAAGGGTATCGCTTGGCAGCTCAGCTCCTTTGATGCAGCCAACCCTCTCTATGACCCGGCAAGCACGCTGTTTGTGGTGCGCGTCTTCCCGAATGATGTTTTCTACTATACCAATGCTGCCACCGCAGGCCTGAGTGTGGGTACCTACAGCGGTGGGGCCGGCGCTCCCGTGCCCTTCAGCGCGCTTCCCGCGATCGGCGTCAGCAACATCGTGGGCACCATCCAGACCTTGGCCGCCGATGGTGCGCTGAACTTTCTTGTGGTGAACTCGCCGGATCTCAGCAAGGCCCCCGCTTACCGCAACACACCTGAGGCTGTGGAGATGCAGGCCGTGAGCCTGGCATTCAATGCGTTGTTGCAGCAGGAGATGTCCGGGTTTGCGGCCGCCAATCCGCAGCTTTCCATCACCATCTTTGACACTGATAGCCTGCTGAACGAGGTTCTCGCCAATCCAAGCGCCTACGGCTTCACCAACGTGGAAGAAGCCTGCTTCGCGAATGGAACGGTGTGCGCCACTCCCTCGGAATATCTCTACTGGGATCGGCTGCATCCCACCACGCGAGGCCACTATCTGTTCGCGCAGGGGATGGCTCGGGCATTGGCGGTTCCCGGCCCCCTGCCGATCGGCGGAACGCTGGCGTTGTTCGCCTGGAGCCGCAAACTCCGCCAGCGATGCCGTTCGCGCTGGCACGGGGAGGGTTAGAGATCCACCCCCATCTCGCCAATCGCCTCCTCCTCCACCCACACCGACACCGAGCCGCCGGGGCAGCGCCATTCGGCCCAGCCGTCGGCGTTGCTGGTGATCGGTTCGCGGATGTGGCCCGTGAGATCACGGAAGACGGTGTGGCGTTTGCCCACCTCCATCCATTTGCGGCCGGCATCGCCATCGCTCATCAACACGGCCATGGCGCGCGGATGGCCGGCGCTGCCGAGGCGGGTCCAGCCGATGGTGTTGAAGTGATCGAGGTAATCGTATTGGGGGCCATAGGCACAGTGGCCGCGGGCCAGCAGGAAGCGATCGATCAGGAAGCGGTGGCTGGGCATGTGGATCGTGTAGTCGGTGCCGTTTTTGTTGTCTGTGTAGTCGGCTCCGTAATAATCGGCGTGGAAGATGCAGGGGTAGCCCTGATCGCGCAGCAGGATCACGGCGTAGGCCAGCGGCTTGAACCACGGCTCCACCACCGATTCCAGCGACTGCAGCGGCTGGGTGTCGTGGTTGTCCACCAGTGTTACGGCCAGCAGTGGCATCTGCTGCATCAGGGTGCCATCGAGCAGGTGGCGCATGTCGTAGTGGCCGCCGCTGCGGCTGGCCTGGTGGAAATTGAGGTGCAGCGGTGCATCGAACAGGCTCATGTGGCCGCCGGTGTTGGCCGCATACCAGGTGAGGCTTGGAAGGTTGTAGCTCCAGTATTCCCCCACCACGAAGAGGTTGCGCTGCGCGTGCTGCTCGAGTGCTGTGATCCAATCGAGGTAGAAGTCGCTGGCGATGTGCTTGATCGCATCGAGGCGAAAGCCGTCCGCGCCCACATGGTCGAGGGTCCATTGGCCCCAGTGCTTGAGTTCGCCTCGCACCTCCGGATGGCCCACGTTGATGTCGCAGCCCATCAGGTAGTCGAAATTGCCCTTCTCCAGATCCACGTTGCGCTCGATCGGCGCGCCATGGGTCTGCCAGACAGCGTGGTAGTTCGGATCGAGGCTGTTGTAATCCACCGCATCGAAGTGGCTCCAGTGCCACTGCATCGTGGAGTAACGGCCGCCGCGCCCGTCGAAGCGGAAATGGGTCCAGGAGCGGATCGTGCGCTCCTCGCCCAGGGGGCGATTGCGGTCGGCGGGGTCGTAGGGGGTGGCCGGATAGTCCTCCTGGGCATCGCCATGCATCTTGTGGTTGAACACCACATCGGCGTACACCTGCATGCCGGCCTGCTGGCAGGCCTTCACGGCCGCCAGGTATTCGTCGTGCGTGCCCCAGCGGGTGCGCACCGTGCCCTTCTGGTCGAATTCGCCCAGATCGAACAGGTCGTAGGCGCCGTAGCCCACATCCCACTGGCTGCCTCCCTTGCAGGCTGGCTGCAGCCACAGGGCCGTGATGCCCGCCTTCGCCAGCGCCGGCGCCTGTTCCTGCAGCCGCCGCCAGTGCCCCCCGTCGGCGTCGCTGTACCAGTGAAACCACTGCATCATCGTGCCGTTGAATTCCGTCGGCTCGGCCACCTTGGCGGCAGCCACCGTTGCCTCATGGCTGGCGAGCCATTCGCGCAGCAGCGCCACCGCCGCAGGGCCGGTCTCGACCGCCGGATCCCGCTCCGCCGCCAGTGCGCGGGCCTTCAGCTCTTCGAAGATGGGGTTCATGGGTGAGGGTGGGCTCGTTGCCCGGGCTTCCCCTTCGGTAGCCATTGGCAGCGCTTCTGTCCACAGATTCTGTATTTACGGCGGCAGGCTTGTTTGTTGTTGCCGTTGTGCCCTTCCCGCCGCCAATCCATGGCTGCCTCCAGCCGGCCTACGATCCCTCCAGCCGGCCGCCCGTTTTCCCTGGACGCCATTCCCCTGCCGATCGCCGGTCTCGACCCTTCCGCCCTGCTCGATTCGCTGCTGCCCGCCTTGCGTTCGCCACTGGGGGCGGCGGCGTTCGTGCCGCTCTACGCCCTCTGGGTGACGCTGCTGCTGCCCGGGGTGTGGGCCTCGATGCTGGCCGGGGCGCTCTACGGCACAGCCCTGGGCAGCCTGGTGGTGTTTCTGGGGGCCAGTCTCGGGGCGGTGGTGGTGTTTCTGCTCGGGCGTGGCTGGCTGCGGGACTGGGCGCGGCAGCGGCTGGCGGCGGCGCCGAAGCTGCAGGCGGTGGAGCAGGCGGTGAGCCGCGAGGGGCTGCGGCTGGTGCTGCTCACCCGCCTCTCGCCGGCCTTTCCCTTCAGCCTGCTCAACCTCGCCTACGGCCTCAGCGACATCAGCCTGCGCGACTACAGCATCGGCCTGGTGGGCATCCTGCCGGGCACGGTGCTCTTTTGCGGCCTCGGCGCCCTCGCCGGCGACGTGGCCCGTTTCGGCACCGTGCTCTCCGGCCACGCCGATCCCCTCACCTGGGCGGTGCGGCTGCTCGGCCTGGGCGCCACCGTGGCCGTGACCGTGCTGGTCACCCAGGTGGCGCGGCGGGCGCTGGCGGAGGGGCCGTAGGGGCCGATGCCACGGGCCTGGATGGGCTCGTTGCGCCCCGGCCTGGCAGCCGCCGGTAGTTATCAACTTCTCCTTGACCTGTTGCCCGTTTTCTGCTAAAAGAAATGCAGATGCAACTCATGCTTGGAAACAATAAAGCTGCCGCCCGGTCTCTCTACGCTTCGCAAGTTTGACTTCCCGAAAAAGCTGGGCTTGCTCGAAAAAATGTATGGCTCCAGCCTTGCGGTTCACGGGGTCTGTTGGGTGGAATGCGCGAGTGGCGTTACCTGGAAGCTGGATCTTGCCGATTCCACCCACCGCTGGATTGTGTATGGAGATTATGAAGGGTCGGCCCAGATGGATTGGTTGCGCCGTTGGCTTTGCGATGGTGGTGTCGTGGTGGATTCGGGCAGCAATATCGGCCAGATGTGTCAGTACTTAGCCCCGATCCCTGGGGTGCGTGTGTTGTGCTTCGAGCCGCTTCCCGAGGCGCACGACTGGATCCGGGAGTGCCTGGCGCAGTACCCCTCCTGGGACGTGTCGCTGCATCCGTTTGGTCTGTCTGACAGCTCCAGCCTGATCACCGTGCAGGCCAAGGGTTCGCGCACGACGGCGCGCCTCGATTGGTACCAGGGCCAGGAGCTGGCTCGGCTCGAGATCAGGGTTGAGCCGCTGGACGACTTCGCGCGCCAGGAGTCCCTGGATCGGATCCGTCTCTGGAAGCTGGATGTGGAAGGCCATGAGATCGCCGCGCTGAAGGGCGCCCGCGCGTTGCTCTCGGCCAAACGCATTGAGGCATTGCTGATCGAGGTTTCCTGTTACGAGGTCATCCCATTCCTGCAGGGCGTGGGCTATGAGCTGTTCAGCATCGGCCCGCAGGGGGGGCTGCAGCCCGTGCTGGATCCGACCACATTTGGCAACCTGGTTGCCCTTCCCGGCAGATAGCGGAAGCTTCAGGCGCGGCCGCTCCCCTGCCGCAGCGCCAGCGGCAGATCCCGCAGAGCGCCCACCAGCACGAACCAGGCCAGCCGCAGCCGCGCCAGCGGCCCGGTGCGCCCCGCCAGCTCCAGGTACTTGGCCCGGCCGCATTCCGTGCGGATCCAGCGCGCCACATCCGCTGGCACCTGCGGGGGGCGCTCGTCCTGCGGGGCAGCTTGCGGGGAGGCTCGTTTCATGGGATGGCTCAGATGCGCCGCAGGGCGTCGGCCTTGTCCTTGAAGTCGCTCAGCAGCAGCTGCAGGTAGGTCACCTTGCGCAGCTTGATGTTGGCCGTCAGCGACATGCCCACCTTCAGCTCCAGCGGCTGGCCGCCCTTGAGCTTCATCTGCTGCTGGTTGAGCTTGATGTCCACCGGGAAGCGGTAGAACTGTTTGGTCTGGTCGCGATCATCCGGCGGCAAGGCGTCGGAGCCGATGCGGCGCACCGTGCCCTCCAGCACCCCGAAATCGGTGGCGGGGAAGGAATCGATGCTGATCTCGGCCTTCTTGCCCACGCTCACAAAGCCGATCTCCCGGCTGGGCACCTCCACCCGCGCCTCCAGCCGGTCGAACGGCACCACCTTGAGCACCGGCTCACTGGTTTGGGCCACGAAGCCCTTGCTCTTCGGCTTGAGCTCGAACACCACGCCATCTTCCGGGGCGCGGATCTCCTGGTAGCGGATGTTCACGTCCAGCTCCACCAGCTTGCTGCGCAGATCCGCCAGCTCGCTCTGCAGCTCGCGGATGCCCTGCTGCAGGATCGCCTCCTGCCGCAGCCGCTCCACCTTCGATTGTTTCAATTCCCCTTCCACCTCCTGCACCTTGTTCACCTGGCTCAGGTATTGCAGCTCCTGAACAGCACCCTGCCGGTTGAGCGTTTCCAACCGCCCCAGCACCTCCTTTTCCAGCCCCATCCGTTCCACCAGCACCTGCTGCTCGGTGTCATTCACCGCCAAGTACCGCACCAGCTCCTCGCGTTTGAGGCGCAGCTGCTGCTGTTTGAAGGTGATCGTCTTGAGGATGCTCTGCTGGCGGTCGCGGCTGGTGACGGTGTCGAGCCGCAGCAGCACCTGGCCCTTGCGCACCTGGTCGCCCTCCTTCACCAGCACCTCATCCACCACGCCGCCCACCGGCATCTGGATGTCCTTCACCACCCCGAGCGGTTCGAGCTTGCCGGGGGCGGTGACGATCTCCTCGGTTTTCGCCAGCGCCAGCCAGGCCAGGCCGAAGCCCGTGACGCCGATCAGCGCCCAGGTGATGCCGCGCGCCCAGACGCGCGACTGCTGCAGCACCACATCGTCGTTGTCGGTGTGCACCAGACGCTCGAGGCCGTTCTGCGCCTGCCGGAAGAGATTGGGGGCCATCAGCTTGCCTCCTGCTGGCGGTAGAGCGCGAAATAACGGCCCTTGAGGGCCATCAGTTCGTCGTGGCTGCCGAGTTCCACGATCGCCCCCTGGTGCATCATCACAATCACATCGGCGCGGCGGATCGTGCTCAGACGGTGGGTGATGAAGAACACCGTGGCGTGCGCCATGGCCTCGCGCAGGTTGTCGCACACCTGGCGTTCGGTGTCGTAATCGAGGGCGCTGGTGGCCTCGTCGAGCACCAGCATCTGCGGATTGGCCAGCAGGGTGCGGGCGATGGCGATGCGCTGGCGCTGGCCGCCGGAGAGCGATGCGCCCCGCTCCCCCAGGGGCGTGCTGTAGCCGGAGGGCAGATCCATGATGAAATCGTGGGCGCCAGCGATGCGGGCGGCCCGCACGATCGCGTCGCTGGTGGCATCCGGCTCGGTGAGGGCGATGTTTTCGCTGATCGTGCCGCTGAACAGCAGCGGATCCTGGGGCACGATGCCGATCTGGCGGCGCAGCGAATACAGCTCCACCTTCTCGATGTTGTAGCCGTCCACCAGGATGCGGCCGCTGGTGGGGGAATAGAGGCGGGGCAGGAGTTTCATCAGCGTGCTCTTGCCGCTGCCGCTCTGGCCCACGACGCCCACAAACGTGCCCTTGGGGATGTGCAGGTTGATGTTGGTGAGCACCTCGGCGCCGCCTGGGTTGAAGCGGAAGCTCACGTTTTCGTACTCCACATCCCCCTCCACCGGCGGCAGCGGGATGTTGGCCCGGTCGGTGGGGGTGGATTCCTCCGGCGTGTCCACCACATCGGCCAAGCGCTCGAACGACACCCGCAGCTCCTGGATGCTCTGCCAGATCGAGGAGAGGCGCAGCAGCGGCTGGGTGACATAGCCGCTGATGATGCGGAAGGCGATCAGCTGGCCGAGGGTGAGTTCACCCTTGAGCACCAGCGTCGCTCCCACCCAGAGCACGAGCAGCTGCGAGAGCTTCTGCAGCACCTGGCTGGTTTCGTTGAGGAAGGTGCCGGTGATGGTTTTCTCGAAGGTGCGCGAGATGTATTTGGCGTAGTACTCCTGCCACTTCCAGCGGCTCACCATCTCCACGTTCTGGGCCTTCACCGTCTGCACGCCCGTGAGCACCTCCACCAGGTGGCTCTGGGTGCGGGCGTTCTCCTCGGCGGCCTGGCGGTACTGGCGACGGAACAGGGGGGCGCCAAGCAAGGTGAGGCCGATCTGGATCGGCAGCACGGCCAGAGCGATCAGCGTCAGCAGCCAGCTGTAGAGCGCCATCACGATGATGTAAATCACCGAGAAGGCGGCATCGAGCACCGTGATCAGCGCCTGGCCGGTGAGGAAGTTGCGGATCTTCTCCAGTTCGGCGATGCGCGTGCCCAGCTCCCCCACCGGACGGCGGTCGAAATAGCCGAGCGGCAGCCGCAGCAGGTGGTCGATCACCTCGGCGCCGAGGCGCAGATCGATGCGGTTGGTGGTGTCGGTGAACAGGAAGGTGCGCAGCGAGCCGATCACCCCCTCCATCAGGGTCACCACCACCAGGGCCATGCCCAGGATCTGCAGCGTGTCGAGGCTGCGCTGGGAGATCACCTTGTCGATGATCACCTGGATCAGCAGCGGATTGGCCAGGCTGAACAGCTGGACGACGAACGACGCCACCAGCACCTGGATCAACATGCCCCGGTAGCGCTTCAGCGCTGGCCAGAACCAGCCCGGTCCGAATTTCTGCTCCGGCGTGGCGGTGCTCCGCTCCAGCAGCAGCACATCCAGTCCCTCGGGCCACTGCTCGGCGATCTGGGCCGGCGACAGCCGCACCCAGCCATCGGCGGGGGAGGCCAGGGTGAGGCCGGCGGCGTTGCTCTGGGCCACCACCGCGAAGCTGTCCTTCCAGGCGATCAGGCAGGGGGTGATCAGGCGCGTGGCCGCCGGCGCCGGCACCCGCGCGCCGCTCACCAGCAGGCCGAGCATCGCCGCGATCTGGCCGCAGAGCGGCAGGTCGGGCGATTTGCCGCGCCGCAGGCCGTCGCGCAGGATCTTCTCCACCGCGTCGCGGCGGTAGGGCAGCTCCAGCAGGCGGCCGAGCATCTGGAAGCAGGCCAGCGTCTCGTCGAGCACGCCGCGGCCGCGCACCAGCTGCAGGCCGCGGCTGCGGCTGGGCTGGCCCAGGTCGAGGCTGGTGGGCAGGGGGTCGGCGCCGGCCGGCGGTTCGGCGCCTGGCGCCGGTTCGGCGGAGGCCCAGGGGTCGGCGCTCGGGACGGGGGCCGTGGATGCGGCGGTCGCCAGGCTGGTGCCGGGAGCGGTCGCCAGGGCTTCGGCGGGCAGCACCAGCAACCGCAGGGGCAGGGGCGGGCGCGGCTTCGGCAGCGGCGCGTCGGCCCGCAGGGGGCTGCCCAGGGCCTGATCGGGCACGTTGGCGCTGGCCAGCACCAGGCGCTCGTCGGCGGCGGGCGGGGCGGTCGCCAGCTCGGCGGGGGCCAGGGCTCGGCAGCGCGACCGCAGCGTCTCCAGCCGCTCCCGCCAGCGCAGCGGATCGAAGCCGCCGCCCCCGCGCGCCTGTTCCTGGCGCTCCAGCAGGGCGTGCAACTCGGCGGTCCACAGCTGTCGCTGCGCCCAGCCCCGGAACGGCGCCTCCGCCTCGGCGGTGAGCAGCTCCAGCATCAGCGCATCCGGGATCGCCAGGGCCAGCACCGGCGTGGCGGCGCTCACCGCCTCGCAGGGGTCGGCCCGCAGCATCGAGGCCAGGCCCACGATCGACCCCGGACCCAGCCGCTCCAGGGTGAAGGGCCGCCCGTCGCGTTCGCCCAGCAGCCGCGCCTCGCCCTCGAGCAGCACCAGCACGCGGTCGCCGATCGCACCGGCCTCGCTCAGCCGCTGGCCCTCGCCGAAGCGCTGCACGCTGCCGCGCTGGCGCAGCGCCTGGCGACCCGGCTCGCTCAGGAGCTGCAGCGGTTCCTGGGCCAGAAGCGGTTCGAGCTGGGGCGGGAGGGTGGAGGTCATGGTGGTGCGGGGCGGGCGGCGATGCGGCGGCGCACCTCCTCCTCCACCCATTCCTCGAACAGCTCGCGGGCCATGCGCTGGCGCATCTCCGCATCGAAGGAGGCCGAGCGCAGGGATTCCAGCCGCAGCACCAGCCACCACTGCTCAATCAGCAGTGGCGGCTGCAGCTCGCCGGGCCGGATCGTGCGCAGCCGCTCCGCCAGGATCGGGTGGGCCTGCAGCAGCGGCACCGGGCCGACGATGCCCCGGGTGGCGCGCTCCGGACCCTGGGAATAGGTGGCCGCCAGTTCGGCGAAGTCGGCCTCCCCCTCGGCGATGCGCAGGTACAGCTCGCGGGCCAGGGAGGCATCGGGTACCCGCAGCAGGCTGTAGATCACCTGGTCGAGCTGGGGCTTGCGGGCGAGGAAGCGCTGCTCGGCGCGGTGCACGAAGTGCTCCTCGCAGTGGCGCTGGATGCGGAAGGGAAGCTCGGCCTGCCAGCTGGCCTCCGCCTCGTTGAGGCCGTGGGCGGCGAGGTGGGCCGCCAGCTGCTCCGGCGACTGCAGGCCATGTTGGCGAAGCCACGCCTTGCGGGCCTGGGTGCGCTCCTCCTCGCGGAGCGGCACGGCGGCGATAGCGCCGGCGATCGTGACCTGCCGCAGCAGGGGCACCAGCAGCTCGTGGCGGGCCAGGGACCGCCAGATCGGGTCGCTCAGCGCGTCGGGGTCGAGGTCGGGCGGCAGCGGCGGCGTTGACGCGGAGTCCTGCGTCGTGCTGGAAGGGGCGGCCCGGGCCGTGGTCGCCAGCGGCGTTGGGGCCGTCCCAGGCGGGCGGACGGGATCGAGGCGCAGGCTGATGTCGCGGTCCACCGGAGCGGGGGGGGGAGGGGCAGGGCGGCGAGGGCGGCGGGGCCCGGCGGCGGCGATCGGGGGCAGGTTCCCGCGGCGGCAGGCTCCTTCCTGCCCGCAGGGTACCGGGCTGGCAGCGGCTGTGCACAAACTGGCCCGACCGAGCCACCGCAACCAGGCCGCCTCAACCGAGCAACGTGCGCAGGCCCTCCTCATCCAGCACCGGCACCCCCAGGGCGGTGGCCTTGGCGAGTTTGCTGCCCGCCTCCTCGCCGGCCACCACGTAGCTGGTGCGGCGGCTGACCGAGCCGCTCACCTTGCCCCCCGCCGCCTCGATCAACGCCTGGGCCTCGCGCCGGCTCAGGCTCGGCAGGGTGCCGGTGAGCACGAACGTCTGCCCCGCCAGCGCCGTGCCGGTCGGCGGCGCCTCGCCCCCCGCGCGCTCCGCCTCGCCGGCCGCCAGCGAGAAGCCCACCTGCCCCAGCTGCTCCAGCAGCGCCTGGTTCGCGGGGGTGGCGAACCACTGCTGCAGGCTCTGGGCGATCGTCTCGCCGATGCCGTGCACGGCCGTGATCTGCTCCGGGCTGACCAGGGCGGCGGCCTCGAGCTCCAGGGCGCTGGGGAAGGCCTTCGCCAGCGCCCTGGCGTTCACCTCGCCCACGTGGTGGATGCCGAGGCCGTAGAGCTGGCGGGCCCAGGGCTGCGCGCGCGAGGCCTGCAGGGCCGCCACGCGCGCGCTGGCGGAGCGCTCGCCCAGCCGCTCCAGCGACGCCAGCTCCGCCGCCCCCAGCCGGTAGAGGTCGGGGATGGAGCGCACCACCCCCCGCTCCACCAGCTGCTCGATCAGGCGGCTGCCGAAGCCGTCGACATCGAGCGCCGCCTTGCTCACCCAGTGGCGCAGCGAGCCGCGCAGGATTGCCGGGCAGCCGTTGTTGACGCAGCGGGTGGCCGCCTCGCCGCTCTCGCGCACCAGGGTGGAGCCGCATTCCGGACAGATCTGCGGCAGGCGCAGGCGCCGGGCGCCGGCCGGCCGCAGTTCGGGCAGCACCCGCACCACTTCGGGAATGATCTCGCCCGCCTTGCGCACCACCACCGTGTCGCCCTCGTGCAGGTCGAGCTCCTCCACCCGGTCGGCGTTGTGCAGGGTGGCGCGGCTGACGCTGGTGCCGGCCAGGGGCACCGGCTCGAACTCCGCCACCGGCGTCACCGCCCCGGTGCGGCCCACCTGCACCACCAGCCGTCGCAGGCGGCTCGGGGCCTCCTCGGCGGCGTACTTGAGGGCGATCGCCCAGCGCGGCGCCTTCTGGGTGAAGCCGGCGTCCTCCTGCAGGCGCAGGTCGTCGAGCTTCACCACCACGCCGTCGGTGGCGTAGGGAAGGCCGTGGCGCCTCTCCTCCCAGGCGGCGAAGAATCCCTCCACCGCCCCGAGGGTGGGCAGGAGTTCGGCGTTGGGGTTGACGCGGAAGCCCGCCTGCCGCAACCACTGCAGCGCCTGCCACTGGCTGGTGGGTGCCGCCGGATCTCCGCCACCGGCCTGCCACTGGGGCGGCAGGTGCGCGGTGTAGGCGAAGAAGTCGAGCCGGCGCTGCGCCACCACCTTCGGGTCGAGCTGGCGCAGGGTGCCGGCGCAGGCGTTGCGGGGGTTGGCGAACGCTGGCTCGCCGCGCCGCTGCCGCTCGGCGTTGATCGCGGCGAAGGTGGCGTCGGGGATCAGGGCCTCGCCGCGCACCTCCAGCCAGGGGGGCGGCTGCTGCAGCGCCAGCCGCAGCGGCACGCTCTGGATCGTGCGCACGTTGGCGGTGATCTCCTCGCCCCGCTCGCCGTCGCCGCGGGTGGCCGCCCGCACCAGCACCCCGTTCTCATAGCTGAGGGCGAGGGCGTTGCCGTCGATCTTCAGCTCCCCCACCATCGCCAGGGGGGTGTCGGGCCGGCGGTCGAGGGCGCGCAGCAGGCGCTCGTACCAGGCTTCCAGTTCGCCCAGCGTGAAGGCGTTGTCGAGGCTGAGCAGGGGGATGCGGTGCTCCACGGTGGTGAAGCCCTCGGCCGGGGCGCCGCCCACCCGCTGGGTGGGGCTGTCCGGCCGCACCAGCTCCGGGTGGGCCGTCTCCAGCTCCAACAGCTCGCGGTAGAGCCGGTCGTAGACCGGATCCTCCATCTCCGGCGCATCGAGCACGTAGTAGGCGTGCGCGGCGCGCTGCAGCAGGACGCGCAGTTCGGAGGCGCGCTGCTCCGCCTGCCGGGGTCCCGCCGCGTCGCTCATGCCGCGGCCGGTTTCTGGATGCGGTCCACGCGCCAGGTGTCGTCCACCTTGACGAAGGTGAAATCGAGCGGCAGCTCTTCGTTGCCCTCCGACTTCAACTTCACCGTCAGGATGATCTGGTCTTCCTGCAGGCGTGGCCGGCCGGATTTGAGGTTGCGGTACTTGTTGAGCTGCAGGCCGGCCAGGAAGCGGATGAACTGCTGTCGGTTCACGTGCGAGCGGTAGTTCTTCGTGGTCAACAGATAGGCGCCATCGATCTGGCCGGCCGCCACCTGGGTGAAGAACTGCTTGAGCAGCGGGTTGATGCCGCGGGCGCTGAGCACCAGCCGCACGGCCGAGATCGTCCAGTAGACGAGCAGCGCGAAGGCACCGGCCAGCAGGGCCTTGCTGCCGAGGGTGCGGGCCAGACTCCAGTCCATCGCGGATCAGCGGGGTTCTGTGGCCCCAGAGTCTGCCTGACAACCCCACCGCGGCGCGGCTGCGGCGATGATGCGGCCGCGGAGACGCCCTGCCCCGTGCCCCTCGAACCCCTGCTCCCCCTCTTCCACCGCCTCAACCGGGAGCATTTCGACGGCAGCCTGACGCGCGATGGCCGGCCGCTGGTGGCGCTGCGCTGGAGCGACGGGCGCCTCACCCGCACCGCCGGTCTGTACCGCCGCGGCATCGACGGGCAGGGCCGCGATCTGTGCGAGATCGTGCTGTCGCGGCCGCTGCTGGAGCCGCTGCCGCGCGAGGCCACCCTCAGCACCCTCTGCCACGAGATGATCCACGCCTGGATCGATCGGGTGCTGGGGGTCCGTGAGGTGCATGGCCCCCAGTTCCGGGCGCGGATGGCGGCGATCAACGCCGCCCGGCCCGGCTTCGAGGTGACCCTGCGCCACCGCTCTCCGGTGCCGGTGGAGGCGGCCCGCTGGATCGCCCGCTGCCCCCGCTGCGGCCTCACCTCCTCCTACCGCCGCCGCCGCAGCAACCTGGCCTGCCGCAGCTGCTGCGAACGCCACCACCAGGGCCGCTGGCACGCCAGTTGCCTGCTGGTGTTTGAACCCAACGCCGCCTAGCTTCACCCCATCTGCTGCCGCCTCCCCAGTGCTGCTCACCTTTCTCTGGAGCCTGGAGTGGGGTGGGCTGACGATCGCCCTGGTGGGCCTGGGCCGCGAGCGTTGGCTGGCGGCGCGCCATGGCCTGCCGCGCCGCTGAGCGGCGGGGATCCGGCTACCTTGGCGCCATGGATCGATCCGGGGGTGAGGGGGCGTTCCGCGAGCGGCTGGGGGAGATCCGCCGGCCGACGTCGCGTGAGCTGGAGCAGCGGCTGGATCGTTGGGTGAGCGCCGGCCGTCAGCTGGTGGATGGGGTGGCGGGAGCGCGGCCGGGGTCGCGGCCGCCCTCGCGCTCCGCCGGGCCCGGGCGCCCCGGTGCCCTGGGCCGCTGGCTGGAAGATCGCATCGACTGGCTGCTCGACGACGGCGACGACTGGCGCGAGCCCTGGCAGGAGAACGCCCCCGCCGCGCCGCGCCGCCCCCTGCCCGAGCCGTCCGCGCCCGCGCCGCCGCCATTGTCAGCCCCGCCGCCACAGTCAGCCCCGCCGCGCCGCCGCAGCCTGGAGGCCATCTCCCGCCGTGGCGCGGCGCCGGTGGCTCCCGCCCCCACCAGCCCCCCGGGCGACTGGCCCGACGACGAGAGCTTCACCCTGCCGCGCTGGCAGCGTCCCGCCCCCACCGCCCCGGTCGCGGCCGACCTGACCAGGCCGCCCCAGCCGCCGCCGGAGCCGACGGGCAGGCCGCTGCCCCGCTCCACCCGTCGCCGCCCCTGAGGCTCAATCGCAGCCCGCAGCCTCGGCGGACCGTCCGCGCGCCGGCGGGCAGGAGGCGGCCGTCGGCGCCTCCCGCCCCCGCAGGGACACCAGGAAGCTGCAGCCGCGCTGGCGCAGCTCCCGATTCACCGGCACCACGAGCTCGCGCGGCAGGTCGCCGGCCATCTCCTCGGCGGAGGTGGCGATGCCGGGCGATCCCTGCTGCAGGGCGCTGAGCAGGTCGGCCCAGAGCGTGATCAGCCGCCGCTCCGACGGGCGTGGCGGGTCGCCGCCGGGCGCGGCAGCGGCGCGGCGGTGGCGCGGACGGGGGGAGGGGGCCATGGCTGGGGATCGGAAGTGCCCGAATCCTGGCTAGCAAGCCTCGACCGTCAATCCGTCAAGGGGTTTCCGGGACGACTTGTCATCATTCTTGCGAGATTCCGTGCTCTTTTGGAAGGCTGGCCAGGCGACCTGCCGCCGGAGCCGGCCCCAGCCATTCCGTCAGCGCCGGCGAGAACACCTCGCGGATCACCGTCAGTTCCTTGCCCTGCCGGAAGAAGCGGTAGTGGCGGCTCCAGAACGGTCCGGGGCAGCCGAACCGCTCGACCAGCCAGGGCGCCTCCACCTGGCCCAGGCCGTCCACCTCGCGGAACAGTTCGGCCCGTCCCGCCGTCAGGCTGCGCCAGATCGGCTGGCGCCGGTCCTGCAGGTTCGCCTCCGCCTGGGCCTGGTTCCACCAGCTCTCAGCCCAGCCCAGCGTGCGCCCACCGCAGTTCAGCCACACCTGGCGCCGCAGCAGGGGTGCCTCCAGCTCCGCCACCTGCTCCGGAGCCGCCGGATCGCGGCCCGGCTCCGGAGCCATGGCGATCAGCTCCACCTCCACCGGATCGCCGGTGAGCAGCTGCAGATGGCGGGTGGGGCTGCCATCCCCCAGCAGCATCAACTTCCAGGCGCCGCTGAGTTCGCGCCCCGCCTGGCCCTCCAGCACATCGGCGAGGGGCGCCTGCCAGAGCGAGCGGGGGGAGGGGATCAGCCGCGGCGGGGCCACAGCGCTCAGCTGCCGCTGCTGATCGACACCCGCCGCACCTCGCCGTCGCGCTCGATCTCCGCCGAATCCCCCGCGGCCATGCGCAGGCGCCAGCCGCTGGTTCCGATCGCTTCGCCCACGCCCACGCTGGTGGTGGCCGCGCCCACCTGGACGATCGCTGAACCGGCCTTGCCGGCCGCGGCCACCACCCCCACCAGCACCGGAGCCGGCGCGGGGGCGGCCGCCTTCAGCCGCGCCGGCGCGGGGGAGGGGGCCGGCGCCGGGGCTGCGCTGCGGGCGGCGGGCGGCGCGGAGGCGGCCAGGCGGGGGCTCAGCGGCACGCGCAGGATCGGGGCCGGCGGCGGCTCGGAGGCGGGGAGCTGCGAGAGCTCCTCGATCCTGGGTCCGGCCGGTGGGGGGGGCCGTTCCCCGCCGGGCGGGGGGGCGCCGGCACCGGGGGCCGGCTGCAGGGCCAGGGGCGCCGGGGATGGCAGGGCCAGGGGCGCCGGGGCTGGGGCCGGCGCCGGCACGGCCGGCCCGAGGCTGCGCAGCCGCTCCACCAGCAGCAGGTTGCGCTCCTGGCGGAGGCTCTGCTGCACCTGGTTCCAGGAGGTGATGTACAGCACGGTGCTCACGGCACTGACCATGGAGACCCCGCCCAGGAGGCTGAGCAGCGCCACAGGCAGCTCCCGCCGCGGCGCCGAGCCCGCTGCGGCGGGGGGCCGGGACGGGGTGGCGCCGCGGCGGCCGGGCAGCGCGGCGGCCGGGCGCCGCTCCGGGGCCGGGCTCTCCACCGGCAGGTCGAGAACGCTGTCCGAATCGAAGATCCGGTTCATCATCTGCTCGGCCTTCAGCTCCCAGTAGGCGCGGGAGGTGGGGATGCCGCGCAGGGGGCGGTGCGGCGGGCGCTCGCCCGGGCCGGCCAGCCCGGAGGCGGAAGGGGGGTGGGGCTCGGGGGAACCTGCGGGCACCGGCAACCACCACGAATCAATCGCGGAATCGTAAGGGGAGGATCCGGCGAGCGCCAGCGAACAGCAGCCGCCCCCCGTGGCGGCTTACAACGGATCGGTCCACATTCCCCTGTCGCATGGGCGATCCCACCGAGGTCCCCGCTCTGGCGTCTGCCCAGGCGCCGGTGCCGGCGGGTGCGCAGCAGCTGCTGGTGATGCCCGACGACGGCGCCGAGAAGGTGGTGGCGCTGATCGACGACGCCCGCGAGAGCCTGCGGCTGAAGCAGTTCAAGCTGCAGTCGCAGGCGATCGAGCAGGCCCTGCTGCGGGCCCATCGGCGCGGCGTGCGGGTGCGCGTGATGCTCAACCCCCACACCTCCGGCGGGGACCGCTGGAACGACGAGGCCTATGGGCGCCTGGGTGGCTGGGGCCTGGAGGTGGCCTGGACCAGCGAGGCCTTTCCGGTCACCCACGAGAAGTCGTTGGTGGTGGACCGCCGCTACGCCCTGATCGCCACCTTCAACCTGAGCGACAAGTACTTCACCCAGACCCGCGATTACGGGATCGTCAGCTTCGATCCGGCGGTGGTGGAGCAGGTGATCGCCGGTTTCGAGGCCGACTGGCAGCGGCAGGCGTTCACGCCGGATCTGGGCGTGGGGCTGGTGTGGAGCAACCTGCACAGCCGCGGCCAGCTGGCGCGGATCATCGATCTGGCCCAGCGCACCCTCTGGATCCAGCATCCGAAGGTGGTGGACGCGGTGATTCTCGACCGGATCGTTGCCGCCAGCGCGCGCGGGGTGAAGGTGCGCTTCCTCTGCGGCGGCAAGCACGGCATCTCCGACTGGGACATCTACGACACCTTCGCCTCGCTGCGGGTGATGAGTCGCTTCGGGGTGAAGGTGCGGCGGCAGAAGCAGCCGAAGCTGCACGCCAAGCTCCTGCTCGCCGATGGCCGCTATGCGCAGACCGGATCGATGAACCTCGACCGCAGCGCCTTCGACCTGCGCCGGGAGCTGGGCATCGAATCGGATGCGCCGGCAGTGGTGGAGCGTCTGCGCGCCACCTTCGAGGCCGACTGGGCGGGGGCGGAGCGCTACGAGGCGCCAGATCCGCTGGAGCCGCACCTGCACGAGCTCGGCGAGCTGCCGCCCGATCCCCACTTTGTGCATGACTGAGCCGCCCCGCCCCCCTGCGCCTGGGCTGGGGGCCTTGTTCATCGGGATGCTGCAGGTGGCGCTCTCCGCGTTTGGCGGCGGCCTGTCGGCCTGGAGCCAGCGGATTGTGGTGGAGCAGCGCCACTGGCTCAGCGATCCGCAGTTCCTCACCGGCCTGACGGTGGCGCGGTTGCTGCCCGGCCCGAACCAGATCAACTTGGCGGTGTACATCGGCGCCGGCTTCCACGGGCTGCGGGGTGCGCTGGCGGCCCTGGCGGGCATGCTGCTGGTGCCCTTCAGCCTGCTGATGGCGCTGGGGGTGGCCTATTTCGCCGTGCATGAGCTGCCGGCGGTGGACCGGGTGCTGGCGGGGGTGGTGGCGGCCGCCGCAGGCATGGCCCTGTCGATGGGCTTCCGCATCCTGGGCAGCTACCGCCGCGACCCCTTCGCCCTGGCGCTGGCGGCGGCGGTGTTCCTGGCGCTGAGCGTGGCCCACCTGCGCCTGATCCCCGTGATCCTGGTGGCGGCGCCGCTGGCGATGGCCTGGTATTGGCCGCGCGGCTCCGCCTCCCCATGACGCCGTTGCTTGCCGCCTGCCCGGCAGCGGCCGGCGCCACCCCGCTGGCCACCCTGGCGCAGGTGGTGGGTCAGTTCCTGTCGCTGTCGCTGTTCTCCCTGGGCGGCGGCAACACGCTGCTGGCGGAGTATCACCACCTGGCGGTCGACAGCTTCTGCTGGCTGAGCGACCGCCAGTTCGCCGATCTCTATGCCCTGGCTGAGGCGGCGCCGGGGCCGAGCTCGATGATTGTGGGTCTGCTGGGCCTGGGGGCGGGCTGGCGCCACGGGCCCGGCTGGGCGCTGCTCACGGGCTATGCGGCGGAGCTGGCGATCCTGCTGCCCTCCACCCTGCTGATGGTGGCCGCCTGTCTGAGCTGGAAGCGGCTGGAGCATTCGCCCTGGCGGGTGGCCTTCGAGCGGGGCCTGGGGCCGGTCACGCTGGGAATTCTGTTCGCCGTGGGGGTGAAGATCGTGCAGACCGCCGACCACAGTCCCCTGGCGCTGCTGGTGTCGCTGCTGGTATGCGTTTTGATGCTGCGCAGCCGGATCTCGCCGCTGTTGTGGATGGCGGTGGCCGGGGTGCTCGGCGGCCTGGGGCTGATCCAGCGCTGAGCGGATCCGGGTGGGGCGAGCGGGGCGGGCAGCGGTGGGTCAGAGGTAATGCAGAAAGTTTTTCACCGGCACCACCTGCAGGCTGCGCGGCTCGGGGAGGGCCGGATCTTGCCTCGCGTCGTCGCCGTGGGGGTGGCGGGGAAGCGGCGAGGGCAATCCGGCAAGAAGGAGGAGATGATTGATTAAACCTTCGAGATGTTTTGCGAGCATTGTGTGCGCTACCGCCTCTAGGTGGCTGCCTTGATGCTGGCCATGGTCGGGCGATGTGTCAGCTCTCGGTCTCACAAACCGTTGCCGACTGCCGGCGTTGCTCCAGCTCCAGCCAGAGCAGCAGGGCCGTCACATCCGCCGGGCTGACCCCGGGCACGCGGGCGGCCTGGCCGAGGGTGCGGGGCTGGACCGCCGCCAGCTTCTCGCGCGCCTCGGCCGAGAGGGTGCCGATGCCGGCCCAGGCAACCTGGGCAGGGATCGGCCGCTGCTCGGCGCGGCGCACCTGCTCGATCTGCTGCTGCTGGCGGGCCAGGTAGCCGCTGTATTTGATGTCGATCTCGGCCCCTTCGCGCACGTCGGCGGGCAGGGCGGCATCGGCCAGGCCGTGGGCCACCAGGTCGTCGCTGTGGAAGCCGGGGCGGCGCAGCAGGTCGGCCAGGGTGATCGAGCCGCGGATGGCGGCGCCGGTCTGGGCCGCCACGGCGGCGGCGGCCGGATCGCTGGCCTTGAGCCGCTGTCCTTCCAGCCGGCGGATCTCCGCTTCGATCGCCGCCTGCTTGGCGGTGAAGACCGCCCAGCGGCGCTCGTCGATCAGCCCCAGCTCCCGGCCCAGCGGCGTCAGGCGCCGGTCGGCGTTGTCGCCGCGCAGCACGAGCCGGTATTCGCTGCGGCTGGTGAGCACCCGGTAGGGCTCGCGCAGGTCTTTCGTCACCAGATCGTCGATCAGGGTGCCGATGTAGCTGCCCTCGCGCGGGAAGATCACCGGTTCCTGGCCGCCCAGCCAGCGGGCCGCGTTGAGGCCGGCCACCAGGCCCTGGGCCGCCGCCTCCTCGTAGCCGGTGGTGCCGTTGAGCTGGCCGGCGCAGTAGAGGCCGGCCACGCCCTTGCTGGCCAGGCTGGCGTGCAGCTGGGTGGCGGGCAGGTAGTCGTAGTCGACGGCGTAGGCGGGGCGGAGCATCACGCATTGCTCCAGGCCGGGCAGGGTGCGCAGCAGCTCCAGCTGCAGCCGCTCCGGCAGGCCGGTGGAGAAGCCCTGCACGTAGAGCTCTGGCGTGTCGCGCCCTTCGGGCTCCAGGAAGATCTGGTGGCTGTCCTTGTCGGCGAAGCGCACGATCTTGTCCTCGATCGAGGGGCAGTAGCGCGGGCCGGTGCTCTCCAGGTGGCCGCCGTAGATCGGCGTGAGGTGGAGGTTGTCGCGGATCAGCTGGTGGGTGGCCGCGGTGGTGCGGGTGATGTGGCAGGCCATCGGCTCGCCGCTCACCCAGGCGGCGGGATCGAAGGAGAAGAAGCGGCCGTCGGCGTCGCTGGGTTGCTCCTCCAGCCGGTCGAGGGCGACGCTGCGGCGATCGACCCGGGCGGGGGTGCCGGTCTTGAGGCGGCCGGTGCGCAGGCCGAGGGCCTGCAGCGCCTGGGTGAGGCCTTCGGCGGCCGGTTCACCGGCGCGGCCGGCGGGCATCGAGCGATCGCCCACCCAGATCCGGCCGCCCAGGAAGGTGCCGGTGGTGAGCACCACGGCGCCAGCGGCGTAGACACTGCCGAAGTAGGTGCGCACGCCGATCACGCGGGCGTCGCCGCCGGGGCTGCCCTCCACCTCCAGGCCGGTGACCATCGCCTCACGCAGGGCCAGGTTGGGGGTGTGCTGCAGCAGCTGCAGCATCTGGCGGGCGTACTGGCGCTTGTCGGTCTGGGCCCGCAGCGCCCAGACGGCGGGGCCGCGGCTGGCGTTGAGCACGCGCTTCTGCAGGGTGGTGGCGTCGGCGAGGCGGCCGATCACGCCGCCGAGGGCATCCACCTCGTGCACCAGCTGGCTTTTGGCGGGACCCCCCACCGCCGGATTGCAGGGCTGCCAGGCGATGCGGTCGAGGTTGAGGGCGAACAGGGCGGTGGAGAGGCCCAGCCGGGCCGCGGTGATCGCCGCCTCACAACCGGCATGGCCGCCGCCGACCACGATCAGGTCGAAGCGCTCGGTGGGGGGAGAGGAGAAGGCCATCGGCCGAGGCTAGGAGCCCTCGGTTCCCCCGGCGCCGGCGCCGCCATCGGCAGCGCCGGGGGCGCGCAGCACCGCCTGGTAGCTCTGCGGCGGCGTGAGCAACGCGAAGCCCTGCTCCAGGAAATAGGGAATCGAAAGCGAGCCCTTGCCCGCCTGCCCGTCGCCGACGCCCTGGTCGTCGATCAGGATCAGCCCGCCCGGCCGCAGCAGGCCCCGCGCCACGATCAGCTCGGCGTCGCGGCGGTGCAGCGCCGCCGTTTCCGGGCCGGTTTCGCCGTGGTCCATGTAGATCAGGTCGTAGCCGGGACGGCAGCTGGCCAGGTGCAGCGAGGAGAGGGTGGCCCGGAAGCGCACCCGATCGGCGAAGGGGCGGCAGAGGCGGCGGGCCACGGCCAGGGCGCCGGCCTCCGGATCCACCGACTCCAGCTGGCAGGCCGGCACCAGGGCCGGGATCACGTAGGTGCCGCAGCCACCGCCCCAGTCCCACAGGCGCGGGTCACTCTGGTGGGTGGTGGTGTCGATGCTGCCGGAGCGGAAGCTGCGGGTGGTGCCGAGTTCGAGCACGCGGGGGGCCGCCTGGCGGTTGAGGTGCTCGGCGCAGAGGGCGAAGGTGGCGCTGCGGCGGCCGAGCAGCCGGGCGAGCGCTTCGGCATCCAGCGGCGTGTCGGGATCGCGGCCGGGGTCGGCCAGGGCCGCCAGGGGATCGGTGGCTGCCATCGCGGCGGCGGCCGGGACCGGCTGCAGCCACTCCTGCAGCACATCGATCAGGGTTTCGGCGGCGGCGGCCCAGGAGAAGCGCTGGTGGATCGTGCGCGCGTTCGCCTTCGCCTGCTCCCGCAGCGCCGGCCAGTTCTCGTACACCTGCCGCAGGCCGTGGGCCAGCGAGGCCACATCCGGCTGGGCCCAGTGGGCCGGCCGTTCCGGCGCGAAGCGGTGGTACTGCAGGTAGTCGGCCGCCTCGATCGGCACGGGGTGGTAGGCGATGCGGCTGAAGCTCTGGGCCACGGTCTGCAGGTACTCCTGCTGGCCGCTGCAGTGGGTGGCCAGGAACGGGGTGCCGCAGGCGATCGCCTCGATCAGCGGCAGCCCCCAGCCCTCCCCTTTGCTCGGGAACACGAAGGCGTGGCTGCTGCGGTAGAGGTCGGCCATGGCTTCGGGGCTGAGGGGTTCGCCCCCCGCCCCGTCGACCAGCAGCACCCGCCCGGTCAGATCGGCGAGGTCGAGCTGCTGGACGCGCTCGCGGTAGCCCGGATCGAAGGGGTTGTGCAGGCGCAGCTGCAGGCGCACGTCGGGGCGGTCGGGGAAGGCGAGGCGGAAGGCGGCGATCAGCTCCTCGTAGCTCTTGCGGCTCTCGAACTTGCCCACCGCCAGGAAGCGGAAGCACTCCTCCAGGGGGGCGTCGGCCCGCTCGTGGCGGCGCCAGGGCCGCAGGTCGGTGGGGCGGTTCCACTGGTGATGGAGCACGGGGTCGACCCCTTCCGGCACCACGGCCACCGGGGTGGCGCCGAGTTCGCGGCGCAGGATCTCGGCGCCCCAGGCGGAGGCGGTGAGCACCAGCTCGGAGCGGCGCAGGTTCTCCACCCAGCCCAGGGGCAGCGTGTCGCTCTCGAACACGGTGTAGGTGACCTTGCGGCCCGGGAGCTGGTCGAGGATCTCGTGGGAGCTGCCCCCGTCGCCGAGCACCACGTTCACCACCGGCAGTTCGCTGGGCAGGGAGGCCAGCAGCGCCGCCACCTCCGGCAGCGCCTCGGGCCGGGCCAGGTCGGTGGCCTGGAACAGGAAGGAGCCGCTGGCGGCGAGCACGGCCAGTTCGCGCTGCAGCTGCAGCGTGTGCACGCCATAGCCGATGCAGGGATCGGGGTAGCCGAGCAGATGGAGCAGGAACATGGGGCCATGATCGGCGCCGGCCCGTGCGCCCGGCAAGCGCGGGAGGTGGCCGGAACGGGCTGCGGATGGGCGCCGTGCTCGACTGATGCCCCCTGCGTCTTGCCGTCATCGCAAATGTTGCCCGCGCCGCCATCGCCGCCGACCCTGCTGCCGCCCCAGCCCCCGCCCCCACCACGGTGGAAAGCCTCGCCCGCAGCCTGCGGCCGCTGCTGCCGCGGGAGGCGTTCCGCAGCGATCCCGGCCGGCTGGGCCTGCTGCTGATCAACCTGGCGATCCTCGGCCTCGGCTGGACGATGGCGCGCCAGCTCGACCAGTGGTCGTGGGCGGCCCTGCCCCTGTTTCTGCCCTTCAGCCTGGTGATGGGCAACGCGGTGAGCGTGCTGCTGTTCTCCAGCCACGATCTGCTGCATGGCAGCGCCCTGCGGGGCTCGGCCTGGCGCCGCGGCGTGGGTCTGGTGGGCCTGGCCCTGCTGTGGATGCCGCCCACCCTCTGGCTGGCGGTGCACAACCGCGAGCACCACGGCCACACCAACAGCCAGCGGGATCCGGATCGCAGCTACCTGGAGCAGCAACCGGCGAGCTGGGGCAAGTGGATCCAGCACCGCTTCACCCCCTCCGACGAGGTGAGCGGCCTGGGGCTGGTGCTCGGGTTGGCGAGCGCCTGGGGGGTGCACAACCTGCGCACGCTGGCCTCGGTGCTGCTGGTGCCCGATGGCACGGCGGCGTTCCCGCCGGCGCCGTTCCGGGTGAGCCGCCGCGAGCGGCGCCGCATCGCGTTGGAGCTGCTGGCGGTGGTGGGGCTGCACGCGACGGTGATCGCCTGGATCGGCCTCGATCCGCGCGGCCTTCTGCTGGCCTATTTCCTACCGATCTGGCTGGGCTATGCCGGCGCGATGGCTTACATCTTTACCAACCATCTGCTGACGCCGCTGGATGAGAGCAATGACCCGCTGGCCAACAGCCTGTCGTTGCAGCTGCCGCGCTGGCTCGATCTGCTGCACCTCAACTTCTCCCATCACACCGAACACCACATCTTCCCGGGCCTCAACAGCAGCTATTACCCCCAGCTGCGGCGGTTGTTGCAGGAGCACTACGGCGACCGCTACCAGCTGCTTCCCGGCAGCGAGGCCTGGCTGCTGCTGCTGGCCACCCCGCGCCACTACCGCAGCGCCGACGTTGTCTGTTCGGCCGATGGGAGCCGTGCCATGCGTCTGCCGCGTCTGAGCGGTCAGACTGTGTAAGGAACGACCCTGTCCTGCTCGGCCGGGTCGTTGCGGGCGACAACGGCTCGTGCTGGTTCCGCGGCACTGAGGTTTGTCGCGTCGTGCGGCACACCCGGTGGAATGAACAGGAACTCGCCCGGCCTGCTGACCACCTCGTTCTCGAGGTTCGGGCCCCAGCGCGTGAGGACCGTGCCCTCCAGGACAAAGATGCCGGTCTCGTAGCCCAGATGAAGATGGGGCTCGGCCTTCGCGCCGGGTGGGATGACGACCAGGTGCATGGAGAGCCCCGTGGCTCCCACCGAGGCGCCAGAAATGCCCAGGAAGTACGGCAGCCGCTGCAGGCTGGCCACCTCTTCCGTGGGGCATACCGCTTGCACAGACAAAGGTGATGCAGACATGGCAGGTTCCGAGAGCCACGGTGCCGGCCGCCCTCCCGCCTAGCAGCCGGCATGGCGTGTCTGAGGGCGGCTTTTCAGCTTAAGCCTGGTGCGTGGGTTTGCGAACTGAGGTGGGTGCCTTTTACTGGACAGTTTCAGCCCCTGACATCGTTAACCTCGGGCGGGAGGAACAGGGTTCAGTCTCATTATAGACCTCATGGGGAGTTCTGCCTCCCAGGGAGCTGTGGGGTCTTACATGGCAGTACCTCCAGAGGAAGCGGGCCAGGCTGATCTCTGCCTCCCAGCCATCGCTGTAGGCACGCAGGTACACCTCCTCGTACTTGACCGTTCGCCACAGCCTCTCCACCAGGATGTTGTCGTAGCAGCGCTTTCTTCCTGACCAGCTGATCCTGATCTCCTCGGCCTGCAGCCTCGCCACGAAGTCGCCAGAGGTGAACTGGCAGCCTTGATCAGAGTGGAAGATCTCTGGCTTACGGCCGCCTCCCAGTGCCATCTCAAGGGCACCCAGACAGAACTCT
>JBKDSQ010000005.1:0-48496 GCA_046340895.1 Synechococcaceae cyanobacterium | reverse complement strand
GCACAACTTCCCGCTCGACCTGGCCGCTGCGGAAGCCACCCCTGTGGCCCTGACCGCCCCGGCAATCGGCTGATCGGTTTCTGGAATCCCCCAACCGGCTTTGGCCGGAGAAGCCCCCTCCTCGGAGGGGGTTTTTTGTTGGCTGGGATGGTGTGCTTCCTTGGCGGGACAACCCGAGGCAGGAGCTGGGAGCAGTCAAAAAGGGCCAGATCATCCAGATCATCAGGAAGCAGGGATGCCCCCGCACACGCTCCTTCCTCAAAGATTTCAAGGATTTCATCAACAAAGGCAATGTCGTCGATCTGGCGGTAGCCGTGGTGAGCCTGTTGATCGGCCCAGCTCGCCTCCGCCGCCACCCGCCTGGCCGACGCGCTGGATCGGCGCCAGCTCCGATCCCCGCAGCAGAGATTTAATAAGACACCGGAACCAGGGAGGCGCGCTCAATTAATCTGAGTGCACCAGGATGGGGTTCCATCCGTGATCCTCTCTCCAGCCGGTCCACACACCATGGCCCTTGCGGGCTCGCACAACCAAGGCTCAGCGGAGGCGGTGTGAGCAGCAACTTCGAGCACCTGCGTGGCTACCACGAGCAACTGTTCCAGTTGGGATCGCTCGCGGAGCGCTACTTGCAGGAGGATCCCAATACCTCGCTGCTGAAGATGCGGCAGCTGGGGGAACTGTTGGCGCAGCAGGTGGCCTGCCGCTTCGGCGTGGAGTTGCGGATCGAGGAAACCCAGCAGCAACTGCTGCGCCGGCTGGAGTGCGAAGGGGTGCTGGGGCGCGAGGTGGCGGATCTGTTCCATGGGGTGCGGCGCAAGGGAAACCTGGCCAACCACGATCTGCAGGGCGATCACCCCATGGCGCTGAAGACCCTGCGGATGGCCTGGCAGCTGGGGGTGTGGTTCCACCGCACGTTCGGCGATGCCGAGTTCCGCAGCGGACCTTTCCAACCGCCGCAGGCGCAGCCGGATCGCGAGGAATGGCAACAGCTGGCGGCCCAGGCGGACGCCGACAAGGCGGCGCTGCTGGCGCAGCTGCAGGTACTGCAGCAGCAGGCGAGCCAGCAGAGCCGCGAGACCCGCCGCCGGATCCGCCAGGCGGCGCAGACGGCGGCGGAGCGCATTGAGCTGGATGAGCCCTCCACACGTCTGCTCATCGATGAGCAGCTGCGCTAGGCCGGCTGGGAAGCGGACAGCCAGGCGCTGCGGTATGGAACGGGCGCGCGACCGCAGAAGAACCGCAACCTGGCGATTGCCGAATGGCCCACCCGCAGCGGCCCCGCCGACTACGTGCTGTTTGTGGGGCTCACGCCGATGGCGGCGGTGGAGGCGAAGCGGGCGAACAAGGATGTGGCGGGGGTATTGCCGCAGGCCCAGCGCTACTGCCGCTACTTCCAGCCCAGCGAGGAAACGGAGTTGGATGGCAGCGGCTGGGGGCCGGAGCAGGAATTCCGGCTGCCGTTTGCGTTTTCCTGCAACGGCAGGCCGTTCCTGCGGCAGCTGCGCAGCAGCAGTGGCATCTGGTTCCGTGATCTACGCCGCCCGAGCAACCTCCCGGTGGTGCTGGAGAGCTGGTATTCGCCAGAGGGATTGCGCCACCTGGCCCGTCAGAACATCGAGCGCGCCGAGGACAAGCTGCGCCGCGAAGCGTTCAGCTTCGGCTTTCGCCTGCGCCCCTATCAACGCCGGGCGATCGAGGCGGTGGAGGCGGCGATCGCGGCGCAGCAGCGGGAGATCCTGCTGGCGTGCGCCACCGGCACCGGCAAAACCAAGACCGCCGTGGCCCTGATCGCCGAGCACCCGCAGGCCGCCCACCAGCACCGTGAGTTCGAGGGCGCTCCGCCAGGCCCGCCGGCGCCCAGTTGCGGAAGCCATCGGCCTGGGGCTTGAGCACATGGAACGAGGCGCCTTCGGCCTGGTCGTCGTGGGCATCGGTGCGGCCTGGCTGGACTCTTCGTGAGCTGCCACTCAAGGTGGGCCGCCGCCCACCAAGGCCACCGTTTCCTCCACCGTCATGCCCATGCGGGCAAACGTGTCACGCACGTCCTTGCCGGAGGTCACCGGATCGCGGTTGCCTCGGGCAGCCTGGGAGTTCACCGTAGATCAGCCCCATTTCCACCGCCTCCCAGGGCTGCTCCACCACCCCATCCGGCCCGTGGCACCCATCGCACAACCAGATGGTCTCGGAGCCCCAGAACACCTCCTGCTCCGGTGCCACATTGCCGGTGTAGATGATCAGATCCGCCAGGAAATGCGGCTGCCTTAGCGTTGCTTGATCGGCCACAGCCGCCGCGCCTTGTCGAGATTGGTGTTAACGGGCCAGCGTTTGCGCGACAGGTAGAGCTGGTTGCGGTGGGCGGCGGCCACGCTGGCAACGGAGGCGCCGCTGTGGTGGAACGGGCAGGTGAGATCCGACAGGGCAGGGGAAGAGCTACCCACCGGGCGGGCACAGGCTCAGGCAACCCGCCGCGGCAGATCCAGGGCAAGGCAACTCGGCGACAGATGGACACATCCCGTTGCGCGGCCCATGCCGGGCAATGCCCGCAAGCCCAAAGAAATGATGAAGAACGGCCTCGTGGGCGCATCCACCGTGGGGCGCGGCTAAATTTCTGTGTGCCTAGGCTTTGCTTGCGCAATGTCTCAGAATCAGAACCCATCCTCCAACCTGGCTCAACAACCCGAGATCCTCGAACTTTCTGATGAGCAACTGGAGGCCTTGGCCGCCGGTAGCTGGGCAGGAGTCGCAGCAGGAGCCGGAACGATTGGCCTGGCCGCATCCGCAGCTGCTGCTTTCCCAGGCACCTGGGCCGTCCCCTTCGCTGGTGCTGCCATGGTGGCCACGGCTACCGCAATGGGCGGGGTCGCAATCATGGCTGGCTACTTCGCGAGTTTGTAAGCTGGCCGGCGTCAGGGGTGGAAATGAGTGCGCAACCCTACAACCATGCCCACATTCAAGTAACTTCAGCTCACTTCCACCTCAATATTCCGGGCCTTCATGCCACATCCCACCGCAAGGCTCTGTTAAGCCCAATATAATTCCGACATTCAATTAGATTATGTTTTCTAATGTTGAACATCCCTAGTTATCCATTTTGGAATCTCTGGGTATAGATGAGACAAGCCAAATTAATTAAAAGTTATTATATGATTTTCTTTGTAGTCATAGGGGCTCCCCTTTAGCCTCTCTTTCTTCGTCCTTCAATTGATCTTCGCCCAGCTCTCTTGGATCAATACTCGGTTTTTCCTCCTTCAAGATGAACCCTGGATTTCGGGCGGGAAACTGTCTTATATCCACGAGTCAATTCCTCAGCGATTATGTTGTAGCCTCTTCAGATCCTGCAGAAAAGTACATCAACCTTGGCTTGTTGATCACCTTTTTCCTAGAGGGACAGGCCTCTCCTGCCTATCCTGTAGTGCAGTCATTTTCAGCAGTCTCGGAGTATTTTCGATCTGGATTTCAAGCCACATCATATGTTGATGCGATTGGAAGACTATCCGGAATCGTTCTTTTTAAGTCTTCGGGACGGGACATCTATATTGACCAACTGTACTCCCTCCATGGAGCAGGCATTGCAATCATTGCATCGTTTCTGCGAAGTAAGATAGACACTTACAGTCGTATTTCGTGGAGAAGTCGAAAACACAACAACTCCTTCAAGACACGGAGTCTACATTTATTCAAGACAGAGGCTCCTTCGGTCGTGAATGACTGCTGGATGCAGGACGAAGGCCGCGAATGCTTGACTTTTGCTAGGGAGACTGTGCATCAGTTTGCCATGATTGGATTTGCTTTTTTCCTCGCATCGATGTCTGAGACGTTATCCCAGATGGAATCTCAGATGTTTCTCAAGTTAATTCTGAATCCTTTACTTCTTGGGCAACTGGATATAGCATACGACAAGACGTCTTCCCTTTCTGGCCTCACTGCATATGCGTATGTTCAATCGCCACACACCATCGAATCAATTCGATCCTTTCTGCCTTTTACTGATATTGCCGAGTGGCGGTCCGGCCCTCACCGCATTCCTGTTTGGAGCCTTCATCAGTCTTCATGACCAACTCCAACGTGAGCTCTTTGTTCTTTCCCTCGTCTCAATCAACAATCTCGATCATCGAGAGATTATCGGATCCAAGCACAGCGGCTCAGATGATTGCATGCCAACATAATCCAAGCCTGAAGTTTTCTACGAGTCCGAACTCAAGGGTCATTTGGCAAAATTCACGCGTTTCATCGCCAGAGACAAGGCTTTTGAACAAAGAAGATGTTGCAAAGAAGTTTGCTCTTCAACTCAACAACAACCAAGAAGAGTGCTTTCAGCTTGGCACCGTTGATCGATATGGAGGTCGTGGGCTTGGCAAGAATGGAGGTAGTGGCCGCTCGGCTCTACTTGGCAACTTTTATCTCAAGGGAATTGGAAAAACGCCTCTTCTTGGGAAGAGCACAGATGAATCGCATGCATCAGGCGGTGCTTATCTAGAGGAATGTGCACGGGAGATTATTATGTCAGAAATTGTATCCGCTGAGTTTCCATGGGGATCCGTGCCAGTTTTATCGGTATGCCTTACAGGAGAATCAGTCGTTTGGCAAACATCGAATGGGAAAAAGAAAGAGCAGCTATGTACTTTGGTTCGGCCCGCATTTATTCGTCCAGCACATTTTGAGAAAGCCATTGGATACGACCCCGTCAATCTTGGCGAATTGGCTATCGATGAAGACAGAGTGTCATCACATCTATCATTTCTCAAAGACATGTGCTCTGATGAGGTTGAGATAATCTCAGTTCTTGCTGAGTTTTGGTGTCGATGGAGTGAACAGATTGCCTATGGTTTTGCCCACAGGCTTGCCGCTGGAGGATTGTCAACAGCAAATGTAGCACTGGACGGTCGTTGGGTTGATTTTGGATCCTGGGCAAGCTTACCAAGCTGGGGGAAGTATACGTTTGCTCCACGTGTGGAGCCTTTCGGGGAGGAAATGGTGGTTTTGCTGCAGATGGTTCAAGCATTCTTTACTTCAGCATGGAAACGACGATTGATCACCAGTGACCTTAATTCTGTTGTTGAAAATGTGGCTTCTTTGTGCACAAAGAGCTTTCAGCGTAGACTTCTATTTGAGTTTCTAAGAGTATTTGGGCTTTCAAGAGGACAAGCGCAAGCGATTCTTGATGGGCGCAAAGTACACACCATTTTCAGCCTGCTCACATCCCATATCGTGCGATTTCAGCGAGAACATCTATCCATTGTCTATGCAACAGAAGCCCCTTCCGCCATCTGGTGTCCATTGGATTTTTGGAGACAAGCGAAGCGGGATTCCAAGTCGCTTGCCGCCGTGCTAGAAGATGAGCTCGGTATTTTTGGAGAGAGTTTGCACTTTGGAGAAACGTATACGGCGGTGGTTGAACGCGCAAAGTTCATCGGACGATCTCGCGATCTCCTTGCTAGAGACAGAATGAAATCCAAATTATATCAAGACCTCGAGTCAGAGAGCGATGGGCAGCAACTTAGCGAAACGGCTTTCCGGGCAACGATAGACAACCTGATTTGTCAATCAAGAAGGGACAGCCAGCATGCGGAAGTGAATAGCTTTTTGGTCGGGCACGCAAGGTCAAAGAATTGTGAATTGAACATTTTCTACAATCTTAATCTTTCTGCTTATCAGTGCGTGCTCGAGTGGTCTTCTCTAGCTCACTATCCAGCTGGGGCGAAGCCTATCCTTGTTTGTGCAGAAGACAAGCTCTCGGGCTCCCTGGAAGATCTGGTTGGGCAATGCTCTCTCTGGGTTTCAGGATGACGATCCGCAGCTCGATTGCAGCAGGCCAGCACGGCAATCTGCAGTTGGCTGAAACCAAGGTACGAGGAGGGCCGGCAACGACGGCGACGGACGAAACGCTGCTGTGGTATCAGCTTACGAGATCCACGATGGCCATTAAGGCGGAGCGGCCAGCACCCCACACATCGTGGCGTGATACCAGATTGCGGACTCTTTCAGGCCTTGCGGGTGGCCACCGGCCGCCGCCGCGCCGGATACAGCTCGCGGCAGAGGCCGCACACCGTGCCGTCGCAGCCGCGGGCGGTGCAGTGCTCTCGGCCGTAGAAGATGATCTGCAGGTGCAGGCGGTTCCAGGCGTCGCGCGGGAACAGGCGTTTGAGGTCGGTTTCGGTGCGGGCCACGCTCGCGCCGCTGCTCAGGCCCCAGCGCTGCGCCAGGCGGTGGATGTGGGTGTCCACCGGGAAGGCGGGCACGCCGAAGGCCTGGGCCATCACCACCGAAGCGGTCTTGTGGCCCACCCCGGGCAGGGCCTCCAGCGCCTCGAAGCTGGCGGGCACCTCACCGCCGTGGCGCTCCAGCAGCAGCTCCGCCAGGCGACGCACGTTCCTGGCCTTGGTGCGCGCCAGGCCCAGCTGGCGGATGTGGCCCAGGATCGTTTCCTCCGGCAGCGCCGCCATCGCCGCCGGATCCGGCCCCGCCGCGAACAGGGCCGGCGTCACCTCGTTCACTTTCTTGTCGGTGCACTGGGCGCTGAGCAGCACCGCCACCAGCAGTGTGAACGGGTCGCGGTGGTCGAGCGGCACCGGCGTTTCGGGATAGAGCTCGTCGAGGCGGCGCAGGATCAGGGCCGCTCGCTCCGCTTGGCGCAAGGGGGATGGAATCTCGGGGGCGCCGACCCTACGGCGCCGACCCGCCCCGCCGCAGCCACTGCCTGTTTGTAGGCTCGACCCAGCGCAGACAGCCCATGGGCAGCAGCTTCGGCACCCTCTTCCGCATCCACACCTTCGGCGAGTCGCACGGCGGCGGGGTGGGGGTGATCGTGGATGGCTGCCCGCCGCGGCTCCCGCTGGATCTGGCGGCGATCCAGGCCGAGCTCGATCGCCGCAAGCCCGGCCAGAGCAAGATCACCACCCCCCGCAAGGAAGACGACCGGGTCGAGATCCTCAGCGGCCTGCTCGATGGCCTCACCCTCGGCACGCCGATCGCGATGCTGGTGCGCAACAAAGACCAGCGCCCGCAGGACTACCAGGAGATGGCGGTGGCCTTCCGCCCCTCCCACGCCGACGCCACCTACCAGGCCAAGTACGGCATCCAGGCCCGCAGCGGCGGCGGCCGCGCCTCCGCCCGCGAAACCATCGGCCGCGTTGCCGCCGGCGCCATCGCCCGCCAGCTGCTCGCCAGGGTGGCCGGCACCGAGGTGCTCGCCTGGGTGCGCCGCATCCACGACATCGAAGCCCGGATCGATGCCGAGCGCGTCAGCCGCGACGACGTGGAGGCCACGATCGTGCGCTGCCCCGATGGGGCGGTGGCGGAGCAGATGATCGAGCGGATCGAGGCGATCGGCCGCGAGGGGGATTCCTGCGGCGGCGTGATCGAATGCGTGGTACGCAGGCCGCCGCTGGGGCTCGGCATGCCGGTGTTCGACAAACTGGAGGCCGACCTGGCCAAGGCGGTGATGTCACTGCCGGCCACCAAGGGCTTCGAGATCGGCTCCGGCTTCGCCGGCACCCTGCTCAAGGGCAGCGAACACAACGACGCCTTCCTGCCCACCAGCGACGGCTCGCTGCACACCGCCACCAACAACTCCGGCGGCATCCAGGGCGGCATCAGCAACGGCGAGCCGATCGTGATCCGCGTGGCCTTCAAGCCCACCGCCACGATCCGCAAGGAGCAGCAGACGATCGATTCCGAAGGCAACGCCACCACCCTGGCCGCCAAGGGCCGCCACGACCCCTGCGTGCTGCCACGCGCCGTGCCGATGGTGGAGGCGATGGTGGCCCTGGTGCTCGCCGATCACCTGTTGCGCCAACAGGGGCAATGCAGCCTCTGGTGAAGGGAACTGCTGTGGGGATCCAGCCAGCGGGAGCGGTTCAGGTGTCCACCCAGCGCACAGCCTCTCCATAGTTGGAGAGCGTGCGATCGGCCGTAAGCAGCAGCTGGGTGTCGAGCGGAGCGGTCGCCGCTCCACCACCGCCTCAGGGTTGGCCTCGCACAGCGGGGCGAACGGCTCCGGGCTCACCGGCATGCTCGGCACCTGGACCGTAGGCAGCGACAGCATTGAGGTCTGGGCCGGCGCTGCCTTCGCCTTCAGCCGCCGGCCGCGGGTACGCCTGCGACAGGGCTCGTCTTCGCCGCTGGGCTGAACCAACCCCGCTCTCCTGGCCTGGCTTTGGCCCCGCTTCGGCGGGGCCTTTCTTTTCGAGAGCCATCACCGCCTACGCCCGTTCATCGGCTTCCGTTTTGGGCCGTCGCATCAGCACAGGCTGCAGACGTGGCCGTAGGTGCGGATCTTGCTGTCAGCGCTCACACGTCGCGTGCCTCCGCTCTGGCGGATCTGGGCGTACTGGCAACAGCATCTCCACCTCGGCGACGGGAGGCCGAAGACCTTCGTGGGGGAATTCCTCCAAGGCGACGACCAGCGCAGAGGCGCGGGCGCTACACCTGCCTGGGCAGCTGGCGATCAATTCCTTATGGCGGAGCTAACGAACCAGCCATGGCCGCCGCCAGCTGCGGCCATGCCTGCTCCAGATCCCCCAGCGCCGACCCCAGGGCCACCGCATCGACCCCGGCGGCCAGCCAGGAGGCCACATCCGCCGGCCCCAGACCGCCGGCGGCGATGCAGAAGGGCAGCGGCGGCCCCAGGGGTTCGCGCAGGCGCCGCCAGTGGTCGATGCCCACACTCACCGCCGGGAACAGCTTCACCAGGCGGCAGCCCAGGCGGCGGGCCGCATGCACCTCGCTGGCGCTCATCACCCCAGGCACCAGCACCAGATCCAGCGCCGCGGCCGCAGCGAGCAGGCTGGCCTCCAGCACCGGCGACACCGCGTAGCGGCAGCCAGCGACCGCAGCCGCCGCCACCCCGTCGGGCTCGCACACCGAGGCAGCCCCCAGTTCCAGCTCCGGGAAGCGGGCCACCAGCGCGGCCATTTCCAGCCCCCAGACATCCCCCGCCTGCCAGGCGATCTCCACATGGCGGATGCCCAGTGCCTGCAAGCGCTGCAGCTGCGGTTCGGCCGCCAGCGGGGTGGCAGGGCGCAACACCACCAGCAGGGGCTGGCGGCGGAGCGACTGGATCAGGCGATCGGCGCTGGACATGGCGTCATCCTGCTCCGGGCCGGGGAGTGGCACAAAAAACCCCCCGCGTGGCGCGGAGGGGGAGAGGGCATCGCGGCCAAGAGGTTCAGACGTATTCCGCCACCTTCACATCGCGCTGGATCAGCAGCTCCTGCAGCTCCTCCGCATCGACGGTTTCCTTCTCCACCAGCCGCTCGGCCAGCTCATCGAGCACCGGCCGGTTGGCGGTGAGCACCGCGGTGGCGCGCCGGTAGGCCTCGGCCACCAGCTCGCTCACCTCCTCATCAATGGCGGCGGCGGTTTCCTCGGAGAAGTCGCGCTCGGCGGCGATGTCGCGCCCGAGGAACATGCCGCCCTGGGAGCGGCCCAGGGCCACCGGACCGAGCTTGTCGCTCATGCCGAAGCGGGTGACCATCTGGCGGGCGACACGCGCCACCTGTTGCAGGTCGTTGGAGGCACCGGTGGTCACCTCATCTTCGCCGTAGACGATCTCCTCGGCCACCCGCCCACCCAGGGCCACGGCCATCTGGTTCTGCAGGTAGGCGCGCGAGTAAAGACCCGACTCCATCCGCTCCTCGCTGGGGGTGAAGAAGGTGAGGCCACCGGCGTTGCCACGCGGAATGATGCTGATCTTCTGCACCGGGTCGTAATCGGGCATCAGGGCACCCACCAGGGCGTGGCCGGCTTCGTGATACGCCACCAGCCGCTTTCGCTTCTCGCTCATCACCCGGTCCTTCTTCTCAGGACCCGCCATCACCCGCTCAATCGCATCGTTCACCTCATCCATCGAGATCTCGCTGAGCTGATGGCGGGCGGCCAGGATCGCGGCCTCATTCAGCAGGTTCGCCAGATCGGCGCCGGTATAGCCGGGGGTGCGGCGGGCCACCTTGTCGAGGTCCACATCCTTGGCCAGCGTTTTGCCGCGGGCATGCACCTCCAGGATCTGCAAACGGCCGGCGTAGTCGGGCCGGTCGACCACCACCTGGCGGTCGAAACGGCCCGGGCGCATCAGCGCGGCGTCGAGCACGTCGGGCCGGTTGGTGGCGGCCACGATGATGATGCCGGTGTTGCCCTCAAAGCCATCCATCTCGGTGAGCAGCTGGTTGAGGGTCTGCTCGCGCTCATCGTTGCCGCCGCCGAGGCCGGCGCCGCGCTGGCGGCCCACCGCATCGATCTCGTCGATGAACACGATGCAGGGGGCATTCTTCTTGGCCTGCTCGAACAGGTCGCGCACGCGGCTGGCGCCGACGCCCACGAACATCTCCACGAACTCCGAACCGGAAATCGAGAAGAAGGGCACGCCGGCCTCACCGGCCACCGCCTTGGCAAGCAGGGTTTTGCCGGTGCCCGGGGGACCCACCAGCAGGACGCCCTTGGGGATCTTGGCGCCCACCGCCGTGAAGCGATCGGGGTTCTTGAGGAAGTCGACCACCTCGGTGAGCTCCAGCTTGGCGCCCTCGATGCCCGCCACATCGCCGAAGGTGACCTGGGTCTGCGGTTCCATCTGCACCCGCGCCTTGCTCTTGCCGAAATTCATCGCCGGGTTGCCGCCGCCGCCCTGGGCGCGGCGCAACAGGAAGAACAGGCCGCCGAGCAGCAGCAAGGGGAAGATCAGACTGCCGATCGCCTGCTGCCACGGCGCCGCCTCGCGGGTGGGCTGCACGGCGATGTCCACGTTGTGGTCGTTGAGCAGCTTGAGCAGGTCTTTGTCGGGGGCGAGGTTGACGCTGGCGCGGCTGCCGTCGTTCTCCACCACCTGGGCGGTGCCGCTCTCGGGAGCGATCAGCACGCGCGACACCTCATTGGCCTGAACGGCCTCCACGAAATCGCTGTAACGGAGGGTGCGCGCCGGCGTGGTGCTGCGGCCACCGCCATCAAACAGGGCGGCACCCACGGCCAGGAACACGACCGCAAGGAGCACGTACAGGACCGCGTTGCGCCAGCGCTTCTTCACCAGGGCTCTCCGCTGAGAATCGGGTAACAAATGGTAACCCCGGCGACGGGGCGACGGGGGGCGGGCCCAGCCGGGCCCCGGCGGATGGCCTCAGGAGGCCGCCCGCAGCACCTCCACCACGCTGCGGAACGCGAACCACTCCGGGATCTCCTCGCCGCCACGCAGCATCTGCCGGAACTGGGTGCCGCTGAGCTTGCGCACGTGCAGACCCCGGGCTTCGGCGTGCTCGGCGGTGACGTAGCCCTCCTCCTCCGTGTACACCAGGTTGAGGGAGGGCACCGTCTCCATGCCCAGCTCCGGGGCGTGCTCGCGGGCGAAATCCTGGGCCTGGTAAGGGCCGTAGAAATCGTCCCCGGTGCGCGACGACTTGCAGCCCGCCATGTCGCGGCCGATGATGAAGTGGCTGCAGCCGTAGTTCTTGCGGATCAGCATGTGCTGCAGCGCTTCGCGCGGGCCAGCCATGTGCATCGAGTAGGGCAGGTACGCCCAGCGGATGCGGGGATTGTTCACCTCCTCGGCCAGACGCTCGTAGGTCTGGAAGCGCACCTCTCCGGCGATGTCATCGTCCTGGGTGGGGCCGCAGGTGGGGTGCACCAGCACCACAGCGCCCTCGCTGACGTTGGTGGCGTGCAGGGCGCGGGTGAACAGCTCGTAGTGGGCGCGGTGGATCGGGTTGCGGCACTGAAAGGCCACCACGTCTTCATGGGGCGGCAGGGTGGCGCGCACTTCGGCCGGCGTGCGGCAGGGGAAGACGCGCTGGGGCAGCTCCAGGCCCTGCACCCGGCCGCCGAAGTAGTAGCGGCCCCGCTCGGTGGCGATCATCCGCACCGCCGGATGCTCCAGCGAGGTGGTGCCGTAGCAGCCCCAGGCCTCCTTCACCTTGTCGGGCTCCCAGCGGCTCTCCACGGTGAACACCGCCAGCTCCTGGCCGCGGTAGGTGAGCAGCAGCCGTTCGCCGACGGCGATCGAGGCGTCATCGCTGTCGAACACGATCGGCAGGCCGAACAGCAGGCCGCTGCTGGTGCGGTGGCGCTCCACCACCGCCTCGTAATCCTCCTGGTGCATGAAGCCGCGCAGGGGCGAGAAGCCGCCCACCACCAGCAGCTCCACGTCGCAGGCGTTGCGGTCGCTGCACTCCAGCGTGCGGTCGACACCGGCGCGCACCTCGTCGCGCTGCTCGGCGGGCACCATCAGATCCACCAGGCTGCCGCCGTGGGGGGCGATCAGGGCGGAGCTGCGGGAACCGGCGGAAGGGGCGATCGACATGGCGACGGGTCGCGCGGTGGGGTGGAGGCGTGATTCTCCCAGACCGGGATGCGGCCGGTGTCACGAAAAAGGGCCCTTGCGGGCCCCGGATGGCTGGAGGAGGGAAATCGCTGCCGACGGGGCGACGATCAGACCTTCTCGAGACGGCCGTAGAGGTCGCCGGTGATCTTCACCTCGAGCGGATCCTTCGAGCCCATGTCGGTGTCGGAGGGCTGGATGGCGGTGAACACGCCGGCGAATTCGCCGGTATCCGCATCCACCTTGGTGATCGAAAGGTTCATCGTGCCCGTGCCGTCGACGTAGCGCTTGATGTTCTCGCGCAGGATCTCCTGGTTGCCCGAGCCGAGGGCCACCAGACCCTGGGCGTACTCCACGCCGGTGGTGAGACCGCGGCCCTTGGGATCCAGGAAATTGGAGGTGCGGTAGCTGGGCACGCGGTAGCTGCCGCTCAGATCGGTGCTGGTGCTGATCGCAGCGCCGCTGCCCTCGGCCAACAGCTCCTTGCTGGAGAAGGTGAAGGGAACCTCCTCACCACCGGGAAGCAGCACGGTGATGATCTGAAAATCCAGACCGCCCAGCTCCTTGAAGGTGAGGGCGTCGCCGCTGAGGCTGAGGTCGCCGTACACCTGATCGAGGCTGGAGGTGGCGCGGGTGAGGATCTTGCCGGCCACGAACTGGGCCTCCTGGCGCTTGTTGGCCGGCTCGCCCTTCACGAACACCTCGGAAGGGTGCAGGCAGATCTCACGCAGCTGGTAGCGGCTGCCGGAGTCCAGGGGGATCGAGCCGCGGGCGCTGTCGGGCAGGGTGGGGCATTCGTTGGCCAGGCCGGTGTTGTGGATGTCCTCATAGGTGAGGTTGGCCCGGTCAACGGCCTTGCCCCCGCCGCTGCATGCGGTCACCAGGGTGAGACACAGCGCCAGCATCAGGGCCAGCAAGGGACGGAAACGCATGGGAGACGCCGCAGAGACAGAGAGGGAACTGGGCTGGCGCCGATCTTACCGGTGTTGCTTGCTCGCTCCTGATAGGTTGCGCTGGCTCTCAACAACCTGTATGAGAGAGCGATGAACCAGTCGAGCCTGCCCTCTCCAACCCCCTCCGAGCCCAGTCCTGCCGAGGTACGGGCCGAGGCGGCCCTGGCGCAGTTGCAGGCCCTTGCCGATGAGCTGGAGGGCCAGCCCGAAGCGCTCCTGGCCCTGCTGCGCCAGCTCGAGCAGCTGCATCGCGAAATCCAGGACGGCCCCTTCCGCGCCAGCCTGCCCGAAGACCGCAACCAACTGTTCGCCCTGCTGGCCGGCATGGAGCGCAGCGGCGGCTGGCCCTACATCCCCCGCCTGCAGCTGCGCACCTTCCTCGACCTGCTCCAGCGCGACGAAGCCGACGCCCGCGCCGCCTGAGGTCAGTCCTCGTCGAAGGGCTCCTGATCCACCAGGTGCACGTAGGGGCGGGCCAGGTCGGGCCGGTGGATCGCCAGGGCCCGCAACAGATGCCAGTCCTGCAGGCCAGCGAACGGGCTGGCGTAGTCATCGTCCTCGAGGCGACGGGCCAGCTCGGCGATCGCGGCCTCGTCAAAGCCGGCCAGCCGCTCCGGGGTGATCGTCTCGGGGGAACCGGCCGGGCCGGCGGCGGGGGATTCGGCCGAAAAATCGGACACGGCGTGCAGGAAGGGGTGGGGGTCGACAGCGATAATGGCCCGCGACGGGGAATTAGCTCAGCTGGTAGAGCGCTGCGATCGCACCGCAGAGGTCAGGGGTTCGAGTCCCCTATTCTCCATGCCCTATCTCCAGCCGCCGGTTGCGCGGCCCCCCACCGGCGATGAACTGGACCCCCGCCGCCGAAGCCCGTCTGCGCGAAGTTCCCTTCTTCGTGCGGCCGGCGGTGCGGCGCCGGGTCGAGAAGCTGGCGGCGGAGGCCGGCCTGGCGGAGGTGGATGAGGCGATGTACGAACGGGCCAAGGCGGCGTTCGGCCAGTCGTAGGCAGGGCCGGCGATGGGGGGCGCTCAGGCCCCCGCGTCATCCGGCGTGACGGCGAACACGATGATCATCTGGTGGTTCTGCACCCACAGCACCCGGCCCCGCAGGCCATGCGCTTCGCCGTTCTGAAGATTCACCGTGACCTCACAGGGCGCCCCTTGGGCGATCGCCACGCCGGCATCGATGGCCACGCGCACGCCGCGGGCGCTGAGGTCGAGGATTTCGGCGCGCACCCGCGGGCCGGCGGGCAGGATCCGCGCCTCCGCCAGGGGCAGGCTCGGTGGCGGGGCGTAGCGGGCCAGCCGCCAGCCGGATTCGCCCAGCCGGGCGATCTGACGGGTGAGCGCCTCGTACGCGCTGGCGCAGGGGCCGACACCGGGCGGCGGGGTGCAGGAGGGAGGAGACGGTGGAGCCATTCCCGCTTGCGCTGATTTCGTAAAACTGTAGAGCCGGCCTGGGATTCCGGCCAGCGGCCCGGCGGCTCCAGGGCTGCGGACCAACGATGAAGTAAAAGAAGGGCCAGAACCGGTCCGCAGCGATGTCCCAGTCCAAGCGTGAACAGGTGGTGAGCCACCTGCGTTACATCCGCCAGGAACTGCGGGAGATGCACCAGGGCGTGATGGAAGACGGCCTGCTGCCCGAAGCCGGCGAGGTGCGGGGCGTGATGGCCCAGATGGAAGCGTTGCTGGAGCTGCTCGAAGGCAAGGGAAGCCGCAAGAAGGACGGCGAGCCTTGAGGCCGCGACGGCGGGCGTCAAGGGCTCAGGAGGACGCTCCGCCCAGCGGCTGCCCCGCCTTGCCTCCTCCGCCATCCCTTGGTTTCCTTTATCTGTCCCCATCACCCCGCCCGGGCCTCCACGGAACCGGGCTTTTTTATTGGCAGCCCCTATCGGTGGGGGCTAAACGCAGCCAAGACGCCAGAGATGGTGTAGACAAGAGGTCGCAGGGCTCGGCCGGGTGATGGGGATCACCGCCAGGGTCGGCCACACAGCCGACCCGCCCTGCCCCTCTTCCACGCCCCGCCATGGGCCACGAGCTCGCCCCGCCACCAGGGCCCAGCTACCAGCAGACCCGCTTTCAGCAGCGCGTCGCCCAGGCCGGCGACGGCCTGGCGGCCTGGGCGACCAATCCCTGGCGGCGGGTCTCCCTGCTGCTGATCGTGCTGCTCTCGGGATTCCTGATCGGCAGTGGGCTGGGGGCGATCACCGGCGCCCTCTCGAGCATGGACCAGGTCTCCGCCCTGGCCTGCGTGCTGCTGCTCGAGTCGGCGGTGCGGCTGCGGGGCCGGCTGCGGCGGCAGCGGGTGCGGCTTGGCCTGCAGCTGCTCGACATGGCCCGGATGGGACTGCTCTACGGCCTGCTGCTCGAAGGCTTCAAGCTGCTCTGAGCACCGGATCGGCCGCCTCGCTGGCCGCCAGAAGATAGAGAAGCGCCATGCGGATCGGAATGCCGTTGCGCACCTGCTCCTCCACCAGCGAATGGGCCGGGTCATCGAGCAGGGCGCCGGCGAGCTCCACGCCCCGGTTCACCGGGCCGGGATGGAGCACCGGCACCGGGCGGCCGCAGAGCGCCAGGCGCTCGTGGCTGAGGCCAAAGCGGCGGTGGTAGGCGTCGAGGCTGGTGAGCAGGTGCTGCTGCATGCGTTCCTTCTGCAACCGCAGGGTCATCACCGCGTCGGCGCCGGGCAGGGCCTCCTCCAGGCTGCGGCACAGGCGCACCGGGCCGCGGCCGGGCACCGGATCCTGCGCCTGGCCGGGCGGTGGAGCTGCGACGAAGCTGGCGAACGCTTCCGGCACCAGGGTGGCCGGCCCGCAGAGCACCACCTCGGCGCCGCAGGCGGTGAGCGCCCAGAGGTTGGAGCGGGCGACGCGCGAATGCAGCACGTCGCCCACGATCACAATGCGCCGGCCGGCGAGGCTGGCCGGCGTGGGATTGGCGGGCGTGAAGTGGCGCGCCAGGGTGAACAGGTCGAGCAGGCCCTGGCTGGGGTGGCTGTGCAGGCCATCGCCCGCATTGAGCACCGACACCCGCAGGCCGGCGCGGTCGAGGTCGCGGGCCAGGCTGCGGGGGACCCCGGCGCAGCGGTGGCGCACCACCAGCACATTGGCCCCCATCGCCACATAGGTGAGGGCCGTATCGAGCAGGCTCTCGCCCTTGCTCAGGGAGCTGGAGGAGGGGGAGAAGCTCTGCACGTCGGCGGAGAGGCGACGGGCGGCGAGCTCGAAGCTGCTGCGGGTGCGGGTGCTGGGCTCGAAGAACAGGCTCGTCATCAGCCGCCCCTGCAGCGCCGGCAGCTTGCGGGCGCCGGCCACCGGCAGGGCGCGGAAGCGTTGGGCAAGCTCCAGCACGGTGGCGAAGTCGGCGACCGAGAAGGACGCCAGATCGAGCACATGGCGATGGGTCCAGCCGCTCAACGCACCCGCAGCGCCGTCACCCCCCAACCGTAGGGGGCAGCCGGGACGCCAACCAGTCGCCCGGCGGGGTGCGATCGCCGCGGGCGCGGCGGCTGACGCTGCGGCTGCCGCGCAGGTACCAGCGCCAGGGCAGCTCCTGGCCGAGGGAAACACCGATGCGGGGGCAACACCGCAGCGGCTCCTCGCCGTCGGCGCGCAGCTGCGCCAGGGCGGCCGCCACGGCGGCGGCGGGCGGCGCCAGCCAGAGGCCGGAGGCGGGGGTCGCCGGCAGGCCGTCGTGGCGGCGATCGATCCCGAAGTGGCGGGCCAGCAGACCGGGGCCGGCGGCCAGACGCTCCGGCGCCCCCGGCACCTGAACGGCCCGCAGCAGCACGCCGTTGGCCCACTCGGCCCGGTCGGTGACCACGTTGACGCAGTGGTGCACGCCGTAGCTCACGTACACATAAAAGCGGCCCGGGGGGCCGAACAGGGTCTCGTTGCCGGGGGAGCGTCGGCGGTGGCCGTGGCAGGCGGGCTCCTCCTGCGAGTAGGCCTCCGTCTCCACGATCACCCCCCACAGCAGCGTGCCGTCGTCGCGACGCCGCACCAGCCGGCAGCCGATCAGCTCCGGCGCCACAGCGGCGGCGGGGCGGTGGAAGAAGGTGGCCGGCAGGGGGGGCGGGGGCTGGGCCGCCAGCAGTGACGCAGGATCGGAAGCCACGGTCGGGGGCGCCCGCCAGGCGCGGCTGGCTTCAGCCTATCGGCGCCCCAGCCGGGCAGGGGTCCCGGAATTGCCGATAGGCTTGAGCGCTGGTATTCGCCGCATGCGTGCCGCCAGCCCCCCCGGACCACGCCCCTGGGCCTGAGCCCCACCCGCAGGGCCGGCCCAGCGCCACGCCGCTGCAGGGTCTGAGCGACGGCCGGCGCGAGGAGCCGGCGCCGATCCTGGCGCCGGTGTCCCTCGGTGAGCTGGTCGACAAGATCACCATCCTCGACATCAAGAACGAGCACCTGCAGGGTCCCGCCCTGGCCAACGTGCAACGCGAGCGGCAGGCGCTTGGCCGCACCCTCGACGCCCTGCCGCTGACGGTCGAGCCGGCGCTCGTGGAGGAGCTGCGCGCCACCAACGCCTCGCTCTGGAGCGTGGAGGATGCGCTGCGCGAGCACGAACGCCGCCAGGACTTCGGCGAGGCCTTCGTGGAGCTCGCCCGCTCCGTCTACCGGCTCAACGACCGCCGCGCCGCGCTCAAAAAACGGATCAACCTCCTCGCCGGCTCGGCGCTGATCGAGGAGAAGAGCTATGCCGCCTATTGACCCCACCGGGGCCGACGCGATCGATGCGCTGATCGAGCGGGGCGAGCTGGAGACAGCCGAGCGAATCTGCCGCGAACGGATCGCGGCCGGGGCGCAGGAGGCGCGCCTGTACAGCCAGCTGGCCGGCCTTTGCGGCCGCAGCGGGCGCTGGCAGGAGCTGCGGCAGTGGGTGGCCCGTGCGCTCGCCCTCGACCCCGACGATGCCAAGGCCCACAGCCACCTCGGCGTGGCGCAGCGGCAGGCGGGGGACCTGGAGGCCGCCGGCGCCAGTTTCCGCCGGGCCCTGGCGATCCGCGCCGACGACGCCCGCGCCCGCAACAACCTGGGCACCGTGCTGCAGGAGCAGGGGGCGCTGGCGGACGCCCTCGCCTGCTACAGCCAGGCGATCGCCGACCGGCCGGGCTTTGCGGAAGCCCACACCAACCGCGGCATGCTGCGGCTGCTCCTGGGGCAGTACCCGCAGGGCTGGCCCGACTACGAGTGGCGCCACCGGGTGCCCCGCGCCGGCGGGGGTCTGCTCGCCCATCCCGCCGGCCGCCGCTGGGATGGGAGCAAGGCGCTGGCGGCGGGGGAGCCGTTGCTGCTGGTGGCCGAACAGGGCCTGGGCGACACGCTCCAGTTCGCGCGTTACGTGCTGCCGCTGCGGGAACGGGGTCTGGCGGTGCGGCTGTGCGCCCAACCGCCGCTGCACGGCCTGCTGCGCAGCTCCGGGCTCGAGCCGGCACCGCTGAGCCCGGCCCAGGCCGAGGCCTGGACGGGGCCCTGGCTACCGCTGCTCTCCCTACCCGGAGTGCTGGGGGTGAGCGCCGAGAACCCGATCGTCAACGCCCCGTACCTGGGGGTGGAGCCGGAGCGGATCGCCCGCTGGCGCGCCCTGCTCGCCTCCAGCCCGGGCCCGCGGATCGCGCTGGCGTGGCAGGGTAATCCCGCGGCCGAGCAGACCACCCTGCGCGGCCGCTCCCTGCCGCTGGAGGCCTTCGCGGCCTTCGCCCGGAGCAGCGGGGCCCGCTTCGTGTCGCTGCAGAAGGGCTTCGGGGCCGAGCAGCTGGCGGTCTGCTCCTTCCGCGATCGCTTCGTGGCCGCCCAGGAGCGGATCGAGCAGAGCTGGGACTTCCTCGACACCGCCGCCATCCTGCTCTGCTGCGACCTCGTTCTCAGCTCCGACACCGCCCTGGCCCACCTCGCCGGCGGGCTCGGCTGCCCCACCTGGCTGCTGCTGCCCCATCAGCCCGAATGGCGCTGGGGGCTGCGGGGCGACAGCAGCTTCTGGTACCCCTGCCTGCGCCTCTGGCGCCAGGTCGCCCCGGGCGACTGGGACGGGCTGCTGGGGCGCGTCAGCGAGGAATTCCTGGCCCTGCGCCAGCTGCAGAGCCTGCTGGCCGGCGGGGAGGACGCGCTGGACGCGCGGGACTCGCCGCGGGAGCCTGCGGAACCAGAACCGGAACCGCGCAGCGCCGTCGCGGCCCGGCTCGGTGCGGAGGGCCGCTGGGGGGAGCTGGAGGCGTTCGCGCGCCAGCGCCTGCTCGAGGATCCGCAGGATCCGGAGGCCCACAACCACCTGGGCATCGCCCGCCAACAGTTGGACGACGCCGCGGACGCGGTGCTCCATCTGCAGCGGGCCCTGGCGCTGCGCCCCGACCACGCCCCCTATCTGCTCAATCTCGGCAACGCCCGGCAACGGCTCGGCGATCTGCCGGCGGCGATCGCCTGCTACCGCCGTGCGCTGCAGCAGCGGCCCGACGCGCCGGAGCTGCAGCGCCTGCTCGGCCAGGCCCTGCTGCGCGCCGACGAGCCGGAGAGCGCCCTGCCCCACCTGGAGCAGGCCCTGCGGCTGCAGCCGCAGGAGGTGGAGATCAGCAACAGCCTCGGCCAGGCGCGCTTCGCCCTCGGCGATGCCCAGGGCGCCGTGGCCGACTTCCGCCGCGCCCTGGCCCTACGGCCGGAGGACCCCGCCATCCTCTGCAACCTGGGCACCGCCCTGCAGCAGCTCGGCGATCACGCCGCCGCCGAACCCTGTTTTGCCCTGGCCCTGCAGCACCAACCCGGCTTCGCGGAAGCCCACAACAACCTCGGCGTGGGCCTGCAGTTGCAGGGCCGCCTGCAGGAATCGATCGAGCAGTTCGGCCGGGCCCTCCGCCTGCGACCCGACTACGCCGATGCCTACTCCAACCTCGGCAACACGCTGATGGAGGCCGGCGCCCACGCCGCAGCCCTCGACAGCTTCCGCAGCGCCCTGGCACTGCGGAGCGACCACGGCGATGCCCACCACAACCTCGGCATGGCGCTGCTGCTGCTCGGCGACTACCGCCGCGGCTGGGCGGAGTACGAATGGCGCGGACGCTGCAGCGTGCCGGTGGTTCCGCACGCCATCCCACCCACCCGGGTGTGGGACGGCAGCCCGCTGGCGCCCGGCGAAACCCTCCTCCTCGTCTGCGAGCAGGGGCTCGGAGACACCCTCCAGTTCATGCGCTACGCCCTCTGCCTCCGCCAGCGCTCCATCCCCGTTCGCCTCTGCGCCCAGACCAACCTCCACGGCATCCTCCGCTCCTCCGCCATCGATCCCGATCCCCTCTCCCCCGAGCAGGCCGCCTCCTATTCCCACGGTCCCTGGATCCCCCTCCTCTCCCTGCCGGGACTCCTCGGCGTCAGCCCCGACAACCCTCTGCACACCGCCCCCTACATCCACGTGCCGCCCGAGCGCGTCGCCCTCTGGCGCTCACGCCTCGCCCACGCCCCCAGGCCACTGCTCGCCCTCCACTGGCAGGGAAACCCCGCCCACGAAACCTCCGCCGGGCGGGGGCGATCCCTCCCCCTCGAATCCTTCGCGGTCCTCGCCCAGCGCACCCCCGCCTCCTTCCTCTCCCTCCAGAAGGGACACGGCGCCGAGCAACTCCACTCCTGTTCCTTCCGCCATCGCTTCCTCCCCGCCCAGGAACTCATCGAACCCACCTGGGACTTCCTCGACATCGCCGCCATCCTTCTCTGCTGCGACCTCGTTCTCACCTCCGATTCCGCCCTCGCCCACCTCGCCGGTGGACTCGGATGCCCCACCTGGCTCCTCCTCAAGCACCAGCCCGAATGGCGATGGGGCCTCCATGGCGAATCCTCCCCCTGGTATCCATCCCTCCGCCTCTGCCGGCAAACCACACCAGGCGACTGGAACCAGCTCCTCGACAGCCTCTGCGATGACCTCCTCGCTCTCGGCCAGCTGCAGGGTCTGCTGGGTGGGGATCCCGAACCGGCGGAGGATCCGGCCGGGCTGGCCTTCGCGCTGGGCAACGCCCGCCAGGAGCAGGGCGATCCCGCCGGCGCGATCGAGGCCTGGCGCCACGCCCTGGCGCTGCGGCCCGACTTTCCGGAGGCCCTCAACAACCTCGGGCTGACCCTGCACGAACAGGGCGAGCGGGACGCCGCGATCGCCGCGTTCCGGGAGGCGCTGGAGCGGCGGCCGGCCTTCGCCGAGGCCCGCTTCAACCTCGGCAACGCCCTGCTCGAGGCCACCCCTCCGGCCGGGGACGATGGCCTGGAGGAGGCGATCGCCTGCTACCGCCAGGCGCTGGCCCTGCGGCCCGATCTGGCCCCGGCCCAGCTCAACCTCGGCAGCGCCCTGCAGGAGCGCGGCGAGCTGGCGGCGGCACGCTCCTGCTTCGAGGCGGCGATCCGGCTGCAGCCCGACGACGCCGACGCCCACGGCAACCTGGCGCTGCTCGATCTGCTCACGGGCGACTACGGGCGCGGCTGGGCGGGCAGCGAATGGCGCTTCCGCGGCGGGCGCGACCTGGGCCTGCTCGTCGCGCAGCCGGCCGGCGAGCGCTGGCCGGGTGGCCCCCTGCAGGCCGGCAGTGGGCTGCTGCTGGTGGCCGAGCAGGGGCTCGGCGACACGATCCAGTTCATGCGCTACGTGCCGCTGCTGCGGGAGCGGGGCCTGCGCGTGCACTTCTGCGCTCCGATCGCCCTGCATGGCCTGATCCGGGCGACGGGGATCGACCCCGAACCGCTGACGCCGGAGCAGGGGCAGGCCATGGCCGATGTGCCCTGGCTGCCGCTGCTCTCCCTGCCCGGAGTGCTGGGGGTGAGCCCGCGGCAGCTGCTGGTGCCAGCGCCCTACCTGACGATCCCCGAGGCCCTGGTGCAGCCGTGGCGGGAGCGGCTGGGGGCGGAGGGGCGGCCCGTGCTGGCGTTGCACTGGCAGGGCAATCCCGAGCACGAGCGGCGCCATGCCCGCGGCCGCTCGCTGCCGCTGGAGAGCTTCGCGGTGCTGGCCGAACGCAGCGAGGCCCGCTTCGTGTCGCTGCAGAAGGGCTTCGGGGCCGAGCAGCTGGCGGTCTGCTCCTTCCGCGATCGCTTCGTGGCCGCCCAGAGCGCGATCGACGACTGCTGGGACTTTCTCGAGATCGCGGCGATCCTGCTGGCCTGCGACCGCCTGATCAGCGCCGACAGCGCCGTGGTGCACCTGGCCGGCGCCCTGGGCCATCCCACCAGCCTGCTTCTCAAGACGATCCCCGACTGGCGCTGGGGCCTGGAGGGCGAGACCAGCTTCTGGTACCCGCCCAGCCTGCGCCTGCTGCGCCAGCGGCGGCGGGGCGACTGGGCGGAGCTGGTGGAGCGGCTGGCGGCGGAGCTGGAAAGCGGCGGCTGAGCGCCAAACCGGTCGACAGCCGCCAGACTGGGCGGACCGATCACCGCCCCCCGCAGCGCCCGCCATGGAACCGGCCAGCTTCAACCTCGGAACCGTGCTGCTGGTGGGGAGCGGGCTGTTCTGCCTGGCCACCCTCTACTTCGGCACCCGCGGCGGCTACTACGACACCGACGACTACGACGGCAACGGCACCGCCCACTGAGCTCAGCCGCTGCCTGGCTGGCCGAGCCGCTCGGCATCCGGGCAGTCGCCGGTGGTGACCACATCCTCAGCACTGAGGCTGCGGCTGACGCGCGACAGCCTGGTGCTCACCGCCCCGATCGAATCGAGCCGCACGCTCTCCTCCCAGCTGTGCAGCTCCTCCTCATCGGCGTCCTCGTAGCGGAGGGTGACCAGATCCCCCTGCACCTCCACCACCAGCGCCTCCTCGATCCAGCGCTGCTGATCGCGCAGGAACACCCACACCGGTCGCTGCTCGGCACAGAACTGGTCGAGCTTGCGTTGCAGCATCACGGAGATCCCGGATGGGAGCGATCCTAGGCAGACCGTTCCCAGCCGCCGTGCTCACCATGACCCTTCCGTCGCCTGAGGAGATCCGCCTGCAGTTGCGCAGCTGGCCGGAGGTGGAGGCCTACCTGGAGCGCTGCCGGGGCGTGATCGTGCCGCTGGGGTCCACCGAGCAGCACGGTCCCACCGGCGCCATCGGCACCGACGCCCTCACCGCCGAGGCGGTGGCGCTGGAGGTGGGGCGCCGCACCGGCGTGCTCGTGACGCCGGCCCAGAACTTCGGCATGGCCGAGCACCACCTCGGCTTCGCCGGCACGGTGAGCCTGCAGCCCTCCACCCTGTTGGCCGTGCTCCACGACGTGGTGCTGTCGCTGGCGCGCCACGGTTTTGAGCGAATCTTCGTGATCAACGGCCACGGCGGCAACATCGCCACCGCCCGCGCCGCCTTCGCCCAGGCCCACGGCAGCGTGGCGGCGCGCGGACTGCCGGTGGCCGAGCGACTGCGCTGCCAGCTGGCCAACTGGTTCATGGCGGGACCGGTGCTGCAGGAGGCCCGCAGCCTCTACGGCGAGCGGGAGGGCCACCACGCCACCCCCAGCGAGATCGCCGTGACCCTGCACCTGGAGCCGAGTCTGCTGGCGAAGCACCGGCCGCTGGAGGATCCCGCCCCGGCCGGGCCGATCCATGGGCCTGAGGATTTCCGCCGCCGCCATCCCGATGGCCGCATGGGCTCGGATCCCTATCTGGCGCAGGCGGAGCACGGCTCGCGCTTCCTCGATCTGGCAGCCACGGCCCTGGCCGCCGACCTGGAGCGCTTCCTGGCGGAGTGAGCCCCAGGCCCCGCCGGCCCCGGATCAGGCCGTAATCTCGCCCCTGTGCCTGCAGACCCCCATGACCCGCATCACCGCCGAGGACGTGCGCAAGGTGGCGAGGCTGGCGCGGCTTGAGCTGCCGGAGGAGCGGATCGCCACCTACACCGGCCAGCTGGAGCGGATTCTCGAGTACGTGGCCCACCTCGAGCAGGTGGACACCGAGGGCGTGCCCCCCACCACCCGCGCGGTGGAGGTGGTGAATGTGACCCGCTCCGATCAGGTGGAGCCCACGCCGGTGAGGGAGGAACTGCTCGACCTGGCGCCGCAGCGGGAGGGCGATTTCTTCCGGGTCCCCCGGATTCTGGGCGAATGAAGCGGCGCTGAGCCCGCGCGCCGGCGGCTCAGCGGCTGGGGGAAACGGCGGTGCGGTGCAGCAGCTCCAGCACCCGCCGCCGCGCGTGGCGGCTCGGCATCAGGGCCGCCAGGGGGCGCAGGCGGCTGCGGCGGCGCTTGTGGCTGCGCACGCCCAGGAAGATGTCGTAGAGGAAATTGAGGAGATCGTGGCGGCTCTCGAAGGTGCCGAGACGCTGCGGAGAGCCCTTGGCATCGAGGATGTGGCGGGTGGCGTGATAGGCGCCCTGGTACTGGAACCAGGGAATGGAGGGCCAGAGATGGTGCACCAGGTGATAGTTCTGGCCCATGATCAGCCAGTTCATCAGCCGCCCGGGATAGACGCGCGCGTTGTGCCAGCGATTGCGCGATTGGAAGGGACGATGCGGCAGGTAATCGAAGAACAGGCCAAGGGTGACGCCCACCATCAAAGCCGGGGCAAACCAGCAGTTGAAGATGAACGGCAACGCATCGAAATGGGCGGCGATCAACACGATCGCCACAAACACTCCGCGGGCGATGCCCCACTCCAGCAGCTCCCAGCGCCGCCAGAGGCGGCGCCGGAAGAAGAACACCTCGTGATAGAAAAAGCGTGGCGCGATCAGCCAGAGCGGCCCGAAGGTGCTCACGATGTGATCAGGATCGTGGCGCGGATCATTCACGTGGGCGTGGTGCTGCAGATGCACGCGCGTGAACACCGGAAAGCTGAAGCCGAGCAGCAAGGCGGCGCCATGGCCCATCACCGCATTGCAGAAGCGGTTGGGGTGGGCGGCGTTGTGGCAGGCATCGTGGATCACGGTGCCCTCCAGGTGCAGGGCGAGGAAGCCGAGGGCGAGCAACACCGGCAGCGGCCAGCCGGCGGCGAACCAGCCGTAGATCGTGAGCCCGGCCAGCAGATAGCCACCGAGGAACAGCGCCACGGTGGGATTCCAGGCGGCGGGGGGATCGAGGTAGCGCTTCGGCACACTTTGAACCGGCGCCGCACCACGGGCGAGGGGGCTGCGCGATGGCGCGGCGGCGGGCGAGAGCGTCAGCGACATCGACGGCGACAACGACAGCGGCGGCGACAGCAGCCGGAGCGGCAGTTTGCCCCCGGCGGGGCCCAATGTACGCAGGCCAGCCCGTGGGCCGTGCCTCGCTCTCGGCCCCTCAGGGGAGGGCCTCCAGATCGAGCAGGCGCGGCTGCAGCTGCTGCAGGCGGAGCTGGAGCTCGCGGCGCAGCTCCTGCAGCGGCCGCTGCTCGCAGCGATCGCGGCGCACCACCAGCGATACGCCGTTGATCAGCAGGGGGTCGCTGTCGAGCCGGAGCAGCCGCGGGTGCTGGGCCAGGTTGAAGGGGGTGCCGAAGGTGAGGGTGACGCCATCGGCGGTGCGCCCCTCCCAGTCGCCCGGGTCGTAGCGGCGAGAGCGCAGGGCCGGACCGGCGAGCCCCAGGGTGGCGAAGTGGCGGCCGGTGTTGGGGAACAGGGGCAGGGGCGTCTGAGGAACGGGGAAGCGGCGCAGGTCGCTGAGGGAGAGGGCGGATGCGCCGGCCAGCGGATGCCCTTCCACCGCGGCGAGCCAGAGCGGATAGCGGAACAGGTCGAAGCGGGCGATCTCGGGATCATCCGCGGGCGGCAGGTCGACGGTGTTGTCGATCAGCCAGGCATCGATGACCCGCTCCCGCAGCAGCTGCAGCGGGCGCACCAGGCCGAGGATGTCGCCGCGGCCGAGGCGCCAGCCGGCCGGGGCAGGCCCAAGCAACGGACCGATCAGTGGCGACACCTCCAGCCGCAGCGCTTCGTACCCGTTCAGGCGGGCCAGCTGATGCAGCTCCCGCTCCATGGCAAGCAGCTCCAGATCACCGCGCAGGAACCATTCGCCGGCGCTGCGGCGCAGCTGCACCGCGAAGCTCCGCAGGGTGCGATCGACGCGCCGGCAAATGGTGCTCTGGTTGCAGCAGGCGGCCCGGGCCGCGAGGGAGCCGGAGCGCAACCAGATCTGGAGATCGAGGGCGGAGAGCTCCTCGAGGCTGACCATCACAGGCTTCCCGGGTGGGGAAATCCTATCCAGCATCGTGAAATTAATCCTGTCAGGCCGTGAACAATGACCTGTCAGGTGATGGACAGGAACCGGGCGAAGCGGGGCCAAGACAAGCGCCGATCCTGTTGCAATCGCGCCAGATCAACCAGGAATGGAAGCAATGAAATCGAACCGGCTATGGGTTTGCGGCCAGCGGACCCGCCTCGCCGGTGCTGCCGCGGATGCCCCGGATCCCGTTTCGCCATGCCCACCGGGGGACTTGAACCCCCACAGCCGAAGCCACTGGAACCTAAACCCAGCGCGTCTACCAATTCCGCCAGGTGGGCAGGGCTGCACTGTAGGCAGGCCGGCGGCGGCGATCAGAATGGTGCCAGCCGCGACCGACCTGATGCTCGCCACCATCGGAGGCACTCTGGCCCTGGTGGTGGGGGTGGCCGTCCTGCTCCTGCCGGTGCTGGTGAGCGAGCTCAGCCGCCCCCGCGATGCCGCCTGGGGAGCGGTGGTGCTGCTGCTCGGCCTGGTGCTGGTGACCAGCGCCGAGCGGCTCACCGGCGCCCCGATGCTGGCGGTGCTCTGCGGCGGTCTGCTGATCGGCCGCCTCGGCGGCGAGGTGGGGCTGGGGCGCTGGCGGCAGCTGACACCCGAGGAACGTCAGCGGCTCGGCTCCGGCGAGCGCTGGCGCAGCGGCCTGGGGCAGCTGGGTGCCTCGCTGGCGGGGCTGCTGGGGGTGGCCGGCGGGGCTCTTGGTGGCCTGGGCAGCGCGCTCGGTGGCCTGGGCGGGGCAGTGGGCGGCGCGGGCGCGGGCCGGGGGGCCGGTGGCCGGTCGCGCCGCGGCGGCAAGCGCTGGGTGCGCCCTGAGCCGGTGGCGGCAACCGAGCCGGGAGCCGAGCCGGAAGCCACCGCAGAGGCCACGGAGGGCGCGGAGGGCGCACAAGCTACGGATGTGCGGGTGGTGGATGGCTTCGCGGCGATCGACGCCCAGCTCGCCGCGGCCGAGCCGGAGGCGGGGGAGGCCGAGGCGCCCCTCGAACCCACCGAGACCCCAGAGACCGCAGCCCCGGACGAAGCGGGATAATCCCAGCTCTGCCCCCCGTTGCGAGGCGAAGTGTCCGCCAGCGTCCCGTCCCAGAGCTCCGCCGCCGGCGCATCGATCGCTTCCTCCGGCGTGTCCTACAAGGACACCCTCAACCTGCTGCAGACCCCGTTTGCGATGCGGGCCAACGCGCGCGTGCGCGAACCCGAGCTGCAGGCCCTGTGGCAGGAGCTGGGCCTCTACGAGCGCCTCAGCCGCGACAACCCCGGCCCGGCCTTCACCCTGCACGACGGGCCGCCGTATGCCAACGGCGCCCTGCACGTGGGCCACGCCCTCAACAAGATCCTCAAGGACATCCTCAACAAGCACGCGCTGCTCCAGGGCCGCAAGGCCCGGTTCGTGCCCGGCTGGGACTGCCACGGCCTGCCGATCGAGCTGAAGGTGCTGCAGGGGCTGAGCAGCGAGGAGCGCCGCACGCTCACGCCGATCGAACTGCGCCGCCGCGCCCACGCCTATGCGCTGGAGCAGGTGGAGATCCAGAAGGCGGGCTTCCGCCGCTGGGGCATCTGGGGCGACTGGGAGAGGCCCTACCTCACCCTCAACAGGTCCTACGAAGCGGCCCAGATCGCGGTATTCGGCCGCATGGTGCTGGCGGGCCACATCTACCGGGGCCTGAAGCCGGTGCACTGGAGCCCCAGCTCCCGCACGGCGCTGGCGGAGGCCGAGCTCGAGTATCCAGACGGCCACACCAGCCCGAGTGTGTACGTGGCGTTCCCGGTGGAGCAGCTGCCGGCGGCGCTGGCGGCGAAGCTCAACGGCGCCGGCGAGGGGCTGGCGGTGGCGATCTGGACCACCACCCCCTGGACCCGGCCCGCCAACCTGGCGGTGTCGGTGAACGGGGAGCTCGACTACGCGATCTGCCGCCGCGGCGACGGCGCCGGCTCGCTGGTGGTGGCGGCGGAGCTGGTGGAGAGCCTGGCCGGCAGCCTGGGCGTGGCGCTCGAGCCGGTGCTGACGGTGAAGGGCGAGGAGCTGGAGGGGATCCTGTATCGCCATCCGCTCTTTGCCCGCACGGCGCCGGTGGTGCTCGGCGGCGACTACATCACCACCGAATCGGGCACCGGCCTGGTGCACACCGCCCCGGGCCACGGCGTCGACGACTTCGCCACCGGCCGCAAATACGGCCTGGCGGTGCTGTGCCCGGTGGATGAGGCCGGCACGCTCACCGCCGAGGCGGGCCCGTTCGCGGGGCTGAACGTGCTCAAGGACGCCAATCCCGCGATCATCGCCGCATTGAAGGAGGCGGGCGCCCTGCTGGCGGAGCAGCGCTACGAGCACCGCTATCCCTACGACTGGCGCACCAAGAAACCGACGATCTTCCGCGCCACCGAGCAGTGGTTCGCCTCGGTGGAGGGCTTCCGGGCCGAGGCGCTGGCGGCGATCGCGGCGGTGGAGTGGCTGCCGGGCAGCGGCCGCAACCGCATCGAGGCGATGGTGCGCGAGCGGGGCGACTGGTGCATCTCGCGCCAGCGCACCTGGGGCGTGCCGATTCCGGTGTTTTATCACCGCGAAAGCGGCGAGGTGCTGCTCGATGGCGAGAGCCTTGCCCATGTGCAGGCGCTGATCTCCGAGCACGGCTCCGATGGGTGGTGGGAGCGCGACGAGGCGGAGCTGCTGCCCCCGTCCCGCGCCGGCGAGGCGGCCCAGTGGCGCAAGGGCACCGACACGATGGATGTGTGGTTCGATTCGGGCTCGTCGTGGGCGGGCGTTCTGGGCGGCCTGGCGGCGGGCACGGCCCACGCCGAGGGGCTGGAGTACCCGGCGGATCTGTATCTGGAGGGCAGCGACCAACACCGCGGCTGGTTCCAGAGCAGCCTGCTCACCTCGGTGGCGGTGAATGGCCAGGCGCCCTACAGGCGGGTGCTGACGCATGGCTTCACGCTGGATGAGAAGGGCCGCAAGATGAGCAAATCGCTGGGCAATGTGGTGGACCCGGCGGTGCTGGTGGAGGGCGGCAAAAACGAGAAGCAGGAGCCGGCCTACGGGGCCGATGTGCTGCGGCTGTGGGTGAGCTCGGTGGATTATTCGGCCGATGTGCCGTTGGGGCCGGGGATTGTGAAGCAGCTGGCGGATGTGTACCGCAAGGTGCGCAACACGGCCCGCTACCTGCTGGGCAACCTGCACGACTTCAACCCGCTCCCCAGGGGCGAGGGGGGCGATGCGGTGCCGATCGCCGAGTTGCCGCTGCTGGATCGCTGGATGCTGAGCCGCACCGCCGAGCTGATCGAAACGGTGAGCGCCGACTTCGAGCGCTTTGAATTCTACCGCTTCTTCCAGGCGCTGCAGAACTACTGCGTGGTGGATCTGTCGAATTTCTATTTCGACATCGCCAAAGACCGGCTGTATGTAAGCGGCGCCGCCGACTTCCGCCGTCGCAGCTGCCAGACGGTGCTGAGCCTGGTGGTGGAGCGCCTGGCGGGTCTGATTGCGCCGGTGCTGTGCCACATGGCCGAAGACATCTGGCAGAACCTGCCCTATGCGGTGGCCGAGCGCTCGGTGTTCGAGCGGGGCTGGCCGGAGGCTCCGGCGGAGTGGAAGGCGGCCCTGAGCGTTGCGGAGGCGACGGCGATCAAGGATGTGCGCGACACGCTGCGGCCACGGCTGAATCGCCTGCTGGAGGGATGCCGCAGCGAAGGGCAGCTCGGCGCTTCCCTGGAAGCGCACGTTCAGATCGAGATCGACGCCAGCCAGGACGGGGGGCGTGCGATGGAGAATCTGCTGGCGGTGCTGGCGGCCAGCCCGCACCCGAACGTCGACAACCTGGCCGACTGGCTGCTGGTGTCAGGACTGTCGATCGGAGGCGTGGTCCCAAGGGAGCTGCTGGCGTCCTCGAGCGAGGAGGGCGACGGCGTCGGCCTGAGGGTGGCCCGCGCCGACGGCGCCAAGTGCGAGCGCTGCTGGCACTACGAAGACGACATCGGCAGCCACGCTCATCACCCCACACTCTGCGGGCGCTGCGTGGCGGTGCTGGATGGGCGCAACGAGGGCGGACTGGTGTAACCACAGCGGGATTTCGTCAGCCTCCATCACCGGTGGCCTCGACCATCAGCGAGAGAAAGGCTCGGAATCGATCGCGATTGGCGGGGCTGGGGTCGAGCTGATGCCATCCGGAAAGCAGAGCGCGTCGATGTGAGAGAGCCGTTGCCTGCCTTTGGCGTTCAGTCGCCTCAGCCGCTGGGTTTCTGCCCTGATCTGCTCGGTGTCGCTCTCGATCTGCCGCGTGCGCCTCTCGCTGTTTTGAATCCTCTGCTCGCTGATAGCGATACTCCTCTCGATCCTGGCGAGCTTTCTCTCGCAATCGGGATCGGCAGCAACGGGCTCACCAGGCATGGCGAGGGAGGACGCAGCCCCACATCCCCGTACGCTTGTTCCCTCCCGTGCGCAAGGCTCTACCCAGGCGTGCGCCGCGCCGCCGCAGGGCCAATCAGGCAGCCAACCGGAATTCAGGACAATTTTTGGCGTGATCCGCCCGAACCCTGCGCGGCAATGCCAACCGCAACCGCCAGAATATCCTCCTAGAATCACAGCAACCTTCCCATCCAGCGGCCGCTCCTGTGCCCTGCACATTCGCGCCCGTGATTTCGTTCATGGACACGCGCGAGTAGGGAATGGCACCTATTGACAATCTCCTCCCAAGCCTCCGTTCTCCAGCCAGCAGCCCTCTCACTCCCTCTCTCCCCGCAAGAGTTGCCGGGCGCCATTATTTACTGTGAGCAAAACTTCGCCGGTCTCGATGGCAAAACCGCCCATGGCCTGATTCGCCATTCCGAAACGTTTGCCATCAAGGCCGTGATCGACAGCCAGTGCGCTGGCCTTGACGCCGGCTGGGTGCTTGATGGCGTCGTGCAAGGCATCCCGATCGTGGCCGATCTGAAGGCGGCGTTGCGCCTGCCGGGGGCCAAACCCCACACCTTGATCTATGGCATGGCCCCCGCCGATGGGCTCTACAGCGAACGCGATCGCCGCGTGCTGCTCGCCGCCCTGGCCGAAGGCCTGCACCTGGTGAGCGGCATGCGCGAGTACCTCAACGACGAACCGGAATTCGTGCGTACCGCCCTGCGCCACCGGGTGTCGATCCGCGATGTGCGGCGCCCACCGGCGCTGAAGGATCTGCGCCTGTTTGATGGCTCGATCACGACGGTGGATTGCCTGCGCATCGCCGTGCTCGGCACCGATGGGGCGATCGGCAAACGCACCACCGCCACCCTGCTCGTGCAGGCCCTCAATGCCGCCGGCATTCGCAGTGTGCTGGTGAGCACCGGCCAGACGGGCCTGATCCAGGGCGGCCGCTACGGCATCCCCCTCGATGCGATCCCATCCCAGTACTGCTCTGGTGAGGTGGAGGCGGCCGTGGTGCAGGCCTACCGCTGCGAGAGGCCTGCGGTGATCGTGATCGAAGGCCAAGGCGCCCTCAGCCACCCCGCCTACCTCTCCTCAGGCTTCATCCTGCGGGGCGCCCGTCCCCAGGCGGTGGTGTTGCAGCACGCCCCGGCGCGGCAGACCCTGAGCGACTTCCCGTTTCTGCCGATGCCCACGCCGGCCGATGAAATCCGCCTGATCGAGGCGTTCGCGCTCACCCGCGTGATCGGCCTCACCCTCAACCATGAGGGCCTCGATGATGCGCAGCTTGATACCGCGATCCTGCGCCATCAGAGCGAACTCCAGCTGCCCGTCACCGATGCGGTGCGCTGTTCACCGCAGTCGCTGGTAGCGATGGTGCTGCGGGCCTTCCCGCAGCTGCATCCCCAGTCCTGCGGGGTCGCTTGAGGGCACCGCGGCTGGAGATCGATCTCACCCGCCTGCATCACAACGCCCGCACCCTGGTGGATCGGCTCGGCCGCTCAGGCATCGCCGTGACCGGGGTGAGCAAGGCCACCCTGGGATCGCCGGAAATCGTGGCCACCTGGATCGCCGCCGGCGTGCCCACGATCGGCGAATCGCGGATCGCCACCATCGAAGCCCTGCACCGCTCCTCGGTGGCGGTGCCGTTGCTGATGGTGCGCTCGCCGATGCTGCAGGAGGTGGCGCGGGTGGTGGCGCACGCGGCGATCAGCTGCAACAGCGAGCCGGTGGTGCTGCGGGCCCTGGCCGCCGCGGCGCAGGCGCAGGGCGTGCGCCATGGCGTGCTGCTGATGGTGGAGCTCGGCGACCTGCGCGAGGGGATCCTGCCGGAGGACCTGGAGGCGGTGGTGCAGCTCACCCTGGGGATGCCGAACCTGCAGCTCCTGGGCCTGGCCACCAATCTGGGCTGCCAGCACGGCGTGGCTCCCGACGCCTCGAACATGGCCCTGCTCTCGGCCCTCACCAACGCGCAGGAGGCCCGCTTCGGCATCCAGCTGCCCTGGTGCTCCGGCGGCAACTCCGCCAATCTGACCTGGCTGGCCGGCGGCGGAACGCCGGGCCGCATCAACCACCTCCGCCTCGGGGAGGCCCTGCTGCTCGGCCGCGAACCGCTCAGCCGCTCACCGATCCCGGGCCTGCACACCGATGCCATCACCCTGGTGGCGGAGGTGATCGAAAGCAAGCAGAAACCGAGGCGGCCCTGGGGAACCCGCCAACGCACAAGCTTCGACCACCGGCCCGCTGCCCCAGGCCCGCCGCTGGATGGGGAAGCCACCCTGGCCGCCGAACAGACCCTGACCGCGCCGAGCCAGCGAACCCAGCGCGCCATCCTCAGCCTCGGCGAACAGGATGCCGATCCCGCCAGCCTCAGCGCCGCCGGCCTCACGATCGAAGGGGCCTCCAGCGATCACCTGATCGTGAGCGGTGCGGGGATGGCGCTGGCGGTGGGCGATGAACAGCGGTTCCAGATCGGCTACAGCAGCCTGTTGCGGGCGATGACTTCGCCGTTTGTGGAGCGTTGTTTTGTTTGAGGGGAGGTGAAGTGGCCGGAGCTGGATCCTTGGTACCTCAGCCGTATCCTCAGGCGGCGGCTCCATCGAAGTGCGGCTACGGCACCGAGAAGGGGAAGCGGCGCAGGCACTACGGATGGGTCTCCATCACTGGAGAAAACAACGATTTCGGTGCCCCGGAAGCAGCCAGGCCCATCGTTGGACAAACGGACTCCACCATCTCCACGGGGCCCGAACACACCATACCCACCAAGCGCATATCCGAACAGCGGGAAATGCTCGTTTGCATTGCCCTGATCAGGAAAGCACCACCAGGAGTAGCCATGGCAGCCTGGTCCACTCCACAAACCATTGTTCAGCCGGCATTGACAACCTGGAGAATGGCGTGAGTGGTCAGGCTTGACTGGTTGATTGCGATCCCTCTCAGTGCGGGCTGCGAGGCTGATCTGCGATGTCACAGCGGGGTGCGCGGAACAACCCCACATCAACGCCGAGGTGCTGATCCGGCCGGCCGGTGATCAAGAGCGCCGTGCGCTGACGGGTGGCGATCTGCCACATCCATTTGCTGAACAGCGCGATGCGATTTTCGGTGTCGGGGATGAAGGCCAGATGGGCCAGGGCCCACACCACCCAGCCCGCCAAACCGGTGATGTGCAGTCCGCGCAGATCAGCCACCGCAAACCACGGGCCGATCACCGCCATGCTGCCCAGATCCAGCCAGCGAAAGGGTGGCGTGGTTTCACCGCGGAGACGGCCAAGGATGTCGCGGGCGACCCAGGCACCGGCCTGCACCGCTGGCCCGGCCATGCCCGGGAGCGGAGTGCCATCAGAGGTATGGCTGTAGGAGCACAGATCGCCGACGGCACGGATTTCCGGATGTCCGGCAATTGAGAAATCAGGCTCCACCACCAGGCGGCCGCTGCGATCGACTGCGCAGCCTGTCTGTTCAGCCAGCTGACGCCCCAGCCTGGAGGCCCGCACGCCAGCGGTCCAGCAGATTGTGGCGGCCTGGAGCTCAGTGGGCCCTTCGGCGCCACTGAGACGTACGCGCCCTGCCGTGATCTCCTCCACCTTGAGGCCGAGCTTCAGCTCCACGCCGGCGGCCTGCAGGTGAGCGGCGGCGGCGGCGGAGAGCGGTGGCGCCATGGTGGGCAGCACCCGGTCGACAAGATCGACCAGGATCACTCGGCAATCCTCCGTGCGCAGCTGCTTGAAATCGCGCCGCACAGACCTGTGAATCAGCTCGACCAGTGAACCGGCCAGCTCGCAGCCCGCCGGTCCGGCTCCCACCACCACCACGCTCTGCAGAAAGGCCCGCTGCTGGGGATCAGGGGTCTGCTCCGCCTCCTCGAGGGCCATCAGCAGCCGGCGCCGGATTTCATCGGCGTGCTCAAGGATCTTCATCGGAGGCGCCAGGGAGCGCCATTCCTCGCGGCCGAAGTAGGTGCTGCCCGACCCTGTGGCCAGGATCAGCTGGTCGTAGGCCAGATGCTGCCCATTGAGCAGCACCGATCTGGCTGTGGCGTCGATGGCGACCACCTCACCAAGCAGGATCTGGATGTTGGGTGCGTTGCCCACCATTTGCCGCAGCGGCGACGCCACATCCGCCTCGGACACGAGCCCGGAGGCCACCTGATACAGCAGTGGCTGGAACAGGTTGAAGTTGCGCTTATCGATCAGGGTCACACGCACGCTCTGGCGCGCCAGAGCGTGGCAGATCCGAAGACCGGCGAAGCCGCCGCCCACCACCACAACATGGGGCCAGCTGCGCATCGCCTCCTCGGGCGGATCGAGCTCCAGAAAGAAGCGTTCCATGGGATGAGGCTCCTCTCGCAGGCAATGGCTCAGGGATAGGCGTTGGGGACAAAGAACTGTTCGTTGCGGGGAGGTCTGCAGTAATCACCGCTGCTCTTGCGAGGAGGCAGTTCAATGGGCTCCGGAGTCATGTCCTCGTAGGGAACCTTGCTGAGGAGGTGACGAATGCAGTTGAGGCGAGCCCTGCGTTTGTCATTGGCCTCCACAGTGAACCAGGGAGCTTCGGGGATGTTGGTGTGGGCAAACATCTCATCCTTGGCACGCGAGAATTCAACCCAGCGGTCGCGTGACTCCAGGTCCATCGGGCTCAGTTTCCAGCGCCGGGCTGGATCATCCAATCGTGATCGGAAGCGGGCCTCCTGTTCGTCATCACTGACGGAAAACCAGTACTTGATGAGCGTGATGCCACTGCGCACCAACATGCGCTCAAACTCAGGACAGGAGAGCATGAACTCCTGCACCTGCTGTTCGCTGCAGAACCCCATCACCCTTTCCACACCGGCACGGTTGTACCAACTGCGGTCGAACAGGACGATCTCTCCGGCGGAGGGAAAATTCTCAACATAACGCTGAAAATACCACTGGGTTTTCTGCTGGTCTGAAGGGGTACCCAACGCAACCACCGTGCATCCTCGCGGGTTGAGGGGTTCGGTGATGCGCTTGATTGTGCCACCCTTACCGGCAGCATCGCGGCCCTCAAACAACAGGATCAGCCGGTAGCCGACATGCTTGATCCAGTACTGCATTTTGACCAGCTCCACCTGCAGCCGAATCAATTCGTTTTCATAGAGGCGGCGATCCAGCTTGGGAGGGCGCCCCTCACTCACCTCACTGAAATCGTCAAGGATTGGCCCAGGATAATAACGATCAAAGCCGGAGTCGTTGTCGGTCGTGGGCGTGAGGAGCTGGCCACCATGGTTCACTTTCGCCTTCGTCTTCGTCTTCGTCTTTTCCTTCTTGCCTTTAGCGTGGCTCCGCTTGTGGGGCTTGCCCGAGGGCAGCTTGATCAGCGCGTTGCCGGCGTGGGGACTAGATGAGTAAAGCTGTGACATGAATGGTTAGGGCGTTCTGCATGGCTCCACCATGCGACAGCGGCTTCATGAAGACGGCATCTACCCACACCACCACGCGCTTCTTACGATTAGCTTCATGATTGAGAGCCCGCCTCACTCTCGCTTTCTCTATCCACCATGGCTATGTAGCAGAGAAGACACAAGAAAGGCGTCTTGGCTCTATTGGCCGCAGGCGTCTTGGAGTCGCAGTCCCCATGTCATCGCCTGCGGATCTTCAGCCTCACCGTTGCAGATGGTGAGCCAGGGCGGCAAGCAGGATTCCTCGATCACCATTCCTGGCCCAGCCGATGGGCCCTCCACCCGTGCTTGTGATGGTCAACTCCGCGCAAGCAGACGCTGGCAGAGCCAAGGACCACACCAGGAGGTGTCTGACAAACGGTATTCAGACCGTATGGCAAAGCAACCCATGGGCGCCGTCAGCCTTTGGCTGCCGGACCACCGGAAGAGCAGGCTCAGCGGTCGTTGAGCGCCAGCCCCTGGCGCCAGCGCTGCACCACCAGCGCGGGCGACTGGCGCTGCAGGTCGACCGCGGCGTTGAGGCGCTGCATGGTGGGCAGCGAAAGGCGGCCGGCGAGCCCGTTGAGCAGGGGCACCAGTTCGGGATGGCGGCGCAACGTGGCGGCGCGGAACACCGGCACGGCGTCGTAGGGGGGGAAGTAGGCGCGGTCGTCGTCGAGGCGCTGGAGCTGGAGGGAGGCGATCAGGCCGTTGGTGCTGTCGCCGGCGATCAGATCCACCTGGCGATCGGCGAGGGCGCGGTAGGTGAGGCCCAGGTCCATTGCGAGGGGCGGGGTGGTGAATCGCAGCCCGTAGCGGCTGGCGAGGCCGGGGAAGCCGTCGGGCCGGTTGAGGAACTCGTAGCCGAAGCCGGCGCGCCAGTGGCGGGGCGCACGCTCCAGGTCGCTGATGCGTCGCAGGCCGAGACGATCGGCATCGGCGCGGCGCACGAGCAGGGCGAAGGTGTTCTCAAAGCCGAGGGAGGGAAACAGGCGCAGATCGAAGCGGTCGCGGTAGAGGCGCTGGCTGCGGCGCCACAGCTCCTGGCGCTGCTGCGGCGGCAGGGGCGGCTGGCCGAGGATGGCGGTCCAGGCGGTGCCGGTGTATTCCACGTAGCCGTCGAGGCGGCCGCTGCGCAGGGCCTGGTGGAGGAGGGAGGTGCTGCCGAGGCTGAATTCGCGCCGCACCTGCAGATCCGTGTGGGCCTCGATCTCCTGGGCCAGCCATTCGCCGAGGATCTGCTGCTCGGTGAACCCCTTGGCGCCGATCACCACGGTGTCTGCGGCCCCGGGTCCGCTGGGCCGCAACGGCAGGGCCACGAACAGGGCCGCCAACAGGGCAGCCGCAACCACCGCCGCCCCGGAGGCCCACCGGAGCCGGAAGCGCCGCCGCGGCGCAGCCCCCACCTGCCAACGCGTCTCCAGAGCCCCGAGCGCGGCATCGGCCGCCAGCGCGATCGCCGCCGCCGGCAGGGCACCGGCCAGCAACAGCGTGTTGTTCACGGTGGCGATGCCGCGAAAGATGAACACCCCCAGCCCGCCGGCACCGATCGCCGCCGCGATCGTGGCCACCCCCACGGCGGTGACCGTGGCAACCCGCAATCCCGCCATCAGGCTCGGCAGGGCTAGGGGCAGCTGCAGATGCCACAGCACCTGGCGGGGCCGCAGCCCGAGGGCGCGCCCGGCCTCCAGCAATCCCGGCGGCACCTGCCGCAGCCCCGTGATCAAGCCGCGCAACAACGGCAACAGGGCATAGAGGGTGAGGGCCACCACCGCCGGCGTGGGCCCGATCCCCCCCAGCAGCGGCACCGTGAGCAACAGCCCGAAGATCGCCAGGCTGGGGATGGTCTGCACCGCGCTGGCGGCTCCGAGCGCCAACCGGGCCCACCGCGGCCGTTCCCGGATCACCACCCCCAGGCCCAATGCGATCGCCAACGCCAGCGCCACCGACAGGGCCACCAGCAGCAGATGCTCGCCGCTGCGTTGGAGGATTTCGCGGAGGAGGGTGGGGTCATGCTGCTTCGGTGGATGGAACCAGAGCCAAAGGCCAAGCTCATAGTGGGTACAAGGGCTCCAACAGACCCGGGCTCACTCTTCAAACTCGCCCTCTTCCAGCATTGCTGTCACCGCGGCAATAATCGCGTGCTCGGAGAGATTGGGAAGCAGTACTGCATCATCAACAGCAAGGAATGCACCGTGGCCACACTCCCCAGTCGTGCGCCACTTGGCAAGAAGGGTTGAAGCGTTCTGCGGTGTCATGAAGACCCGATGATGGACGGACCCATCAGCCATCACGATGTCGACGTCGACATTGTCATCCGCAACATCGACTCCATCCGCACCAACGATTAGCTCAACAGCAGCCACGCGAGCATCCTGGAGAGGCAACCGAAGAAGCCATCCATTGGCTTCGCTTGCTTGCAATCGTGTCATTTCATTAGCCCCCGTCAGCGCCGTAGTTTCTCGACAGTCTAACGCTGGCCACCACCGGCCCGCACAGAGCTGCTGGTGCCGAGTCTCCGTGGGCTCACTGCATTGGAAGAGACGAGTCAGATGCATGGCAGGGTTGTGAATTGCTCTCCGCTCCTGAGCGGAAACCTTTCCGGATGGCGTATCGACGCGACAGACAGGTCAACACCAAGATCCGGCCAGAAAAGATGGTCGGAGGTCAGACGCAGCACTTCAAGGATCTACTGGATAGTTGCTTCTTTAAACCAGGGAAATTCAGAATAGGAAAGCGCCAGCTCTGCATCGTTGACAAGCACCCAGACACAATGCCCAGAGATATTTACCACCTCGGCCGCAAAAGCGTTGCTCCAGCCATGGATGATCTCCAGTTGACGTGTCTCGAGCAAGCGCTCTGCGTCTTTGTTCCTCGCTGAGCTTAGCCCGATGTTTCGAGCCAGTTGAACGGTTGGACTGAGCCAGAACTTCGCCTCACCATCAGGATGACTGACATGGACGCGAGGAAGACTCTCCTCCCGTGAGAAGAAGAAGCAAGGACGGTAGATGACAAGCCACGGATTGAAGGGCTGTCTCAGCATAGACACGCCTGCAGTGGCTGGCCGCATCTTTTTGACGCTGCCAGTACCTGGCCGCAGGATGGGGAAGCATATGCAAGAAGCATGCGGAATCGGATCAGGTGCATCACAATGCCAACCAGCCAGCCCTGCGATGCCTCATGCAATGTCGTATTTTGCATACCTGAGGAGTTGCAATGACATCCTCGCGGCGCCTTGCCTTGGGCCAAATTAATTACTCAAGCCCTGCAATCCTCCCATTAGAAACATCAACCAGTCCCCCTTGGGGTCAAGCGCATCAATCGGCAAGCCACAAAACTCTCTCCAGAGGAAGTGATCCTCGTCGTTCAGATTAAGGTTCACAGCCTTGGTGGCGGCATGACTCTAATCAACAAGCGCAAGCCGGATCGAAACCCGCCCAGCGACAGATCCCGTATAGTCAAAAAAAATCTAGACAGAGTTTGGCCAGGGATGACCTGCGCCCACCTGTTGCAAGCGCCAATGAGGCAGATGGACTACAATTGAAGGCTACCTTTGCGGACGACGTCATGAAGTCGTTGTTCGTTACCCTGTCCGTTGCTGTCTCTGGTCTTGCCCTGGCACCGGCAGCTCGCGCCTCTGAGCCTGCGCCCGTGCAGGGCTGGAATACCTGGAGCACATCGCAGAACGCGTGTGTCGGCAACGGACCTTCCATAGGGAGCATCATCCCGATCGTCATCGGCAATTACTCCGATACCGCTCAAACCGGCTCCGTGACCATCGCCAACGGACTACCCGAGGCAGTTCAACTCTCGACATCATTCTCGGCAGCCGCCCAAACCCCTGCGTGCTGGAGCAAGGAAGGCTCCACCAACAAAGTACAACAAAACTTCACCGTTCCGGCCTTCGGCTCAACCGTGGTGTGGGCGTCGTTCTGGGGGTATAACGCCAACGGGTATGGTCAACCATCGCCCATCGGTTTCGGTGGCGCACCGTCGGGCACCCGTGGCGCCGGATGGTTCGACCTCACCCCGAACTTTGGAAGCAAAAACCAATACAGCAACCTGGTCAACATCACCGTCAACTACTCAGGCACCGGTGGCACCAACGGCTCGAACCAAAACAATTTCAACCTTGTCGACTGCAATGTCGGCGCGAACACCGTTGGCCTCACCCCTAACATCCTCACCCCGTACTCGAGCGGGCAGGCGCAGGGTATGACTTATCAGGCTTTTCAACCCATCTGCGCAGCATGGTTCCCGCAGGGCACCATGGTCACCAATTTCTCCTCGACGCCGCAGAGCGGTGTGACCGCCAAATCGGCTCAGGTGAATGGCGGGACCGTGTCCTTCGCGGGCACCGGCTACCAGTCCGGCATGACCATCTCGTACCAGAATTTCGGTACGTCGGACCCGGCGATGAACCCGAATGCGGTCATTCCGTTATCGTCCATCCCCGGTAGTGCACCGTTCTTGACAGTGAACTCTGCAGGTGAGTGGGCAGCGATGAACATCCCGAATGGTGGCAATGTGAACCTGCTTCTGGGTTCTTCTCCCAATTCGCCGATCATCGCAACCGTCAGTCCCTAAACCGATGTGAGACGCACGGATTAGCGGTTGCTGGAGCCCACCTGAACACACACCACTGCCTCTGCCGCCGGGGCAGGATTGCGAGCACTGGCACGAGACGAGGTCTGATCCGCTCGCCGATAGGGATGGCAGGTCACTCCTTCTGCGTGACGTGACCCCCTGTATCGGTCCAGGCCTTATGAGAGTGGGTGGTCGTGGTCATGCGGCAGCTCCCTGTTGAGCTGTCTCCAGGGGCGTACGCCCCTGGAGCGCCGAGTGTGGCCTGAACGTGTTGTACTCCCAACGCCAACGATCAGCCAGGAGTTGAGCCTCCGGAGCCGTGGTGAACAGCTCGGTATTGAGGAACTCATCCCTGAACCGGCCGTTGAATGACTCGGCAAAGCCGTTCTCCCACGGGGATCCAGGCTCGATGTAGGCCGTGCTGGTGGTGCCTGTGGCCTCGCACCAGTCCCGTAGGGCCTGGGCGATGAATTCCGGCCCGTTGTCGGACTTGCAGCGCCTGCCCACTCGAATGGCCAGGCAGAAGCGGCTGTGCTCGTCGATCACGTTCAGGAACTTGAGCCTGCGGCCGTCGGCGGTGGCGTCGAACTGGAAGTCCATGGCCCAAACCTGGTGGGGATGCTCAGCCCGGTGGCGCCGCACCGATCCGTCCGCAGGACGGGCCCGCTTGCGTTTTCTCGGGGTAGGCCGGTGCAGGCCTTCCTCCCGCCAGAGCCGTTGCACCCGCTTGTGGTTCACGCTCCAGCCCTCGCGCCTGAGCAGGCGGTAGGCCATCCGCCGACCCCAGCGGATGTGTTCAGCGGCGATCTCGCGGAGACGATGCCGGAGTTTGGCCTCCTCCAGGCCGACGACCTTGGCCAGATGGCGCTGAGTGCTGCGGTGTTGGCCCACCACTCGGCAGACCTGCCGCTCGGATGCCCGGTAACGCTCCTGCAGGACGGTGACGGCCCTGCGCCTGCGTTCCGGGCTCAGAAGTTTCCCTCGGCAAGGTCTTTGAGCATCGCCTTCTCCAGCTCCGCTTCTGCCAGCAGCTTCTTGAGGCGAGCGTTCTCCTTTTCCAGCTGGGTCAGCCGCCTGGCCTCCTCGGCCTGCATGCCGCCGTACTGCTGCCGCCAGCAGTGGTAGGTCGGCTGAGCCACCTCGATCACGCGGCAGACGTCGGCGACGGTCTTGCCCTGGGCGATCAGCTGCTCGGCGGTCTTGAGCTTGCGGATGATCTGCTCCGCTGTATGCCTGGTGCGTTTCATGGTGGAATCCCCGGCCCAGTCTGGCCGGCTGAGGACTCTCATTCACCCTGGACCGGTTGCCGGGGTCCACGTCACTAACTGACAGTTTAGCCCCGTGGCTACGAGCAGGCAAGGGTTCCTAGCGGCAGGCTCAAGGTAGCGGCACGATCCTGCGAACGCTTGCCATCACCTGGCCGCAAGGTGTACTCGGCGAAGAAGATAGCCTTGCGGTGGCAGCTCAGATGAGTAACGATGTTAGCTGACCAGTGTCTTTACCTGGGGCGCTGGCGCTCCACGTAGAAGGCCTTCCACGCTTAAGTCTTCGTCAATATCTGGCCAGTGAATTCCGTAGCCTGCCCCTGCAATCTCCCAGTTCTGTCGCTCCTGGGTTGTTGCATGCAGAAGCCGTGGGAACCAAGCCAACGGCACCGAGATAGATCGTCCATCAGCTAGGTCGACGATCAGCCTGTCCTCCGTCAAGGCAACATCTTTGACTTGCTCGCCAGGGTTAGCCATGAAACTCCTCCTATGCTTTCAGCAGGATAGCTCTGATCACGCCGACCAGCGGTTCAATCTCACGCAGCTCTCTGGCCCCAAAACCAAGGCTTGAAGACAATGCAACCGGAGCCAGCCAGACTTTGCATGATGCCTTGTCTCTATCAACATGAACATGGGGAGGCTCGTTTGGCTCGTGACTATAGAAGTAGACCCTGTAAGGTCCACTTCTGAGAATTGTTGGCATCCGCAATCAGCGCCATCACATCCACGATACCGACCCCGGCTTTCCTGTGTAGCTAACGTTTGCCATCACCTGGCCGCAAGAAGTGAATGGCACATACAAAAGCCTCATGGGGGCGGCTCAGGTGGATGGCAAAGTTAGATGATAGGCATAAACTCTGGCCGGATCATTCTTTCGCTCATGCCAGTGGATTACAAAAGGATTAGCGGCGAACCGGGCGCAATTAAGACAGGTTTATTTCTAGAATGTCCTTCTCCTGATTGCGAGGCCCCATTTTTAACAATCAAAGTGGAGACACATTAGATATTCCTTACCCAGCTATCATTTGCTTTGGACGGTGAAGTTGAGGTAGTGCTCGAACTAGGGAAACGAGCCTGCCCACTCCTTGCAACGACAGCCGGCGAGCCAACCGTCTGCGGTGCGGCCCCCCCGGCTGCCCCGGGGGGGGGGGGGGGATCACACCAATGCAGGGGACGCCAGCTTTGCAAGGGTAATACTGCTGTGGCCATGCAACCATCTGCGTTGCTGCTGCTCCAATTGACCAGCCGGCATAAATTAACAATAAACATTTCATTCTGATACGGAGATGTACTATTTTTTGATCCTTGTGACAGTTAAGTAAGCTACACCGAATCATGCTAACCTCGCCTAAGTGGGGTTAAAGATTGGAGATTCCTTGCAACAGGCCTCATTAGGCTAAAGCAGGGAAAGGGGATTAACCATTCCGAATTAACTGGTGAAATCCGGTTGAACCAAGCACCTTTCTCACAGAGGCTTCAAATCATGAACAGCTTTTGGACGCTATCCGCATATGCAGTAATTGGATCACTGCTTGCGGTAACAAATCCCGCAGATGCATTTAACGTGACCTCATTTTCTCCTACAGATTTCTCGGGTGACTCTGCGGGAATCTCAGAATTTACGATTGAAGACTTTGAGGACACAAACTTAATACCTGGATTGAGTGTTGAATGGAGCGGTCCACAAATCGGACCGTTCACGACCTTGCCAAGCGTAATCAATAATGCAGACTTTTGGTTTACCCCTAATAACGCTTGGGATGGAGAGAATCTGGTGGGGAACTTTGAGAAAGTGTATTCTAGCGATTTAGCCGACACCACAACTTTTAATTTTGCTACCAATCCGACTTCTGTAGGTATCGGCATATCAAACTACCAGTACTCTGATGCTGTACTATTAATCAACGGCAACATTTTCAGCGGTCTTTCCGCGTTTAATCCAGCCCTAGGCTTGGGCAAGAGTATTTACTTGAGGATTGACTCTGAAAACGGGGAAGCTATTAACTCGATCAGCATTGATGGCCAAGGTGGAGATTTTTTAGGATTTGACCGCGTAGCTGTTGGGTCTACAAGAAATACTCAATCAGTGCCTGCCCCGTTGCCCATCCTAGGGGTCGTTGCCGCCGTTAGAGTTAGCCGCAGGCTGAGGCACCGGATAAACAGCGCAAAACGATTGAGGATTACCAACTTAGCCCGACCTCGAACTTCTTGATCAAACTCGCCTCAGCACATCCCTTACCCTTAGGGCCAGCACTGCGGCAATAATCGGTTCCGCTCTCCTGATCTGAATCTCACTTTCTGAACAGAAGATTGGCGAGGTGTCTCGATGCTGATATCGAGTTCGTCTCCCTCCCGGAGGCCAGGATAGGAAAGTGTTGTACGTAGATTCCTCATTTGTCGGCCACGAATCGTCCCCCTAGGTCCCTTGCGGCTGGACAAATCACTTGGCAATCGATATCCTGCATTTTTCCGATCTCCAGCTCCACTGCCAGAGGCCTTCCGGGGCCTCTGGCTTCCCCAGCCCCCCTGGGCTGGGGAAGCAGTCTCATCCTGTTTCCGTTACCAGAGTTGCTTTTCGAAACCAAAGCAATTTGGGCAGTTTGAGCCAGGTGATGTACTGCTCATGGCTGATCTCCTCCCCCAGCAGCAAAGAAGTCCGCTCGGTTTGGCCCGTCCACTTGGGGGCCCAACCGACTACCACGCAATTATATTACGGTTCCGCTCTACGGAAAACCGTCCGGCTGATGAGCCCTCCGAACCGGGAGAGAGTGGCTGAGTGCCCAGTTTCAAATGTGGGCGGCCACCTATGTAATCTCGCCGCGCAGGTTTCGGGAAATGCTTAAGATACTGGCGCATAAGGATTGAGTAGAACAGCTAACCCTCCAGATCAGAAGCGGGCAAGAGAGCAGAGTATGCTAGGCAAGTTCCGCCCCCGTTTTCTGTATCTGGATGTTAGCCCGCGACTTCATACCTGCACATTACGGATCAACCCTGCGTGCCATGCCAAAAACCCCGCGACGTTGACAACCACTGTGATCCAGAAGACCGCCACGAAGCTTGGCTTGGAACACTTGTGCCGCAGGAGCTGCTGAGCGAGCAGAGCGCCTGGCCAACCGCCAGCCACGCCAAGCATGTGCAATGTCCTCTCCCGCGTTCGCCAGCTTCCATTGACTGCAGCCGACTTATCGATCGCGTAAGCAATAAAAGTGAAGAGGCTGAGCCCGAAATACAGAACGTAGACCATAGAGTCGACAGACCATCTACTTGCGACGTAGAGCCAGACTGAAGCGAAAGCTGGAATAACTAGTACTCGCTGGAGGGTCCATCTTGCAGGTGACTCCGAGCGGAGAGTCTTAGATCTACGGTTACTTACTAGATACTCAACTGAGCGAGCACGCGGCTTCCCATTTGGACCAAGTTCAGTCTCGAATATTAAAGCTTGGCCGGTGGTCGGGCGGTTGGTGCTCGGTGGAAATGCCTTGATATGAACGAATATATCCCTGCCACCATCAGCTGGCTCAATGAAGCCAAAGCCTCGCTCATCATTCCATGATTTGAGAATGCCTCTTCGTCGCATCGGTGAATTCTGCATCGGCCTAACGCTCACCATCTCCTGGCCGCAAGTAGGCGTTGGGAGAAACAAGGCTGCTTTGGCGGCGGCTCAGGTGCATGGTGTTGTTCTCCGTTCCTCTACGCAGAGACACTCCGCTGGAGTGATTCCTGGACAAGCGAATTGAGACTCTTTCCCTGTACCTCAGCAGTCATCGCCAACTGTTCATGCAGTTCAGGCGGAATCCGAAGATTGAATTTTCCTGAATAGTGTCTACTGGGATCGATTCCTTGCCCTTTGCAGACATCAAGAAAGACGTCGAGTGACATTTTGAATTCTCGGCGAAGCTCCTCTGGAGTGGATCTATAGAAATCAGCTCCACCGGAAAGTGGCGTGATAGCCACCCACAGTCATGAGATTCATGGTGTCCAGTCCGTGTTCTTACAACCATTGGCGGATCGAAGCAACAGCACCATTGTCTGTATCGGGCGATGGGTGAGGTCTGTGGAAGACTCTGACTTCACCAAACAGAACGACCGCGAGCCGGCTGCCCGCCCTCTCACTGACATCCCCACCAAGCTCGAGAAACACGCCTCGTTATCCCTCGACGGCAGGCTACCGCATATAGGACGGGAGAAGATCAGCTCGAGGGCGAGCTGGTGATTCCGCTTCATTCCATAATGGTACCACCACCCTGTACCAGACGCGACTTCCGGCTAACGGCTTTCTGGATTCGGATAACGCTGCCCCTGAATGGCAGGCAAAGAGTTTTGCGGTTGTGGAGCCCACCTGAACACACACCACTGCCTCTGCCGCCGGGGCAGGATTGCGAGCACTGGCACGAGACGAGGTCTGATCCGCTCACCGATGGGGATAGCGGGTCGCTCCTTCTACTGCTGTCCGCCAAACAGCCAAGGCAAGAGGAGAGCCGTAAACGAAGCGGCACCGATCGATGTGAATATCAACAAGTCTTTGACAGCATTATCACTGAATCGAGCGTCGCCAATCCAGGGAAAGCGCGTGCTTTGCCGCCTTGTGACGGAGCAGGCGATCCGGCGGCGGGCTGTCGCTCACTTGGTGATGGTGAGGGTGCCGGTGGCGCTGCCGGTGTTGCCATTGAGCACCTCAACCGCGAAGACCCGGACGTCGTACGTGCCCGCCGCCGCAGCGACAGGGCCCGAGAATGTGCTCGTGCTGCTCCAGGTCAGCGGAACCGGCGTGGTCGCACCGCCACCCTTAGGGGTGAGGTTCGCGACCACGTTGAAGTTCTCCCCCGGCCAGAAGAGATTGTCGATGGCGCAGCCGCACATCATGTGGACGCTCGCCGAGATGGCCCCGCCGCTGGCGATCAATCGAGGACCGTTCCAGCCCACGAGGAGCCCGGGTACGACCAACACCACGGCGCACTGGCCGGTGAGGTTCAAGCCTGGGAGAATCCATCGCTGAGCGCTCACGGTGACCGCCTGGCTCGCCCACGTTGAGCTCGCGGGAGCTTGGACCGTGATGGTGACGAGCGTGGGCACCGTGATCGCCAGGCTCGCCGTGAACGCGGTGGAGTCGTCGGCACGCACCGGCGCCCCCCAGGGGTAGGGCTCGGCCATGATCAGGCCGGTGATGCCGGATCCGTCGCTGAACCGCGGGGTGCCCTCGCCTGTCGTACCTTTTGCGAGCACCTTGTTGGCCTGACTGATGGTGACCGTCGCATACCCGACGCCGTCGCCAATGAACTTGCCCCCGAGCGCCAGCGCTCGCACTGTGACTTGCGTGAGTTGGGTGGATGTACTGGACATGCTGCCGCCTGGCTAAACAACCATGGTAGGCCTCGTGATTCCCCGAGGAGCGCGATGACCGCAATCAACACGGCCGCGTCCCCCCCGAGCCAGAGCACGCCCCCGGCCTCAGCGGCGGAGCACACGAAGAGATCCTCTCGCCGAGGATGAAGGTCTATATTCCATTTACACGCTCGCCGCGGCCCGTGTCTTTGAGATCGCCGCGATGCCGCTATCGGCTCCACGGCGGCCGGCCTGTTCGCGCTGTTCGTCCTTCGCTTGACGACCTGAGTTGACGAACGCATGGTCCGCGGCAGGTGTTGCCGCGCCATAGATCTCCCCGCTCCAACGCCTGAATCGTTGGGTTGCGCAGGGCGGCCTGGCTGGAGGCGGATGGCACATCGCTGCCGCCGCCAGCAGAGACCCATAGCTGAAGATCCCCAAAGGGCATAGCGTGTGTGCGGAGGCGGGTCAGGTGCATGGCCGTGTTGGACTAAGAGTTTGCGGAAAAACCCCCAAATCGGCGCGTTTCTCGCACCAGCGCGAGATAGACAGGCTGATTGATGCGTTTCTGTGGCTCAGTCCACCTGTTTGCACCGATTCGGTGCGTTGGAGCTCTCTTGAGGCCATCGCCTGGCCACACCTCTGGGCAACCAGCTCTTCATGACGCCGCTATTGCCGGCTTGAGCAGGTTGCCCAGGCGGATCAAGTTGTAGGCCACAACGTGCAGGCCAAACACCGCACTGACCTTCTCGGTGCCGCGCACTTTGACCTGACGGAGGCCTCCCCACTGTTTGATCCAGCCAAACACCTTTTCGATCCCTCGACGGGCATTGATCGACTTGGCGTAGCCCTCATGGCGGGTGGTGCGACCATCAATGGCGGAACCACCAGATCGAGCGGTGTTCTGGGCCACGTGCGGTGTGACACCGATCCATCTGAGGTCCGCCACCATTGCCTTGGTGTCGTAGTTCTTGTCGGCACCGAGCGTTTTCTGATGGGCACCGGGAATGTCAGCCGCCATCGCCTTGGCGGCATCCCTCTCCCCGGTGCCCGTCGCTTGTGTGACGCGGCAGTCGACGATCAGGGCATGGCGGTTGTCCATGAGCACATGGCCTCTGTAGCTGGGTAGTGCCGGATGGGCCTTGGATTTACGGCATAGCAGCGC
>JBKDSQ010000004.1:0-30767 GCA_046340895.1 Synechococcaceae cyanobacterium | reverse complement strand
TTGCACGGGGATCCTGCGGTGCTGGCTCCTGTCGACCGGGCGGCTGGGCTGATTCGGAGCCTGGCGCACCTGCGCCTCGGGGCTGGGGGGGTCGGGGGCATCCTGCAGAAGCTGGCCGCCGCCGCCGGGCTGCTCCTGGCCATCCACCAGGTAGCCGCTGCTGATGCGCACGCCCTGGCGCCGCTGCTGGGCGACCCACTGCCGGTGCGCCTCCAGGTGGGGGCGCATCGCGGCGTAGGGCTGCCGGAAGGTTTCGTGCTTGATGAACCAGGGCATGGCGCTTGGCGAGGCCCCCGGCGGGAGAGGGGCCGGGCTGATTCTGGGCGCATGCTGCCAGCCCCGAAGTTGGGGCCTGGCGGCCTGCTGGCAAGGCCCTTAGCCTGAAACCTTGCCTGTTCGCCGGGTCCATGCTTGCCCCAGCCTGCCCCGAAGCGCCGTCCTCTGCGATGCCGGCCTACCCGGGGCTGCTGAGTCCGGATCAGCCGTTCGGGTCCATCACCCTGCCGCTGATCCTCAGCGGCAGCCTGAGGCTCACCCCCGAGCAGTTCGCCGAGCTGTGCCAGGCCAATCCAGAAGCCGTGTTGGAGCTGGCTGCCGATGGTTCCCTGATCTGCATGACTCCCGCCGGAAGTGAGACGGGCGCCCGCAATGGCGAACTGTTTTTCCAGATCAAGACCTGGGCCCGGGCCAGCGGCTGCTGGAAGGCGTTCGACAGCTCCAGCGGCTTCCGCCTGCCGGACAACTCCGTGCTCAGCCCCGATGCCTCCCTGGTGGCCCTCGATCGCTGGCAGGCCCTCACGGCCGAGCAGCGCCGCGGTTTCGCTCCCCTCTGCCCCGATCTGGTGGTGGAGCTGGCGAGTCCGAGTGACGAAGGGGCCCGGGGTCTCACCGTTCTGCGCCGGAAGATGGGCGCTTATCAGCGCAACGGCGCCCGTCTCGGCTGGCTGTTGATTCCTGCTGAGCAGGCGGTGGAGATCTGGGAGCCGCTGTCGGATCCCCCGGCCCAACCGCGACGGATCGAAGCGGCCTGCCGCCTCGATGGGGATCCGCAATTCCCGGGGCTGGCGTTGGATCTGGAAGAGATCTGGGCGGGTTGACGGGCACTGGAGGGCGGCGATGGCCGATGCTCCCCGCCCCGTGCTTTCGGCCCGCTCGATCGTTTCGGGCGGGAGCTTGAAGCACGCCCCCACGGGGCTTCACCCCTGGCTTCAGGCCGCCACGAAGCTGCCGTGCAACCCGTGGGGAATGGCCAGCGGCAGCTCCAGCACCGCCTCCTCCGCCAGGGTGGCGGCGTTGAGGATCACCAGGTCGCTGGCGCAGCGGGCGCCGTTCCAGACCAGGCAGAGCACCCAGCCGTCGTCTTCGGCGGGGGAGGCGCCCGGGGCGCACTCGGGGCCGGCGGGGCCGGGCACCATCAGCGGCTCGCTGACGAAGCCACGCGGCGCCGCACTCCAGGTGCGCGACTCGCCGCTGTGGAGGTCGAGCTTCTGGATCGCCTGCAGCGGGTCGTTGCCCGTCTCGCGCTCGGCCACCGCCATCCAGGCATAGCGGGCCGCCCGTCCCAACTTGGAGGGGTTCACCATCGCGAACTCGCAGCAGCGCTCGCTCAGCCGCTCGCGCTGCACAACGCCGCTGGCGAGGTCGAGGCGGCAGCGCTCCAGCAGGCCCTCGGGGATGGTGTCGAAATCGACGCTGCGGAAATCGGTGTCCGGGCCGATCGAGGGGAAGTCGGCGTAGTGGATGCTGTCGACCACCACCGTGTTGCCCTCCTCCCAGGCATTGAGGTGGTGGAAGACGAAGCCGCTGGGGACGTCGAGGATGCGGGGCGGCTGGCCCGCGAAGGCGCCGGAATCCCTGGGAATCAGCCAGAACTTCGCCTGCCCGCCGGGCCGCGATTTCAGGCACTGGGCGGCGCCGCACTGGCCGAGCAGGTAGGGCAGCGGGTTGAAGTCGATGGCGTTCTGCAGGAACACCGCCCAGTTGGGGGTGATCGCGAAGTCGTGCAGGAAGGCGAAGCCGGCGAAGCTGTGGCGCTGGTCGCTGAGCAGGGCGCCGCTGGCGGGATCGAACTCCATCAGCCGGATCGTGCTGCGCGGCCCGGTCTTGACGCCGAAGGTCACCAGGCGCGGCGCACCGTGGTGGCCGGGATCGAGGTGGGGATGGGCGCTGAAGGCCTCGCCGGCTCCGAGCTGGCCGTCAAGGCGGGAGAGGCCACGGGTCTCGAGCGTGTCGGGATCGAGGGCGTGGGGCTCGGCCGCCTCCCACAACGCCAGCAGCTGGTCGCCCAGGCGCACCACGTGGGTGTTGGCGATGTTCTTGAGACGCAGATCGAAGAGGTTGGCCAGCAGGCCGCCGGGCTTCGGGGTGCCGAACACGCCGCGGCGCAGGAAGCGGTCGGCCCGCTCCTCCGCCAGCCAGCCCTCCGTGCGCACGAAGCGGTTGCGCAGGGTCGCCCCCTGGGGCCCGAAGCGCAGGGCGGTGATCATGCCGTCGCCGTCGAACGGGTGGTGCACCCACTGGCCGCCGCGCTCGAGGCGGCCGGGGCCGTTGCGGTAGAGCGTGCCGCGCAGGCCGGCGGGAATGGTGCCGCGGGCGGCGGTCACCGGCACGTCGTCGAGCTCGACGGTGACGTTGCGGAAGGCGCTGGCCCAGTCGGCGCGGTCGTAGCCCCGTGCGGCGGTGGCGCCGGTGGCGGGGCTGCCGGCGGCGGACTCACGGCTGGGGGCGACGGTCATGGCGGCACAAAAAAGGGGCGGACATGGACGTCCGGCCCCCATCATCCCGCGTTCGCGGCCGTTGTGACGAATCGTGAAGCCCAAAAACGGGCCGGGCTCAGTGCGCGCAGGGGGCCTGGGGCGTCCAGAGGCAGGGAGCGCTCGGGCAGGGGGCGAGCTTGGCGGGCGCGGGGGTGGTGATGTCCTGGCAGGGCTCGGCGTCGGCGGCGCGGGCCGGGGCGGCCAGGGCCACAAAGGCCGCGAGACCGGCGCCGAGGAGAAGGGCGGAGCGCATGGAAAAACAGCGCAGGTTTTCTGGCTTCAGGATAGGGGCGCTTCCTCGTCTGCCATCTCCCCTGCCGTGTCGGTCTCCGCTGGATCCGCCCTGCCCGCCGCCACCGCACCCGTGGCCGCGAATCCGCCGGCCTGGGTGGACAACACCCATCCACTCGGCCGCCTGATCGACGCCCTGCTGGCGGTGGAGCCGCTGCGGCGGCTGCTGTTCCTGCAGGCCCGCCGCGTGATCATCCGCACCGCCGAGCGCAACGGCATCGCCTGGCGGGCCCGGCGCGAGCAGCTGCGCGCCGCTGCCGAACCGTTGCTGGAGGCCAGCCGCGATCCGGCCCTGGCGATGCCGGCCTACTACCGGGCCCGCTTCCATGCCTACGGCGAGGGCAACCTCTGCTGGGAGGCCGCCTGCGAGGCCGAACAGGCCACCGATTCGATGGCGCTGCGGGTGTGGCCCGAGGAATCGCTCACGCCCCAGCAGGCCCAGAACCGGCTGCGGGCCGCGATCTTCGCGGCGATCGAACCGAGCCTCGACGGACCGGTGCGCCAGGCCCTTGACCTGGGCTGCTCGGTGGGGGTGGGCACGCTGGCGCTGCGCGACTGGCTGGAGCAGCGGCCAGCCCAGGCGGATCAGCCGCTGCGGGTGGAGGGTCTCGACCTCTCGCCGCAGATGCTGGCAGTGGCCCGCGCGCGCGACGCCGGCGGCCGCATCGATGCCTGGCACCACGCCGCCGCGGAGGCCACCGGCCTGCCCACGGGCCAGGCCGATCTGATCACGCTGCAGTTCGTGTGCCATGAGCTGCCCGCCAGCGCCACGGCGGCGGTGCTGGGGGAAGCGGCGCGGCTGCTGCGCCCCGGCGGCGTGATCGCCCTGGTGGACCAGGACCCCGACTCGGCCACGATCCGCCGCCTGCCGGCGCCGATCGCCACGCTGCTCAAGAGCACCGAGCCCTATCTGGAGGACTACTTCCGCCTCGATCTGGCGGCGGCCCTGGCGCAGGCGGGTTTCGAGGCGGTGCGTGCCGAGCCCTGCGACCACCGCCACCGGGTGATGGTGGCCCGCCGCGCCGGCTGAGCCCGGCGCCGCCGCCGGCTCCGGCTCAGCCCGCCGCGCCCGCCTGCTCCAGCACCCCCTTGCTGCTGGGCACCGCCCCGGCGCGGCGCGGATCCACCTCGGTGGCCATGCGCAGGGCGCGGGCGAAGGCCTTGAAGCAGGCCTCCACGATGTGGTGCGAGTTGAGGCCGTCGAGCTGGCGGATGTGCAGGGTGAGGCCGCTGTTGTTCACCACCGCCACGAAAAATTCGCGCACCAGCTCGGTGTCGTAGCGGCCGATCTTCTGGGCCGGGATCGTCAGGCCGTAGCTGAGGTGGGGCCGGCCGCTGCAGTCGAGCGCCACCTGCACCAGGGCCTCGTCGAGGGGGGCGAGGAAGTGGCCGAAGCGGTGGATGCCGCGCCGATCGCCCAGGGCCTGGGCCAGGGCCTGGCCGAAGGCGATGCCCACGTCTTCGTTGGTGTGGTGGTCGTCGATGTGGGTGTCGCCGCTGGCGCTGATCTCCAGGTCGAGCAGGCCGTGGCTGCTGATCTGGTGGAGCATGTGGTCGAGGAAGGGCACGCCGGTGCTGACCGTGCAGCGGCCGCTGCCATCGAGGCCGAGGCTGACGCGCACCTCGGTTTCGCCGGTGACGCGGTGGATGGTGCCGGTGCGCATGGGTGCGGCCTTCTGCAAAGCGCCGGAGACGGCGCCGGGGACTGTGCCCCGATCATGGCGAAGCGGGGGCGGGCGGGGCAGCGCCGTGCAACCGCCCTAGCCTTGCCACAACGCACCACCGGGGAGATGACGTGACGCTCGCCCCAACACCCTCCGCCCCGCCAGCCGGCAGCCCCACGCCAGAAGGCCTGGATACGGGCTTGCCCCCCCTGCTCCTGCCGATCGACCTGCGCCTCACCCCCGAGCAGTTCGCCCTGGTCTGCGAGGCCAACCCCGAGGCCGTTCTGGAACTGACGGCCGATGGCCACCTGATCGCGATGACCCCAACCGGCGGCGACACCAGTTCCCGCAACAGCCTGCTGATCACCCGGCTGCAGATCTGGGCTCTCGGCCAGGGCGGCTGGCAGGTGTTCGACAGTTCCGGCGGCTTCCGCCTCCCCGATGGCTCCGTGCTCAGCCCCGATGCCTCGGTGGTGCGGGAGGAGCGCTGGCAGGCCCTCACGCCGGAGCAACGCCGCGGCTTTCCGCCCCTGTGTCCAGACCTCGTGATTGAACTGGCGAGCCCCAGCGACGAGGGCCCGCGCGGCGCGACGGCCCTGCGGCGCAAGATGGGGACCTACCTGGCCAACGGCGCCCGGCTGGGCTGGTTGCTGTTTCCGGAGCAGCGGGCGGCGGAGATCTGGCGGCCTGGCGATCCAGCGGCGGAAAGGCCACAGCAGGAGCGCCTGGAGCCCGCTGAGGTGCTCGACGGCGACGAGCTCTTCGCCGGGCTGCGGCTGGAGCTGGCCGAACTCTGGGCGGTGTGAGCGGGTGTCACTCGTGTAGGGAAACCCTCTGAAATGGCTGGCGTCGAAAGCGGCGGTACACGTCGAAATCGGAATCGAGGCTGAGGATCTCGGCAATCCCCAGCTGCTCCGAGAGCAGCACCAGGCCGAGGTCGGCGAAGTCGCCCGGCAGATCGGCGTAACGGCTGTTGAGCTCGGCGATGCGGGCGTAGTCGGCCGGTTCGAGGGCGGGGGTGAGGATGGCGCCGCTGGCCACCGCCTGGAGCAGATGGTTCTGCGCTGCCAGCACCCGCCCGTTGCCGGGATCGCCGAGCAGCCAGAGGGTTTCGGCAATGCAGATCGGCGAAGTCACCAGCTCGGCCACCGTGCGGTCGCACCAGGACACCACGGCGCCGTGGAGGGGTTCGTCGGCCTGGTAGTAGCTGAGCAGGATGCCGCTGTCGATCAGGATCTGCCGCATCGACCAAGGGGGCGGCGGGATCAGCGGCGGCGGGCCTGGAGCCGCTTCGCCAGGAGCTCGCGGCGAGCGGTGCGCTCAGCGCTGCCGGCCGGAAGGGTGTGAAGGAAGGCGGTGGGGTGGCCGCCTAGCCGGGTGGTGACCGTGGCGGGCGGCTGGCGCTGGTGCCAGCGGTCGTGAATCAGCTGGCGGATCAGGCTGCTGCGATCGAGGCCGCTCTCCTGCTGCAGCTCCTGCAGGCAGCGCTCGGTGTCTGGATCGAGGCGCACGGTGAGGGGCACGGGAAACGCCGTCTTACAGACCAAGCCTAGCGTCGTACAGCTGGTGGGGCCGGGCACCCCGCGCGTTCCAGAGGAGCCGCGGTTGCAGCCCGCGCCGGTCATCGCGCAACCCACCACCAGACCCACGGCGGTGTGGAACGGTGCCGTTCCTTTCACGGCCCGCCGGCCGGCTGGGTGCTGTCATCCGTGCACCGGCGCGCCGGCCATCGGCAACGGAGGCCGCCAGCCGCTCGGCCAGGCTGAGACGGGGCTCAACGGGGCGGATCAGCACGCCTTCGGCCACGGCCTCCACCTCCCCCAACTGGTTGTCATGGAGCCGGGCTGGCCTGGCGATCGAAGCGGGAGCGGCTGCCATTGCTGGAGGGGGGCGATGGCCTGAGGCTTTCGCTTCCGGTTCCTGATGCGCTGATGCGCTTCAGCCGTTGTTGAAGCGCACCGTCGCCCGTGGAGAAAAGGGCATCTGGAGCAGAGCGCAGGCCTCGATGGACGCCACCAGGATCGTGACCAGCAGAATGAACGCCTTTTCGTGGTCCGAGAGAGCGGACTGCCGCTGGAGGAGGGGAGCCAGGGCCTGCCAGAGGGGTGAGCACTCAGCCTCCGGGTAGACCCGCTGGAGCCGCTTCTGATGGCGGGGCTCCGTCAGGGTGGGTTCGCCGGCGCTGTGGGCGAAGTCGTTGCGGACCGAGCGGATGGCGTGCAGGGCCTGCTCGATCGGCGGTTCGATCAGACCCAGGCGGTCAGCCAGGGAGATCTTGGCGCCGTAGCTGCCGAGGGAACGATCGGGGGTGAAGAGCTGGTCGTCGGGCTCGGCACTGGGCGCCATGACGGCTTTGAGCAGGTGCTCCAGGGCCAGATCGAGGCGAGCGGCTCCCACCAGCACCAGCCCGCGGCCACGCTCGCTCATCATCTGCACCGCAACGTTGCGGGCCTGTTCGGCGGCGGCCAGGGTGCGTGGATCCAGGCTCATGGCTGCTGGCCCTGATCGCGCAGGTCTTCGTAGAGGTTTGTGTGGTTGAGCAGCACATCCTGCAGGCCATCGCGAACCGTCTGGGAATTGAGGGCCTGGGTGCTCATGGCCTGATGGGCATCGAGGGCACCGATGATCGCCTCCATCAGTTGCGTGCCGAAGTCCGGTGAGTTCGCGAACTGCTCCTTGCTGTTGGCCGCCGCCTGTTGACGCAGGGTCGGGGACTGCAGCAGCCGCTCACGGATCACCGAGCGCACATAGGTCAGCTTGTCGTTATCGCTGAGGTCGCCGCTGAAAAGGTCATTGAGCTTGGCGATGATCTCGGCCAGTTCTACTTTGTCCTTGTCCTGCACCCCGCCACCGCCGGGGCCCAGGCCTGGGATGGGGATGCTCTTTCCCTGCTTGAGATCGGGATTTGTGGTGCCGAGATGGCGGAGATTGTAGTGGGTGAGCCGCACCTTGGAGAGATCAATGGTGCCAACCTCGCGCTCGAACTCCAGAAGGGGCAGTAAGGCCTTATAGAACATGGCCCGCTTTTCCAGGCCAGTGTTGTTGTAGTCGAAGATCTGCGAGAGGAAGGTGTAAAACCGGCCGTAAGTGCTCATGTCGCTGCGGAACAGCATCAGAGCATCCAGTTCATCCTTGGCTCGCTTGAGCGCATCTTTATCGCTGGAGTCTTCTGCCTGGCGATAGGCCATCCGGGCCTCCTTGAAGAGAGTCATCAGACGCTGGGCGACCGGCTCGATCGCTGCCATCAGCTGGCTCTGGAGCACCTTGTCGCTGCGGTTGTGATCCAGTAGCACCTTCACCACCCGGTCGATCTCAAACTCGTCGTAATGGCCCTGGGCATCAAGCTTGGTCTTGAGGCTGAGGATCAGAGTGGGATCGGTGGCCTCGGCCAGCTCGGCAGTGGCGTAATAGGTCTTGAAGGCCGCCAGGATGTCTTTGGGGTCATTGACGAAATCCACCACATAGGTGGTGTCTTTGCCCGGGTGGCAGCGGTTCAGACGGGAGACGGTCTGCACTGCCTGGATGCCATCGAGGCGACGGTCCACATACATGCCGCAGAGGAGAGGCTGGTCGAAACCGGTCTGAAACTTGTTGGCCACGAGCAGGATCTGGTAGTCGGCTCCCTTGAACGTCTCGCGGATGTCTCCCTTCAGGCCGGGATTGAGGCTGGCGCTGCGCTCGCTGAAACCATCCGGCCCGATCTCCGGATCGCTGACCTCGCCGCTGAAGGCCACCAGGGTTCCGAGCGGATAGCCCTTCTCGCGGATGTACAGGTCGATGGCGAGCTTCCAGCGCACCGCCTCCTTGCGGGAGCCCACGACCACCATCGCCTTGGCCTTGCCATCCAGAAGAGGCCAAACGAACTGGCGGAAGTGCTCGACCACGATTTCCACTTTCTGGGCGATGTTGTGCGGGTGGAGCTGCACCCAGCCCATGAGTTTCTTGAGGGCGGCGCTGCGCTCCACCTCCTCGCTGGAGATCTGCTGGCCTTCCATGCCTACCTGGGCGAGCTGGAAAGCAACTTTGTAGGAGGTGTAGTTCTGCAGCACATCGAGGATGAAGCCCTCCTCGATCGCCTGGCGCATCGAATACACATGGAAGGGCACTGGCAGGTTGCCCGGGCCGGCGGGTTCCTTGGGGTTGGGGCGCCGCCCGAACAGCTCCAGCGTCTTGGCCTTGGGGGTAGCGGTGAAGGCCACGTAGGTGATGCCGCCGCTTCCGGCCCGGCTGCCCGCGGCCCGAGTGGTCATCTCCGCGGCGAGCACGTCATCCATCGTCACCTCGCCACCATCGGCGAGGTCGGCCAGTTCAGCGGCGGAGAGCACCTTGCGGAGCTTGAGGGCGGCGTCGCCGGTCTGGGAGCTGTGGGCCTCATCGGCGATCACCGCGAAGCGCTTGCCGCTGGTGGCGGTGAGCTCCTGCATCTTCTTGATCAGGGCCGGGAAGGTCTGGATGGTGCAGACCACGATCTTCTTGTCGCCGGAGAGGGCAGCGGCCAGCTGCTCGCTCTTGATGCCTTTCTCGGTGGTGATCGAGGCCACCACACCCTTGCGGCGCTCGAAACTTTCGAGGGTTTCCTGCAGCTGGGTATCGATCACGCTGCGGTCGCTGACCACCAGCACCGTGTCGAAGATCTTGCGGTCGTTCTCGTCGTGCAGATCGGCGAGCAGGTGGGAGCTCCAGCCGATCGAGGCGGTCTTGCCGGAGCCGGCGGAGTGCTGGATCAGGTAGCGCCAGCCGGCCCCCTCCTCCAGCACCGCCTGGAGCAGCAGCCGGGTGACCGCCAGCTGGTGGTAGCGGGGGAAGACGAGCCGTTTGATCTGCTTTTTCTTGTCGCGCTCGGCGATGCAGAAGCGGCCGAGGATTTCCAGCCAGCTCTCGCGCTCCCACACCTCCTCCCAGAGGTAGGCGGTGCGATGCCCTGCCATCACGGGGTTGCCGGCGCCGCAGTCGGGCCCGCCGGGGTCGCTGCCGCGGTTGAAGGGCAGGAACTGGGTGCGCGGGCCTTCCAGGCGGGTGGTCATCTGCACCTCGCGGTTGCTCACGGCGAAGTGCACCAGGGCGCCACTGGGAAACGAGAGCAACGGTTCGGGGGCCTGACCGACGGGCCTGGGGTTGCGGTCGGTTTTGTACTGCCACACCGCATCAGCGATGTTCTGGGTGTTGTCGGTCTTGAGCTCGGCGGTGGACACCGGGATGCCGTTGAGGAACAACACCAGATCGAGGCAATTCTCGTTGCGGGTGGAGTAGCGCACCTGCCGCACCACCCGCAGGCGATTGGCGTTGTAACGGGCCAGGATGGCGGGGTTGAGCCCAAAGGCGGGCTTGAATTCGGCGAGCTTGAGCGCCTTGGGCAGGCCGAGCACCTCCACCCCATGCCGCAACAGATCGAGGGTGCCCACCTGATCGAGCTGTTGGCGCACCCGTTGCAGCAGGGTGGCTTCCGCCTTGGATCCGTGGTTCTTCTGCAACACCTCCCAGGCCTCGGGCTGGGCCTCCTGCACCCAGGCGATCAGATCGGGCGGGTACAGGGCGAGCTCGCGGCTGTAGGCAGCGGCGCTGCCCTCCTCGTAGAGCCAGCCGTGGGCGCCGAGGTGCTCGCAGATCTCCCGCTCGAAGGCGCTCTCGTGGTGGAGGCTCATGGGGAACGTTTCAGCGCAAAACCCACGGCCCCACCCAGCACAAGCTGCAGGATGCCGGTGCTCCAGTCGATCCGCTTCTCCGGAACCGGGCGGAAGAGACTGAACACAATCAGCAGAGCCGCAAACGCGGAGGTGGCTGCGATCATCCAGACCGCCATGCGCTCGATGCGGTGCCGCTGGGCTCGATCGGCAGGGTGCTCCGGGGTTCTGATCTCAATCCCGCTGACCGCTGTTTTCAGCTCGCTGGCATAGGCCGCGGTGATGTCCTCCATCAGATGTTGACCAGAGTCTCCACCTGGTCGCCATGGGCGAACTGCAGCCTGGCACCGGCCTGCTCCTGCTTCTTGGCGAGCATGTAAAGAGCCAGGGCCCGACGGAAGATATCGGTTTTGGTGAGCCCTTCGGCATCGGCAAGCGACTGAAGGCGCTGGTTGACCTGGTCGCTGAGGCGGACCTCAAGGCGGGTGGTGGCCATGGCGAAACGTAGTGGCTACGGCAATCATACGGCGGTTTGCCGGGTTGGAGCCGCGGGGTCGCGCGGTCCTGCGGCCGGAGCCTTGTCGAAGCCAGGCAGATCGCCGAGCAGCTCGGCGTAGTCGATCCGGCGGATGGTTTCGTTCACTTTATGGAGAGCGAGGGTACCCATGCACCGATGGCCTGCGATCTTGTGCTTCAGAGATGGAATGATCTGGATTCATGAGAAAGATTTCCAACTTGAATATCCCGCGTCTACCCCCTTGGCCGGCCAACTTCATTGCCGGCGGACATCTCACTCCGCTTGCTCCTGGTCAGCCCGTTCCGCCAGAAAGTCGTCACTCACGCCCGGGCCGTCGAGGAAGAAGCTATCCCAGCTGCGGCCTACCGGCGCGATGATCCGCTTCTGCCCGCCGGGATGCGCACTGCCTGGCTGCGATTGCTGAGAAGCAGGTTGGTGATGGCAACCATGGCCCTTCCCTGGGATATAGGCGAAATCTATCCAAGCCGAGCGTTGCTAACGGCTCCAGAACTTCCACGGAACAGCGTAAACCCGGTGCCCTGGAGAGGCGGGTATCGGCGGTGAGCAGGGGCGCATTGAGCTGCTCGGCCAGGGCCACGTAGAGGGCGTCGTAGGCAGAGAGGTTTGTGCGCAGCTCCCAGGCCCGCGGCCAGAGGGTGCGGGTTGGATAGCGACGGAGCCCCAGCTGCGAAGCCGTGGCCAAGGCCTGCCTGGCATGGGTCTCCGCCAGGGATCCGGCGAGAACCAGACGACGCAGCACCGACAGCAGTTCAGCGTCGATCAGTTCCGGTGCCTGCAGGTTGTCGCTGGCTAAGCGGGCTCGGGCAGCGCCGGCGACAAGCAGGCCATCCACCAGCGCCGAGGCATCGATCACGACCATCAGTGCTCAGCGCGGCTGTCCTGCAGGGCCTCGAGGATGGACTTGCGGTCGATCGAGAGCGACGGGAGAGTGTTCAGCAGCTCGGCATTGTCGGCCCGGCGGGCGGATTCGGTGAGCTCCTGAAGCGCGAAGGTACTCAGGGGAAGGCCGGCCTGGGCTGCGAGCTTTTCGAGGCGGGCGGCCACCTCCTCCGGCACGTGGCGGATGTAGAGGGTGCGCACGACGGACACCTGCTTGCTGACTGCTAGCAGGCTAGGCCGCATGGTGGATTCACGCACCGTTCTCGCCCGCATCCGGCGGGATCTCGCCGCTGATCAGAGCGAGCCTGACTCGGGCGGAAAGCACAGCCGCTGTATGGAGGCGTTTAAGGCTCTCGACCTGGCGTTCTCGGCTCTCAGCTGCGCGATCTCGATCTCGAGCTCCCTCGTTCGCTGCTCGATCTGCTTCGTTCGCTGCTCGATCTCGCGCACGGGTCGCCAGTTGAGCATCGACAGCCACTGTCGCCACCGAGGCAGCGATGAAAAGGGGTCCCCACTGCTGTGGGAGCGGGAGGCTTGTGCTGGCGAGGGTGATGTGGTCATAGAAGGAGGCCGGGCCGATCGAGGCCGGGCCAGGGGCGATGGGAGTCCCCCGATTCGGGCGGAGCCGCAGGAGGTTGGCGGGCAGGGCCCTCGGGATCGGGCATGGGCTTGGAGGCTGAGGCAGGAACGGGCGGCGAACCGGGAGTCGCTGCGGATCCCTTCTTCTCCAGTGCCACCACCGACCTGTGGCAGGCTCCTCAGCATTTGGATCGAAGCCATCAGCAACCAGTGGTGGAGGCATTGGCCTGAAGACAGTGCTCGTCTACCGACTTACCTGGCTGAGGAGCGATCAGCTTGATGGCAGCTACTTCTCGGATGGAATTGAAGCCGTCTCTTCCTTGAGTGCGCCGCTGATGTACTTGTGCAGCACGCTGCTGATCAGCGTTTGATAGGGCATGCCCTCCTGCAGAGCCCGGGTGCGCAGGGCCTGGAGGTCGACGCTGGAAAGGCGGATGTTGATGCGCTGATCCTTCAGGCATGTGGCCCGGGCGGAAGCTCGGAGTCCATCCAGCAGCTCGGGTGACGCCACAGATTGCATGGATCCGGTCTCATAGTCGTCGAGGAGTTGTTGCTCCCCTGGGTCGAGTTGGTGAGAGGCTGTCATGATCAGGAATCAGCAAGATACTGGCGTGTGGCCTTGCGGCTGGGAATGATGGTCTTGAGAAACAATCCGCTGTCTGTTTCGACAAATGGAACGAGGTGGGCATAGGCGTTCAGGCAGACCACCAGGATGCGTTGGCTGGGATAGAGGCTTGGGTTGGGATGCTCCAGCACGTCGAGCAACCCGTCAGCTTCGACGGCGGCGACAACAGCTTCAAAACAGAGACCCCGTTCAGCCATGAGCAGGGCGTTTTTGGCATGGTTCCCAACGAATGGGCCCATCCCGCAATCCTAGCCAGGCTGTGTGCCTGATGTCATCACCTGCACGATGCGGGTGGCGATCTCCGCAGTGCGAATGCCGTGGGGGTCGCTGGGCAAGAAGATCTCAATGGTCTTGGGGGTGGTGCTCATGCAGCCTCGCCTCGGGCACCAAGCCACGCACATCGATCTGGCCGGTGACGGCGGCGGAGATCAGGGCGGAGCGGCGTTCTTGGAGGATCTCAACCTGTAACGCTGCGAAGGAGGCGACTGAATCAAGAGTCTCGAGACTAGCCCCGACTCGCTGAATTATTTCTTGTTGATCTGCTACCGGAGGCAATGGGATTCTGAGAGACCTAACTACTTCTTGGTTGATGTTGGGCTGACCACCACCTGTCGCCAAGGAAATCAAATGGACGCGAGCCGCCAAAACAAAGAGCAAGAGGAATCCCCCTAGGACTTGATCGCCAGGTGGAAGTACACAGCAGGCCTGATTAACGGTCGCTCTCATCCCAAGAATTGCTGCCTTCCCAATTGTGGCGCCGTACATTGCAACAACCACCGATCCGATGTCGTACAGCTTTAGCGCTGAATGCTCGGCCATGGCTTTGACAGTAATGTGGTTTGAACAGGTTTCGAGCAGGCAGTCTTTAAGGTCGCCAGTTACAATCCACGGGATACCTTCTTCTTCATAGAACTCTGGGACGTCGCTCTTTGGTGTTGTCCCGCTTCCAATCCCGTCGCATAGCTGAGAAAGCTTTCGTACCTCCCAATGCTCCGGCACCTCCCCCAGCCACTCCACCCCCGAATCCTTCATCGGCGCGTCTGGATTCAGCCCCTTGGTGACGGCATGGGAGATCACAGCCTGGCGCTTTTCCTGCAGCAACTCGATCAGGCGTTGCTGCTCGGCGATCAGGGCGTCGATCTTGGCGGTTTCGCGGTCGAGGAAGGTGGCGATTGTGATCTGTTCTTCGCCCGGGGGGAAGGGCGCTTTTTCGTCAAGGTACTGCTGTTGGTCGAGGTTTTGGATCCCCGAAGTCTGCTTGATCGACTTCGTGTTGACTTTCAATGAGTATGCGGCGTGATGGGCGTACCTCCAGAATGAAGGGTTCATACTCTGCGCGAGCCTCATCAGAGCCACAAAGTTTGAGCAGACTGAAGGCGTTGAGCCCGTATAAAGAACCACAGCCCCTACAGGCTGCTTTTCTCCACCACCAGACTTTTCAATCAGAAGGTCTTCATTGCAAAGGCTTCGTTGCTCAATGTCCCTGGCGCTGACGCTGCGAATGGTTGGCTCGTTAGGCTCGGCGGCCACAAGTTTCAGTCGATCAAAGTCTGCAACGCGAATGCACGTGACATCATTCTCGCCATTGCCAGGTTCTTCTCCCCAGACACCATTGACGCAACTTTCGACTGACAACTTGAAGCGCTCAACGCTCCAATGCTCCGGCACCTCCCCCAGCCACTCCACGCCACTGTCCTTGTAGGCCGGGTAACGGGGAAAGCTCATGGCTTCTTCTCCTGATCAACGCCACGCCGTTCGGCCAGCCGAGCCGCATCCTCCAGAGCCGCCATGGCATCGAGTGCCCCCTGATCCTCAGCCTCAAGACGCCGGCGCTCATTGAACTGGTCATAGGCTGCATAGGCCTGTTGCTCAGCTGCAACGCGGGAGATGCTGCCCCGCCCTGGCAGCACATCGCGATCGTTGAAGGACAGAAACGCATCCAATCGCTCGGGCCAATCCCTCAGAAATACCTGTTTACGCCGCTGGGCCTGATCCTCGGCATAGTCAAGGAACATGCCCACAATGCGATTCAGCTCCTTGATCTCCTCTTCCTTCAAGTAATTCTTGGCCACCTTCACGTCGTCCTTGAGCACCCGTGCCCCCTTCCAGTTGGTGAGCCCCATGTTGGGCAGCTCGGGGTTGACCCGCTTGGCAATGATCTCAGGAGCAGTGAGGCCAGTCACCGCGAAGTGAAGTTTGTTCTGCACCGTCTTGAACATCTTCTGAGTCTCTGAAGCCGATGGCTGATAATCAGCCGCCAGGGCGAGGATGTCCTTGACCCGGAGATAGAGCCGCTGCTCACTGGCCCGGATGTCACGAATCCGCTCCAGCAGCTCATCAAAGTAATCCGGAAGGCCTGATGTCACCGGCTCCTTGAGCCGCTGGTCATCCATGGCGAAGCCCTTGACCAGGTATTCGCTCAGGCGCTCGTTCGCCCACTGGCGGAACTGGGTACCGCGTGGGCTGCGCACCCGAAAGCCAACCGCCAAAATCAGTGGCAAGCTGTAATGGTTGAGCTGCCGCTTGACCTGACGGACTCCCTCCACTCGAACTTGTAAGTAAGACTTACAAGTTGCCATCTCGTCCAGTTCGTTCTCCTCGTAGATCAATCTGATGTGCTGGGTGATGTTTTGTGGAGTGGTCTGGAAGAGCTCCGCGATCTGTGCCTGCGTCAACCAGATGCTCTCTTCTTCAAAGCGGCACTGGATTAGGGTTTTGCCATCCTCGGTCTGATACAGGATCAGATCCGAGGCTGGACTGCCAGGAAAGCTCATGGCAGAAGCTCTTCCTCTGGAAGCAGCCGTTGCAGATTGGCCCGCACGCCGCTGCGATCGATGGCGGCCAACCGGCCCAACTCTCCAAGAATCAGGCGCTCATCCAGGCTGAACAACTTCAGGCGCACGCAGCAGGCCACCCTCCGGCCTGCAGAGGCAAGGTCCTGAATCGGCCAATCCAGCAGCACATGGGCTGAGCCCCGCTGGAAGTCTGGGCCTGAGATCACCACTGCCGGCCGGCGCCGCTGCACAGCACGATCGGTGAACGGGAACGGCACGCGGAGCACCGAAAAGGGCTCAAAGGTCGGCAAAGGCTTCCTCATCCTCCGGCGATGCCCATTCCTGCAGACCGGCCTCGACGCCCCGCAGGTAGGTGAGATCCAGAGGGGTCACCAGCCGGACCCGCACGCCGCCATCGTCCAGATCCCAGCGCAGCTGATCGCCCTGCCGCAGCGCCAGGGCCTCGCGGATCGCCTTGGGAAGGTCACCTGTCCCTTGGCGGTGATGGTGGCGAGTTCTGGCTCCATGGGGGTTGTCCAGAGCGGGTCCGACCTGGCTGGTCGCCCGATCAGCTTACTTCCTTACTTTTTTGCCGCATGCCAGCCCGGCCAAGGTCTTCCAAAGCCAGAGCATCCGGATAGCGGGTAGGGCATAGAGCTTGTCGAGCACCCGGGCCTGACGTTGCCAGCGAACGGCCGGCTCCGGACCCAGCTGCGGCGCCAGAAAACAGGCCTGCGCGGCCTGGCCACCCCCTGAAGCAATGGAAACCGACACCCCTCCAAGAGCGGGATCGCCTCCGCCTTCACCGAGCGCCAGAAGGGGGAATCGCCGTGCTTCGCCAGCAGGGCCTGGCCTGCCTGCAGAGGCTGGACGGGCAGGCGGCTGCGATGCCGCCGCGAGGATCTCGCGCTGGCTCAGAGGTCATCGTGGTTGGTGGCGTTGTCCTGCAGCTCGGCACCCCGCAGGATGCGGAGCTCGCCATCGATCCGCACGGCGATGCCGGTGCCGGTCTGGCGGGCGATCTCCCGGGCCCGCTGGCCGGCTCGGAGCAGAGCGGCGGATACCCGGCTGAGGTCCGGGTCATCGAGATGGCTTTGGAAGCCGCTGATCATGGCTGAACTCCCTCGGCCACCAGAACGGGGACACATCCACCATTATCAATCAGTTGCCAAGCATCCACAGCAGGCCGGTAGGCCCGCTCAAAGTTGGCCAGCCCGAGAGCAAATCTGCGCTGAATCACCGGAAGTGGGATGGCATGACCACCCTGGCTGATACGAAGCTGCACGCGCTGGATCGCATCTTCAGCACTGTTGAGCCTCAAAAAGATCAACTTCACACGATAGCCCAGGAGCCGCCACGCAGCAATGCGACGCAAGTAGCCTTTGCCAGCAAGCGTTGTTTCAACAGCAAAGCTGATCCCCGCGGCTGCAGAGTAATCAATCTCCTCCAGCATCAGCCTCCCGGCACGGCGTGCCGCCAGCTCCGGTGCAAACGGCGACAGGCCGGCGGCGATCAGATCGGCATTGATGAAGGTGGTGATCCCCGCCTCCAACGGCAGATATTCACGGGCAAACGTTGTTTTGCCGGCGCCATTGGGGCCCGCGATGATAATGACTCGTTTCTCATTGCTGCGCCGCTCAGCCACTCAACCCTCCGATCATCGCCAGGATCCGATCGGTCACCTGCTTCAGCTCGGCATCGATCACCTCCAGAGGCCGGGGCGGGGTGAACACATAGAAGTGCCGGTTGAAGGGGATCTCATAGCCCACCTTGGTCTTCTCATGATCGATCCAGGCATCGGGAACGTGCGGCAACACCTCGCGCTCGAAGTAGGTCTGCACATCCTCTGACAGCGGCACGTTCTCGGTGTCGCGCAGGCTGCTATCGGCCTGGGGTTGGCCTTTGGCCTTGCCGCGCTGGCCCAGCACCACGTTGCCGGCTTCATCCCTTAGCGGGCGTTCCACCGTGATCGTGCGGTAGCCGAAGTCTTCATTGCGGAAGATCTTGCTGATCGGCTTGCCGTCCTGCTCGGCTGCCTCGAAGCTGCCGAACAGGCGCGTGATCTCCTCAATGTGCTCGGGGCTCAGCTCCTTGCGTTTGCTGCCCAGGCTCTTGCGCATCTTCTGCCAGAAGCCGCTGGCGTCGATCAGCTGCACACGCCCCCTACGGGGAACGGGCTTGCGGTTGCTGAGAATCCAGATATAGGTGCTGATGCCGGTGTTGTAGAACATATCGGTGGGCAGGGCGATGATCGCTTCCACCAGGTCGTTTTCCAGCACATAGCGGCGGATTTCACTTTCGCCGGAGCCCGCCCCGCCGGTGAACAGGGGCGAGCCGTTGAGCACAATCCCGAAGCGGCTGCCGCCATCCTTGGCCGGGCGCATCTTGCTGATCAGGTGCAACAGAAACAACAGCGAGCCATCGCTCACCCGCGGCAGGCCCGGCCCAAAGCGACCGGCAAAGCCGAGTTGTTCGGCCTCGCGGCGGATGAACTTCTCAATCTTCTTCCAGTCGACGCCAAAGGGTGGATTGGAGAGCATGTAATCAAAAAACAGTCCCTGCAGACCATCATCACTGAGCGTGTTGCCGAAGATGATGTTACGTGTATCCTGCCCTTTGATCAGCATGTCGGCCTTGCAGATCGCGTAGCTCTCGGGATTGAGCTCCTGGCCATACATCACCAGCCGGGCCAGGGGATTGAGGGCCAGAAGATGCTCTTCTCCCACGCTGAGCATGCCGCCGGTTCCGCCCGTGGGGTCGTAGAGCGTGCGCACCACGCCGGGCTTGGTCAGGGCGTCGTTGTCTTCGATGAAGATCAGGTTCACCATCAAGCGGATCACTTCTCGGGGCGTGAAGTGTTCGCCCGCCGTTTCATTGGAGAGTTCCGCGAACTTGCGGATCAACTCCTCGAACACCAGCCCCATCTCAGCGTTGCTCACCGTTTCGGGGTGCAGGTCGATCTGCGCGAATCTCTCCGCAATCATGTACAGCAGGCCGCTCTTCTCCAGGCGGTCTACCTGCAGATGGAATTCAAACCGCTCGAAGATATCGCGCACCTCGGGCGTGAATGCCTGGATATAGCTGCGCAGGTTTTCGCCGATATTGTCCTGATCGCCCATCAGCTTCTTCATACCCATGGCGGAGGTGTTGCAGAAGTTCTGCCCCGCCACCCGCAGCAGGAACGGCTCGGGATCCAGACCCTGGCCCTCGCGCAGCGTCTTTTCCGCCAGCACCGCCTCTTTCGTGGGTTCCAGCACGCAATCCAGCCGCCGGAGCACGGTGAACGGCAGGATCACCTTGCCGTAGTCGCTCTGCTTGTAATCCCCCCGCAGCAGGTCGGCCACGCTCCAGATAAAGGCCGAGAGGTTCTGCTTGCCGGTGGGCTGGGGGCCTGGTGACGCGGCTTCGCGTCTTGCCTGCCCGGACTCGTGGCCCTTCCCGCTGCCCGCCAGGCTCACCGACCCTCCCCGTCCACGGCCCGTCTGCAGCTGACCCGAGGCCACCAGCCCCTGCTTCACCGCCTCGTAGGTGGCCTCATCCCAGCCCAGCAGCTCGCGCAGCTTGCCGTTTCCGGCCGAACCGCCCAGGGCTTCCAGGGCGCCGAGAAAGTCCAGCTGCTGGTCGTCTGCCCCCATTCGGCTGCTCAACAGCGCATCTCGCCTGGAAGTCTGACCTGGGGCGTGGCGATGGCCTGGAGCCCGCGGCAGGAAGGTCTGCTCAGCTACAGCCAGTCGGCGACACCCAGATCACGAAGAACCTGCAGCTGTGCTGGCGGCAGGGAGGGCACCACCACCCGAGGCGGCAGGTTGAGCTGGCGGATGCGCCGAGCAAAACCACGATCGTCGAAGGAGGCGATCGTCTCGCAGGTGCGGCAGCTGGCGTGATGCAGGGCGTCGGCGAAATCAAGACCGGCACGCAATCCCGCCACCGCCTGTTCCAAGGCAGGACGATCCTCCACCTCCAGACTGGCGTGAACCAGAAGCTGATCCAATACCTGCAGCACCTGGTCGACGCCGAAGCCGTAGTAGCCCCGCAGCACCCACTCCAGTTCCAGCGCCACGGTCTTGGGCAGAAACAGATCCCGACCGGATTCGATCAGCTCACGCGCGGCCTCACGCTGGCGGTGCGTGGCTGCATCGGCCACCGCTTCCTCCACGAAGTAGCGCGCCAACACGTTGGTATCGAGCCCGATCATGGTCGCAGCAGGCTGGCCGGGTCGAAGTCGACCGGCACCGGGGGACACTGGCTCTTGAGCAGGCCAAAGCCGCTGCTGCTCACTGGTTGCCGGGGCTTGCAAGGGCGCACCTCGATGTGGTCGCCCACCAGCTGGAAGCTGACGCGACTGCCACGGGCCAGGCCCAGCTGCTGCCGCAGCGCCTTGGGGATGGTGACCTGCCCCTTGCTGGTCATCGAACAGGTGCTGGAGGCGTCCACGGGCCGACCGGCAGGGGTATTACCTGGTAAGGCTAACTGGTGTGGCCAGCGGTGGACATGGCGGCCACGGGCGGCCATGGGCGACAGCGGGCGGCAGCGGGGGCGACCCGGCCCCATTACGCGTACCCCACCTGCTCCACGGGTCCCCCTGACCCCGGTGTCGACCGGACCAAGGCCAACCAGCTCACCGCCGCTTCCCCGGCCTTCACATCCCCGTGATGCAATACCCCGCATCCACATAGAGCACCTGGCCGGTGATGCCGCTCGCCAGCGGGCTGGCCAGGAACGCCGCGGTGCCGCCCACCTCGTCTTGCGTCACGGTGCGGCGCAGGGGGGCCTTTTCCTCCACGTTGTGGATCATGTCGAGGATGCCGCCGATGGCGGAGCTGGCCAGGGTGCGGATCGGGCCGGCGCTGATCGCGTTCACGCGCACCTGCTTCTCGGGGCCCAGCTCGGCCGCCAGGTAGCGCACCGACGCCTCCAGGGCGGCCTTGGCCACGCCCATCACGTTGTAGTTGGGAATCGCCCGCTCAGCGCCCAGGTAGCTCAGGGTGATCACGCTGGCGCCTTCGTTGAACAGGGGCTTGGCGTAGCGGCACAGGGGCGCCAGCGAGTAGGCGCTCACCTCCAGGGCGCGGGCGAAGCCCTCGGGGCTGATGGCGCTGTAATCGCCGATCAGCTCCTCCTTGCCGGCGAAGGCCAGGCAGTGCACCAGCACGTCGAGGCTGCCCCAGCTCTCGGCCACGCGGGCGAACACGGCCTCGATCTGGGCCGGATCCTGCACGTTCAGCGGCTCGAACAGGCTGGGTGCCAGCGGCGCGGTGAGCTCGCGCACCTTGCCCTCGAAGCGGCCCTTCTCATCCGGCAGGTAGGTGACCCCCAGCTCGGCCCCGGCCGCGTGCAGCTGCTGGGCGATGCCCCAGGCGATCGACTTGTTGTTGGCGATGCCGGTGACAAGGGCTTTCTTGCCGCGCAGGTCGAGGAGCATGGGGCTGGGCAAGGGGGTGGGAAGCGGGCCCATTCTCCCCCTGGACGCGCAGGGGCCCTGCAAGGCATGGAAGCCGGTGGGCTGGTTGTCCGTAGCATCGATCGGAGTGGCAGGGTTGCGGTGGTGGCGGCGGCACCGAGCGCACCAGCCGCCGGCTTGCTCTCCGCCGCCGGTGGCGGGCCTGATTGGCGCCTTGCCAGCCGCGGCGTGCTCGGGCTGGCGGTGCCCTGGGCCCTGGCCCAGCTGCTCGCCTGGCCCGCGCTGACCGGGGTGGGGGTCGCCGCCTTTCTGCTGGCCTTCGGCGACGCCGCGGGCGGGAGGGGGGGACAGCGGCGCTTGCTGATCGCCTCCGGCGTGGGGGCCTGCGCGGTGGCCAGCGGCGTGCTGGCGGGAGGACACTGGCTCAGTGCCGCCCTCGGCATGGCGGTCTGGGGCGTGGCGACCGCCCTTGCCGGGGTGTACGGCGCTGCCGCCGCCACCATGGCCCTGCCGGTCGCCTGGTCGTACCTCGAGATCGGCCTGTCGTCGCCGGGCCATTCGCTGGCTCAGGCGGGCTGGCGCGCGGCCCTGTTCGCGGCCGGTGGACTCTGGGCAACGCTGCTGGCCCGCCTGATCGGCGCGGTGAACCGCCACGGCCCGCTCCGCCGCCAGATCGCCCGCTGTTTTCAGCTGCTGGCCCGCTACGTCGAGGGCGCCGGCCATGGCGATCCCGATCCGCTGGCGGCAGCCCCCCTGGCGCCGGAGGCGGCCCTGCGTGCCGGGATCGCGCGGGCGCAGGCGCTCGCTGCGGAGCGCCGCGGGCGGCAGGCGGCCATGGCGACCGAGCAGGAGCGCCTGGTGCTGCTGCTCGCCCTGGTGGACCGGGGCTTTGCGCTGGCCGCGGCCCACGCGGAGCTGCAGGGTCCGGAGCGCGGCCTGTTGGCGCCTGGTCAGGGGGATGGACTCAGCTGGCGTGAGCCCCTGGCGGCGGCGGCCCGCGCCGTCGCCGAGGCGCTGGATCACCGCCCCGTCCCCGTGGCGCCGCCAGCCGGTGATCTTCCCGCTCTGGCCAGCGAGATGGCGCTCGTACTGGGCCATGCCCTCTCGATCGCGCGCGGCGACACGCCGCCGCCGCTGCCTGCTCCGCTCCCCCCACCAGCGCTGGCCGCAGAGGAGAGCCGCCGCCGCCCGCCAGCGTGGCTTGCCCCCCTGCTGCGCTGCCTCGATCGCCGCTCCGTGGTGGGCCGTCACGCGCTTCGCTACGGCCTGGTGCTCGCGGTCGCCGTGGCGATCGACAAGGCCTTCGCACCACCGTTCGGCTACTGGATACCCCTGACGGCCTCGGTGGTGCTCAAGCCCTACGCCGGCAGCACCCTGCAGCGCGCCGTGGAGCGGCTGCTCGGCACCGCCGCTGGCATCGCCTTGGGCATGGCCCTGATGGCGCTCGCCGGCAGCGACGCCGCCCGGGCGCTGCTGACGCTGGCCGCCTTCTTCGGCTCGCTCGCCGCGCTTCCCCTGAACTACGGCCTGGCCATCGCCTTCCTGTCGGTGGGCCTCGTGCCGTTTGAGGCCCTGCTCGTGGGCGCGGCCGTGCCGGAGATCGGCGCGCTCCGCCTGCTCGCCACCTTGGTGGGGGGTGCGCTGGCGCTGGGTGGCGGCTTTCTGCTTTGGCCGTCCTTCGAGCGCGGCAGCCTGCCGGGCCTGATCGCCACCTCCCTGGCGTCGATGACTCGCTACGCCGATCTCGTGCTGGCGCTCCACGCCGGCGATCCGGGGAACCCGGAACGACTGGCGGCGCAGCGGCAGCGCGCCGGGGTCGACCTCTCCAACGCGCAGGCTGCCCTACAGCGGGTTGCGGGCGAGGTTGGCCGAAAGCCCGCGGATCTGCTCGCCTGCCTGCTCGCCATCGCCACGCTGCAGCGGCTGTTTGTCAGCCTCACCGCCGTGCGGGAGATGGCCGCTGCAGGGATCGCCGCCGAGCCGCTGCTGGCCTACGAGATCGAACGCATCACGCTGCAGATCGGAACGCTGCGGGCGGCGTGCACGCGCCTTCCGACTGGGTGATCACGCTGCTGCCAAAAACATGTGGTTTTGCAGACAGGCAGACAGCCAAGTAACCAAAACAACGAAACCGAACACGCCGGGAAGATTTGATCAGCGTGTTACCTAGACAAATCCCATGCCTGGCAAAGTCCGCCGATCTCTGGCCTTCGGCGCCCTTGCGCTTGCCCTCTCAGGGGGCGTATCGATCCAGCCCGCCAGCGCGGAGACCTTCACCCTGGCCGGCTCGACCATTCCCGACATCCAGGCCGCCTTCAGCCAAGGGCTGCTCAGCGCCAAGAGCCTTGTTCAGCTTTACCTCAATCGAATCACCGCCTACGACTCCCCTTCCGGCCTCAATCTCAACTCGATCATCGCACTCAACCCCAATGCGCTGGCAGAGGCGGAGGCGCTGGATCAGGAGCGCATCAGCAGCGGTGTGCGCTCGCCGCTGCATGGCATTCCAATTCTGTTGAAAGACAACATCGACACCAGCTTTCTGCCCACCACCGCTGGCTTCCTCGGCCTCCAGGGCTCACTGCCGCCGGACAATGCAACGATCACCCAGAAACTGATCGATTCCGGCGCCATCATCCTCGGCAAAACCTCCCTCACGGAGTTCGCCAACTACCTGACCAGTGGCATGCCGGCAGGCTACAGCTCGCTGAACGGCTACACCTTCAACCCCTACAACCCCGTTCCAGCCCCCGGTGGCGACGGTCGCCCGCTGCTCTCACCCGGCGGCTCCAGCGCAGGCTCCGGCGCAGCGATGGCGGCCAACCTGGCCACGATTGCCATCGGCACCGAAACCTCCGGCTCGATCCTCAGCCCCTCCAACCAGAACTCCCTGGTGGGCATCAAGCCAACCGTGGGGTTGTGGAGTCGCGATGGCATCATCCCAATTGCTGCAAGCCAGGACACCGCCGGGCCGATGACGCGCAACGTCACCGATGCGGCGATCCTGCTCGGGGCTCTCACAGGCGTCGACCCCAAGGACCCGCAGACGGAGGAGAGCGCGGGCAAAGCCAAAACGGATTACACGCCCTACCTGCAACTGGATGCCCTGCAGGGTGCAAGGCTGGGCTACTACACCAAACCGAATACCAACACTCCCAGCAGCTCCGAGCAGCTGGCGATCTTCGAGAACGCTCTCGACATCCTGCGTGCCGAAGGGGCAACGGTTGTGGAAATCACCGATTTTACGCCGCCCAGCAGCTCCTCTTCGGTCCTGAGATATGAGTTCAAGCGAGATCTCAATCTCTACCTGGAGAGCCTGGGCGCCTCGGCAACGATCAACGACATCAACGATGTTGATCAGTTCATCAGCGACTACCTGATCGCCAACCCCGCCACCGATGGGCCATTCAAGTATGGCAAGGTGCGCATCGACGCCTCCAAACTGATCGACCTCTCCCCAACCAGCGCCGATACGCTGCAGTACCTGGCCGATCGTGCCCTCGATATCGAGAATTCCCGCACCCTGGGCATCGACAAATTCATGGAAGACAACAACCTCGACGCGGTTTTGTTCAGCGGCACCAGCGGTGCCGGCATCGGCGCAAGGGCCGGCTACCCAACGATCATCGTGCCCGCCGGCTACCAAACGCTGAACAATCTCAATCCGCTCGGCCTTTCCTTCCTGGCCAAAGCCTACGAGGAGGATAAACTGATCGGCTATGCCTATGACTTCGAGCAGGCCAGCCTGGCCCGCATCTCCCCCCTGGCCACTCCGCCCCTGCCCGGGGAAACGATCACGCGGGTGCCCGGGCCGCTGCCCGTGGCCGGCTTCGGGATGGCCTTCGGCTGGAGCCGTCGCCTGCGTCGCCGACAACGCCAGGGCTGAGCGATGAACGGCGGCCGCCGGGCGGCCGAGGCGCGGCTGGCGGCCATCGATCCGGCCCGCTACGGCGCCAGCCGCAACCACCTCGACGGCGCCGTCACCCGCCTGTCGCCCTACATCCGCCACGGCGTACTCAGCCTGGCTGAGGCGCGCGACGCGGTGTTCGGCCGGCTGCGCCAAGGATCGGCAGCGGCGGAACCGGCGGCGGGGGCCCTACAGGGGGAGCTGTTCGCAGGCGACGGCGGTGGGGGCGAGGGGGGAGCCGAGCGGTCCGCCGCGGGCGGCTGGAGCCCCGCCCAGCGCCGCGCCGGCGAAAAGCTGATCGCCGAGCTCGGCTGGCGCGACTACTGGCAGCGTCTGTGGCGCCAGCTTGGCGATGGCATCTGGCACGACCGCGAACCGCTCAAGACCGGCCATCCCGCCGACGCCTACGCGCCGGAGCTGCCGGCCGACCTGGCCGCCGCCGCCACGGGTCTGGCCTGCATCGACGCCTTCGCGAGCGAGCTGATGGGCGAGGGCTGGCTGCACAACCACGCGCGGATGTGGTTGGCGGCCTACGTGGTGCACTGGCGGCGGGTGCGCTGGCAGGCCGGCGCCCGCTGGTTCCTGCAACACCTGCTCGACGGCGATCCGGCCAGCAACAACCTCAGCTGGCAGTGGGTGGCCAGCAGCTTCAGCCACAAGCCCTACCTCTTCAACCGCGCCAACCTGGAGCGCTTCAGCGGCGGCCGCTTCTGCGCCGGCTGTCCCCTGGCCGAAGGGCGCGGGCCGCAGGGCTGCCCGTTCGACGCGAGCTACGAGGCGCTGCAGGCGCGGCTGTTCCGTCCGCCGCTGGCGATGGCGGCTCCCGGGGGGGCGCGCGAAGCGGCAGGGGCCCCGGCAACGGCGGGGGCAGCGGCGCGGGGCCAGGAACCTCCCGCCTGGAGCGGCCCGCCGCCGCAGCGGCCCCTGCTGTGGCTGCACGGCGAGGCCCTGGGCCCGGCCAACCCGGCCCTTCGGGCCCACCCCGGCGCACCGGCCCTGTTCGTCTTCGACCGCGACCTGATCGAGGGCCGCACCGCCACCACCGGCGGCATCGCCGCGGCCGGGCCGGGGGCGGTGCCGCTGGCGCCGGGCCGGCTGCGCTTCCTGCGCGAGTGCCTGGCGGAGCTGCCGGTCACGGTGCGCGAGGGCGACGTGGCCAGCGAGCTGCTGGCGGCGGCGGCGGCGCTGGGGGCCGACGCGATCGTCACCAGCCGGGCGGTGGATCCGCGCTTCGCCGCCATCGCCACCCGGCTTGCGGCATCCCTGCCCGTGCAGGTGCTGGAGCCCGAGCCGTTCGTGGCCCTGCCCCTCGATGGACCGGGCGCGCCCGATCTGCGCCGCTTCTCGCGCTACTGGCGCCGGGCGGAGCCGCTGGTGTGGGGGTGCGGGTGAGCGCCGGGCCGCCCTCTGCGGGCGTCCCCCCGTTCTCGTTACCCTCTGCCCACTGATCCGCTCACCCCGCGATGGCCGTCACCTACCCGCGCAAGATCCTCAACCGCATCGGCCCCCGCCAGGTGATGGCCGAAGTGGTGAAGGAGCGCAAGCTGCAGGTGCTGTTCCTCAACAGCTATCGCTTCAACGAGCAGCGCTCCTGCCAGGAACTCACCGCCCTGATCGAGGCGCTCAACGGCAAGCCGCGCGAACTGGTGCGCGAGCTGTCGCACCACATCAGCGATGAGGCCCGCCACGCCGTCTGGCTCACCGACCTGCTCGTGGAGATGGGCGAGGAGATCGGCAACCCGGAGAGCGGCTCCTACATCGACCAGCTCAACCGCCTGTTCGACAAGAGCGGCGACGAGGTGCAGAGCGAAGACGGCCTGATCGCAGTGCTGGCCTCGATCAACGCCACCGAGAAGCGTGGCTGCCAGGCCTTCTCCGCCCACATCAGCGCCCTGCGCGAGGCCCCCGCCAGCGAGGAGAACCAGCGCATCCGCGAAACGCTCGAGAAGATCCTGCCGGAGGAGGCTGCCCACGTGCGCTGGGGCAGCCGCTGGCTCGGCCGCATCGCCGCCCGCAGCCCGGAGCACCGCGAGCGGGTGAACGCCGCCAAGCGCAAGTACGCGATGATCGAGCACGCCGCCTTTGAGGCCGGCATGGACATCAGCGCCGGCGCCGAACTGCGCCGCCTCGGCAACCTGGTGGAGATCACCAACACCCTGCCGGTGTGGGAGCGGCCGGCCTACCTGCTCGAGCGCCTGCCCCAGGCGCTGCTGGCCGGTGATCTGCAGCGCTCGCGGCTGATTGCGGCCCGGCGGGCCTGGGACGAGAAGCCGGAGCTGCTGGTGGAGAAATTCATCCCGATGTTCCTGGAGGGTCTGCAGAACCTGCGCCCCTCCCTGGCCACGCCGCATTGAGCCATTTCGGCCTGCTCTGTCCGGCCGCCAGCGGCCACCTCCACCCGATGACCAGCCTGGGGCGGGCGCTGCTGCAGCGCGGCCATCGGGTGACCCTGGTGGGGATCGCCGATGCCGGGGCGGCGGCGGCGGCGGCCGGAATCGGATTTGAGGCGATCGGCACGGCCACCTACCCCCCCGGCGCCAGCCGCGCCACCCTGGCGGCGATCGGCGAGCGCAACGGCCTGGAGGCCCTGCGGGCCACCCTCGACGCCCTGCGCCGTTCCACCGCCCTGCTGCTGCAGGAGGCCCCCCAGGCCCTGCGGGCCGCCGGGGTGGAGATGCTGCTGATCGACCAGGCCAGCTTCGCGGGCCCCACCGTTGCCGAGCAGCTTGCTCTGCCGTTTGTGAGCGTCAGCAGCGCACTGCTGCTCAACCGCGAGCCCGGCGTGCCCCCGTTCAACAGCGGCTGGGCGTACTCCCGCAGCCCGTGGGCCCGGCTGCGCAACCGCTGCGGCTACGCCCTGCTCGACAACCTGATGGCACCGATCCGGCGCGAGGTGCGCTCCTTCCGCCGCCAGGCCGGCCTGCCCCCGTTGCGCGCCGGCGCCCAACCGGATTCGCGCCTGGCCCAGATCTGCCAGCAGCCGGCTGCGTTCGAATTCCCGCGCCGCCGCCTGCCGGCCTGCCTGCACTTCACCGGTCCGCTGCTGCAGCCGGGCAGCCGGCCGGAGGTTCCCTTCCCCTGGGAGCGGCTCGATGATCGGCCGTTGATCTATGCCTCGCTGGGCACGCTGCAGAACCGCCAGCTGGGGCTGTTCGCCACCATCGCCGCCGCCTGCCACAACCTCGACGCCCAGCTGGTGATCGGCCTCGGCGGCGGCTGCGCGCCGGAGGATCTGCCGCCCCTGGCCGGATCGCCGCTGGTGGTGGGCTACGCGCCGCAGTTGGCCCTGCTGCAGCGGGCCGTGCTCACGATCACCCATGCCGGCCTGAACACGGTGCTGGAGTCGTTAAGCGAGGGGGTGCCGCTGGTTGCGATTCCGATCACCAACGACCAGCCCGGGGTGGCCGCCCGCATCGCCTGGAGCGGCTGCGGGGCGGTGGTGCCACTGCGGCGCCTGTCGGTGGGTCGGCTGCGGGCGGCGATCGAGCAGGGGCTGCACGACCCGGGGATCCACGCCAACGCCAGGCGGCTGCAGCGGGCGATCCAGCGGGCCGGGGGGGTGGCGCGCGCGGCGACGATCGTGGAGCAGGTGGCGGCCACCGGACGGCCGGTGCTGGCGGCGGAGGGCGATGGTGGAGCGGAGCCTGGATCGGCGGCCTAGGCAGGAGCCGCTGCCGCTGCGGCCCTGGCCGCTGGCGCTGAACCCGCCGCTGCCGCAGCCCGACCAGCTGGCGGCGGCGGCGCCCCCCCTGGTGTTCGGAATCGACCGGCGCGAACCCCTGGCGGCCGGCCGGCGCGAGTCGCTGGCGGCCAGCCTGACGCCGGCGGAACGGCAGCGCCTGCAGAGCTGGCGCCACGACGACGACCGGGAGCGGTTCCTGCGCGGGCGGGCGGCGCTGCGCCTGCTGCTGGCGCACTGGCTGGGCATGGCGCCGCAGGCGGTGCCGCTGCTGACGGGTCCGCACGGCAAGCCCCACTGCCCCGGGGGGCCGGCCTTCAACCTCAGCCATTCCGGCGACCTGATCCTGCTGGCGCTGCACAGCCAGCGGCCGGTGGGGGTGGATGTGGAACAGGAGCGGCCGGGGCTGAACTGGCGGCCGATCGCGCAGCGGGTGCTCACGCCGGCGCAGTGCGAGGCCCTGGAACGGCAGCCGGCCGCCGAGGCGCCGGCGGCATTCCTGGGCGCCTGGTGCCGGCTGGAAGCCCAGCTGAAGGCGCGGGGCGATGGCCTGGCCGGCCTGGGCCGGCCCCTGCCGGCGATGCCCGTGTGGGACGTGGCAGTGCCGGCGGGCTATCGGGCGGCCGCCGCCCTGGCCGCCGGAGGCCCGCCGCCAAGGTGAGGCACTCCCCACCATTCGTGGCAGATCTCGAAAAAATCAAAGGTTCTTGGTAAAAACTATATCCACCTGGGGGGCTGGGGCCCTTCACCGCCTCCTCCATCCGCCCATCCCCGATCCACCACCCCAGAACCTGGCCATGGCAAGCTCCGTTTTCGATACCCAGCTCCAGCGTTGGCACCTGCAGCGCATCCGTTGGGCCCAGGAGGGGCGGCTGACCAGCCGCCTGCCGGACTTCGCCGCGGCCGACGCCACCGCCACCGCCAAGCCCGTGGCGGCGATCGCAGCGGAGCCGGGGGGCAGCGAGAGCGGGACGGACGGGTGGTCGCTGGTGCCGGACACGCTCCCCCAGGGGGAGCTGCTGAGCACGCCGATCGCCCCGATCTACCCCGGTCGAACCGCCCACGAATTCCGCAACCAAAGGGCGTTCGCCGCCCTGCGCAGCGATGGCTCGGTCGTGGCCTGGGGTAACCCCAGCTTCGGCGGCGACAGCAGCGGCATCGATTTCAACGGCGACGACGACACGCTCACCGTCACCGAGATCTTCAGCGCCTCGGCCGCCTTCGCGGCCCTGCGCAGCGACGGCTCGGTGGTCAGCTGGGGGAATGCGGACCTGGGGGGCAACAGCGAGAGGGTGGACTTCGACGGGGCCGACAACAGCCTCACCGTTCGCCGGAACTTCAGCAGCAGCGGTGCCTTCGCCGCCATCCGCAGCGATGGCTCGGTGGTGTCCTGGGGCAGCGCCTCCTCCGGAGGTGACAGCAGCAGCGTCGACTTCGACGGCGCCGACGGCAGCCTCACCGTCAGCACGATCGTTGCCGGAGCCACCGCCTTCGCGGCCCTGCGCAGCGATGGCTCGGTGGTCACCTGGGGCAACTCCGCCGTCGGCGGCGACAGCAGCGGCGTCGATTTCGACGGCGCCGACGGCAGCCTGCGCGTCGCCTCGATCGTTGCCACCGAGTACGCCTTCGCCGCCATCCGCAGCGATGGTTCGGTCGTCTCCTGGGGCAGCGCCTTCTCCGGGGGCGACAGCAGCGGTGTCGATTTCGACGGCGCCGACGGCACGCTCACGGTGGCCGGGATCGCCGCCTCCCCGTTCGCCTTCGCGGCCCTGCGCAGCGACGGCTCGGTGGTCTCCTGGGGCAGCACCAGCCATGGCGGCGACAGCAGCGGCGTCGACTTCGACGGCGCCGAGGACAGCCTGCGCGTGGAGCGGATCCTCAGCAGCAGCGCCGCCTTCACGGCCCTGCGCAGCGATGGTTCGGTCGTCTCCTGGGGCAACGCCGGCCTCGGGGGCGACAGCAGCGGCGTCGACGGCAACGGCCCGGACGACAGCCTGCGCCTCACCGCCATCGTCGCCAGCGACGGCGCCTTCGCCGCCATCCGCAGCGACGGCTC
>JBKDSQ010000003.1:0-6366 GCA_046340895.1 Synechococcaceae cyanobacterium | reverse complement strand
GGATGGAATCAGTCAGCCTCTTGAGAACCGGCTTTTTGTCCTGGAGCTTGGCGACTCTTTGCTGTTCATCCCAGAAACCGCTCTGGCCCACAGTGCGCACGCATCGAGTTCTCTAGATTATAGCCGAAGTGCGAGTTGAGTTGGTCTCTATTCGCAATTTTCGAGGTGCCCTTTCATTGTTTCCGACGGAGATTCTGTTGCGTCCAATTTGAACCTAACAGATAATGGTCCGGATCCTGTTTGGGGTACGCCTATTGCGGGCAAGGATGGCACTTTCCCCTTGGGCCTGTATGCAACTGGCCAAACTGTAAATTCTCCCGATGGAAGCGGGTGGTTTATCGCTTCTGACGGTTCTTATGGGGCAGATGCCAGAATTACGCAGACCGTTGCTGGCCTCGTGCCTGGAATGCAGTACGAGTTAAGCTATTTTATTGCAGGGGGGCAGCAGCAGGGTTTCACGGGAGATGCTACGGCGTTCTGGAGGGCTTTTCTTAATGGTGCTGAAACCACCCCTCCGCCGGTTATTAGTATTAGCAGCCAGTCTGCAGTTACTCCCTGGTATCAGCACAAAACTACGTTTACATCAACGGGTTCGGAGCTCCTCCTTGAATTCGTGGCCGATGGCGCCCCTTCTGGCCAGATGCCCTTCTCTTTGTTGTCTGGGGTGTCGATCGTTGACCACGCGCCTCCTTCGCCTTCTGTTCCCGGCCCTCTGCCCGCCATGGGCTTTGGCATGGCTCTGGCCTGGAGTCGCAAGCTGCGTTCCCGGGTAGCAAGGTCTGCCCAAGGCGAATCCGGGGCTGACTCCTGACACCAAAGACGCAATACCCGCGCGAGGTGACGGGGAGGGTCGGCTTCTTCTTCGGGGGACTCCGCCCCGTTTTTGCGCCTCCGTAAGCCATCCTGGCCCCCGCAGACGCTTGCCCAGCCCATCGAGGGATGACGCGCGCCCCGGGATCGGGCAGGCTGATGGCTCCTCCCTCTTGATCTCCGCGAGCTCCCCATGCTCGAGCGGCTGGTGTTGCCCCCCTGGCTGCGGTTCAGCCTGGCCCTGCCCCTGCTGGTGCTCAACCTGTGGGTGCTGCGCCAGCTGCTGCTGCCGCTGGCGCCGTTCCCGGCCTTGTTCGTCACGGCGGCCCTGATCGCCTTCCTGCTCGACATCCCCTGCCGCTGGTTGGTGCAGCGGGGGCTGCCCCGGCCAGTGGCACTCGTGCTGGTGCTGGGTGTGGGATTCGGCGGGGTCGCCCTGGCCGCCATCTGGCTGCTGCCCAGGCTGGTGCAGCAGCTTGATGAGCTGATCACCGCCCTGCCGGGCTGGTTGGCCGAAGGGGAGGTGCTGCTGGGCAGGCTGCAGGAGTGGGCGGTGGCGCGGGGCCTGCCGAGCGATTTCGGCGACCTCAGCAGCGACCTGATCACGCGCACCAGCAAGATCGCCACCCAGCTGAGCCAGCGCCTGCTGGGCCTGCTCGGCGCCACGGTGGGCCTCACGGTGAATGTGGTGATTGTGCTGGTGCTGTCGGTGTTTCTGCTGGTGGGTGGTGAGCGCATCGCCGCCGGCCTGGCGGCATGGCTGCCGCCGGGGGTGCGCGGCCTGGTGACGGGCACGTTGGATCGCACCTTCCGCGGGTCCTTCGGCGGCCAGGTGTTGCTGGCCCTGATCCTCAGCGGCCTGCAGATGGTGCTGTTCACGCTGTTGGGCATCCCCTACGGCGTGCTGTTCGCGGTGGCGATCGGCTTCACCACCCTGGTCCCCTATGCCAGTGCGCTCACGATCGTGCTCGTGAGCCTGCTGCTGGCGCTGGAGAATCCGCGCCAGGGCCTTGAGGTGCTGGCGGCGGCGATCGCGGTGGGCCAGGTGGTCGACCAGGTGATCCAGCCGCGGCTGATGGCCAGCATCGTGGGACTGCAGCCGGCCTGGCTGTTGATCAGCCTGCCGATCGGCGCCCGCCTCGGCAGCTTGCTGGGCCTTGGCGAACTGCTGGGCCTGTTGCTCGCGGTCCCCCTGGCCAGCTGCGGCAAAACCTTCCTGGATGCCTGGGCGATGCGGTTGCGGGCCGGGGAAACTGGCGCCTAGTTTGCTGTAGGCCATCGGCTGATTCCGGTGACTTCCGCAGCAGCAGCTTGCTTGTCACCAGCAGGATCAATGGCCTCAGTACCTGGCTCTCCGCCCAGCGATGCGGGCGGCCGTGAGCGGGCAGGGCTCAAGCAGCCGTGGCAATCACGCCCGCCGCCACCAGATGGGCGAGCACCTGATTCACGCAGGTTTCCAGATCCTGATTGCCGGTGTCGACGCGCAGCTCGGGGGTTTCGGGTGCTTCGTAGGGGCTGGAGATGCCGGTGAACTCCTTGATCTCGCCGGCGCGGGCCTTGGCGTACAGCCCCTTGGTGTCGCGCTCTTCGCACACCGCCAGATCGGCGGCGCAGTGGATCTCGATGAAATCCCCCGGCTCCACCAGGGCGCGGGCCCGCTCGCGGTCGGCGCGGAACGGCGACACGAACGCCGTGAGCACCACCACGCCCGCATCGAGGAACAGCTTCGCCACTTCGCCGATGCGGCGGATGTTCTCCTCCCGGTCGGCGTCGGAGAAGCCCAGATCGCGGCAGAGGCCGTGGCGGATGTTGTCGCCATCGAGCACGTAGCAGCTCAGCCCCCTGTCGAAGAGCGCCGCGTTGACCGCATTGGCCAGCGTGCTCTTGCCCGCCCCGCTCAGGCCGGTGAACCACAGGATCGCGCTGCGGTGGCCCCGCTGTTGCGCCCGGTCAGCGCGGCTGATGCTGGCGTTGTGCCAGACGATGTTGGTGGCAGCGGTGTTGGAGGCGGCGGTCATCGATCGCTCAGGGGGACGGGGCGCGGGCGCCGGGAGAGGCGCCATTCTCACCGGTCGGCCTGCCGGGGGCGGGCGGCGGCGGCAGGCGCAGCGTCAGCTCCCGCCGGCGGCCGCCCCGCTCGACCGTGAGCCGCAGCGGCTGAGCGGCCGGCTGCTGGGCCACCCGCAGGATCACCTGGCCAGCCCGCTGCACCGGCTCGCCGTTCACCGCCAGGATCCGATCGCCCGGCTGCAGGCCAGCGCGAGCCGCCGCCGAGAGGGGCGCCAGCCGCCGCACCCACACCGCCCCGTCGGCGCTCTCCAGGTAGGCCCCCAGCCGTGCGCCGGGCGGGGCGGGCGCGCATTGCGGCGGCAGCTCCGGCCGCAGCAGCACCGCGCTGGATCCGAGGCCCAGATCCCGCAGCTGGGCCGGCACGCCGTCGTCCCCTTCGAGGTGGCCGCGGCCGATCAGCGCCACCGCGAGCCGCTGCGGATCGGCTCGCCGCGCCGCCGCCAGCCGTTCGGCCCTCGCCCGGTCGCGCAGGCGCTGGCTGTCAAGGAAACGCTCCAGGTCGGCGGCACCCTCACCGCTATCGCCGGAGCTGCCGCCGTGGGCCCGCCAGGCTGCCCGCAGCCGTTCCCGGTAGGCCGCCCCCAGCGGCGCCGGCTCGCCGATCCCCTGACGCTCCGCCGGTGGCACCGCCGCCAGCCCCTCGCGCCGCACCCGCCGCACCAGCGCCGGCTCGGCGTTGAGCGCCACCAGCGGCACCCCCTGCTTGCGCGCCCAGCGCAGCAGCGGCAGGTACAGCGCCGGATCGTGGCCCCATACCTCCGCCCAGCCCACCTCCTTCAGAAACGTGGCCTCGTCGCTCTCGCCGCGCCCGTAGCGATCGAGCGCCGCCTGGCGCGCCGCCGGCACCATTTCCAGCCCTAGCTGCAGCGCCAGCCCGGCCCCCGCCAAGGTCTGCAGGCTTTGCAGCTGCCAGGCGTGGTCGGCCACGCTGGTGTGGATTTCGCCGAGCAGGATCACAGGCTGGCGCCGGGCGATCGCCGGCAGCCGCTGCTGTTGCGTCCGGGCGGCTTGCAGCGGCGCGGCACAGATCTCGGGCAGCGGCTCGACGCTGCCTGCCGCCCCCCCGCCTAGTGCCCCTCCGCCGGGAGCGGCTGCGACTGGGGCCGCCAGGGCCAGGGCCGCGGGGGCCACCGCCAGCAGCAGGGTTGCGGCTCGCCGGGGGCGCATCGCGCAGGCCACGCCCCGGCAACAACTGTGCCCAAAACTAGCCCGCCTTCCGCGAGGAGCCGCCGACTCCGAAGCCGTGCAGGCAGGGCCGGGTTCGCCTGCATACCCTGCCGATCGAGGTCCTTACGTGCAGCTTGTTACAGCCTGGCGCTCGCTCCTGGCCGTAGTGGCCATGCTGGAGCCATGACGCGACGCCGTTCCGCCCGCCTGCTTCTGCCTGTGCTCTTGAGCTGGAGCCTGGTGGGTGGCTCATTGGCGGTCACGCTCGGGGGCTGCGGCTCCAAGGCGCCAAAGGCTCCGCCGGTGGCGGCCCCGCGGCGCGTGTCGGCCCTCGGACGCATCGAGCCGGAAACCAAGATCCGCAAGGTGTCGGTGTCGAGTTCGCTCAGCGGCGATCGGATCGAGCAGATCCTGGTGGAGGAGAACCAGGTGGTGAAGGCCGAGGCCCCCCTGGCCCGGCTGAACAGCTACGGCACCCTGGAGGCCTCCCTGGCGGAGGCCAACGAGAATGTGGCCGTGGCCCAGAGCAAGCTGGCCCAGGTGCAGGCCGGCGCCAAGCAGGGCGAAATCCGCGCCCAGGAGTACAAGGTTCAGAGCCTCGAGCGCCAGCTGGCGGCCGAGAGGCTCTCCCAGGATCAGGCGGTGGCGTCCGCCCGCGCCAAGGCCAAGGAGGCCGGCGTGGAGCGCCAGCGCTACGACGCGCTCTTTGCCAGCGGTGGCGCCAGCGCCCTGGAGCGCGACCGGTACCGCACCCGGGCCGAAACCTCCAGCGCCGATCTGGCCAAGGCGATCGAAACCCGCGAAGGCACCCTCGCCACCCTGCGCTCCGACATCGAGAGCGCCCGGCAAACGCTCGAGCAGATCAAGGAGGTGCGGCCCGAGGAAGTGGCCACCGCCAGGAATGAGCTGCGCAAGGCGATCGCCGCCCGCGACCGGGCGCGCAAGGAGTTTGAATTCGCCACCGTTCGCGCGCCGCAGGCCGGCCGCATTCTCAAGATCATCGCCCGCCCCGGCGATCGGGTGGGCGATGGCGGCATTCTCGAAATGGCGGACACCAGCCGCATGATCGTGACCGCCGAGGTCTACCAAACGGACATGCCCCAGATCTTCATGAACCAGGGCGCCACGATGACGATCGACGGCACCAGCGAAACGTTCCGCGGCACGGTGTATCAGGTGCTGCCCCAGGTGCAGCGGCAGACGATCTTCGCCGGCGAACCGGGTGAAAACCAGGATCAGCGGGTGTTTGAGGTAAAGCTGCGCCTGGATCTTGGCCCCAAGGATCAGGAGCGCATCGCCTATGCCTCCAATCTGCAGGTGAATGTGGTCTTCGATCCCAAGCCGCCCGGCACGCCCGAGGCGGTAGAGCGCTGAGGCGATGGCTGATCCGCTGCGCAAACTGCTCAAACGCACTCCGGTGGCGCTGCTGCAGCTCACCAACAATCCGGTGAAGATGCTGATCGCTCTGGCCGGCGTGAGCTTTTCCAACCTGCTGATGTTTTTCCAGCTGGGGTTGATGGACAGCATCTACAACAGCCAGCGCAAGCCGATCGAGAGCCTGCGGGCCGATCTGGTGATGGTGAGCGCCGGCTACAGCAACCTCGGCTCACTGCAGGAGTTTGAGCGCAGCCGTCTGTACCAGGCGGTGGGTGTGGAGGGGGTGGCCGGCGTGGCGCCGCTGCGGGTGGGCCGCGGCACCTGGATCACTCCCGATACGCGCAAGTCGTTTGATATCTATGTGTTTGGTGTTGATCTCAGCAGCCCTTCACTGGCCTTCCCCGAGCTGGAGGAGAATCCGGGCCGGCTGCGGCCGCTGCGCACCGCCCTGTTCGATCGCAACTCCAAGGATCAGTACGGCGATGTGGAAAGTACCCTGGCGCGGCAGCCAGTTCAGAGGGTGGAGATCAATGGCAAAGCGGTGCGGTTGGTTGGTACGTTTTCCATGGGCGCAACCTTCGCCTCCGATGCCAATTTGATCACCGGCGACAACACCTTCCTCTACCTCTTCCCCTCGTCTGACCCACGCAAGATCCAGCTGGGCCTGATCCGGCTCGATCCGGGTGCCTCGGCGGCATCGGTGCAGGCGGCCCTGCAGCCGCTGATGCGCCGTGATGTGAAGGTGCTCACCCGCACTGAGCTTGCTGATCTGGAGCTCAACTATTGGAAGCGTAACTCTTCGGTGGGTTTCATCTTCTCGCTGGGCGTTCTGGTTGGTTTTGTGGTGGGCAGTATCATCGTGTATCAAATCCTATTCAGCGATGTGATGAATTCCCTGCCGCAATACGCCACGCTCAAGGCGATGGGCTACCGCGATAACTA
>JBKDSQ010000002.1:0-15121 GCA_046340895.1 Synechococcaceae cyanobacterium | reverse complement strand
CAGGCGTTGCGCCAGCAGCAGCTCCAGCCGCTCCTTCATCTCGCGGGCCGCCTTGTTGGTGAAGGTGACCGCCAGCACCTGCTCCGGATCGACGCCGTGGTGGCCGACCAGGTGGGCGATGCGATGGGTGAGGGCGCGCGTCTTGCCGCTGCCGGCGCCGGCCACCACCAGCAGCGGGCCGGTGTGGTGGTCCACCGCCCGGCGCTGGGCGTCGTTGAGGCCGGCCAGAAAGCTCATCGTTGGCACTGTATCGACCCCCTCCGGTGCGGTCCGTGGCCGGGGAACGGGCGGCGTACATTGCCCTGGAGATCCGGTGCCGATGACGACTCCCGCCACCGAGCCGATCCGCATCTTCATCGGCTACGACCCGCGCGAGCGTGCCGCCACGAACGTGCTGATCGACAGCCTGTATCAGAACAGCAGCCGGCCGGTGGCCGTCACGCCGATCGTCACGGCCCAGCTGGGCGAGGCCTACCAGCGGGACCGCGATCCAAAGCAGTCCACCGCCTTCTCCTTCACCCGCTTCCTGGTGCCCCATCTGTGCGGCTACCGCGGCTGGGCCCTGTTCATGGACTGCGACATGCTCTGCCGCGGCGACATCGCCGAACTCTGGGACGCCCGCGACGATCGCTACGCCGTGCAATGCGTGCAGCACGAGCACATCCCCAACGAAAGTCGCAAGTTTCTCGGGGAGGTACAGAGCGCCTACCCGAAGAAGAACTGGAGCTCGCTGATGCTGCTCAACTGCGAGCGCTGCACGGCGCTTACGCCCGAGTACGTGAGCAGCGCCACCGGGCTGGAGCTGCACCGCTTCCACTGGCTGGCGGGCGACCACGAGATCGGCGCCCTGCCCGAGCGCTGGAACCACCTGGTGGATGTGCAGCCGGCGCCGCAGGCCGGGCCCGAGGAGGGTGGGCCGGTGCTGCTGCACTGGACCCTGGGCGGGCCCTGGTTCCGGGAGCAGCGCACGATGGGCGGGCCGCTGGCGGCCGAGTGGTTCGGCGCCCGCGACGATGCCATGGGCCTGTGGGATTGAGGCGGGGCCTGCCTTGCGCCTGAGCGTCGTCACGGTCTGCATGAACCGGCGCGAGCATCTGCTGGCCACCGCGCCGCAGGTGGCCGCCTGGCCCCACCACGACGAACACCTGATCATCGACTGGAGCAGCCGCGAGCCCCTGCGCCGCGACGAGCTCCCGGACGACCCCCGCCTGCGGCTGCTGCGGGTGGAGGGCGAGGGCCGCTGGAACCTCTGCCGCGCCTACAACTTCGGCCTGGCCCAGGCCCGCGGCCCGCTCCTGCTCAAGCTCGACGCCGACGCCTGGCCGACCCCGTCGTTCGATCCGGAGGACCCCCGCCTGCGGCTGGAGCCGGGCGGATCGCGCTGCGCCTTCGGCAGCGGGCCTGAGGGCCGCAAGGGGCAGCTGCTGATCGAGGCGGCGCTGCTGGCGGCGGTGGGCGGCTTCCACGAGCTGATGGTGGGCTACGGCTTCGACGACAAGGACCTGCAGGCGCGGCTGCGGATCCACAGCGGCCACGACGCGGCCGTGATCCCGCCCGACTGGCTGGCGGTGATCGCCCATGGCGACGAGGAGCGGGCCGGCCAGGGCCGGGCGCAACGCCGCGGCGGCCTGGCGGTGGCCCAGGGGGAGGCGGCGATGCGCGCCAGCCGGCTGGCGAACAGGTTGGTGGCGGCCCACTGCCCCTGGGGGCCCACCTGCCCCGCCTCTCGCTATCGCCAGGAGGCCGCAGCGGTGTGGCGGCTGGAGCCGCGCTCGCTGCCGCGACCGCCGGCAGGGGTAGCCGAGGAACTGCGCCACGAGCGCCGCCTCACGTTCTGGGGCGCCCTGCTGGCGATTCCGGAGGTCTGTGTGGAGGTGCTGCCTTACAGCCTGTTTCCGCCGAGCCGGGGGGGGCGCTGGCCGCTGCGCTGGTGGCACCGGCTCTGGTGGCACACCGGCCGCAGGCTGGTGTGGCTGCCGGTGCTGGCGCTGGTGGGCGGCCGGGCGGCGATCGAGGCGCTGCGGAGGCGGCCATGAGCCACGAGCCCGCGGGCCTGAGCATCGTCACGGTCTGCATGAACCGGCGCGAGCACCTGCTGGCCACCGCGCCACAGGTCGCCGCCTGGCCCCACCACAACGAACACCTGATCATCGACTGGAGCAGCCGCGAGCCCCTGCGCCGCGACGAGCTCCCGGACGACCCCCGCCTGCGGCTGCTGCGGGTGGAGGGCGAGGGCCGCTGGAACCCCTCGCGCGCCTACAACTTCGGCCTGGCCCAGGCCCACGGCCGCTGGCTGATGCGCATGGATGCCGACTGCTGGCCCACGCCGCAGTTCGAGCCGCAGGCGCTGCAGGCGCAGGGTTCGCTCTGGGTGGGCCAGGGCGGCGAGGGGCGCTTCGGCCAGTTCCTGATGGAGCGCGCGCGGCTGGAGGCGGTGGGCGGCTTCAACGAGTTCCTGCGCGGCTGGGGCTTTGAAGACAAGGACCTGCGCGCCCGCCTGGAGGTGCAGCAGGGCTGGCGGCTGGGCTCCCTGCCGGCCGAAGCGATCGGGGTGATCGAGCACTCCGATGAGGAGCGGATGGGGCAGCCGCGGGCAGGCAGGGGCCAGGCGCTGCGGCGCAGTCTGGGCCTGGCCACGATGCGCTCCTCCCGCCTCGGCAACCGCCTTCTCGCCGCCCACCATCCCTGGGGCCCGCACACCCCCGCCAGCCGCTACGAGGAGACGGAGCCAGGGATCTGGCGGGTGCACAAGGCCAGCGTGCCGCGCCCCACGGCCGAGACCGCCGACGAGATCGACCACGCCCGCCGCATGGCGTTCTGGGGCTGCTTCCTGGCGATCCCGGAGGTGTTCCTCGCCGACCTGCCGCCCAAGTTGGTGCCCCCCTCCCGCCAGGGGCGCTGGCCGGTGGCGTGGTGGCATCGGCTGTGGTGGCACAGCGGCCGGCGGCTGCTGCAGGCACCCGTGGTGGTGCTGTCGCTGGGGCGGGGCCGACTGGAGGGGCTGCGGCGCAGCCTGCGGGGACGGTGATCCGGCTCACCCTGGCGAGCAACGCACTGCACCTGGAGGCAGCGCGGCGGCTGCGCTGCCGCCCGGAGCTGCGGGCGATCGCGGATGGGGCACCGCTGCTGGAACTGCTGCTGTGGGAACCGCGGCGGATGGAGCTGACGGAGCTGGATCGCCGGCTCTGGCCGCTGCGGCTGCCGGTGGCGCCCCTGAGCCTGGCGCTGCTGGTGCCGCTGGCGCTGCTGGGGCTGGTGCGGGAGTTGCGGCTGGCCCATCTGCGCAACGCCGGCCGGGCGCTGCGCCGCATCGCCGCGCGCGCCGGCCGGCTGGTGCTGCTCGACGACGGCCTCGACCAGTACCGGCAGCGGCCCCGCGCCGTGGATCCCGGCCGCTTCGCCATCGGCACACCCTGTTGGTTGTTCTCCGACGCCCCGCAGGCGCGGGCGGCCTGGTGTCAGCGCTTCCGCTGCCACGAACTCGGCCCCCTCTACGAACGGCCAGGCCCCGCAGCCGCAGCCCGACAAGCCCCTCTGCCGGAAGGGGCGCCCGGCGCTGCGGGCAGCCTGATCCTCGACGCCCCAGGGCTCGAGCGACTGGCGCAGCGGGCGGCGAGCCTGCCGCGCCCCTGGTGGCTGGCGGCCCATCCGGTGCAGGCGAAACGGTCGTGGTCGGCGGCGGGAGCGACGGAGGATGCCGGCCGACTGGGCAGCCCGCCCGAGGCCCTGATTCCCCGCTTCCCTGGCTGGATCGTGGTGGGCGAGAGCATGACCCTGTTGGCCGCCGCCCGGCTGCACCGGCCTGAGGCGCGCGTGCTGATCAGCCTGCCGGTGTCGGCGGATCCGGGCCTGCGGCAGCTGGCGGCCAGCCTGGCGGCCCGCGATCCCGAGCTCATCCTGCTGCCGCCGCAGGACTGAACCGGGCCTGCGGATCGTCGCAACCGACTCAGGCGCAGGCCTCCAGCAGGGCCGTCACCTGGGCGGCCGTGTCCGGCCAGCGGAACTGGGCGGCCCGCCGGGGCCCCGCCAACGCCAGCTCCGCCGCCAGGGACGCCTCGCGGCCAAGCCGCTCCATCGCCGCGGTGATCGCGGCCGGCGAGCGCGGATCGACCAGCAGGGCGCTGTCGCCCACCACTTCGGGCAGGGCGCCGGCCCGGGCCGCGATCACCGGCGCCCCGCAGGCCATGGCCTCCAGCGCCGGCAGCCCGAATCCCTCCCACAGGCTCAGCATCAGCAGGCCGCGGCAGCGGTTGAGCAGCTCCAGGCGCTCAACATCGCTCACCCAGGGCCGCCAGTCGCAACGCTCGGCGATGCCCAGCTCGGCGGCGAGGCGCTGCAGGGCCGGCGTGGTGCGGCGGTCGTGGGGGCCCACCAGCAGCAGGCGCAGCTCTCGGGCCGGATCGGCCATGGCGGCGAAGGCGCGCAGCACCCGCGCCAGATTCTTGTGGGGGTCGTGGCGGCCCAGCACCAGGAAGAACGGCTGGCGCTCCAGGCCCAGGGGCCGCAGCAGGCCCGGATCGAAGCCGAGCCGGATCGGCACCAGGCGCCGCGCCGGCACCCGCAGCCGGCCGTGCACCTCCCGGGCGGTGGCCTCGGAGTTGCAGAGCACGCGCGCGGCCCGATGGAGCACCAGCGGTACATAGGCCAGGTGGTAGGCCAGCAGCGGGCTGAGCTGCGGGTAGCGCAGGGGCAGCAGGTCGTGGGCCAGCACCACCGAGCGCACACCCCGCAGCAGCGGCGCCTCCGGCAGCGGCGAGAGCAGCAGGGGCGCGCCGCTGCGCTGCAGCAGCCGCGGCAGCTCGTTCTGGGTCCAGAGCAGGCGGTCGCGGTGGCCGCGGCGGCCGTACTCGGGCGAGAGCGTATCGGGGATCGGCAGGCTGCCGGGCCGATCGCCGCCGAGCGGATCGAGCAGCGTCACCTGGGCCGGGTCGAGGGCGGCCACCAAATCACGCGCCACCACACCGATGCCGGTGGGGCGGCGGCCCAGATAGCTGCCGTTGAACAGGGCCAGGGGAGAGGAGCGGGACATCGACATCAGGCGGGCAGACCCCGCAGCGGCTCGGCCAGCACGGTGGCCAGGGCGCCGAGGGCGGCGAGGCTGCGGCGAGGCCGCAGCGGCAGGCGCAGCAGGCTGAGCAGCAGCAGCCGGGCCGCCCGCAGCGCGAACACCCAGGCCGGGCAGTGGCGGCGCAGGAAGCGCAGGTAGCCCAGGCTCGAGAGCCGCACACGGCGGGGACCGGGGGCGGCGCTGCCGGTTCCGCGCCGGTGCACCACCGCCGGGGCCGGGAGCCAGAGCACCGGCCGTCCGCGCCGCCTCTGGCGCAGGCAGAGGTCGAGATCCTCGTAGTAGAGGGGGAAGCGCGGATCGAAGCGCAGCGGCGGGCGATGGGCGGTGGGCCGCAGCGCCAGATTGCAGCCACTCAGCCAGTCCACGGCCAGGGCCTGGGCGCCGTGCCGGTGCTCGGGGCCCAGCTGGCGGCTGCGGAAGGCCAGGCCGGCATCGATCCAGCCGCCGCTGGCCTCCAGGCCGCCGGCGCCGTCGTCAACGGCGGTGCCCACCAGGGCGATGGGCGGCAGCCCATCGAGGGCCGCCAGCAGGGTGGCCAGCTCATCGCCGCGGGGTAGCGCCGTGTCGGGGTTGAGCAGCCAGACCCAGCCTTCCCAACCTTCCGCAGCCAGCGAGGAGAAGGCGCGGTTGCAGCCGGCTCCGAATCCCTCCCCCTCCTGGCCGACCACCACCCGCAGCGCCACCCCGCTGGCCCGCAGCGGGGTCGGATCCAACGGGGCCGAGCAGGGGCTGTTGTCCACCACCAGCCAGTAGCGCGGCGGTGGCGACTGGCGCGCCAGATCGACGGCCAGCGCGGGCAGCACGGCACCACTGTGATAGGCCACGGTCACCACCACCAGACCCGGCTCGGAGGCGTCGATCGGGGCGGCGGCGGCTGGTCCAAGCTTGGCGCATGGCCGAATCCACCCCCTGCGGCGTCTGCCGTCTGCACGCCGACGACGCCAGCCGGGCGCTGTGGATCCACCAAGACGGCCCCTGGATGCTGCGCCACCACCCTCTGCCGGCGCCGCTGCCGGGCTGGCTGCTGCTCGACAGCGTGCGCCACGTGGGCGGGCCGGCCGATTTCAACACCGAGGAATGCGCCACGCTGGGGGCGGCGCTGCAACGGGCCAGCGCCCTGGTGCGGCAGCTGAGCGGCTGTGAGCGGGTGTACGCGATCGCCTTCGGGGAGGGGGCACGCCATTTCCACCTGCACCTGATCCCGCGCCATGGGGACGATGCCGCCAGCGAGAGCTGGCGGGTGGCCGACCTTTACCGGCAGGTGGCCGCCGGCGAGCGGGCCTCGGCCGATCCGGCGGCGGTGGCCGATCTGGTGGCGCGCGGCCGCCAGCTGACGGCGGCCTGGTGAGGCGAAGGCCGCGGCACGGGGCCTCTGGGGAACGCCGTAGGCTCCGCCCCAGTTGTGGGGAGTGCAGCATGCGGTTCGTCGTCGCGGTGCCAGCGCGGCTGGAGTCGTCGCGGCTGCCGGGCAAGGTGATGGCCGACATCGGCGGAAAGCCGATGCTGCGCCGCGTGCTGGAGCGCTGCCGCCAGGCCCGCCGGCCCGAATCGGTGGTGCTCTGCACCGACAGCGACGATCTGCTCGAGCACGCCGCCGCCTGGGGCTTCCCGGCCGTGGCCACCAGCCCCGCCTGCGCCTCGGGCAGCGAGCGCATCGCCTCGGTGGTGGAGCGGATGGTGGCGCTGGCCGGCGGCGGCCCGGCCGAGCAGACGGTGATCCTGAACGTGCAAGGCGACCAGCCGTTCATCGACCCCGCCGCGATCGATGCGATGGCGGCGGAATTCGAGCGCCGCGGCGCCGCCACCGAGGTGCTGACGCCGATCTACCGCATGGCCGCCGACAAGGTGCACAACCCCAACGTAGTGAAAACGCTGGTGTCGGCCGACGGCCGGGCGCTGTATTTCTCCCGCTCGGCGATTCCGCATGTGCGCGGGGTCGACCCGGCCGATTGGCACGCCCATGTGCCCTTCTGGGGCCATGTGGGCATCTACGGCTACCGGGCCGATGTGCTGGCGCGCTGGAACGAGCTGCCCCATTCGCCGCTGGAGGAGATCGAGAAGCTGGAGCAGCTGCGACTGCTGGAGGCTGGGATCGGCATCGGCACCTTCGCGGTGAAGGGCGAATCCCTGTCGGTCGACACGGAGGAGCAGCTGGAGCAGGCGCGGGCGATGGCGGCGGCGCTGGGGGAGTGAACCCTTCGCCTTCAGGAGCCTGCTTCCTCCCCCATCGGCCGCTGGGCCATCAGGGCAAGGAAGGCGTGGAGTCGGCCTCGGTTGCCGTTGCTGGGGTCGAGCTGGACCCAGGCGGAGAGCAGAGCCGCCTGCCGCAGGCATTCAAGGCCCTCAGCTTGGCGTTCACGGCTCTCAGCTGCTCGGTTTCGCTCCTGATCTGCTCGGCTTCTTTCTTGATCCGCTCGCTGTCGCTCCTCACCCGCAAGATTTCTCTCTCGATCTGCTCTGTATCGTTCTTCGTCTGTTGAATCCTGATCGCGAGCGCGTTCATGCGCTGCTCGTAGCCGGGATCGCGACGCCAGTTGAGCATCGATAAAAAGGATCGCCAGCGAGGCAGCGAGGCAGCGAGGCAGACGATGCCCCATTGCTGCTGGAGGCTGCCAAGACCATCGAGCCCCGGCCAGCGGAGGGGAAGTGGACTGGATTCTGGCCGCTCCTGCGCTGGAGGAGCACCGCCCGGAGGCACCTGGAGCGGGGGAGGGGAAGACGTCACAGAGTCCGACGGGGGGCGAGCAACGGCGGAGGCCCGCAGGGAGCCACGTCAAACAAGTGCCACCGCAGCCGTGACATAGACCCCGCCACGGCCGCCCCGGGAACCGCCCACCGAGGCACATCACGCCATCACGACTCTGTAGTTTCGCAATGCCGCAAATCCCTGGGGCCGCCATGCCCAAACCGATCCCCATCTACATCGGCTACGACCCCCATGAGCGGGCCGCCGTCAACGTGCTGATCGACAGCCTCACCCAGCACAGCAGCCGACCGCTGGCGATCACCCCGATCGTGGCCCGCCAGCTCAGCGGCGTGCTGCGGCGCGAGCGCCATCCCGAGCAGAGCACCGAGTTCTCTTTCTCCCGCTTCCTCGTGCCCTGGCTGCAGGACTACCAGGGCTGGGCGATCTTCATGGACTGCGACATGCTCTGCCGCGGCGACATCGCCGAGCTCTGGGACGCCCGCGACGACCGCTATGCCCTCCAGTGCGTGCAGCACGAGCACGTTCCCCGCGAAACCGTGAAATTCCTCGGGGCCCGCCAGAGCCGCTACGCGCGCAAGAACTGGAGCTCGCTGATGCTCTTCCACTGCCCCCGCTGCACGGCCCTCACACCCGACTATGTGAACCGCGCCAGCGGCCTGGCGCTGCACCGCTTCGAATGGCTCCCCGCCGCCGACGCCATCGGCGCCCTGCCGATGGGCCGCTGGAACCATCTGATCGATGTGCAGAGCCCCGACCCCCGACCCGCCGAGCAGGGGGGGCCGGCGCTGGTGCACTGGACCCTCGGCGGCCCCTGGTTCCGCGACACCCGCACCGGCGGCGGTGTGCTGGCGGCCGAATGGCTGGCGGCGCGGGAGGAGGCGATGCGGCTCTGGGACTGAAACCCCGGGCCGGCCGGGCTCGGCCTCTCCCTCAACGGGTGAGACCCGCCTGCACCAGATCGTGGAGCCGCAGCAGGCCGAGCATGCGCCGCTCCGGATCCGTCACCGGCAGCACGCCGATCGCCTTGCGGCGGTTGCGCTCCATCCGCTCGATCGCGTGGATCGCCAGGGTGCTCCCCTCCACCGTGATCGGATCGGGGGTCATCAGGTCGCCCGCCTGCAGCCGCTTCCACTCCTCCGGCCCGTGCTGCTGCAGGGCGCGGCGCAGATCGCCATCGGTGATCAGGCCGTGGATGCGCTGATGGTTCTCGGCGTGGGCCACCCAGCAGGCCCCCACCCCGGCGGCGGTGAGGTGGGCGATCACCTCCGCCAGGGGCGTGCTGGCCGCCAGGGGGGTGAGGCGCTCCACCGGCACCATCAGATCGGCGGCGGTGAGGGTGAGCTGCTTGCCGAGGGAGCCGGCGGGGTGGTTGATCGCGAAATCCTGGGGCGAGATGCCGCGCCGCTCCATCCACACGGCCGCCAGGGCATCGCCGATCGCCATCGCCACCGCGGTGCTGGCGGTGGGGGCCAGGTTGAGCGGGCACACCTCCCGATCCACCGAACCATCGAGCACCACATCACAGCCGCGCGCCAGGCTCGACTCGACCCGGCCCACCAGGGCGATGCGGGAGGTGCCGCGGCGGCGCAGGTGGGGCAGGATTTCCAGCAGCTCCTGGGTTTCGCCGCTGTTGGAGAGCAGCAGCGTCACATCTTCCGGGGCCACCACCCCGAGGTCACCGTGCAGGGCGTCGAGGGGATTGAGGTAGATGGCCATCAGGCCGATCGAGGAGAAGGTGGCGGCGATCTTGCGCGCCACGATGCCGCTCTTGCCCACGCCGGTGATCACGAGCTTGGCGCGGCTGTCGGCACAGCCCTCGAGCAGTGCGAGCGCCCGCTCCACCTGAGCGGCGTCGAGACGCCCAGCGGTGGCGGCGATGGCGGCGGCCTCCTCGACGAGGCAGCGAGTGAGGGCGGACAAGGAGACGTCTGCGGGCGGTGCGTTCATTCTCTCCGGACCCTGGTCGGTACACTCGCGCGGCAATGGTGCAGCTGGTTTTGTCGTGGCTCCGCGCACCCTGGTGAGCCGGATCGATCGGATCGTGATCTGCGCCTCGCCCAAGGCCTCCTGCCGCAGCGTTGCCGATTTCGCCTGGGAGGTGGGGCAGCGCAAGCAGGTGTGCTCACCGGTGCGGGCCGATCTGCTGGTGTTCCGCAACCCGCTGCGCCGGCTGGCCAGCGCTTACCTCAACAAATACGTCGAACACAGCAAGTACCGGCAAGCCTCGCTGCAGCGCTGTCCCGAAGCCCGGCTCGACTGCTTCGCCGACTTCGTCGACGAACTCGACCGGCACGGCTTCCGCTGCATCGACCAGACCCACTTCCGGCCGCAGATCCGCCGCTACCGCTGGCGGCGCTTCGACATGCTCTTCAACTCGGAAGACCTCGGCCCGCTGCAGCAGTTCATCAACCGCCTCTTTGACACCCACGTGACGATGCCGTTCCGAGTGCGGGCCGATCGCCCCCGCGCGAAGCGCGAGCGGCGCACCACCCCCGAGGCCCCATCCGACGCCAGCTGCCTCAGCCACACTCCCGCCTCCGAATTGTGGGCGCTCCTGGCCGACGGCCGCCCCCCCGGCTACCGCCAGCTCTACAACGACGACCTGGTGCGGAAGGCGCGCCGCCTCTACGCCCAGGACCTGCGCTTCCTCGAAAGCTGCTGGCGTCGCGGCATGCTGACCCCAGAGCTGCACGCCCAGCTGAGCGTCTTCTGAGGCCGCTGAGCGTCTTCTGAGGCAGCCGCCAAGGGCCTCCCCTCGCCCCATGCCCACCCCTCCCCCCTCGCCGTCGGCGCTTCCAGGCATCCCCGACGCGCTGGTGACGACGCTGCTGCAGGCCGCCGGTGGCGACCGGCTGGCGCTGGTGGGCGGAGCGGTGCGCGATTGGTTGCTCCATCGCGTCCACAACGACCCCTGGCGCGGGCTGCCCGACCTCGATCTGGTGGTGGAGGCCGCCGAAGCGGAGGGGGACCTGCCGCCGGCCCACCGGCTGGCCCGGGCCCTGCGGGCCTCGCTGGGCGCAGGACAGCTGCGCGCTTACCAGGAACATGCCGCTTACGGCACGGTGGAGCTGGAGATCGCCGCGGGGCCGGCCGCGGCGCCGCCGCAAGGGTCCGACAGCCTGTTGCTGGATCTGGCCAGCGCCCGCCAGGAGAGCTACCCCGTCCCCGGAGAGAACCCGGTGGTGCGCTTCGGCCGACTCGACGACGACCTGGCCCGCCGCGATTTCACGATCAACGCCATGGCCCTCGAGCTGCAGCCGGGCGGCGGCGGGGCGCTGCGCGACCCCCATGGCGGGCGCGCCGACCTGGAGCGGCGCCAGCTGCGCTTTCTGCACCCGGGCAGCGTGCGTGACGACCCCACCCGCCTCGTGCGCGGCGCCCGCTATGCGGCGCGGATGGGGTTCCAGCTCGCCCCCGAGTCGCTGGCCCAGCTGCGCGACACCCTGGCCGCCTGGCCGTGGGCCTGGCGCGCCGGGGATCCGCCCGGCGCCGCCCCCTCGGCCCTGGGAACGCGGCTGCGGATGGAATGTGAGCTGTTGCTGGAGCGCGAAGCCTGGCGGCGCGCGCTGGCGGCGTTGCAAGCCTGGGGCGCCCTGGCGCTGCTCGACGGGGCCCTGCAGGAGGATCCGCACTGGCGCCGGCGGTTGGCGTGGGCGGAGCGGCTGGGGCTGCCCCTGCTGCCAGCCCTGCTGGCGACAGCCCGCGATCCCCTGGCCGTGGCGGAGAGGCTGCAGCTGCCCCATCGTCAGCACCGGCTGCTGGCGCGCTTTCTGGAGCTGGAGGGGCGGCTGGCGGCCCTGGGAAGTCCGCCCTGGTCGGCGGCCCACTGGTGCGCGTGGCTGGAGGCGCCGGGCGGCTCCGCCGAGGCGGTGGCCCTGGCGCTGGCCTGCGGCAAGGGCCCGCGCCGGCCGCTGCTGCGCTGGTGGCTGCGCTGGCGTCACCTGGGCCCTGGCCGCAGCGCCAGCGAACTGATCGCGGCGGAAGGGCTGCGGCCCGGACCGGCGCTGGGGGAACGGCTGCGGCAGCTGCGGGCCGCGCGCCTGGCCCGCGAGCGGCTCTAGAACCGCCGCGCACCCTTAACATCCCCGCGGCACCCTGCCCCGGCCGCGATGACCAGCCTCACCGTTCTCAAGTTCAGCTCCGAGGACTGCGGCACCTGCCATCGGATGAGCAACTACGACGCCAAGGTTGCCGAGGAGCTGGGGCTGGCATTCGTGAGCGTGATGCTCCAGGACACCGACACCTACCGCCGCTACCGGCGTGTGCTGCTCGCCCAGTACCCGGGGAAGGAGGGCATGGGCTGGCCCACCTACCTGGTGGTGAGCCAGCTGGAGGAGGAATTCGGGGGCGCGTTCGTGATCCATGGCGAGGTGAAGGGGGGCATGCCGAAGGGCGACTTCCGCGACCGCCTGCGCGCCGTGCTCCCCTCCTCCTGAGGCCGCTTCTTGTCCGAGTCCCCCACCAGGGTCCGCGGAACCACGGCAGCGGCTCTTCGTCCTCCCGAGGGCCTGTTCGCCGTGCTCTGGCTGCTGAGCCTCGTGGGGCTGCTGGTGCGCCTGCTGCGCCAGCCCACGATTCCCGGCACCTACGACGTCACGCTCGACGAGCTGCTCTACGCCGGACAGCGGCTGTTGCACGGCGAACTGCTCTACGCCTCCCTGGTGAACGGCAGCCTGCCGCTGGCCCAGTGGCTGTATGCGCCCTCCGCCTGGATCGGCGGCCTCACGGGCCACCGTCTGCTGATTCTGGCGGTGAACCTGCTCGGCGGCCTGCTGCTGATGGCGGCGCTGCGCCACCTGGCCAACGCCGGCCTGGTGGCCCTGCGGCCCCGCTCGCGCGTGCCGCTGGCGGCAGCCACCACGTTTGTGATCTGCGGCCAGATGTTCCCGGGGGGGATGTCGGGCCATCTGCACCAGCTCGCCAACCTGTTTCTGGTGCTGGCCCTCTTCTGCGTCAGCCGCAGCCTCGGCCCCGCGGCGGCGGGGCCGGGCCAGCGCCGCGACCTCGCCGCCTGCGGCGCTGCCCTGGTGCTGGCGCTGGAGTGCTTCCTGCGCCTCAGCTCGCCTCTGCTGATGGTGACCCTGCTGACCCTGGTGCTGATGCGGGTGCCGCGGCCGCTGGCGGTGCTTGCGCCGCTGCTGGCCGGCGGCGCGGCGGCGGCGCTGCTCACCTTCCTGCCCTACGCATTCCTGCCCGATGGGCCTGCCCTGGCCTGGGCGGGAGCGGTGCAGCTGCCGCTGGAGATCAGCAGCGGCTTCCCGGCCGAGGGCAACCGACTGGTGCCCCTGCTGATGAAGTTCCTGCGCACCCCCGTCGCCGGCCTGCCGATCTGGCTGATGGTGCTGGTGCCCGGCCTTGGGCTGGTGGATCTGGTCGGCCGCGAGGGCCGCGAGCCCGGCCGCCACGGGGACCGCCTGCTGCTGGTTCCGGCGCTGGCGGTGATCTACATGCTCGAAGTTCTGCTCTCGTTCCAGAGGGGCGACTTCGAAACCCACGACATGACGTTGCTGGTGCTGCCGCTGGCGCTGATCCTGGCTTGCGGCTTCGGCGAGATGGAGCGCAGCCGCAGGCGCTGGATCCGCGCCGGCGCCGTGCTCGCGCTGCTGCTGATGACGCTGATCTTCTTCAACAACACCTTCGTCACCAGCGTGACGCAGGCACCGCGCCGGCCGCGGGAGGTGGTGCGCGAACTCGAGGCCGACCGGGCCGCCGCACGCCGCTACCTGGCCGCCCTGCCTGCCGCGCAGCGCGGCTTCACCGCCCCCCAGGACGTGGCCCTGCAACGCCAGCTCGGCCAACGGGCCAGCACCGTGGGCATCGGCCCGGAATGGAGCCTCAACCAGCAGGCCCTCTCCCCCAGCTGGGCCACCCGCCGCCTGGGGCTGCCCACCGATGCGGGCGCCGCCTGCCGCCAGCTCACCGATCCCGCCAATGCCCACCTGGTGTGGATGCGCACCGACCCGGAGGGTCCCAACACCGAGGCCTTTCTGCAGGCCTGCCTCGACCGTCAGCCGGGCCTCTGGCAGGACCTCAGCGAGAGCCTGGGGCTGCGCAGCGGCGAATACCGCCTGTTCCAGCGCCGGCCGGCTCAGGCGCCGTAGCCGTTGGGATTGGCGCTCTGCCAGGCCCAGCCATCGGCGCAGATCGCAGCCAGCTCGCGCCGGGTGCGCCAGCCCATGCGCCGCGCCGCTTCTCCGGGGTCGGCGACGCTGATCGCCGAATCGCCGGGCCGACGCTCCACCAGCTCGTAGGGAACCGGGCGACCGCTGGCCTGCTCGAAGGCCCGCACCATCTCCAGCACGGAATGGCCACGGCCGCTACCCAGGTTGAGGGTGAGCAGCTGGGGGGGGTCGGCGAGGAGCAGGTCGAGGGCGGCGCGGTGGCCCTCGGCCAGATCCATCACGTGGATGTAGTCGCGGATGCCGGTGCCATCGGGCGTGGGCCAGTCGCTGCCGAACACCTGCAGCCGCGGCCGGCGGCCCACCGCCACCTGGCTGATCAGGGGGAAAAGGTTGTTGGGGGGGCCGTTTGGATCCTCGCCGATGCGGCCGCTGGGGTGGGCGCCCACCGGGTTGAAGTAGCGCAGCACGGCGGTCTGCCAGGCGGGGTCGGATGCGCCCAGGTCGGCCAGGATCTGCTCGCCCAGCAGCTTGGTGCGGCCGTAGGGGCTGGTGGAGCTGACCGGGGCGTCCTCGGTCAGCGGCAGCTGCTCCGGTTCGCCGTAGACGGTGGCGCTGGAGCTGAAGACGAAGCGGCCCACGCCGTGCGCGCGCATCGCCTCGCACACGGTGAGCAGGCCGTCGATGTTGTTGCGGAAGTAGGCCAGCGGTTGCGCCACCGACTCGCCCACGGCCTTCAGCGCCGCGAAGTGCACGGTGGCGTCGATGCGGTGGCGCGCGAACACGCCGGCCATGGCCGCGGCGTCGCAGACGTCGGCGCGCTCCAGCACAGGCGTGCGCCCGCCGAGCTCAGCCAGCCGCTCCAGCACGCGCGGCGAGCTGTTGCGGAAATCGTCGATGCCCACGACCTCGAAGCCCGCCTGCCACAGCGCCAGCCAGGTGTGCGAGGCGATGTAGCCGGTGGCGCCGGTCAGGAGGATGGTGGTCATGCGGGCTCCCGGGTGATCGGCGGGCCTTCAGCGCAGCGTGGCCTGGGCCGAGCAGGACAGGCTGGTGCCCGCCAGCCCGGCGGTCACGTTGCCGGTGGCGCGGCGCTTCTCGTGGCGCAGGTCGCAGCCCAGCTGCGCCCAGCGCGTGGCCGACCAGCGCGCGCCCAGGGAAAGGACCGTCGTCTGGTCGATGCCCTCGGCGCTGAAGCGCAGCACATCGTCGGGCACGGTGCGGGTG
>JBKDSQ010000001.1:0-40580 GCA_046340895.1 Synechococcaceae cyanobacterium | reverse complement strand
CGCCGTGCTCGATTGCGTAGTGGGTCGCCCCCCCGGCGTCGGCGTAGCGGTGCAGCTTCATGGCGGGACGGGGGCGCTTCCCTCCAGCCTGCAGCAGCGCAGCCGCAGCCCGGGCGGCGGCGGCAGGCTGGGAGCTTGCGGCGGTGGATTCCGTGCCCTGGTTCGTGAAGACCGAAACCTTTCTGCGCCCCTATGGCGAGATGCGGCCGCATCTGGCGGCCCACCGGGCCTGGGTGGACGAGCAGCGGGCCGGGGGGGTCAGGATGGCCAGCGGCTACCTGGTGGCTGGCGACGACCAGCCCGGCGGCGGCGGCCTGCTGCTGCTGGAGGCCGCCGACCACGCCAGCGCCGAGGCGCTGGTGCGCCAGGATCCGATGCTGCGCAGCGGCGCGGTCGACTGGAGCCTGCACCGCTGGATCCCGGTGCAAGGCGACCTGGAGCTGCGGTGAGCCGCAACGGCGCCAATGATTGATCAGGACGCCCTGGCGGCCCTCGATGGCCTGCAATGGCTGCGCACCGGCGAGGCGGTGGAGCGCTGCTTCGGGATGAGCGCCTCCACGGTGAGCCGCCAGTCGCACCGCGTTCTGGAGCTGTTCGGGGTGACCCTGGAGCGGCGGGCCGGCGAGTGGTGCGTGGTGGGCGACGACACCTTGCTGCAGCAGCAACGGCGCGTGCACCAGATGGCGCGCTGGCGGGGGCATCGGCCGCTGCGGCTGGAGGCCACCTACTGGTCGGGGCCGCTGCTGGCCACCCCCACGCCCCCCCGCTGGCGGCTCGGGCTCGGCTCGATCGTGGGGGTGCCGCGCAACTTCCAGCTGGTGCGCGAGCGCATCGTGGATGGTTTCCTCGCCGGTCTGCCGGATCTGCCGCCCCCCGAGTACCCGGAGCTCACAGCGCTGGTGCTCTCCGCGATGCCGGTGTTCTTCGTTGTCGCGCCCGACCATCCCCTGGCCCGCCAGCCCCGGCTCAGCCTCGACGACATCGCCCGCTTCCCCACCCTGGCGCTGCCCTCAGGCAGCTATCCGCTGGTGGAGCAGGCCCTGAAGCGCATCGGCCTGTGGAACGACCCTGTGCGCATGCATCGCTACCAGCGCGAGCTCTGGGAAGGCCGGGCGGAGGCCGAGCTCACGGTCGGCTACGGCACTCCGCTCAGCCTGGCGGTGAGCGGTGGCTCCCTGGTGCGGTTGCCGCTGGAGCTGCCGTTCCGCTCCGGCGACGCGCTGGTGGTGCGGCGTGAGTTCGCAGGCCATCCGGAGCTGCTGCGCCTTCGCTCGCTGCTGCTGGCGAGGCTCAGCCGGTTGGCGGAGACCCATCCGGAGATCCAGCCGGTTCTGCCGGCAGCGGCTCCGCGATGACCGGATTGGTCAGGGTGCCGATGCCCTCGATCGTTACGCTCACGCTGTCGCCGGGCTGCAGCCAGCGCGGCGGATCGCTGCCCATGCCCACGCCGCTGGGGGTGCCGGTGAGGATCACGGTGCCCGGCTCCAGGGTGGTGCTGCCGGAGAGGAAGGCGATCAGCTCGGCCACCGGGAAGATCATGTCGCTGGTGTTGGCGTCCTGGCGCAGCTCGCCGCTGACGTGGGTGGTCAGCGGCAGGGTGTTCGGGTTGGGGATCGTGGCCGGCGTGGCGAGCAGGGGGCCGAGCGGGCAGAAGCTGTCGAAGCCCTTGCCGCGGCACCACTGGCTGCCGCCCAGCTCCGGGCGCTTCTGCCAGTCGCGGGCGCTGACGTCGTTGGCGCAGGTGTAGCCGAGCACCGCCGCCAGGGCTTCGGAGGCGCTCACGTTCTTGCAGCGGCGGCCGATCACCACCGCCAGCTCGCCCTCGTAATCGACGCTGTCGCTCGGTAGCGCCACCGGCAGCTCGATCGGTCCGCCCGGATCCTGCACGGCCGAGGGCGGCTTCAGGAACAGCACGGGCCTCTGCGGGATCGCCGAGCCGAATTCCGCCGCATGGCGCCGGTAATTCACGCCGATGCAGAGGATCGCCGCCGGCGCCACCGGCGCCAGGAGCTGGGCGATCACCGCCTCCTCGCCGCTAGGCCGCAGCCCGGGGGCGCCCTCGGGCCCGTAGGGATCGCCCACCAGCCGCTCGCAGCGGCCATCGTCGTGCAGCAGCCCGTAGGCGATCGCCCCCTCGGGGCTGCGGTAGCGCTGGATTCGCATGCGGTTCTCGAGTTCCCCTCGCGAAGACCCTGGCACGGGGCAAGGGCCTGGTGGGATCCAGAGCCTCAGATCGACCCTTGCGGCGGCGGCTGGCTGATCAGGGCGAGGAAGGCCTGGAGTCGGGCTCGGTTGGTGCGGGATGGATCGAGGAGGACTCGGGCGGAAAGCAGATCTGATCGACGGAGGAGAGCAAGCTCTGCGTGGAGGAGAGCAAGCTCTGCGTTCTGATGTTCAGCGTTCTGAGCCTGGCGTTCTCTTGCCTCAGCCGCTCGGTGTCTTTCCTGATCAGCTCGCTGTCTTTCTCGATCGGCTCGATATCTTTCTCGATCAGCTCGATGTCTCTCTCGATCAGCTCGTTTTCTCTCTTGATGTGCTCGGTTTCTCTCTCGATCTGCTCGGTTTCGTTCCTCGTTTTCTGAATCCTGATCGCGAGCGCGTTCATGCGCTGCTCGTAGCCGGGATCGCGTCGCCAGTTCAGCATCGATAAGAACGATCGCCAACGAGGCAGCGATGAAGGCGATTCCCCACTGCTGCTCGAGCTGGACGGTGCGGCTGAGGAAGGTGATGTGGTCATAGGAGCTGAACAGGGCGATCAGGCCAACAGCGAGGCCGCCGAGCGCCTGGGTGAGGCCGAGGCGGTCGAGGCAGGGGAGGCCGAAGCCATCCCGTTGTTCAGGGAGATGGGGGAAGTCTGGCGGACGTGGCGGCTGGTCGCTGTCGGCGGTTGTACCGGCGGGCGGGGGGAGGGAGGGGCTCACAGAGCTCTGGCGACAGGCGTGGGCGGGCACTGGCCCCAGCGAACCAATGCCACCCCTGCTACGAGCCCTGTGCCATCCGCTGCTGCCGCAGGACCTTCGCTTACCCCACCCCCACCAGCTCCCGCAGCCGCGGTTCCAGCAGCGCGAAGGCCCGCCCGCGATGGCCGACGCGGGCCTTGGTGGCCTTGTCCATTTCCGCGAAGCTCAGATCCAGCTCCGGCACCAGGAACACCGGGTCGTAGCCGAAGCCGCCGGAGCCCCGCGGTGCCTCCAGGATCACGCCGGGGCAGTGACCCTCCACCTCCAGGCGGATCGTGCCGCTGGGGTCGGCCACGGCGAGGGCGGCGCTGAAGCGGGCGCTGCGCTCGGGCGGCAGGCCCTGCTCCCGTCGGCGGGCGTCGGCTTCGGCCAGCTCGGCCAGCAGCCGGGCGATGCGCTCGGCGTCGCCGGCGGCGTAGCGGGCCGAGAACACCCCCGGCGCTCCGTCCAGGGCATCCACCGCCAGGCCGGAGTCGTCGGCCAGGGCCCAGCAGCCACTGGCCACGGCCACCGTCTGGGCCTTCAGGCGGGCGTTCTCGGCGAAGGTGCTGCCCGTTTCCTCCACCTCCAGGCCCTCCGGCTGGGGCCGCACCCGCAGCGGCAGCTCCGCCAGCAAGGCCGCGAATTCCCGCACCTTGCCGGCGTTGCCGCTGGCGATCACCAGATCGATCGGGCCGGAGCCGGCCATCAGATCGCCTCCGCCAGCGCCCGCGCCCAGCCCAGCACCTCCGCCACCCGCGCCTCGCTCGGCGCCTCGCAGTAGAGGCGCAGCAGCGGCTCGGTGCCGGAGAAGCGCAGCATCAGCCAGTGGCTGGGGCCCAGCCGCAGCTTGACGCCGTCGGTGGTGATCACCTCCTGCACCGGTGCACCGGCCACCTCGGCCGGCGGAGCCTCGGCCAGCCGGGCCTCCAGCCGCGCCCGGGCGGCCATGTCGGCCAGGCGCAGGTCGAGACGGTCGTAGGCGGCGCCACCGCCGCACCGCTGCTGCAGGGCATCGAGGCGCTGGCCCAGCGGCACCCCTCCCTCCACCAGCGCCTCGATCAGCAGCAGGGCAGCGAACGGCGCATCCCGCTCGGGCAGGTGCATGCCGAAGCCCACCCCGCCCGATTCCTCGCCGCCCACCAGCACCTCGCCGGCCAGCATCTCGGCGGCGATGTACTTGAAGCCCACCGGTTTCTCCAGCACCGGCCGGCCGAGGTTCTCGGCCACCAGCGCCATCAGGTCGGAGCCGCTCACGGTTTTGATCACGCTCCCCTCCAGGCCCCGCGCGCGCGCCAGATGGTCGATGAACAGGGGCATCAGCAGCTGGGTGCTGCAGAACCGCCCGCGCTCATCCACCGCGGCGATGCGGTCGCCGTCGCCGTCGAACACGATCCCCATCGCCGGTCGCCCCGCCGCCGTGGCCGCCTGCACCGCGGCGATCAGCTCCTGCAGATAGGGGGCCAGGGGTTCGGGCGGATGGCCGCCGAACAACGGATCGCGCTGGGCACGGATCTCGCGGATCGCCCCGCTCGCCACCGCCGCCTCGCCGAGCAACGCGGGCAGCACCCCGGCGGCCGAGCCGTGCATCGGATCCACGATCACCTGCAGACCCAGCCGCACGAGTCCCTCGGCCAGCGCCGCCGTGTCCACCTTCGCCCGCAGGCCGGCCACGTAAGCGCCGAGGGCATCGAAGCGCTCCGTGGCGCCCTCGATCGGCACCGTGATGCCTCCCGCCTCCAGGCGCCGCTCCACGCGCTTGGTGAAGTCGCCCTCCACCGAGCCGCCGAAGGGTCCCTTGATCTTCAGGCCCAGCCACTCCGGCGGGTTGTGGCTGGCGGTGATCACCAGGGCCCCCAGGGCACCGCGCTCCACCACCGCCCAGCTGGAGGCGGGGGTGGGGGTGGGCGAATCGGCCAGCAGCGGCTCCAGGCCGGCGCCCCGCACCGCCGCGGCGATCGCCTCGGCCAGCTCCGGGGCCAGGAAGCGGCGGTCGTAGCCCAGCACCACCGTGCGGCTGGCCAGCCCGGCGGGGGCACTGCTCTCCAGTTCGCGGGCGGCCGCGGCGGCCACCGGCAGCAGCCGCTCCACCGTGATGTCCACGCCGAGGATGCCGCGCCAGCCATCGGTGCCGAACACGATCGGACTGGCCTCCAGGGGCAGGGGGGCAGAGGCCATGGCTGCGGCGGCGACGCGGATGCGGACTCTCCTGTAGCAGAGCGGCTCCATGCCCGCCGCGGCGGGGGTGCCGGCCCGGCGGCAGGCCACCGCCGCGGCGGGCGCTCCTACGGTGCGGCCATGCCGTCGCCCCCGTCCCCGCCGCTGGCCGCCCAGTCGCCTCTGAGCGACCGGTTGCTGCGCAGCTGGCTGCGCTGCCGTCGGCGCGCCTGGCTCGACCGCCACGGCCCCCAGCAGCGGCGCCAGTGGAGCGCCCACCGGGCCCTGGCCCTCGACGAACAGCTGCGCAGCTTCCAGACCCTGCTGCCGAGCCGCCCCGGCCGTGGCGAGGCCGCCTGCGCCGCCGGCGCGCCGGGCGTGGTGGGGCTGCGCCTGCGCGGCCTGGCCGCGGATGGCACCGCGCTCGAAGCCCATCCGCCCCTGCTGGAGCGCGTTGAGGGAGAGAGCCGCTGGGGGGCGCACCGCTACCGGCCGGTGGTCGGCCGCCAGGGCCGGCGCACCACCCGCGAGCACCGCCTGCTGTTGGCTCTCTGGGGACGGCTGCTGGCCCCCCATCAGGGGGCGCCGGTGGCCCAGGGGCTGGTGGTCTCCGGTGCCGGATCGCGGCTGGAGCGGGAAGGGGTGGCCCTGGCGGATTCGCTGCAGCGCCAGCTCGACGACAGCCTCGCCCGCCTGGCGGCGGATCTGGGCCGGTCGCCGCCGCCGCCGCTGGTGAGCGACCGCAAAAAATGCACCCTCTGCAGCTGGCGCGGCCTCTGCGATGAGGCGGCGGCCGAGGAGGGCCACCTGAGCGAGGTGAGCGGCATCGGCGGCAAGCGGCGCGAGCTGCTCCTGGCGCTGGGCATCACCAGCCTGGCGGAACTGGCCGCCGCCGATCCGGAGCCGTTGGCGGAACGCCTGGCCGCCGATGGGGAGCAGCACCGCGAGGCGGCGGGCCCGCTGGTGGCCCAGGCGCGGGTGCAGGCGGCGGGGCGACCGCAGCGCCTGCATCCGCCGGGGCTGTCGGCGCTGCCGGAGCTGGAGGGGGCGCCGGGGGTGCTCGTCTACGACATCGAGTCGGATCCCGATGCCCGCGACGACTTCCTGCACGGCCTGCTGCGGCTGCGGCGCCTGGCCGACGGCAGCTGGCCCGATCCGGCGACGGCCGCCCGCGGCGCCGAGGCGGCCTACCCGCCGCTGCTGGCCCTGCACGAGCACGGCGAGGCGCGGCTGTGGGCGCGCCTGGAGCGGCTGCTGCGCCGCTATCCCGATTGGCCGCTGCTCCACTACGGCGAAACCGAGGCGATCGGCCTGCTGCGCCTGGCGGAGCGACAGGGGGTGGCGGAGGCGGAGCGGGAGCGGCTGCGGGCCCGGTTGGTGGATGTGCACCAGAGGCTGCGTCGCCACTGGCTGCTGCCGGTGAACAGCTACGGGCTCAAGGCGGTGGCGGTGTGGATCGGCTTCGCCTGGAGCCAGAAGGGTGTCGACGGGGCGCGCTGCCTGCTGTGGTGGCGCCAGTGGCGGCGCCAGCGGGGCGACGCTGGGGTGAGTCGCAGCAGCCGGCGCCTGCGCCGCATCTTCCGCTACAACCTCGACGACGCCCTGGCCACCTGGGCGGTCGCCCGTTGGCTGCTCGATCAGCCCGCCGACCCGGCCGACGCCACCGAGCTGCCGCCGCCGTCCTGACGCCCCCCGGCCCCCACCGGCGGCGGCGCCACCCCCTCCGGCACCGACAGCTCCACCCAGCCGCCATCGGCGGCGCCCAGCCGCGCCGCCGCCAGGGCCCCGCGCCGCACCAGGGCCAGCCCGATCCAGCCCCCCTCCGGTAACGCCAGCACCGAGGTGATCTGGCCGGCTCGGCCGCCCTCGTCGCTGCGCAGCTCCGCGCCCGGCTGGGGGGCGGCGGCCCCGGGGCCGGCCGGCCGATGCCAGCGGCGCAGCTGCTGCTTGACGCCGTCGTAGGTGGCCAGCTTGGCCAGCGTTTCCTGGCCGATGTAGCAGCCTTTGCTGAGGCTCACCCAGCCCGCCAGACCGAGCTCGAACGGGTTCACCTCTTCGTTGAGCTCCGCCGGGGCGGCCGCTTCGCCGCGGGCGATGCGCAGGCGCTCCGCCTGCAGCGGTTCCAGAACCGGCCGCAGCGCCAGTGGCGCCGGCAGGGGCGCCCCCTCGGGCAGCAGGACCGCCCCGCCCTCCAGGCGCCAGCCGGCCCCCTGCTGCAGCGGTTCCCAGCGTCCGCCCAGCGCCGGCGCCGCCGTCTCGGCCGGCTCCAGCCACAGCCCGGGCTGCAGCGCCCCAAGGCGCACATCGTCCGCGGGGAAGAGCACCCGATCGAAGGCCTGCCGCACGGCCTCCGGGTCGCCGACGCGGATCGCCAGCCAGGCGCCCTCGCCATCGATCAGCACCTCCGCCAGACCCCGCAGCCGCGCCGTGGCGGTGAGGCAGCAGGTGCGCCGCCAGGCTCCGGCCGGCGCCAGGGCCAGATCCTGGCTGGTCTGACCATGCAGGAACCGGCGCGTGTCGGCACCGTCGAGCCGCAGCAGCGTCAGCGGGATTTCGCGGCGGGAGGGAACGGCGGGGCGCCAGGCCCAGGGGTCGGGGGTGGGCACGGAAGGGTTCGCGGCAGGGACAGGGCTCGATCCAGGGGAAGGGGGCGCGGCGCGTTGCGGCGCGATCGCGCTCAGGCGGCGGATTCGGCCGCCGCCACCTCCTCCAGCAGGAACAGGCTGCGCAGCTCCAGCCCGGCGGCCTCCATCGCGGCCAGGCCGCCCTCCTGGCGGTCGACGATCGCCGCCACCCGCTCCACCACAAAACCGGCCTGCCGCAGCTGTTGCACCGCCTTCAGGGCCGAGCCGCCGGTGGTGACCACATCCTCCAGAACCGTGATGCGCCGGCCGGCCGCCGGCAGCGGACCCTCCAGCCAGGCGCCGGTGCCGTGGCCCTTGGCCTCCTTGCGCACGATCAGGGCGTCGAGATCCCGACCCGCCAGGGCGGCGGCCATGGCCACCGCGCTCACCAGCGGGTCGGCGCCGAGGGTGAGACCGGCCACCGCCGCCGCGTCGGGCTCCACCAGCGCCAGCAGTTCCTGCCCCAGCAGCGCCAGGCCGACGCCGCTGAGGCTCACGGGCTTGCAGTTCACGTAGTGCTCGCTGCTGCGGCCCGAGGCCAGGGTGAACTGCCCGCGCCGGTAGGCCCTCTCGGCCAGGAGAGAGAGCAGCAGCGCGCGGCGGCCGGCGGCATCGGTGGGCAGTTGGGGCATCGGCTGGCGAGGGGAAGGGTGGGGAATGGGGCGTGATCTCGCTAGTTTGCGTGGCATCCCGCCCCCCTGTGGGCGTTTTGCTGCGGCCTGCCTCGCCGCGTCCGCCGATGACCCCCTCCGCACCCCGTTCCGCCCCGAGGCGCGCTTCCCTGGTGGTTCCGCTGCTGCTGGTCGTTCCGCTGGCGGCTTCTCTGGTCGCCGCCCTGCCCGCCGCCGCGCTCGACACCCCGGGGCCGGTGGTCTGCACCACCACCCTCGAAGCGCCGGCGATGGTCGGTTCCGCTGCCGTCGGGGCGCCGGTGGAGGTCACCCGCTGCGGCGTGGTGCGCACCACCCCCGAGCTGGTGACCGACCGCTTCTATTCCTGGCGCGCTCCCTTCGCCCGCGGCACCGGTGTGATCAACCAGGTCACCGATCTGCTCGGCGTCGCCATGGGCGGAGGCCGCAACGGCAACCGCGTGATGGGCTTCGGCTTCCCCGACCAGGCGATCACCTGGGACGGCAGCGCCGTCGAGAACACGGCCGCCTACCTGCTCGACCAGCAGTCGCCAGGCCTGCCGCTGCGCACGGCCGATCTTCCCTCGGTGTTCGGCGGCAGCGTCGCCGATCCCAGCCGCACCGCTTTCTGCCCCAGCCCCGAGCGGGTCGGCTGCGCCGGCGTGATCGATTCGATCCTGCCCGGCCCCACCAGCTACTACACGCCTCCGGTGCGTGGCCTGTGGTGAGCTGGCGCCGCGCCACGGGGGCCTAGCCATCTGGTGAAGGCAGCGAACTCATAATTCGCCGCAGGTGGGTTCGATCCCCACGGCCCCCATTTCCAAAAACCCAGTCACAGAGGATGTTTTCAGACAAAGCAGAGCAGCGACGAGAGTTCTGGCTAGGCACCGTTTAGGCACAGTTCGGCCCGTTTTGGGCGAGAGTAGGCACGCTTTTAGGCACGCCTCATGGCCGGCCGGGACCCCTACCTCGCGCGGATCAACCGGGCCCTGAGAGACCTGGGCTCCAGTGTCAGCCTCGAAGTTTCCCCGTCCGGGGCAAAGCTGCGGCTGCGGGCCAGCCTGCCTTTGCCCGATGGGAGCTGGAAGCAGCGGCGCATCACCACCGCTTTCCCCTATCCGTCCGGTGTCGATCAGGCGCGTCAGCTGGCCGAGGAGCTTGGCAGGGATCTTGAGCTGCACCGCCGGGGGCTGGAGACCTTCCCGTTCGAGCGGTGGCTGCAGGCCACCCAGACAGCGGGCCCCACGGGCGAGGGGATCAGCGGTCTCGAAGCCCTGCGCCGCACAGAGGCCTGGTGGATCCAGCAGCGCAAGCGAGGCCCCAGCGCGGAGGTGACCTGGGCCACCGCTTATGCAGGCCCGCTGAAGCCCCTGCTGCCGCAGCGGGACGTGACTCTCGACACCCTGCGTGCTCTTGTGGCAAGCAAGCCGATCGGCAGCTGCAGCCGCCGTAAGGCGGCCCTGGCGGCAACCGCCGTGGCGCAGGCCCTGGAGATGGGCACGGATGCCGTGCAGGAGCTCAGGGGCCTGGGCAAGGGATACACCCCGCTGAAGGATGCGGCGCCGCGCCACTTGCCTGCCGACGAGGAGATCGTGGCGTTGATCGATGGGCTGCCATCGGGGTGGCAATGGGTTGCCGGGATCTGCGCCACCTACGGAGCCAGACCCCACGAGGCCCTGCTGATGGCTGATGTGGAGAGCAACGGGCTGGTGGTGATCCGGGGCGGAAAGACCGGTGCCCGGCAGGGCCTGCCGCTGCCGAAGGCATGGATCAGCCGTTGGGAGCTGCAGGACAAGCACCTGCCGGCGATCAATCTCGATCGCGACCACCGCACGGTCGGCTCCCAGCTGGGGGTGGCCCTGCGCCGCCATGGGGCCCCGTTCCTCCCCTACGACCTGCGGCATGCCTGGGCGGTGCGGGCGATTCACAACCCGCAGATCAGCCCGTCGCTGGCAGCCAAGAGCCTCGGGCACTCGCTGATGGTCCACACGTCGCTCTACCAGCGCTGGTTCGACAGCGCCTCGATGGCGTCACTTGTTGCGCAGATGTGAGGCGAAGCCTTCCACGTCCACGTAAAGCGTCCGGCGCCTGCCGGTGTCCAACGAAGTGCTGCATGCACTGCAGGTGCTGCAGGAGCGGGGCTATGGCGAGCTGGAACAGATGGAATACAAGGGGCAGCCTGGCTGGAGATACACGGCCACCAAGTCGTTGCTGGCTTCCAGCTGAGGCGGTGTGCTCCACCGCTTGGGGGTGATCCACCTCTGCGCTGCCACCGCTGAATCCACCGCTCGGAAACGGCCAGAGCGCCCGTTAGCAGTGGAGTTCAGCCAGTAGGGGTGGAGGGTTGGTTGATGACTTGTGAGTGGGGCCATGGATCAAGGAGCGTCGATGGTTCCTGAGGCACTCCCCGCGTCCACCCATCGAAGGTGACGAGTGCTCAGATCCCAGTCCTGACAGAAGAAGAGAGAGATTTTTCTCCTCTTTTAGGGGTGGACCGAGGGGTGGCCAAGGCACGGGCAAGCCCTGGCAAGGGGTGGAGATGCGACGAGTACGGCACAGTTGCGAACAGATGTGGAGGTTTTGTTGCATGATGGGGCCATGACCCCAGTTCTCGACAGGAGAGAGACGGCCCTGCAGCTGGCGCGCCGCAAGGGACTGCTCCGGTCCCGGGAGGCCGCGGCGGCTGGTGTTGATCGTTCGACCCTGGCGCGGCTGTGCGACAGCGGCCTGCTGGAGCGACTGGAGCGCGGGCTTTACGGTCTGCCTGCCGCGGCCGTTCGCGAGCACGTTGACCTGGAGATCGTTGCCAAGCGGGTCCCCCAGGCAGTGTTCTGCCTGCTGACGGCGCTGCGGCTGCACGGTCTGGGGACGCAGCAGCCCCGCCGGGTCTGGATCAGCCTGCCGCGGGACGCCCATCGCCCCACCCTGCAGTTCCCCCCACTGGAGGTGATCCATGTGCAGCCGGAGCTGCATCGCCTGCAGGTGGAATCACGGCGCTCCGGTCCGATCCGCCTGAAGGTCTACGGGGTGGAGAAGACCCTGGTCGACTGCTTCCGCCATCGCCGCAGGCTGGGCATGGAGCCGGTGCTGGAGGCCCTGAAGGATGCGATCAGCCAGAGACGGCTGAACGTCGATGAGCTCTGGCGTCAGGCGCAGGCGCAGCGCATGCAGCGGGTGATGACTCCGTATCTGGAAGCCCTGCTGTGAAGGCCAACCGGGCCGCCTCCATCCGCCAGCGGTTGCTGAACCGGGCCCGGCAGGAGCAGGAGACCTTCGATGCGGTGCTGAACCGTTTCGGCAGGGAGCGGCTGCTGTATCGGATCGGGATCTCGGAGTACCGCGACCGGTTCCTGCTCAAAGGGGCGATGCTCTTCGCGCTCTGGTACGACATGCCCCACCGCCCCACCCGAGATATGGACCTGCTGGGCTTCGGGCCGGGAGAGCTGTTCGTGCTGGAGCGGGTCTTCCGGGAGATCGCCCAGCAGCAGGTGGATGACGGCCTGGCCTTCTCCGAGACCGTCACGGCAGCAGAGATCCGCAAGGAGGCCAACTACGCCGGCGCCAGGGTCACGTTGCTGGCCACCCTGGAGCAGGCCCGCATTCCCCTGCAGGTCGACATCGGCTTCGGCGATCCGGTAACGCCTGAGGCTGAGCAGATCGACTACCCGGTGCTGCTGGAAGACCTGAACCCTCCGCGTCTGGGGGCTTATCCCGTGTACACGGTGATCGCCGAGAAGCTGCAGGCGATCGTCAGCCTCGGCATGGTGAACAGCCGCCTGAAGGACTACTTCGACCTGCAGGTTCTGCTGGTGCGCGAGGAGCTCGATGCGCAGGTGCTGGCGGAAGCCGTGCGGCGCACCTTCGCCGTGCGCTCCACGCCGTTGCCGCAGCAGATGCCCTTGGGGCTGAGCAGTGAGTTTGGCGAGGATCCCGATAAGCAGGCGCAGTGGCGGGCCTTCCTGCAGCGCAACGAGCTTGCCGAGGTACCACTGCCAGCGGTGGTGTCGCAGATCCGGGAGGGCCTGGTGCCTGTGTTGTTCCGAGCAGGAGATCTGTAACGCCGTGGAGCCAGCACCCGTCATCGGAATCTGTTTGCCGCTGGGTTCCGGCTGCGCTGACGATGCGCTGCGGTCGACGACGGCCGTCCTTCAGCGTGCCACGGTTGCGCCGTGGCGTGCATCGGCCAGCCGCCGCCGCCCTCCGCTCTGGGGCCGGTGCTGGGGTGGCAGGCAGGGCTGCTCTCCCGCGGCTGCGGTGGCTTGGCGGCCGGCTGCCGGTGGTTGGCAGGGGTGAGGCCCCAGCTTTCCTCGCGCGGCTGCGCGGGCGTTGGTCGAATCGGCGCGGATCTGATGGCCTTGATTCTCGGGAAGACAGGGCCGCCACGCATGGATTTCTTTTGCGCAGATCCGTTGCCCTGCAACGACCCTCCCCGCCTTTCAGTGCATTTGTACTGCTAGAATAAGGACTGCGCCAAAGGCCCCGAGCCCATCGCCGGCGGCAACCTCATTCCCTGATCTCGCCATCGAAGCTGCACTGTTTCCAGCGGCTTGATGCCCCGATCAGTTGTCCCTTAAGGCAGCTGATTCCATGGTTGTTTGTCATTCATCCGGGCCAGGTTCAGGCCCTGCCCGTTCCCTTGTGATCGCAGCCGGCCTGTCCTCCGGCTGTTCCATGGCGGAGCCCGCGGGGCCGGTCTGTTCGCTGCAGCGCGTCGCACCGCAAGGTGCGCCTGGCAACTCTGCTTCGCTCTGGCAGCCAGGCATCGAGGCCCAGGCGCTCACCACCGCCATCGGCCAGCTGGCCCAGCGGCTTACGGATCTGGCCACTGGTGACACCAGCCGGACCGATGCGCTGGAGGAGTCGCTGGTGTTTGTCCTCACCCAGCTCCAGCCGGCGGCCACCCGCTTCTCCTTCCCCAATCACGAGCTCAGCCGCCGCCAGTCCCAGGCGGTGGTGATCGACGACGAAGAGGCCCTCGATCCCGAGTGGCTCGCCGTCACCACCACCAGCAAGCCCGATAGGGCCGCCATCAAGGAAGCACTCAAGGCCGGCCGCCAGATCAGCGGCGGCCTTCTCCTCTCCTGCCGCTCCTGGCGCTTCCACTGACGGCCACATACCGAAGGGGGCAGAGCCCCCTGACGAATGGGGTTCCGGTGGTGCAGCCGGGCCCCTTCCATTCCTCACCCAATCGCTTTCCACCGCCAGGACCGTCGCCGCTCCATCCGCCAACGGGGCCAGCACCTTCCGCTCCGCTTGATACAGCGGTGGCACAACCATAGAGCGCCACCAAAACGCTTTGCCAGCCTCTGCCACCTACTGCTTCTCCCGCTTCCCCGGCCAGCCCGACTGCCATTTCTACCTTCACCACGATGGCTACCCCGCAGGTGCCGCATGGCGGTTCTCCGCCGTATTGCGGAGCTGCAGTCAGCTGGCTGATTTCCCTTCCTGCTTCGTGAACACACAGCCGGGCAGCATCAGATTGGCTGGTCCCGACGCCGCAGCTGATGCAGAGTACCGCTATAGGCTGGCATTCCAGCACCGGCCAACGGCTGAGATTCGGGTAACGGTTTGGCGACGGTTACCCGGGGGCGACAGTTGGATGCCCCGGTGCGAATCCATGCCTCTGAACGCCTTCATTAAACGTTTCCTACGGGAGCCGTATTAGTGCCGCAGCGCTTCGCGATGAGCCTGCAGAAACTGCTCCTGCTCCCTGTTGAACGGCCGGATCAGATTGGCTCCATCGATCGACCAGCAGCGCAACGCCTCGCGGGCGGCCTCGTGCTCCCAAAGCAGCTGACCACCGCAATCAAAGCTGATCCAATGTCGGTCAAATAGCTTGTCTACATGGGGTGAGAGCAACAGCCCGTTGGCGCCGCTTAGGCGCTCAGTGTTGTCACAGTCGCGCCAAGGCTTGATGTGGCTTGCCACAAGAAATTCTTGCCGCGCCAACCCTGTTACACGGCAAGTCGGCTCCATCTTCGCGACTTCGTGGCGGAACAATCCCTGCCCCAGTCGTGCCTTGGTTAGCGCATCACGTTCCGTGATGCTTAACACCTGCTGTAACTGCTGCATATCATTCAGTAGAGCGGCAGTATAGTCGCCCTCCTCCGCCAGCACAAACAGATGCACCTGTACCGCCGGGTCAGCATGTACCTCGATCAACCTCAGCAACAGCTGGCCTAGTGCCTCGCTCAGCTCCGCTAGATAGACGCCCTGATTGCCTCTCCCGCTTGTGGTGCTGATCGGGCTGTGACGCTTGGGCAGCAACGGCTGCAGCAGCTCGAAGAAGGACTGAGGCACAAGGGGCTGGCGAAGCGGTCCCCAGTTCACCCGCACCAACCATCCCTCCGGGTTCCAGTTCTCCCCGGCCTTCCCAAATTCCAGCGGCTTCTGTGCAGTGATCGCCACCGCTTCCACCATCCCGATCTGGCTGATCCGGCCGTTCGCATAGCTGAAAACCACATCTCCCTTCGAACAGCGGGTGAGGTTGTCGTAACTCACATTGCGAGCGCCGTTGGCGTTGGTCTTCGGTGACCACACAAAACCCCCTTGGATTTCTTCCTTGAAGGTCTGCTTGTGGTTGACCCACCAGAAGGCCATGGATCGGTGGTTGGCATTTTCCTTTTATAGACGAGCCCCGCCCGCCTTGATGAGCTGGATCAGCGCCTGGCGGCTGAGCAGGAGCTGTTGCAGCGCTGCCAGCTGCAGGCCGAGACCGAAGCACTCGCTGATCTTCGCCCGCAGATGGCCTGGTCATGGATGGACCGATCAGGTCCCCCGCAACTGCGTCCGCTGTTCGGCAGCCCGTGGACCCAGCGCCGCTGAAACCCTTTGGCCGGCATGGATTCCGGCCTGACGCATCATTCGCCGTAGGTGGGTTCGATCACCACCGCCCCCAGCCGTCAGCCCCATGGCCGCCACCAGGGCCTGCCCGGCGGCGCGGTGTGGCTGCCGTCGCAGAGGGGATAGCGGTGGGAGCGGCCGCAGCGGCACAGCAGCACGGTGGCCGCCTGCTTCAGCCGCAGCTCATGCGACACGCGGCCGCTGCCGAGGTGAGCACCATCGCAGAACCACCCGTGGCGACTGCGGCCGCAGCTGCAGAGCTGGTGCACTCCCGCCGGGAGCTCCAGCGGCTCCGGGCCGGGGCCTGGGGGTGGGGACGGGGGGTCGGCCATGGTTCACCCGCCCACGGCAGGGTCTCTGCTTCCTCGACACCCCATTCTTGGCCTGCCGTTCCGCCACGCAACCCAATCGAGCCAACGGTTCCAACGGCCCCATCCGCCAATCGCTCGCCGTGCCCAACCCCTCCCTCTCCCTCGCCGGCATGGACCGGTTCCCTCGATCACCCAGACCTTTCCGGCCAGGCCCATGGCATCGCCCACGGAGGCATCGCCGCCGGATTCGCCGCTGGCCCGGCCAGCCCTTTGGGCCGGATTCATAATTCGCCCAAGTGTCCTCCCCTCGATGCGTTTCCTGGCGCTGGCCGTGCTGCTGGCCCTGATGGCCTTCTTCGCTGCTGGGGAATTTGCCCTGATCCGCCTGCGCCCCAGCCGGGTGCAGCAACTGCTGGAGGACGGCGAGCCCGGCGCCCAGGCGGTGGCGCGGCTGCAGCAGCGGTTGCGGCGCCTGCTGGTGGCCACGCAGCTCGGGGCGGTGCTGGCCCTGTTGGCGATCGGCTGGATCGGCCGCGGTCTGGCCACGGAACTGCTGCAGCGCCTCAGCGGCGGCCCCCACCAGCTCTGGTTTGACCTGGTCGTGTTCCTGGCCCTGGCCCTGCTCGCCACCCTGATCGGCGGCCTGCTGCCCAAGGCCTGGGTGCTGCACCGCCCCGAACCCTCCGCCCTGCAGCTGGCGCCGCTGCTCGAATCGCTCACCCGCACCCTGGCGCCGCTGCTGCTGCTGATCGAGCGGCTCACCGGCGTGTTGCTGCGTCTGCTCGGGCTGCCCCGCAACTGGGATGAGCTGGTGCCCGTGCTCTCCGCCGGCGAACTGGAAACCCTGATCGAAAGCGGCGGTGTCACCGGCCTGCTGCCGGATGAGCGCAGCATTCTCGAGGGGGTGTTCTCGCTGCGCGACACGCTGGTGCGCGAGGTGATGGTGCCCCGCTCCGGCATGGTCACCCTGCCCCTGGAGGTCACCTTCGCCGGGATGATGGAGGCGGTGCACGCCAGCCAGCACGCCCGCTTCCCGGTGATCGGCACCTCCCTCGACGACGTGCGCGGCCTGCTCGACCTGCGCCGCCTCGCCGAGCCGATCGCGCGCGGCCAGCTCCAGAGCGACACCCCGCTGGCCCCCTATCTGGTGGAGGTGGCCCGCGTTCAGGAGAGCGCCTCGCTGGCCGAACTGCTGCCGCTGATCCGCAGCGGCCGGCCCCTGCTGGTGGTGGTCGATGAGCACGGCGGCACCGAGGGCCTGGTCACCGTGGCTGACCTCACCGGCGAGATCGTGGGCGAGGAGGACGACCCCCAGGAGGCGGCCGACGACCTGCAGCCGTTGCTGGAGGGCGGCTGGTCGGTGGCGGGTGACCTGGAGATCGTGGAGCTCAACCGCCAGCTCGGCCTGCGCCTGCCTGAGGCGGAGGGGCATCACACCCTGGCCGGCTTCCTGCTGGAGCGGCTGCAGCACATCCCGGCGGCGGGCGAGGGCCTGCGCTGGAAGGGCGCGCGCTTCGAGGTGCTGACCATGGATGGCCCGCGCATCGAGCGGGTGCGCATCTCCCCGCTCCGCGACGCGGCCGACGATCGCCGATAATCGCCGTGCCTTTCCCGGTCGTTGCCCATGAACCCTGTCCGCGTCGGGGTCATCGGCATCGGCAACATGGGCTGGCACCATGCCCGCGTTCTCAGCCTGCTGCGCGACGCCGATCTGGTGGGCGTGTCCGATCCCGATGCTGCCCGGGGCCAACTGGCGATTGAGCAGTTCGGCTGCCGCTGGTTCGCCGACTACCGCGAGATGCTCGCCGAGGTGGAGGCGGTCTGCATCGCGGTGCCCACCCTGCTGCACCACCGCGTCGGCCTGGCCTGCCTGGAGGCCGGCGTCCATGTGTTGATCGAGAAGCCGATCGCCGCCACCCAGGAGGAGGCCGCCGAGCTGATCCGGGCCGCCGAGCAGGCCGGCAAGCTGCTGCAGGTCGGCCACATCGAGCGCTTCAACCCCGCCTTCCGCGAGCTGCTCAAGGTGGTGGCCGGCGAGGAGATCGTCGTGCTGGAGGCCCGCCGCCACAGCCCCAACCCGGATCGCGCCAACGACGTGTCGGTGGTGCTCGACCTGATGATCCACGACATCGACCTGGTGCTGGAGCTGGCCGCCGCCCCTGTGGTGCGCCTGGCCGCCGCCGGCGGCCGCAGCAGCGATGGGCCGATCGATTACGTCAACGCCACCCTGGGTTTCGCCAACGGCGTGGTGGCCAGCCTCACGGCCAGCAAGATGGCCCATCGCAAGGTGCGGCGGCTCTATACCCACTGCCGCAGCAGCCTGATGGAAACCGATTTCCTCAACCACAACCTGCGCATCCACCGCCGCTCCCACGGCTCGTTCAGTGCCGATCACGGGGAGCTCGTGTATCGCAACGACGGCTTCATCGAGGAGGTGAGCACCACCTCGATCGAACCCCTCTACGCCGAGCTGGAGCATTTCCTGCGCTGTGTGCGCGGCGAGGAGACCCCCGCGGTCGATGGCCTGCAGGCCTCCCGCGCCCTGCTGCTGGCCGATCTGATCGAGCAATGCGTGGAGCAGCCCAGCCTCTGCATGGCCCTCGACGCACCGATCTGAGGCTCAGGCGGTGAGCTGCCGCAGCGCCAGCAGCTGCCAGCGGCGGCAATCGGCCGGGGAGGAGCGATAGAAGAGGTCCCAGGCGTCGCCCTTGTGGGCGCCGTACTCCTCGGCCGGAACCTCGGGATGGCGCTGTTGCCAGCCCACCCGGACGGCGTGGCCGATCACCACATCGAGCGCCAGGTCGTCGTCGAACTGCACCTGCGGGTTGGCGGTGACGAATTCGATCAGGGTGAGCAGCGTTTCGGTGCAGAGCTGCCGGTATTCCGGCGCCTCGATCTTGCCCAGCAGCTGCTCCACCAGCGCTGCGAAGTTGCGCTCCCCCGGAGTCTTCTCGCTCAGCAGCGGGCCGCTCTCGAGCCGGTTGCGCCGCTCCAGCTTGTCGCCGATCACAATGCCGCGGCAGTGGTGCAGCAGATCCCAGATGCCGGCGTGGAAGTTGCGCGGCACCCGCGCCAGGGCGCCGAGCCGCTTCCGGTGCTGCAGCCAGCCGCCGCTGCGGGGCAGCTCCTCGAGCGGATCGGGCACCTCCCAGCGCACGCGGCCGCGCAGGTGCAGCTGCTCCTTGCGTTGCAGCGCCGCCCGGGCGTGCTCCACATCCGCCAACACGGCCCGCAGCCGCCGCCGGATCTGATGCGGCGGCAGGCTGCAGAGGGCCTCGAAGGCGTCGCTGGGGGTGAGGTCGTCGTCGGCGGCGAGTTCGCTGGTGAGCAGCAACAGCAGCTGCCCGAGCTGGAGGGTGAGGCTGCCGCTCAGCAGGTTGGGCTCGTGCCGCGCCAGGCTGTCGAGGGCCAGGAGCAGCTCCTGCTGCAGCATGGCCTCCCGACCGTCCTCCCCGCCGAAGCGGCGGATGCGGGCGGCGATCGTGCGGCTGCCCAGCGGTTGCTGGATCAGGGCGTCATTGGTGTAGTTGCGGCCCACCACCACCTGCTTCTGGCGCACCAGCAGATCGGTGAGGGCATCCTCCAGGCGCGGGTGCACCAGACCCATCGCTCCAGCGACGCGCCGGACCACGTTCCAGTCGGCGCGGGCGAGGGCGCGGCGGTAGACCTCCTGCAACAGGGCCGTCAGCCGCACCGGCGCCCCGGCCATCGGCCCCTGCAGCCGCGCATTCGGCCCCAGGCGGCGGCCAAGCAGTTCGAGCACCTCCGCCTGTTCCTCCAGCGAGCGGCTGTGCCAGAGCCGCTCCACCAGGTTGGCCACCGGAATCTCCTCGAGCTCCAGCTCCTGCTGGGCCGTGAGCGGCGTGTGGCTGGTGGCGGGCGGCAGCAACGTTTGCTCGTTCGGCCAGAGGTCGCAGCTGGCCAGGGCCTGGCCCGGCAGCTCCACCACGCTGGCCTGGCTCACCAGCTCCGCCAGCGGCGCCAGCTGCACCGGGGCCCCCTCCAGGTCGCCGCGCAGCAGCTCGCGGCCCAGGCAAAGGAAGGCCTCCGGATCGCGCGCGAAGGCGGCGGCCGCCACCGGCACCAGCAGCAACGGCGCCCCGGCGCCGCGCCAGTGGCGCTGCAGCAGCCGCACCTCCGCCGCCACCGTGTCCACCAGCTGCTGCGGATCCTCGGCGAGATAGAAGGTGTCCTCTTCGAGCACCGCCGGCAGGTAGGCCGCCAGCTCGTCGCCCAGCCGGTAGAGGCGGGCGGTGGCCATGGTTTCCATCCGCACCGGCGGGTGGCCGCTCAGCCCGAGGCGCACGTTGGCCCCCACCGTGGCCATGCGCTGGGCCAGCTCCCGCGAACTGGCGATTCGGGGCGTGCCCGCGACGCCGGCCCGCGTGCCCTCCGGCGGGGGGCTCACCGGCAGGCCGGCCTGGGCCAGGGCGGCGGCGATGGCGGCATCGGCGGGCACCAGGCTCACCAGCACCTCGCTCGCGCCGAGGGGAGCGCCCAGGCGCCGCTGGCAGGGGTCGAGGTCGTCCGGCGTGATCAGCCCGTGCAGCAGCAGGTCGGCCAGCCAGGTGAGGCTCTGGGTCCAGAGCAACGGCACATTCTCGTTCGCCTGGCGGGGCTGGCTGCCCGGATTGCGTCGCTCCGCCGCGATCGCCGCCTCCGGCACGAGGTACAGCTCCGGCAGCAGCGGCACCCCGTCCACGTTCACACTCAACTCCTCGAGCCGGTGCCGCCAACGCCGTGCCTCCTCCCAGCGCTCCTCGCAGCAGGCGGTGATCAGCTCATAGGCGTGGAACAGCGGCCATTCGCACTCGATGTGCTCGAACTGGGCCAGCTCCTCCGGCTCGTAATGCAGACGGCTCACGTCTTCCACCACGGTCTGGTGGCCATCACGACGGAAGCGCTTGTAGCCGTAGGCGCCACCCAGCTCGCCGCGGATCTTGGCGCGGGTGCGCTCCACCAGGGCTGGATCGTCCACCGCCCAGGCCGGGTAGCCGATCACCGAGAGGCAGGCGCTGTCCACCTCCTTGCTGGCCGATTCGCGCGGCAGCAGGGCGGCCAGCGCCCGCCGCAACCGCACCACTGCGTCGTGGGGGATCACCAGGCAGCAGCTGCCGTCACCGTGGGGGCCGTAGAGATCCACGCCATCGAGGGCCTCCAGCGCCGCCTTCACCAGGCCGATCGAGCTGGCGTTGCGCTCCGGCAGGCCGTGGTTGCCCTTGTCGCCCCGCTCCCAGATGCCGTAATCGGCCACCCGGTAGGCGCGGCAGACGTAATACACCAGGTTCTGCACGAAATCGCGCTCGTGCTCGCTCTGCACAACCACCATCCCGGCGCGCGTCAGCTGGGCCAGCTGCAGCAGGAACAGCCCCGTGGCGTCGAGCTGGAGATGGCCCCAGGCGTCGTCGGCCACGGCTGCTTGGCCGCTGTCGGTGTCGAACTTGGCGTGGATCGCATCCAGAGGATCGAGGCTCGTTTTGAAGCGCTCCACCTTGGCGGCCTGGCGCAGCATGGCGGTGAGCAGGCCGCGCATCAGCTGCAGCACCCGCTGCTCCAGCTCGAAGGCGCGCCGACAGGGGCCGCGCTGGCGGCGGTGGGCCAGGGCCAGGCCCCACACGCACTGGATCGAGTACACGCAGTCGCGCACCCAGGCGTCGCCGTAGTTGCCGTGCACCGTGTGGGCGGTGCTGGCGGGCAGCAGGCCGGTAAGCGGATGCTGACGGCGCAGCACCACCGCCTCGATGCGCTGATCGAGCTCCTCGAGTAGGGCCCAGGCCTGGGGATCGTCGCTCCGGGTGGCGGGGCTGGGCCGTTCGCTGGCGGCCGGGGCGGTGGAAACGGGACCGTGGGCCATGGCGCAGTCGCCGTTGCGGTGGACCTTAGATTTTCTCCCGCTGACCCCCCCGGCCATGGCAGCCATCGTGACCGCTCCGGTCCGCACCCGCGTGTTAAGCGTTCCGGTACACGCCTGCAACGATGCCTTCGCGGCTGCTCTCGCCCTGCATGGCAGCGGTGGCGGCCAGATCGTCACCCTCAATGCCGAGATGACGATGGCCGCCCTGGCCGATCCCGAGCTGGGGGCGGTGATCGAGGCGGCCCAGCTGGTGATCCCCGATGGGGCCGGGGTGGTGTGGGCTCTGGGGCGGCAGGGCTACCGGGTGCCGCGCAGCCCTGGCATCGAGCTGGCGCGGCGGTTGCTGGAGCATGCGGCCGCCCGGGGATGGCGGGTGGCCCTGGTGGGTGCTGCGCCCGCCACGATGGCCCGCCTGCGCGAGCGATTGGCGGCGGAGATCCCCGGCCTGCAGCTGGCCCTGGCCTGCCATGGCTACCAGGGCGCGGAGGCCTGGCCAGGCCTGGAGCGCCAACTGCTGGAGCTGCGGCCCGACCTGGTGCTTGTGGCGCTGGGGGTGCCGCGCCAGGAAACGTGGATCCACGCTCTGCGCCCCCCCACCGGGCTGTGGATGGGCGTGGGCGGCAGTTTCGATGTGTGGGCGGGCATGAAAAAAAGGGCGCCCCGCTGGATGGGCGCCCTGCAGATCGAATGGCTCTATCGCCTGCTGCAGGAACCGCAGCGATGGCGGCGGATGCTGGCCCTGCCGCAGTTCGCCTGGGCGGTGCTGCGGGGCGGCTGAGCGGCAGGCCCTCAGCCGGCGCCCGCAGTTGGCGAACGCAAGCGCGGCAAGGGTTCGCGCACGTCGACCATCGGCCATCTGGCCCAGGCCAGGCGGATGGGCCCGTTGTTTCGCATCCCAGCCAAAAGCCCCTCCGGTGGGAGGGGCTGGGCGGGAGCCGTGCGGCTGGATTTCAGGCCGCGAGGCGGATGCGGCGGCGGATACGGCGGCTGAGGCCAAACGCAACCCCGCTGCCGAGAATCGGCAGGGGACCCGGCACCATCGTGCCCCTGGCGGTGCTCATGCTGTTGCCCGACGAGGAGTTCAGCTGGGAGGTGTTGATGCTGCGGTACTGGATGCGGCTTTCGAGCGTGGCGCCGCCGGCGGCTACGCCGCCTGGAATCACAAAGGAAAGCGTGCTATTCGCGAAATCGAGAGAGCTCACTGTGCTGTTGAGAGTGATCCAGGCAGTGGCGTTGTCGTCGTAGTCGTTGGTGGGGGTGTTGATGGTTTTGTTGGGTGCGCTCAGGCTCGTGGTGATCCCGTCACCGGTCAGCGAGATGCCAGAGATCTGGAAGGGGCTGGTCCAGCTGCCGCCGAACCGGAACTGCACGCGGGCCTGGTTGTACCGGTTGTCATTAGGAGGAACAGGAGGCGAGAACTGTCCGGTGAATTGGTCGTAGCCGCTCAGGGTGGAGGGGGTGGCGGGGTCGAAGGTGGCGCAGGTGGAAGAAGGATCGGTCGGCAGGCAGGCGGCCTGGGCAGAAGGTGTGCTGAAGGCCAGCAATACGCCTGAGCCGGCAACTGCGCCGAGGGCAAATGTGCGAAGGATGCGGGTTCGCATTAGAGGACAAGAAGCCTGACCCCTGCAGTTTGCCAGAGCGACTTCAAAAAGTCATCAATGCCCCAAAAGTGCCCGTTTTTGCTCAATCCCAGGTGCCGACTGGAGTCTCGTTTGAATAGTCGGCAACCGTTCGTATAGTTCTGGGAAAAGAAACTCCTAACCGGAGAAAAGGCTCTGCAGAGTCTTCGGATCTGTTTCTGATGGCTGGTTGGCATTCGCACAAAAAAGCGCAGATGCCGGGACGGGCATCTGCGCGGGGTGCGTCTGAGATTGAGATAGGGAGTGCGGCGGGTCCCGCCGGGTGGAGCGGTGGCTCAGCGGAAGCCGACCGAGGCTTGCCACACGAAGGCCAGCAGCAGGAAGAACAGGGGAATGATCGGCAGGATGTCGACCAGCGGGCCGAACGCCTGGTAGGCCTCAGGGAGCTGGGCGAGGGGGAGGTGCAGGGAGGAGCCGGCCAGCAGCGAGAGAGCCATGGGGGTCATGGACGGGGCACGATGGTTGGGACGCTACCACGTGTGCGCAGCCGCAGAGGCCGGCTCCCAGGGAGCGAAATCCTCTGCAAAACACCCCTCCGCAATCGCCTGCGCCATGGCCCTGCTGAAGCGCTGCAGCGCTGTGAGGTTGTGCAGGCTCAGCAGCGTGCGGCCAAGCATCTCCTCGGCGCGGATCAGGTGGTGCAGGTAGGCGCGGCTGTGCAGGCGGCAGGTCAGGCAGGGGCAGCTGGGGTCCAGCGGGGTGTGATCGTGGCGGAAGCGGGCGTTGCGCAGGTTCCAGCGCTCGCCCCCCACCAGGGCCGTGCCATGGCGACCCAGGCGGGTCGGCAGCACGCAATCGAACAGGTCGAAGCCCTGGGCCACCGCCACCGCCATCTCGCGGAAGCTGCCCACCCCCATCAGGTAGCGCGGCCGCTCCTGGGGCAGCAGCGGCGCCACCAGCCGCACGATCCGGTGCATCTCCTCCGGCGGCTCGCCCACGCTCACCCCGCCGACAGCGATGCCGGGCAGGTCCATCGAGGCCACCACCCGCGCCGACTCCAGCCGCAGCCGTGGGAAGCAGCCCCCCTGCACGATCCCGAACAGGGCCTGGTCGGGGCGGGTGTGCGCCGCCAGGCAGCGCTCCAGCCAGGCGTGGGTGCGATGGCAGGCGTCGGCCACGTCGGCCTCGCTGGCGGGGTAGGGGGGGCACTGGTCGAAGGCCATCGCCACGTCGGCGCCGAGATCCATCTGGATGCGCATCGAGGCTTCGGGAGTGAGGTGGATGCGCCGGCCGTCCCGCGGTGAGCGGAAGGTCACCCCCCCGTCGTCGATGCGGTTGATGCCGGCCAGGCTGAACACCTGGAACCCGCCCGAGTCGGTGAGGATCGGCCCCGACCAGCCCATGAAGCTGTGCAGCCCGCCGGCCTCGGCCACGATCGCCTCGCCTGGCTGCAGATGCAGGTGATAGGTGTTGGCCAGCACCATGTGTGCCCCCGTCTCGGCCAGCTGCGCCGCCGTGACCCCCTTCACCGTGGCGGCCGTGCCCACCGGCATGAAGCGCGGCGTGGGGACCGGGCCGTGGGGGGTCTCCAGGCAGCCGCAGCGCGCCCGGGTGCGCGGGCAGCGGGCCTCGATCCGGAAGGCAAAGTGGGAGCCGATCGCCGCATGCCGCCGCTGCTGCGACGCTACGCGCCGCCATGGCGGTCGCAGTCGCCCCAACCCCGCCCCGGATGCGCCCACCGCCCACCCCTTCCTGGCTGCGGGATCTGAGCGGCGCCTGGATCTTCTACTCCGTTCTGCCCGCCTGGCCGGTCGTCGCCCCGCGCTTCCTGCGCATCGCCCGCTTCGCCCCCTGGATCGGCGCGGTGCTCGGCGGAATGCAGGCGTTGCTGTGGGCCGGCCTGGAGGCTCGCGTGCCGCTGCTGGCCCAGGTGGCGCTGACCCTCGCCCTGGCGCTCTGGCTCACCGGAGGCCTGCATATGGACGGCGCCATGGACACCGCCGACGGTCTGGCGGCCGGCGAGCGGCTGCTGGAGGCGATGGAGGACAGCCGCGTCGGCGCCAGCGGCGCCCAGGCCCTGGCCCTGCTGCTGCTGCTGCGCGCCGCCGCCCTGGCCTGTCTGGGGCCCGCGGCGCCGCTGGCGCTGGTGTGGGCCGCGATCTGGGGGCGGGTGGCGCCCCTGCCGGCGATGGCCCGCTTCCCCTATCTGCGGCCCGGCGGCACCGCCGCCTTCCATCGCCGCCACTGGGCTGGCCTGGCGGCGGAGCTGCGGCCGACCCTCCTGCTCGTGCTCGCCCTGGCCGCCCCCACGCTGGCCCTGGTGCGTCCGCCGGCTCTGGCGGCGGCGCTGCTGGCCGGCGGCGCCGTGGCCTGGCGGGTGCCGCACCGGCTGGGGCGGCGCCTGGGCGGGCACAGCGGCGACAGCTATGGGGCCTGCGTGGAGTGGGCCGAAACCCTGGCCCTGCTGCTCAGCGGCCTGGCGCTGACGCTGGCCCGGTCGTTGGCGCCGGCAGGCTGAGCCGGAAGGCGTTGCCCACCGCCGGCAGGTCGGCGCCCGCCGCCGCGGGCGAGGCCAGCAGCTGCAGCGACCCCCCCAGGGCCGCGGCCAGATCCCGGGCCAGCGCCAGGCCCAGCCCCGTGCCCGGCCGCAGGGCGCCGCGGCTGCCGCGCACACCGCGCTCGAAGATCGCCTGCCGCTCCTCCGCCTCGATCGGCGGACCCCCGTCCCACACCGTCAGTGCCAGCCGGCCCTCGGCCTCCTGGGCGTGCAGCCCCACCGCCGCCCCCTGCGGGCTGTAGCGGAAGGCGTTCTCCAGCAGGTTGGCGAGGATTTCGGCGACCGCTCCGCTGTCTCCCCGCCAGGGGGGCAGCGCCGCCGGGGCGTGCCAGGGCCGACCCTGGAGGCTGGCGGTGGCGGCGGCGCGCTGCAGCAGGGGCTCCAGGAGCTCGGCCAGGGGCTGTCCCTCCGGTCCGCTCAGCAGAGGGGGCAGAAGGAGCGGCTGGGGGGCGACGGCCGGGGCGAGCAGGGCGTCGGGCCGGGCCAGGCTGCTGAGCGCGTCGACGTAGCGGTTGAGCTGCCGCTCCTCCGCCAGCAGCCCCTCCACCAGCGAGCGGTTGTCGCTGTCCTGGTCGAGGCGGCGCAGCAGCAGCTGGCCGAAGGTGCGCAGGGCGGTGAGGGGGTTGCGAAGCTGATGCACCAGCACCCGCAGCTGTTCCTCCTGCAGGCTCAGCCGCTGCTCCAGCCGCCGCTGCTCGAGGTCAAGGGCGAGGGCTTCGGTGAGGCAGAGGGCCACGGCCTGCAGGCGCTGGGCCAGGGGCTCGGGCCAGACGCTGGCCTCGCTCTCCACCTGCAGGGCGCCGAGCAACACCTGCTGATGGCGCAGGGGCAGCCAGCGGCGCTCCTCCGCCGGCAGCCGCAGCCGGCTGGTGCTGTCCACAGCGGGCAGGGCGCGCCCATCGAGGGGCCAGTGCCCCACCGGCACCAAGCTGGGTTGCCCCTGGGGGTCTTGATGGGCCACGTAGACCACCAGGGAGCGCACCGCAGCGCAGTCGACGAACTGGGCAAGCTGGTGCTGCAGCAGGCTCAGGAACCGCTCCGAGACGGGCATCACCCTCGGTGGCAGGGTCGGGAACCGGGCTGGGCGTCCCGAGGCCAGCCGACTTCGGCCGGCAGGGAGGGCCCGGCAGAGTGTTCACAAAACTTTTCGGCATCCCGGGTGTGGAAACCGAAAAAAAGCTTTAGGGTGGGTGTATCGATCACTACCTTGCGGCCCGATCGGGGGTGGCAGGCCAGGGTTGGACCAGTCGAGGTTGCGCTCGCCACGCTGCCGAGGCTACAGCAGGGAGAGCAGCGTCCCTGCAGCCGCCGCGTCCCCTCGGGCGCCGGCGTCGCCCCCTGCCCCGTTCCCGCCCCTTTCCGGGTTTTCGCAGTAGGGACGAAGGCTCCACCCATTGGGTGGAGCCGAAGCGGTCTGCCGTCGCCGTCCGCACTCTCCCGCCAGCCCCTCCTCCAGTCCCTCCAGCCTCCCGTCCGGGAGCTTCCCCATGTCCAAGAAGCGCAAGCGGATCAGCCGCCGTCGTCTCGCCGGCCAGCGCGTTCTCGCCCACGTTCCCACCTTCAACCTCGAAACCGGATCCCACAAGCCGGTCACCGCCGCCCGCCGCTACATCGCCGAGGCCGAGCTGGTGCCACCGGCGATCCTCAACGTGCGCCGCAACGAGCACACCACTGACCGCTTCTTCTGGGGTGAAAAGGGCCTGTTCAGCGCCCAGTACGCCGAGGAGAACCACTTCCTCTTCCCTTCCCTCCGCCTGATCGTCGACCGCATCGGCGAAGAGGTGCTGTTCGAGGGGCTGGAGGCCCTCGCCGCCGACGATTGGGAGGAGATGGAGGAGTACGAGTACGCCTTCGTCTGATCGGCGCTGGCGCTGCTGCCCCTGCCGAGGTTGCGGCAGGGGCAGCGCTCTGCGTTTCACCCTGCCCCTGTGGAGCGGGCCCAGCCGGCCTGCAGGAATTCCCGCATGACGGGGAACAGTTCCGGATCGATGCCGTGTCCGCCCGTGAAGTTCACGCGGCGCACGCTGCCGCCGGCCTCTCGCAGGCGCCTCTCCAGCTCATCGCTGGCCGTGGCCATCACCACCGGGTCCTCCCGTCCGTGGGTGAGCAGCACCGGAGTGCGGGGTTTCGGCTGCCAGTCGGGGTGGGGATAGCCGCTGCAGGCGATCAGCGCCGCGAGCGGCAGGTCCACTGCCGCATCCACCGCCATCGCCGCCCCCTGGGAAAAGCCCAGCAGGGCGGTGTGCTCCAGCGGCACGCTGGCGGCGAGGTCCTGCAGCCGGCGGCGCAGGGCGCGTCGGGCCTCGGGTAGCTCGTGCCAGCCAGGCGCTGGGCTGAGCGCGTACCACTGGCGCCCGAAGCCGGCGGGATGGGGCTGCGGCGCCCGCAGGGCCACCACGCTCACCGTGTCCGCATCCACCAGCTCCCTGCCCAGATCGAGCAGGTCGTCGGCGTCGGCGCCCCAGCCGTGCAGCAGCACCAGACGCCGGCTGGCGACCACGGGGCCCTGCGCCAGGGCATCGGTCGCGGGGGGGGGCTGGGGGGATTCGTTGGGCTGGGCCATCGGGGGCGCGCTGCGGCGCGTGCGGCAGATCTGCCACCAGCTTGGCCGCTGCGTAGGTTGGCCCCAGCGTCCTCCCCCTGCCGCCATGGCTGCGACGGCCCTCCTCAGCGTGTCCGATAAGCAGGGCCTGGTGCCCCTGGCCGAAGGACTGCTGCAGCACGGCTACCAGCTGCTCTCCAGCGGCGGAACGGCCGCGGCCCTGGCGGAGGCCGGCCTGCCCGTCACCCGGGTGGCCGAGCACACCGGTGCGCCGGAGATCCTCGGCGGCCGTGTCAAGACCCTCCACCCGCGCATCCACGGCGGCATCCTGGCCCGCCGCGATGATGCCGCCCACCGCGCCGACCTGGAGGCGCAGGCCATCGCGCCCATCGACGTGGTGGTGGTCAATCTCTACCCGTTCGTGCGCACGGTCGCTGATCCCGCCGTCACCTGGGAAACGGCGATCGAAACGATCGACATCGGGGGGCCGGCCATGGTGCGCGCCGCCGCCAAAAACCATGGCGACGTGGCCGTGCTCACCGATCCGGCCCAATACGAACCCTTCCTGGCCGCTCTCGCTGCCGGCGCCCTCGATCTCGCGCTGCGGCGCCGTCTGGCCCTGGCGGCCTTCCGCCACACCGCCGCCTACGACGCGGCCATCGCCGGCTGGCTGGGGGAACGGCTCGAGCCTGAGCCGTCCGACGTGGCTGCCCCGACCGCCGCTCCGACGCCCCTGCAGCTCCAGCTGCCGGCCCGCCAGAGCCTGCGCTACGGCGAGAACCCCCACCAGAGCGCCATCTGGTACGGCCAGGAGGGCGCCGGCTGGGGTTCCGCCCGCCAGCTCCAGGGCAAGGAGCTCAGTTACAACAACCTGCTCGATCTCGAGGCGGCCCTGGCCACCGTGCGCGAATTCGGCTACGGCCCCGGCTCCGAGCCCGCGGCGGTGGTGATCAAGCACACCAACCCCTGCGGCGTTGCCATCGGCGCCGACGGCGCCGATGCGGCGCAGCGCGCCCTCGACGCCGACCGGGTCTCGGCCTTCGGCGGCATCGTCGCCCTCAACGGCCCGCTGGAGGAGGCCGCGGCCGATGCCCTCACCGGCCTGTTTCTGGAGTGCGTGGTGGCGCCCTCGGTGACGGAGGACGCACGGGCGGTGCTGGCCGCCAAGCCCAATCTGCGCGTGCTGGAGCTGGAACCGGAGGCGATCGGCCGGGCGGAGCGCCGCCAGCTGCGCAGCATTCTCGGCGGCGTCCTGGCTCAGGACCTCGATGACGAGCCGGCCGAGCCCGCCGCCTGGAGCGTGGCCAGCCAGCGCCAGCCCGACGCCGCCGAGGAGCGCGACCTTCGCTTCGCCTGGAAGCTTGTGCGCCATGTGCGCTCCAACGCGATCGTGGTGGCCCGCGACGGCCGCAGCCTCGGCATCGGCGCCGGCCAGACCAACCGGGTTGGCTCGGCCCAGCTGGCCCTGGCCGCCGCCGGGGAGGCGGCCCGCGGCGCCGTGCTCGCCAGCGACGGCTTCTTCCCCTTCGATGACACCGTGCGCCTGGCGGCCGCCCACGGCATCACCGCCGTGATCCACCCTGGCGGCAGCCTCCGCGATGGCGATTCGATCCGCGCCTGCGATGAGCTGGGGTTGGCGATGGTGGTCACCGGGCGGCGCCACTTCCTGCACTGAGCCCCGCCGCTGTCGCAGGCGTCCTAACTTCGCCGGGCCCGCCTCACCGCCATGGCCCTCGCCATCCCCTCCCCGCTGCCCCTGCCGCTGAGCCTGCTGCACCCGCTGCTGATGTGGCTGTTGCTGGGGCTTTCCCTGTACGCGATGGTGCTGGGCATCAAGGCCAAGAAAACGCGCACCGGCACCCCTGAACAGCGCAAGGAGCTGATCAAGGGGCAGTTCGCCAAGCGCCATTTCCTCTTCAGCAGCCTGCTCCTGGCCCTGATGGTGCTCGGCAGCGTCGGTGGCATGGCGGTCACCTACATCAACAACGGCAAGCTGTTCGTCGGCCCCCACCTGCTGGTGGGCCTGGCCATGACCGGCCTGATCGCCCTCGCCGCCGGCCTCGCTCCGCTGATGCAGGCCGGTAACGAACTCGCCCGCAAGGCCCACGTGGGCCTGAACATGACGCTGGTGAGCCTGTTCCTCTGGCAGGCCGTCAGCGGCATGCAGATCGTGAACAAGATCCTCCAGCCGGCTGCCTGATCCCAGAGGCTGACGCTCCCGTATCCAGGATCAGAAGCGTGCCCGTCGCCGCGGCGGGCACGGGATCCCGTGGCTGGCGTGGAAGTCTTCCTGCACCTTCCAGGTGAGGCGGCGGGAGATCTGGCGCACGATCTGGCGCAGCAGGCGGTCGCCGCTGCTCTGCACCAGGGGCTCCGGCAGGATCGTGATCATTCCGGGCAGCCGGATCCATACCTGCAGGTCGAGCTCCCAGCGCACCAGGGTGTGGGCCATCAGCCCATCCACTTCCTCGCGAGAGAGCTCGGGCTCGTCGGCGCTGGGCTCGTCCAGCCGCAGGCTGGCGTTGAACTCCACGTCGTAGAGACCGGCCAGGGTGGCGTCGGCATCGGGCACCGCCGCGGTGAGGATGCGATAGATGCCCTCGTCCTGCGGCAGCAGCGACAGGCCGATCGTGGGCTCCACTTCGAAGCCGAAATTGCCGAACCGGCCCAGGGTGAGCACATAGCCGTCGTCCCCGAGCGGCTGCACCGTCATCGGCGCCGCGCAGCGCTGGAACCAGCCTTCGTGCCGATCGAGGTAGGCGGCCACCACCGGCGCCGGCGCCCGCATCTCCATCAGGTCGGCGAACTGGCTGCCGTAGCGCCGCACCCGAGCGTCGTCGAGACCGCGCAGGGGGGCGCTGGGCAGGCGGGCCTCGGCGACAGCGGGCCCGGACGGTGGTGGCAGGCTCTCGGTCAGAACGGACGAAAGCGGAAAGGACAAGGGTTCGGGGCGAGCGGGACAGCGGCGGCCCCCGGGCCGGGCCTTACGGAAATGTAAAGCCACCCCCGCAGCTCAGGCGGCGCTGAGCGCGATCAGGCGGCGGATCACGTCCTCCACCACCCGGTCGGGGGTGGAGGCGCCGGAGGTGATGCCCACCCGGATCGGTCCCTCCGGCAGGAACGGCTCCACCGTCTCCAGCGGGCCGCCGAGGGGCATGTGCTCGATGCGGTTGCCCGGACCGATGCGCTCCGGCGTATCGATGTGGAAGGAGGGGATGCCGCGGCTGACGGCGATCTCCTGCAGGTGGGTGGTGTTGGAGGAGTTGAAGCCACCGATCACCACCATCCGGTCGAGCGGCTCATCCACCAAGGCGAACATCGCGTCCTGGCGTTCCTGGGTGGCGTCGCAGATCGTGTTGAAGGCGAGGAAGTGCTGGTTGAGCTCCTGGGGGCCATAGCGGGCCAGCATCGTGCGCTCGAACAGGCGGCCGATCTCCTCGGTTTCGTTCTTGAGCATCGTGGTCTGGTTCGCGACGCCCACCCGCACCAGATCGCGGTCGGGGTCGAAGCCCGGGGAGCAGGCCCGGGCAAAGCGCTCCATGAAGCTCTGCCGGTCGCCGCGGCCGAGGATGTAGTCGCACACCAGCTGGGCTTCGGCCAGATCGAGCACCACCAGGTAGGTGCCGGCGAAGGAGCTGGTGGCCAGCGTTTCCTCGTGCTTCACCTTGCCGTGGATGATCGAGGTGAAGGCATGCTTCTTGTGCTTCTCCACCGTGTTCCACACCTTCGAAACCCATGGGCAGGTGGTGTCAACGATGTGGCAGCCGCGCTCGTTGAGCAGCTGCATCTCCTGCACCGTGGCCCCGAAGGCCGGCAGGATCACCACATCGCCGCTGGCCACCTCGGAGAAATCCTTCACCCCCGCCTCCACGGGGATGAAGTGCACGTCCATCTCGCGCAGGTGGGCGTTGACCGAGGGGTTGTGGATGATCTCGTTGGTGATCCAGAGCCGCTCGCTCGGGTAGTGGCGGCGGGTTTCGTAGGCCATCGCCACGGCCCGCTCCACGCCCCAGCAGAAGCCGAAGGCCTCGGCCAGCCGCACCGTGAGGCGCCCTTCGCGCAGCTCGTGGCCGTTGGTGCGCAGCCGCGCGATCAGGTCGCTCTGGTAGGCGGTCTGCAGGCTGCCCGACACCTCCTCGCCCAGGCCGAAGCCGCGGCGGTTGTAGCGCTCCGAGTGGTGCAGGCTGCGCTTGAAGGCTCGGGTGTCCACGGCGGCACGGGCAGACCGGCTCGACTCTATGGGGGCCAGCGCCGCCGGCGGCGGGCCGCGGCGCTCAGGGCTGGCGATCGAGCACCCCGGCCAGCCCCAGCCACTGCACCGCCTCGGCCCCGAAGCCGTAGCGGCAGGGCAGCACCTCCACCCCGGCCGAGCGCGCCAGCCGGAACAGCTCGCCGTAGCGGGGATCGGCCCGGTCGCCTGGCGCGAAGCGCTGCACATCGGAGCGGCTGAGGCAGGGCACCAGCACCGCCCGGGCCTGGGGCAGCAGCGCCGCCAGCTCCTGGAGGTGCTTCTGGCCCCGTTCGGTCACGGTGTCGGGAAACAGGGCCAGATCGCCCTCGCTCCAGGTGGTGTTCTTCACCTCCATGTAGATCGGCCGCGGATCGGCAGCCCCCTCGGCCGGGGTCAGCAGCAGGTCGATGCGGCTGCGGCGGCCCTCGCCGTAGGGCACCTCTGCCCGGATCGCCCCCACCGGCCCCAGCCAGGGCTCCAGGCAGCCGGCCTCGATCGTGGCCCGCACCAGCCGGTTGGGCAGCGCCGTGTTGACGCCCACCCACACCGGCGTGCCGTCGGCGCCGTTCACCTCGGCCTGCTCCCAGGTCCAGGCCAGCTTGCGGCTCGGCGAGGGGTCGTGGCGCAGGCGCACGCGGCCGCCCGGGTGCAGCACGCCGGTCATCGGGCCGGTGTTGGGGCAGTGGGCGGTCACCTCCTCGCCGCTGTCGAGGCGCACATCGGCCAGGAACCGCTTGTAGCGCCGCAGCAGCACCCCCTCCACCAGGTCGGCCAGGGGCCACACCGTGTGGGCGCCTGGGGGGTTGAGCGGGGCGTGCGGCGAGGGCTGGGGCATGGGGGCGACCTGCCGTGGCGGGAAGGGGCGTGGCGCCATGGTGCCCGCCCCCCGAACCCCCGGCTTGCGCCAGGCCGCCGGCAGGCAAGAATCCGGGCGCAACCGCGGCTCCGGACGGGATGGGTGATTCTCAGCAGACCAGCCCCGCGCCAGCCGGAGCGGCCGCAGCGCCGGGCGGCCGCTCCCTGCGCCGCATCGCCCTGATCGTGGCGCTGGCCACCGCCCTTTCGAAGGTGGCCGGCCTGGTGCGTCAGCAGGTGATCGCCGCCGCCTTCGGCGTCGGCGCCGCCTACGACGCCTACAACTACGCCTATGTGCTGCCGGGCTTCCTGCTGATCCTGCTCGGCGGCATCAACGGGCCGTTCCACAGCGCCATGGTGAGCGTGCTCGCCCGCCGTCCGCGCGAGGAGGGGGCCCATGTGCTCGCGGCGATCAACACGATCGTGGGCGCCGGGCTGCTCGCGGTGACCGTGCTTCTGGTGCTGGCGGCCGACCCGCTGATCACCCTGGTGGGTCCCGCGCTCGATCCGGTGCGCCATGCCATCGCTGTCGATCAGCTGCGCTGGATGGCGCCGATGGCCCTGTTCGCCGGCCTGATCGGCCTGGGCTTCGGCGCCCTCAACGCCGCCGATGTGTTCTGGCTGCCGTCGGTGAGCCCGCTGCTCTCGAGCGTGGCGGTGATCGCCGGCATCGGCCTGCTCTGGTGGCGACTCGGCGCCGCCATCCTCGAGCCCCGCTTCGTGGTGCTCGGTGGCGTGGTTCTGGCCGCCAGCACCACCGTGGGGGCGATCCTGCAATGGCTGATCCAGTTGCCGGCCCTCAGCCGCGAGGGCCTCAACAAGCCCCAGCTCGTGTGGGACTGGAAGGACCCAGGCGTGCGCGAGGTGCTGCAGGTGATGGGCCCGGCCACCCTCTCCTCGGGGATGCTGCAGATCAATGTGTTCGTGTCGTTGTTCTTCGCCTCCGGCCTGCCGGCGGCGGCGGCGGGCCTGGGCTACGCCAACCTGCTGGTGCAGACGCCGCTGGGTCTGCTGTCCAATGCCCTGCTGGTGCCCCTGCTTCCCGTCTATGCGCGGCTCACCGCCCCGCAGGACCGGCCTGAGCTGATCGGCCGCATCCGCCAGGGCTTGATGCTCTCCAACGCGAGCATGCTGCCGCTGGGGGCGGTGATGATCGCCCTGGCCGTGCCGATCGTGGCGCTGATCTACGAGCGCGGCGCCTTCGACACCCAGGCGGCGGATCTGGTGGGCAAGCTGCTGATGGCCTACGGCCTGGGCATGCCGGCCTACCTGGCCCGCGATGTGCTGGTGCGGGTGTTCTATGCCCTCGGCGACGGCGTCACCCCGTTCCGCTGGTCGCTGGCGGGCATCGGTCTGAACGCGATCTTCTGCTGGCTGTTCGTGGGCGGACCCACCCCCTGGGGCCTGCAGCTGCCGGCGCTGAACTTCGGCGCCCCGGGCCTGGTGCTGGCCACGGTGGGGGTGAACCTGATCACCTGCGTGGGCCTGCTGCTCGCGCTGGGTGGTCGGCTCGGCGGCCTGCCGCTGCGCGCCTGGGGCCGCGACACGGCCCTGCTCACCCTGGCGGCCGTGCTCGGCGGGATGGCGGCCTGGGGCCTGGCCGCCGGCGTGGGCTGGCCCTCCGGACTGCTGGGCCGGCTGCTGCAGACCGGCTTCGGCACGGCGCTGGCCTTCGCCATCTACGGACTGGTGGCCTCGTCGGCGGGGGTGCCAGAGGCGCGCGAGCTGCTCACGATGGTGCGGCGGCGGTTGCCCGGCGGCGCCTGAGCGGGCGGGCGCCCCTCAAGGCAGCCGCACCTCGCGCTCCTCCCGCACCTGCAGGGGCACCTCGAGCCTGGAGCGCCCAAGCATCTGCGGGCCATCCACCGAGGCGATGCGCGCCTCGATGCCGAACTCGCGGAAGGCGTTCTCCAGCTCCTGGATCAAGGCCTTCTCCACCTGGGCTTCGGCGTCGACAACCTTGCCGATCAACCGGCTGCCGAGCTTGCCGATGCGCTGACGCACCACCTCGCGGGCGTTGGTCACCTCGATGATCAGCACGGACCGAAGGGGTGCGAGATGGCCAGTCACCCTATCCGGCGAAGGGTTCGAGCAGCTCCTCCAGATCGCGCAGCTGGCCGGCGGGCACCAGCCGCGCCAGGGGCAGGCGGGTGGCGCCGCCGCCGATCGGCACCTGCACCGCCTCCAACGCCTGGCGAGCCGCCACGGCGGCCCCCTGCTCCAGCCGCCCGGCGGCCTCGCTCGCCAGGGTGTCGGCCAGGCCGGCGTCGCCGAGGTACAGGTGCCAGCTGGCCACCTGAACGTAGAGGCGATCGGCAATGGCCCGGCTCAGCTCCTCCAGGTCGCGGGCGGCGAGGGTCATGGCTTGGGGCGCATCAGCACGACCACCGTGGCATGGATCGCCAGGCCCAGGCCCCAGGCCAGCGTCAGCCGCTCCAGGTGGGGCCAGGGGTGGCGCAGGCCCTCCACCACCCACAGGCCGCTGTTGACGGCGGCGAACAGGGCGCCGTGGAGCGTCAGGTTCACGATCCGCTCGAAGTGGCGATAGGTGGGGTCGGCAGGATCGGCAGGGCCGTACCAGCGGATCGGCATGGGGAGCGCAGCGGTCGCTGCCGCCAGGTTGACGGATCGGCCCCCCGTGCGGTGAGAATGAGCGAAGGCCACATCGGCCTGCCGCCGGTTCTCCGGTCGTTCACCAGGCGCTTGTAGCTCAGCGGATTAGAGCATCTGACTACGGATCAGAGGGTCGGGAGTTCGAATCTCTCCAGGCGCGTCCCCATCACTCACCGCCCTCCAGGGCGGTTTTTTTTGTCTGCGAACCTGCTCCGCCTCTCGGAGGTCCCGCAGCCGTTGCCTACGATCAGCCGAGAAGCTTCCATGCGCCGGTTCCATGGCTGATCCCCTCAACGCTCCCCTCGCCAGCGGGGATCCGGCCATCGCCGCGCTGATCGAGCGCGAACTGCGCCGCCAACAGACCCACCTGGAGCTGATCGCCAGCGAGAACTTCGCCTCGCGGGCCGTGATGGAGGCCCAGGGCTCGGTGCTCACCAACAAGTACGCCGAGGGCCTGCCGCACAAGCGCTACTACGGCGGCTGCGAGCACGTGGACGCGATCGAGGAGCTGGCGATCGAGCGCGCCCGTCAGCTGTTCGGCGCCGCCTGGGCCAACGTGCAGCCCCACAGCGGCGCCCAGGCCAACTTCGCGGTGTTCCTGGCGCTGCTGGAGCCGGGCGAGACGATCCTGGGCATGGACCTCAGCCACGGCGGCCATCTCACCCACGGCTCGCCGGTCAACGTGTCGGGCAAGTGGTTCCGCGCCGTGCACTACGGCGTCGACCGCGACAGCCAGCAGCTCGACATGGCGGCCGTGCGTGAGCTGGCCCTGGAGCACCGGCCGAAGTTGATCGTCTGCGGCTACTCGGCCTATCCGCGCACGATCGACTTCGCCGCCTTCCGCTCCATCGCCGATGAGGTGGGCGCCTATCTGCTGGCCGACATCGCCCACATCGCCGGTCTGGTGGCCGCCGGGCTGCACCCCTCGCCCCTGCCCCATTGCCATGTGGTCACCACCACCACCCACAAAACCCTGCGCGGTCCGCGCGGGGGCCTGATTCTCTGCAACGACGCCGAATTTGGCCGCCGCTTCGACAAGGCCGTCTTCCCCGGCACCCAAGGGGGGCCGCTCGAGCACGTGGTGGCCGCGAAGGCCGTGGCCTTCGGCGAGGCGTTGCAGCCCTCCTTCCGCCGCTACGCCGAACAGGTGATCGCCAACGCCCAGGCCCTGGCCGGCCGGGTTCGCGAGCGCGGCATCGACGTGGCGAGCGGCGGCACCGACAACCACCTGGTGCTGCTCGACCTGCGCTCGATCGGCCTCACCGGCAAGGTGGCCGACCTGCTGGTCAGCGAGGTGCACATCACCGCCAACAAGAACACGGTGCCCTTTGATCCGGAATCGCCGTTCGTCACCAGCGGCCTGCGGCTCGGCACCGCGGCCTGCACCACGCGCGGTTTCGATGAGGCCGCCTTCCGTGAGGTGGCCGATGTGATCGCCGACCGCCTGCTCCACCCCGAGGACGGCGCCATCGAGCAGCGCTGCCGCGAGCGCGTGGCGGCCCTGTGCGCCCGTTTCCCCCTCTACGGCGCCCAGCGTGAGCTCCAGCACGCCTGAACCCGGCGGCGTCCGTAAGGTGACGGCCCCAGCCCCGCCGCTGCCGTGACCCTCGCCCAGAGCCCGCTCGCGGCTGCCCTGCTCGGCTTCATCAGCGCGGCCCTGCTCACGGCCCTGATTGTGCCGATCGTGCGCCGGCTGGGCCTGCGCCTGGGGCTGGTGGACCGGCCTGATCCGCGCAAGCAGCACACGGTGCCGATGGTGCGCCTCGGCGGGGTGGGCATCGTGCTCGGGTTCAGCCTGGCGCTGCTGCTGATCTGGCAGCTCTCCGGCTTTGCCCAGCTGGAGGCCGACAAGGACCAGCTGATCTGGACCACCCTGGCCGGCTCCCTCTGCTACTTCGTGATCGGCCTGGCGGACGACCTCACCGCCCTGCCCCCCTTGCCCCGGCTGGCGGGCCAGGTGCTGGTGGCGATGACGGTCTGGAGCCAGGGCGTTCGCATCGGCACGATCGAGCTGCCCTTCGCCCTGTGGGGGGGCGATCCGATCCTGCGTCTTTCTGCTGGCCTGAGCTTGCTGGCCACGGTGGTGTGGCTGGTGGGCATCACCAACGCCATCAACTGGCTCGATGGCCTCGACGGCCTGGCGGCCGGCGTGAGCGGCATCGCCGCCGTGGGCCTGCTTTCGGTGAGCTTCAGCCTGCATCAACCGGCCGCGGGCCTGCTGGCGGCCGCATTGGCCGGTGCCTGCCTCGGCTTCCTGCGCCACAACTTCAATCCCGCCCGCATCTTCATGGGCGATGGCGGCTCCTACTTCCTCGGCTTCGCCCTGGCGGCGATCAGCATCGTGGGGCCAGCCAAGGGGCTGACCAGCGTCAGCCTGTTGCTGCCGCTGCTGATCCTCTCGTTGCCGCTGGCCGACATGTCGGCGGTGATTATGGGGCGCCTCAGCGAGGGCCGCTCGCCCTTCTATCCGGATCGCCGCCACCTGCACCATCGGCTGCTGCGCGCCGGCTTCAGCCATCGGCGCACGGTGTTGCTGATCTACGCCTTCACCCAGTGGCTGGCTGCCCTGGCCCTGGTGGTGGCCAACGCCGAGATGCGCTTTCTCTGGCTGGGGCTCGCCACCGGCGTGCTGGTGGCCGTGGTGGTGCTCTGCCGCCGCCAGATGCAGCAGGACGCTCTCGCCGTCGAGCGGGGCGGTTCGCCCCAGCCATGAGCGGCCCGCTCACCGATCCAGGCTCGGTGGAGATCCTCTGCGTGGGCACCGAGCTGCTGCTCGGCAACATCCTCAACGGCAACGCCCGCTGGCTGGCCGAACAGCTGGCCGCCGCGGGCCTGCCCCACCATCGCCAGGGGGTGGTGGGCGACAACCGCGCCCGGGTGATCGCGGCGGTGCGGGAGGCCGCCCAGCGCTGCCGCGTGCTGGTGACCACCGGCGGCCTTGGTCCCACCCCCGATGACCTCACCACCGAGGCGATCGCCGCGGCCTTCGACACCGAGCTGGTGGAGCACCCCGGCGTATGGGACGACATCCAGGCCAAGTTGCAGCAGCGGGGCCGCAGCGCCGATGCCTCCCTTCAGCGTCAGGCCCTGCTGCCCCGCGGCGCCACCCTGCTGCCAAATCCCACCGGCACCGCGCCAGGAATGATCTGGACGCCGCGCCCCGGCTTCACCGTGCTCACCTTCCCCGGCGTGCCGAGCGAAATGAAGGCGATGTGGGCCGCCACGGCTGCGCCCTGGCTGCGCGCCAGCGGCCTGGCCCGGGGCGTGTTCGCCAGCCGCATGCTCCATTTCTGGGGCGTCTCCGAATCGGGCCTGGCCGAGCGCGTGGCCGATCTGCTGGCCCTGGAGAATCCCACCGTGGCCCCCTACGCCGGCGCCGGCGAGGTGCGGCTGCGGATCACCGCCTGCGCTGCCGATGCCTCGGCCGCCGCCGCCCTGCTGGCGCCGCTGGAGGCAGAACTGCGGGCCCGCACCGGCTGCAGCTGCTTCGGCGTCGATGGCCAGAGCCTGGCGGCCGTGGTGCTCGAGCGGTTGCAGCAGCGCGGGGAAACGGTGGCGGTGGCGGAGTCGTGCACGGGCGGCGGCATCGGCGCCGCCCTGGCGGCCGTGCCTGGAGCCTCGCAGTCCTTCGTTGGCGGTGTGATCGCCTACGCCAATTCCGTGAAGCAGCAGCTGCTGGGTGTGCCCGAAGCGCTGCTCCGTGAGCAGGGCGCCGTGAGCGATGCGGTCGTGATCGCGATGGCGGAAGGGGTGCGGCGCTGCACCGGCGCCACCTGGGCGGTGGCCGTGAGTGGCATCGCCGGACCCGGGGGGGGCAGTGCTGAGAAGCCGGTGGGCTTGGTGCACATCGCCGTGGCGGGAGCGGATGGAGTCCGGGCGGAGCCTGTGCGATTCGGAGCGCAGCGCGGTCGCGACTGGATTCAGACGCTCACTGTGGGTGAGGCGCTGAATCGGCTGCGGCTGCGGCTGCTTGATCCCGACTGAGATCCGCTGCGGTCCGCAGGCAAATCTCAGCCGATTGATCGCGATTGCGCATCCATGAGAGCTTGCGGGGTGGAGAACAAGCGGTACGGTTGAGGCGTTGTTCTTTTCCTGCTCTCATCATGCTCACCGGTGCCGAACTTCTTGCCAAGGTCAAGGAACTGGGCGAGGTCTCCAAGTCCGAACTGGTTCGCGGCTGTGGCTATGTGAGCAGCAAGAAGGATGGCGGGGACCGCCTTAACTTCACGGCCTTCTACGAGGCGCTGCTCGAGGCCAAGGGCCTGAGCCTTGGCGATGGCGCCGGCAAGGGGGCCGGAAAGGGTGGCCGCAAGCTCAGCTACGTGGCCACCGTGCAGGGCAACGGCAACCTGCTGGTGGGCAAGGCCTACACCGCCATGCTCGACCTGCAGCCGGGTGATGAATTCGAGATCAAGCTGGGCCGCAAGCAGATCCGGCTGGTGCCCGCCGGTGGCTCTGACGACGAGGAATGAGCGTTCCCTGCCGGAGGGCCGGGGATTGATCACCATTGCTGTGCGATGGGCTTTTCCCCGGCCTTCGGGCCCTTTTCCCCCTTTCTTGCCTGGTTTTCCCCAGGCCCGAGCGTCCATCCCGCCCCGCGGACGGCCGAGAGGCCAGAGGCCTGGGGAAAGCGTCCCTCCCCTTGACGGCCCCGGCCCAACGGCTGCCGAGCCATCAACCGCGGGGACCGGCCGCCGCAAGAGAGCACCAGCACTTAATCTCAAAACGCGTCGCCCGAGACCAGCACGGTGATGGGGGCTTTGACGGGAGGCCACCTGCCGTGGGGTGATGGGGGCGTTGCCGCGAGACGCCGATGAGCCAGATCCCCGACCAGGCCCCCAGCCA